>CAZVGK010000003.1:0-174534 GCA_964626665.1 uncultured Gemmatimonadota bacterium | reverse complement strand
AAAATCTAAGTCATAATTTACAACCACTTAGCCTTTTTACTGCGGAAGTCGGGTTCAAGAGTATTTTGGCTTCCCTTGATTATAGAGGGTTTAATTTTCATATAACAGGGCGACGGGTAAGCAAAGTTCGCTGGAGAAAACTCGCTTTCACTCTTGGGAACTGGGTAAGAAGCGAAGCCGCTTACCCGCCACACCGTTAGGTTAAATGGTGCTCTTATTTAGCCCGTTAGCTTTCCTTGGGAATCAAGCTTAGCTACCCCTTTGCTTTGTAGCGTTGCCAACGCCATTTAGCTTATCGTTTAAGCAACCCCGCCTTGGCAGGGTTAAGCAGAGTGAAACCGTAAATACTTTGTTATCTGATGTTTTGACGGCTATATGAAAAAGTATTAGACTGGCTTTGCGGAACCGCCTAAAATAGAAAACAATAACAGAAGGACTAACATTTGAATGATCCAGCCGATCACGCATACCCCTACAGCGCGTAATGTGCTCTGATAATCAAGAGCTTGTCTTACGGCGATCACCATTGCTATCAGCATCCAAATTGAAGCAACTAAGAAAACGAATCCTGCCAACCCTGGAATGATACCCAGTATTCGAATCAACCCAGGGGAGCTTGAAAAACCGATGGTGCGTAACAACTCACCGTAATCTGCTTTAGTCTGTGGCCCTGGGAGGAATCTAGTGCCAATAAAATAAGTGAAATAGGCCCAGACATACCATCCAATAAGAGCTGCAATTGTTCCCATCAGAATCCCGCCAAGTCCTCCTCTGGCAATACTTCCTACCCCAGCGGCTATACTGGAGAGAACAACAACCCCCATAGCCTGACCCAATGCCCCCTTATCAGCCTCAACCTCTTCATACAGGTTAACATCTAATTTAGCTGCTCGAATAATACGATCCTTAAAATTAGTCATCTTCTCCTCCTAATGTTTGATTATACTTCAGCTTTGTGACGTTACCAGCGCCATTTAGCTTATCTTGCCCATATCCGAAGCTCGGGTATGCTTTTTTTAATTGTCCTTTTCCTGATAATAAGCGAAAAAGGTGGGTATGTCAAGGGAAATGCCCTTTCCCCACCCTTAGCGAGACTTCGCCTACACCGACAAGGTGTGGACAACATAAATCGGACGAAGCCTGGAATGAAGAATGTAGAATTAAGAGTGAAAGAAACTATTGGCTGAGGGAAACGGAGTCTGGCTCCCGCTCTATTGCTCCCCTCTCTCTTTCATCCACAGAGCATGTATTTTTCAATCTATTCTTGGTGGCTTGAAAAGCTTGACATAAATTCCTGAAACTGTCAGGAACAGGTTTTAAGATCTTGCCTAATGAAACCAGCTAGAGGTCAGCATAGAAGACTTTGGCTAATCCTTTATGTTTATATAACTAACACTCCCTTTGCTTTGATCTCATCCGCAATAAATGTGCCGTTACGTTCTGCAGCATATTCTTCTCTAGTAAGTCCCAATATTTCCATTGGTCTTTTAATCCCTATTCGAGCACGTCCCAGGAGGCACAGTCTCTCCCATAGATCCATATCTCTAAAGTCATCAGATACCACGACCAGATCTATGTCACTCTCCTCTTTGACATTTCCTGAGGTATAAGAGCCGTAAAGGACGATCTTTTGAACCTTGATCCCCAGGGTCTCAAGCCTCTGCTTGTATTTAGTTATAATGAGATTGATCTTTTTATCCACTGAAAAACCTCCGTCGCTTTTAGCAAAATAAGTTTAGCTCTTTTCCGCGAAAAATTCTTAAGAATCCTTTGAAAGTCACTTGGGTATCTTGTAACTACACTCAGATTGCTAATCTCCACGATGAACTTTTCCATATCGTTATCTGGAGATAACCCAGCAAGTCCCACAAGATATTCTAAGTCATGGGTTTTAGGCGGTGTTTTACCAGTGATTTCTTCAACCTTTGCCTTCAGGGCTTTCTCCAGACCGAGATGACACATAAAAACCGTATAGATATATCTGCCAGTGCTAAACATGTGCTTAGCAGTTTCTAAATCATATTGAGCAGAGTCTAACCAGTTTTTAACTTCTTCCTTCACCGGGTCTCTCCAGATTTTACAAATAAACACATATATTCCTAATAGTAAACGAAAAAGACTGGAAAGTCAAGGGGAAATGCCCTTCCTCTTGGCGAAGCCCCGGAGGAGGCCCTCACCTGTTTAGATTCGGAGTTTTCCTCTCAAACCATCGAGGAGGGAAGCCAGTGGGGAAATCCTAAATCCGAATATCGAAGTGGCAGAACCCCTCATCTGCCACTGCCTCCTGGCCCTCAGATGAGGGCATCTACCAGCTCAAAGTGAGCTATCTTCTACCCGGCTTTAGCCGGGGTTGGTAGGGCTTTAGCCCGTTCACTGGATGCAAACCCAGGGGGCCTGAAGGCCCCAAACCCGCGCTAAAGTGCGGTAGAAGACTTCTACTCAAGGCAACCTGGAAAATTTTGTAAAAAAAACAATATCTTACGAGTTTATAGCATAGGGCAATTCCCTTTTCACTCTACCTCTAAGAAGATAGGGCTGGTTACTGCCTTCCTCTCCTCAGAGATGAGGAATTCGGCCCTTATGTAGTAGGAACCAGACCTTAATTTATGGACCCTCGTGGTGAATGATCCCTTGGTGTAGTCAATTTTAGATAAGGGGACTGTCCTTTCCCTAACCTCCCCTACCTTTCCCAGATAGACCATTATCGAAGAGAGATTGGTATATTGATGTTTGGGATTCGCATCCCATCTCAGGACAAGCTGAAATCCTTTACCCCTTAGGACCTCTCCCAGTTCGGTTTTCTCCTCCCTTTCATTGGTTGCCTCGAGATAACCAAAGGGCCCATTGGTGGCCACGGTCTTTCCCGATTTCAGCGCGGCTAAAATCTCTTTTCCGATGTTTTCCTCAGCTTTGATATAGGTTCTTCCTCTACCCAACCGCAAAGAATGGGAATCACTATTGCCCACAGCCCACAGCCTCTTCCCCTTAAGGAGGAGCTCGGTGAACAATTTCATTGCATCTTTATTCTTCTGCTCTCCGAAATCTCCGCCATTTAAAACCTCAAGTCCTACAATAGGGTTGCCGAGATATTCATCTTTCAATCTCTTCAATTCATACTGCCATCTACCTTCCCTTTCCGCCCGGGGATGGGCGATGTAACAGAAACTTCCCTCGTTATGGGTGAGGAACTCTGCCATAACCGTGTTTTCCCTTTTGCTTGGATTATAGGAATGAAATATGGTGCTTCCTGTTTTTATTAGTTCTCTTAAGTTGTAACCCAAGATATGCATAGAGTGGCATTTTGTAAAAGAGGGAAGCCAATTGTGGTCATTTTTGGCATGGATTTCCTCACCAGTTAAAATGGTGAAATCCTTTCTGCTATTATCTCCAGCGAATCTTTGTAGCTTTTTCCAATCAGCTTCCTTGAGGTCAAAGCCGTGATCGGTGAGAATTATGTAGTCAAGGCCAAACCAACCCCGGGCGTATGGGAAAACCTCCAAGGGGGGGCCATATTCGCTGGAATTGTTGGTGAGTTCAGTATGGATATGTCCATCTCCCACCAACCATCCGCTGAGCTTTGGTAAAGGTTTGTCCGCCAAGAGAACAGAGGCAAAAGTGGTTTCCCTTTCATCTTTGGGGGAGATGATAAACTGATCATCAAATTTCACCTTGATATAAACAGTTCCTCCTTCAGCATCGGAGAAATCTTCTCTCTTTAGATAGAAGGTCTTATGCCAATCCCCCTGATGATGTTTCCTGTATTCGCTGTATCTATTTCCCCTTTTATCTAAGAACTTTAGTTGCTCAAGCCTACCGGAATTTGGATAAAAGCGATAGATTCTGATCGAATCCAATTTTCCTGACCTTCTGGAAGTAAGGTAGGCGATCTTTCCCCCACCCCTTCTCAACAGACAGAGCACTGGGATGTGGGCACATCTCGGACTTAGCCTCCAGGGAAGATCAAATACCCTGTCCGGGACCCCGTAACTCCAATCTGGTTTATCCTCAAGGTAAGAGAGGATCCAGGGAAGGAGGAAAAGTGTGTTTTCCACCATTAAATTTCCCCTTATCCGTTTTTGTAGAGTTACTATCTTGTCGGTGAAATGTCAAGGTGGATTTTTCATAAGAAAGGTTTTTGGACGAGAAATTGGCCACTGAGGCACAAAATGGTGAAGAGGACAGGGAGGAATGTTCACTTTCCCCCCAATTGATGGTGCTATCCCGGAAAGATCCCTGTTAGACATGGAATCCCAAACCTGCAGTTGTAGGGGCGTAAGGCCTTACGCCCCTACAAAAGCGTGAGAGGTGGCAGAAGCGGGATTCTGCCACCTCATCTTGCTCGGGGAGGAAAAAAATTTTGCCTTAGGACAAGATCCTACTCTAAGAAGATCTCTACCCTTTCGCCCTCCTCCTCCACATCTACCAACTTGCCCTTAGCCCCTGATTCTATTAGCTGGGCGATCTGGTCCAGGTCTATCTCCTTCTCCTTCATCTTGGCCCTGGTGGATTCAGGCACAAAGTGGGTAGCAAGCTTTATCAGCCCAAGAGGAATGTTCACATTGACCTTGGGCTTCTCTAAGTTCCCCTCATAGACCCTTATCCTCAGAACCCTTTTCCCTTCTTCCTTTTTGGCTGGTTCCTCAATGGTCTGCAGAAGCTTTGCCCCTTCCTCAGCGTTTATCTTCCCCTCTTCAATCATCTGCAATACCCTCATCTTCTCCTCTTCCATCTTTATCCTCCTTTATGGTTCAATGAGGCAAGCTTTCTCAGCCATAAATGGCCTCTCTCAATTTGGATGCCTCATCCTGGGTTATCCTCCCCTCTTTTAACATCCTGGCGATGAGCTCAGTTTCCGACCCTGAATTGTCGCTATCGGCGAGCTGGGCAAGGGTTATCCTCCCGTTCATACCCTTTAATCCTACCCGAGCCCCACCCTCCCCCAAAATCCCCTTTAGTTTGTTTCTGCCTCGCTGCAGTCCCTTTAGGGGGAGTTGACAATCGATCTCCCCGTGCAAGCTCTTCGCCTCAATGGATGCATTTGTGCCTTGAGGGATGAGGAATTTAATCTCCCCCTGCATACTTTTCAGGTGGTAGTCCCCCTGCGGGCTAATTGTTGTCTCCACAGCTATGGGTCCATTCATTGTCTTGGCCTCCAGTCCTCCGAAGGAACAGGAGTGGGTTACTACCTGGCCGTTCATCGCTTTTAAAATGGGATTCCCTGAACATCCTTCTATTTCCAGCCCCCCATTCATAGTCTTGAGTTCGCTCAAATGATCAAATCCCCAGGATTTTATATCCCCATTGAGGTTTTTGGCGCTGAGGGGAACCCATTGGGGAGCCTTGATGAAAAATTCTACCCGAGCCGACTTCTTTTCAGATTTCCATCCCCAAAACCTCTTTGAGCCAGTGGGTTCAACTCTAATGGTTACCTGATCAGGGGTTTGCTCCACTACCACATCCGTCTCATCGACCACTTTCTGGTTATCTGAACTTATCTTGGCCTCGATGTGCAGGGTATTCCCCTGACAGGCAATCAGCTCAATGGGACCGTTTAGGTTTTTGATAACCAGGGACTGATTATCGGTCAGTTCAATCTCCTTTTGGAAGGACTTGTTGGGCATCATTGCCTCCTTTCTTTCATTTTCGTCCTTGGGCCAGAAGATCCAAGGCCTCTGGGAAGCTGATCTCTTTCCCCTCCAGCCTTTTGAGGATCTCCAACCTCTCTTCTTTGGTCGGACCCTCCTGGACTGGCTCAAGCCCTAAAGCTTCTATTACCTGGTTCAACCTGTTCTTCACGGTGGGATAGGAAATCCCCAGCTCCCTTTCTATCTCCTTTATGTTGCCGCGACACTTGAGGAAAGTTTTTACAAAGCTCATTTGATCAGCAGATAGATTCTGGAACTCGCTCACCTGGAATTTGCCGACGATCTTTGTCCCACATTGTTCACAGGTCAGCTCCGTGGCCAAGAGAGGCCCCCCACAGACTGGGCATTGACCTAAAACTTTCTTTTTCATAGTTTCACCTAAATAAAATTTACTTTTAATCCCAGATTCATTAAATAAGATAACAAAAAAATTAACATTGTCAAGTTATTTTTTAATTTTTTTTATTCTACCTCGAAAAAGAGGTCTTGACATCCTGAAGAGGAGGATATAAATTGTTCTCGGGGACTAAAATGGAGATGGTTTGGACCACGAGGAAGCATTAAATCTAATTAAGTCCAAGGTCAAAAATGACCGCCTGATCAAACATATGTTGGCTACAGAGACGGTGATGCGAGCTTTGGCCAAGAGTTTAAAAGAAGATGAAGATCTCTGGGGTCTGGCCGGGTTGCTCCATGATGTGGATTATGATCAGACAGTCGCTGATCCCGGCAAACATGGGCTTTTGGGGGCGGAATGGTTAGAGGATTTGGGGGTGGATCAACAGGTCATTCAAGCCGTTAGGTCGCACTCAGGCCACATTCCTCCTCAATCTAAGATGGACTGGGCCCTGTATGCGGTGGATCCGCTTACCGGACTCATCGTTGCCGCGGCCCTGATGCATCCTTCCCGAAGCCTGCAGGGAATGGACGAGGGTTTCGTCCTTAAGAGGTTTAAGGAGAAGAGGTTTGCTGCCGGGGCGAACAGGGAACAGATCAAGGAGTGTGAGAGGATCGGGTTGGATCTTGCCGAATTTGTAAAGATAGCCCTACAGGCTATGAGGGAAATAGCTGATGAGATTGGTTTGTAGAGGGAGGCAAATCCTATTTTTGTCCTTCTTTTTTCTCTTTTTTGACCTGTGGCCTGTCCCCCTGCGGGCTCAGGTGGAGTTGGGAGAACGAGGGGGCGAGGGGCCAAAATTTTCGGTTGGTTTCGCCAGCTTTCGCTCCGCAGGGGTCCACCTCTCCAACCTCCTCTTCTTTTACAGGATAGGGTATCCGCAGCTGCAATTTCTAAAGAAAAGAGACGGTTTCTTGGCCTCCTATGAGATCTCGCTGATCCTCTATGATCGTAAGGGAAGACAGGTTAATGGCCAAATATGGAGGGACTCTTTAAAGGTGAGGATCTACGAGGAGACCAAGTTTGAAGATAAGTTACTTACCGGGCAGAAGAGCCTATTTGCTCGTCCTGGTTCCTATCGGATGGAAGTCAAGTTAACGGATCTCAACACCCGCCAGTCCCTTCAGCAGGAGGGAAAAGTGGTAATTCCCTCTTTCCACACCGCAGGTTGGATTGTTAGTGATCTGGTATTGGCTGATTCTGTCTCCACCGCGGGAGATTACTTTCCCTTAAGAAGGGGGGAATGGGTTATTGTTCCCAATGCGGGGGGGATCTTTAATGATCAAGAGCCTCATCTCTTCTTATACTATGAGATGTATGGCCTTCCCTTAGGGAGCGTGATTGCAGAGGTTTATCAAATAAGGGGTAGGAAAGGAGCGATTTTAACCTCTGATTCCTTGAAAATGGAGGTAAGGGAGGATCCATCCCGGAGAGTGCATAGGTTCTCCATAGGGGATCTGGAACCGGGGGCATATGAGGTGGAGGTGAGGTTAAAGGCCCCTTTCTACGGGGAGAAGAAGCTGCAGAAGGAATTTCAAATGCATTGGAAGGACACAGCTCCCTCGGCTAAGGATTACCCCACGGCCGTGGAGCAACTGAGATATATAGCCACCCGGCAAGAGCTAAAGAGGCTGAAGAAATCACCTTCAGGGAAGAGGAGAGAGCTCCTGAGAGATTTTTGGAGAAGGAGGGACCCCACCCCGGGGACTCCTAAAAATGAGCTGGAGGAAGAATACTATCGACGGGTGGGATATAGCAATGCCCATTTTGGTGGAATGGAAGGAGGTTGGAGATCAGACCGAGGAAGGGTTTACATCATCTATGGGCGGCCGGATGAGGTGGAGAGACATCCCTTTGAGACTGAGACTACCTCCTATCAGATATGGTATTACCTCGACAAGAAGCTTACCTTCATCTTTGTCGACCGGCATGGGTTCGGGGACTATGAACTCGTTTCTCCGCTCTATCCCCGATATCGATGAAAGGAGAGGAGATGTTTAGGTTGAGGATTAAATTTGCCTTTCTGCTGTTCCTCTTGGTTCCCTTTGGCTGGGCCAGAGGTGAGGGTGTTAGTTTGTTTACCGATTATGCCTCTTACCGGGGGGAGAGTGGTCTCACCGAGGTGGAGATTTACTATTCCCTGCCTCGTCAAGAACTGACCTTTGTCAAAGGCAAGGATGGGTATTTAGCCATTCTTGATGTCTCCGCGGGGGTGAATAGTGGGGGGAGATCGCTCTGGAGTAGAAATTGGTCCTTCGGGACAAAGGTTAACACGGAATTCGAGGAGAAGGAACCATCCACCATCTTTGACCTCATCAGGTTGTGGCTAAAGCCTGGGGAGTACTCTTACTCTCTTACCCTGCGGGATAGGAACTCGGGATTGGAGGGGACTGTTACAAAAAGTCTGAAAGTTAGGGATTTTCCTTCTAAGAAATTGCAGTTGAGCGATATTGAGCTCGCTTACTCCATCCAGAATGGTGATAGCACCAGCAGGTTTTCCAAGAATGGCTTAAAGATCCTTCCCTATCCCAGATCAGCTTACGGCCCCAACTATCCGGTTCTTTACTATTATACGGAAGCCTATAACTTGAGTTTCTCCCCCCAATCCCCGACCAATTATAGCTTAAGCTATTTCGTCTATGATGCTGCGGGAAAGCTGGTTAAGGAGTTTCCCTCCACTTTCCACCAGAAACCGGGTTCAACTGCCGTGCTTACTGGAGGGATAAATGTGGTAAGTTTAAAGCCTGGTGGGTATGCTCTGCGGCTTCAGCTCAGAGATGAGGTAACCGCAGATTCGGCCAGTGTCTCCAAAGGGTTCTTCCTTCTCTCCCCTCTGCGAGTAAGGGAGGAATTTACCGAGGAAGTTGCCCAAAGGAGAAGGGATGAAATATCCTATCTGGCCACTAATAAGGAGCTGAAAGCCTATGATGGCCTTTCCCTGACAGGTAAACAGGAGTTTCTGCGGGAGTTTTGGCGGCTCAGGGACCCGGACCCTGCCACTCCCCAGAACGAATTCAAGATCGAATATTATCGTCGTTGGAAATATGCCGTCGACCATTACAGCAGTTTTGGCCGGGAGGATGGATGGCAATCCGATATGGGAAGGGTTTACATTGTTTATGGCCCGCCAGATCAGATTGAGAGAACCCCCTTTGAAAGCGGCCAAAAAGCCTGGCAGAAATGGAGCTATTATGTGAAAGATGGGGGGATCTACTTTATATTCGTGGATTTGGAGGGATTTGGCCGTTATACCTTAGTCCATTCTACAGCCAAGGGGGAGAGAAGTGACCCCAGCTGGCAAAGGTTCATAAACCAATGACGGATGGCTTCTTCTGATTGTTGTCTCCTCGTCAAAGCATAAGGAGTCTTAAGCTTGCCGCAGGTTCAGATTTAATGTAGGGGCACGATTTATCGTGCCCAATAATTTAAAAGTATAGGAATTTCCATTTTTCTCCTTGATTGTCAAGGGGTTATAAATTTTGTTTAGGGGTTCGATTCCTGAACCTGTCAGGAACAGGTTTATCGAACCCGCAAAACGGGTCGGATAAATCCGACCCCTACGAAAATTCGCCCCTCCACCTTTGGTTTGATCTATTTATAAATTCGTGGGTAACGCCGCAGATCGCCAAGGGCTTTTTATTGTAAAGACTCCGATTTATCAGAGTCCGTAGAGAGCGACAGACTTGAACTCTAAACCTCTTGCAGGTTCCAAACCTGCGGGAGGTTACAGGGAGGCGCATAGCTCTGGTAGGGCAGAGCCCTGATGGCACATTTATCCTTCAGGGAGGCAAGCCCCCGTTTTGATAGCTTCTCTTTGCTAAGAAGCCAACAGTAGCAAAGAGTCGAGAAGGGGGCCAAAATATCGCTAAGTCTTTCCCTCAGGTGGATTTCTGTAGGCGAAAATGCCCGCGGATGTCTTTGAATTGAGTGGAGTTAGATTTTTACCAATTATTTTTTAAACCTTTTCTTCCTTCCGGTGTCCAACGGTTAGAAGGAGGTGATAATGCGAGAGGGGAGAAGGATGGAAACCTTTGGAAAGGAGGAAAGATGAGAAACTTAGGCACCATCCTAGTGGGGTTGTTATTTTTGGGGTCCCTTGTTTTGGTGGGCTGCGGTCAGAAGGGAACCTCTCTGGGACCTGAAGAGGAAATATCGGAGAGAGCGGAGATTGAGGGGTTGATAAAGTCCAATTCGGACTATTTTACCTGGGATGTCAGGATTGACTCCTCTGCCTATCCCCTGGGGAAGGTTTTAGAGGGGATAGAACCGGTCTCCTTCTTCCGAGAGATCGATCAGGTCACCAAGGATATAGATATCCATATCGTCCATCCGGATAGCGGAGTTCCCTATGCAGAGGTTGCAGTTACTGCCAATTTTATTGGTCAGTTTCATACTGTAACTATGGATTCCACCTACCTGAAACTCATAGACGATACTGCGGTTAGATTTGCTTATTTCGAGAAGACAGGCAGGCCTCGGAACCCCCGTCATCGTAGAGGGTGGGAGCTGAAGAAGATCTCCGGAGTAGAGATCAACTCCAATCCTTGCACTAAGGTCATCAGAAGCGTCCACATCAGCTCCGACCTGGGAAGCGTGGATACCACTATTACCGATGTGACCGCCCTTATGGACAAGGAGGATATATTCACCTTCAAGCTTGGTGAGCTTGTTACTTTAGAGGTGGAAACGGATAGTCCAGAGGATATAGTCTTTCTCCATACCCACTGTAAAAGGTTGTCCTTTCAACACATAGAAGATGGGCTCTATGTGGGCTCCTGGAGAACGTCCACCGATCCTTGGAGGTTTAGGTGGCCAAAGCATGCTGCGGTAGATGTCATCGACCACGGGACGATCTTTGACAATCAGGCTCCCTATGACTCCCGGGCTTGGGGGATGAGTTACCGGGTGAAGAGGTAAGAAGTTAAACCCCTTTAGCAAAAAGGCCCTCGTATTTTACGAGGGCCTTTTTTTTAAAAATTTAAAAATCCATTTGATTTCTTCACTCTTATTTCTTATAATGATGCCGCTAATGAGATACCGCTGGAAATTGATAAAGGAGCACTGGGGTGAGGAGGTGAGGGGGTTTTCTCAAAGGCTCGATTTTCCTCTCCCTCTCGCCCAAGTGATGCTCAACCGGGGGGTGAAGAATATCGAGCAGGCCCGCGCCTATCTTAAACCCCAGTGGTCTGATCTGGAAGATCCCTTCCTCCTCCAAGGAGTGGAAGAAGCCGCGGAGAGGGTTAGCTCTGCCCTTAAGGCCGGGGAGAGGATGATGGTTTTTGGGGATTATGATGTGGATGGGCTCACTGCCACTGCCCTCTTATCCTATGTGCTTAAGGGATTGGGAGGGGATGTTACTACCTACATCCCCAATCGGCTGATAGAGGGTTATGGCCTCTCCTTGGAGGGGGTGCAGGCAGCCAAGGAGAGAGGGGTAAGCCTCTTGATCACCGTCGATTGTGGGATTACCGCTTCCCAAGAGGTAAGGATAGCCAAGGAATTGGGGATTGAGGTGATCGTCACCGATCATCATTACCCCCAGGAGGAGTTTCCCCCTGCTCTGGTGGTTATTGATCCAAAAGCGTCCAAGGAACCGTACATAGGTGGGGAATTGGCGGGGGTAGGGGTGGCCTTCAAGCTGGCTCAGGGGATATATCGGAAGTTGGGAGAAGATGATCAACCCCTTCAGGAGCATTTGGACCTGGTCGCCCTGGGAACAGTGGCCGATATGGTTCCCTTGACTTTGGAGAACAGGATCTTGGCTAAGCAAGGCCTCAAGATGTTGGCCCACACCGGGAAACAGGGGCTTATGGGCCTTATCGCCGGGTCTGGCTTATCCCATAAGGGTAGGCTAACTACCTATGATGTTGGCTTTGTTTTGGGCCCGAGAATAAATGCCGCCGGCAGGTTGGGGGATGCCCAAAAGGCCTTGCGGCTCCTCACCGTGGAGGATGCGGACGAGGTGGAGAGGATGACCCAGTTCTTGGAGGAGGCCAATGATCAGAGGAGAAAGATTGAGGAAGAAACCTTAGGACAGGCCAGGGATCTGATTAAAAAGGAGTATGACCTTTCACAGGTGAAGGGTTTGGTTTTGGCCTCAGAGGGATGGCACCCTGGGGTTTTGGGTATAGTCGCTTCCAAGCTAGTGGAAGAGTTTGGGAGGCCCACTGTGCTTTTGGCCTGGGATGGAGATCAGTGGAAGGGCTCAGCCAGGAGCATCCTGGGTTTTCATCTGTTTCAAGCCCTGAGTAGATGTGGGGATTTGCTTCTCTCCTTTGGTGGTCACCGCTATGCGGGAGGTCTCTCTTTGAGGAGGGAGAACCTTCCCCGGTTTAAAGAGAGGTTCCTAAAACTGACCGATGGGTTGCTTTCCCCGGATGACCTGATCCCCCTCTTGAAGGTCGATTCCGAGGTCAACCTCTCCCAGGTCGATAAGAGATGGGTCAAGCTCCTTAGGTATATGGAACCTTTTGGGCCAGAGAACCCCCAACCGCTTTTTTTGAGTGGGAACTTAGAGGTAGTAGGCTATCCCAGGGTGGTGGGGAAGAATCATCTAAAGTTTAAGGTGAGATCTGGGGAGAAAATATTTGAAGTCTTGGCATTTAAGCAAGGTGAGCAATTAAGATCGTTGGAGACTGGAAGGAAAGATCTCAGTATGGTTTTTTCCTTGGCCGAGGATGTGTGGAATGGTAGGACCAAGATACAGTTGCGAGCCAGGGATATGCAATTTGGAATGGGAGAGCAAGCATTGTCCTCCTCTATGGTTTGATTTTCCCTGATCCCCCAACCTATCCCTTGCCAAGAGATGAACTACCGGATATTGGTGATAAACCCTGGTGCCACTTCCACCAAGGTGGCCCTATATGAGGATGAAAATCCCCTCTTTGTGGAGGTCATCAGACACTCAGGGGAGGAGCTAAGCAGATTTGCTACCTATCTGGATCAACACCGCTTCCGGAGGGAGGTTATCCTTAAATTACTTACGGAGAAGAGGGTAGATGCGGAGGAGTTAGATGTCGTTGTGGGTAGGGGAGGGCCTTTCCGGCCATTGGTCAGCGGCACCTATAGGGTGAATAAGCCGATGCTTGATGATATAAGAAAAGGGAAGGTGCAGGCAGAACACATCTCCAATATCGGGGCGATCCTGGCCGATGAGATTGCCAGACCTCATGGTTTGCCTGCCTTCATCGTTGATCCGGTATCCGTGGATGAGTTCGATCCGGTGGCCCGCATCTCCGGCCTACCTGAGCTGGAGCGGAAGTGTCTCTCCCATGCCCTCAACTTAAAGATGGTGGCTAAGAAGTATTCCCGTTCCATTGGAAAGCCCTATGAAGAGCTGAACCTGATTGTGGTGCACTTAGGGGGAGGGATTTCGGTCACCGCTCATCTTAAAGGAAAAATGGTGGATGTGAACAATGCCAATGATGGAGGACCTTTCTCCCCCCAGAGGACCGGAAGCCTACCGGTGACTGGCCTGGCCAAGCTCTGCTACGAGGGAGGATATACCCTTTCAGAGCTGATTGCCAAGCTGATTAAGAAAGGTGGGCTTCTGGCCTACTTGGGGACTGATGACCTACAGGAGATAACCCAGAGGATTGAGAGGGGGGACTCCAGGGCAAAGCTTTGCTTAGAGGCGATGGCCTATCAGATAGCCAAGGAGATCGGGGCGATGGCCACTGTCTTGAAAGGGAGGGTTGATGCGATTATCATCACTGGAGGTATGGCCCATTCTCAGCTTCTGCTTGATTTGATTAAGGAGAGGGTAACTTTTATCTCTCAGGTTGTTGTCTATCCAGGGGAGGATGAGATGGAGGCCCTGGCCTTAGGGGCCTTGCGGGTCCTGCGGGGGGAGGAGGAAGCCAAGGAGTATAGCTAACGAAGCTTCGAATTTTAAAATGAAAATTGCAAAATGTAAAAGTGAACCTCCACGCCCACAGGGTGGGGCATCCAAAACACTCCCCTCCCCCTTGATGGGGGAGGACTAAGGAGAGGGTGAGAATTATCGTTGTGCTGTCAGGGCTCTGCCCTGACAGAGGGAGCCTCTTTGTGGATGATAACATCCACAAAGAGCACTGAGTTGTTTTTCGACAAGATAACAGGATGAACAGGATTAAGTGATCTTCCTACCCCAGTTCGGACATCCCAAAATAGTCCCCTCCCCCTTGATGGGGGAGGACTAAGGAGAGGGTGAGAATTATCTCCGATTTCCCCCTCCCTCTCTCCCACCAGGGAAGAGGGAACTATAAGGATGCCATTCATCCCCGTTCCCAAAACGGGGTATTCTGACATGTTTTCGTAAAAATTTCCTTTTTAGTGACCTATGTAGTAACTATTTTCCAACTGTTGACCTCTGTCCTCAGTAAACCGGTGCCTTGAAAGATGGTAAAAGATTTAGCCAAAAGAGGTGTGGCTTCCCTTAAACCCTATATCCCGGGGAAGCCCATCGATGAGGTAAAGAGGGAGTTGGGCCTAAAGGAGGTAATCAAGTTGGCCTCCAACGAGAACCCATTGGGTCCCTCCCCTTTGGCCATCCGTGCCCTGCGAGAGGCCCTCCCCTTTGTCCATCTCTACCCCGAGGATGGGGGCCCGCAATTAAGGGAGGCCATCTCCCAGAGGCTAGGTGTCTCCGCCGAAGAGGTCATCTTGGGGAATGGATCGGTGGAGATAATCCAGGCCGTAGATATGGCTTTCCTCAACCCTGGGGAGAAGGTTGTGATCCCCGATCCCTCCTTTGCCCTCTATCGGATAACCACCCAGGCAGCGGGTGGAAAGGAGGTTCTGGTTCCCCTCAAGGGTTGGAAGCACGATTTGCAGGCGCTGGCCCAGGCAGTGGATAGGAAGACAAAACTACTCTTCATTGATAATCCCATAAATCCCGTGGGGACCATCGTCACCAAGGATGAAATGGAGCCCTTTATCAGAGAGATGCCTGAGGGGGTAATTGTTATTCTGGATGAGGCCTACTATGAGTTCCAGGAGAGGGAAGACTATCCGCATTCCCTTAAATGGGTGCATCAAGGGCTAAATGTCGTCATCCTGCGCACATTCTCCAAGATCTATGGCCTGGCCGGCCTCAGGTTGGGCTATGGGGTAGCCAAGAGGGAGATAGTTGAGCTTCTCAATCAGGTGAGGCTTCCCTTTAATGTTAACCTTTTGGCCCTAAAGGCGGCGTTGGCTTGCCTTACCGATGAGGGGCACTGCTTCCGCACAAGGAGAATTACCCGCGAGGGAAAGAAGTTTTTATACCGGGAACTGGATCGTATGGGGGTGACATATGTCCCCTCGGAAACAAACTTCATAATGATAGAGCTGGGGCAGGATGCCCAATCCTCCTTTGAGGAGTTCCTCAAACAGGGGGTGATAGTTAGACCTCTGGGAGGATATGGCCTCCCTACAAAGATTAGGCTCACCGTGGGAAAGAGGGAGGAGAATGAGGCCTTTATTAGGTCGCTGGAGAAGATAATCCGGAAAGGGAGCTAGGATGCCGATTACCAGCTTTGAGGGCATATTCTCAGAGGTTAAACGGAGGGGAAGGAAGAGGCTGGCCGTGGCCGTAGCAGAAGGGGAAGAGATCCTGCTTGCGGTGAGCGAGGCCTATCGGGAGGGAGTAATTGAGCCTATACTCATCGGGAATAAAACCGGAATAGAGGAGATGGCCTCCCGGCGGGGGCTGGATATTTCCTCCTCTGAGATTGTGGAAGCGGATGATCCAGGGGTGGCTTGCCAGAGGGCGGTGGAGTTGGTGAGGGAAGGGAAAGCAGATATGTTGATGAAGGGGAAGGTGGGAACATCGGCCCTGCTGAAGGCTGTTTTGGATAAGGACTACGGCCTGCGGAAGGGGAAGCTTCTCTCCCATGTGGCCGTGCTCGAGGCTGAGGTCTATCCCAAGCTACTGCTGATTACCGATGGGGGGATGAATATCTCTCCTGACTTACCAACGAAGGTGGAGTTAATCAAGAATGCCTCCTGGGTGGCCAATAGGTTGGGGATAGAAGTCCCCAAAGTGGCCTTGTTGGCTGCCGTGGAGACCGTAAATCCGGAGATGCAGGAGACAGTCGATGCCGCCATCCTGGCCAAGATGGCCCAACGGGGCCAGTTGGGCAGGATAATTGCGGATGGGCCAGTGGCCTTTGACCTGGCCATCTCTTCCCAGGCGGCGGAAGTAAAGGGAGTGGAAAGCCCCATAGCTGGGGAAGCGGATATTTTCCTTGTTCCCAATATCGCCAGCGGCAACATATCAGTTAAAGCTCTCATCTACCTGGGAGAGGTGAAGGTGGGGGGGATTGTGGTGGGGGCAAGGGTTCCTATAGTCCTTCTCTCCCGGGCAGATACAGCCAAGATAAAACTCAATTCCATTGCCTTGGGGGCGCTCATCTGCGAGGAGGAGGGATGAAGATAGCTATAGGTTCGGACCATAGGGGGTTTAGCCTCAAGGAAGAGATAAAATCACACCTCTTCAAATTGGGGCACGAAGTAGTTGACAAGGGGACCCATTCAGAGGAATCCGTGGACTACCCAGACTTCGGCTTTCCAGTGGCTCTGGCCCTGGCACAAGGTGAGGTTGAGAGGGGCATTGCCATCTGTGGGACAGGGATAGGGATGTCCATTGTGACCAATAAGGTGAAGGGAATAAGGGCAGCTCTCTGTACCAGCGAGAGGATGGCCGAGCTGAGCCGCGCCCATAACAACTCCAACCTCCTTGCCTTGGGGGCGGAAAACCAACCCTTTGATATCTCCTTGAAGATCGTAGATGTCTGGCTCAGAACCCCATTTGAGGGAGGAAGACATCAGAGGAGGCTAGGGAAGATTGAGGAATATGAGAGCAGTTGAGAGCTCACCACGGAATCTCACGGGGAAAGGCAATTATAAATTGAGAATTAAAAATGGGGTTTATGTAGGCTATCCCTGATTTTCTTTGTTACTCCGTGTTTATCCGTGGTGAGCTATTTTCAAACCGAGGTGGCAGAACAGGGGTTCTGCCACCTCTCCGGAATATCACACTTTCCACCTCTGAAGTAGGGACAGACCTTTAGGTCTGTCCCTACTTTTTTTGTAGGTTTTTAGGCTCTACTTCAACAGCACCATCTTCTTGATGGCGGTAAAGTCACCAGCTTTTAACCGATAGAAGTAGATCCCGGAAGCCAGATCTTGAGGATTCCAGGTAACCGCCTTATATCCAGGGGTCTGTTTTCCATCCACCAAAGTAACCACCTTCTGCCCCAGGATGTTGTAGATCTCTAAGGTGACCGCCATCCGCGGACCGCCGACGGCGGACAACTGGTAGCGGATGAGGGTGGTGGCATTAAACGGATTGGGGTAGTTCTGAAATAGAGCAAAGAGAGTTGGCAGAGACTTTTCTCCGTAGTTTCTTTCTTCAGTACCAACCGAAGATTCGAACCAAGCAATTATATTTTGCATAATCGTATAAGCTGCAGGGGTTACTATAATTCTATCTTCATAATCATCGTAATCACACAGGGCTTCAAAAGGGAAGGGGATAAAGACCGTTTTGAATGTTACCCCCGACACTGTGCCTTCATATCTTGTGCCACAGGTTGTGTTCCCTACAATGGTTTCAAATAGATTAAATGCCCCGTTTCTCGCCTGGGTGTAGTCAGGCCAAGAGTCTATTCCTAAATGGCTGGTATGCAAACCGAGACTTTCACCCACATTCTCCTCTCCAACAACGACTGTATCAAGCCCCCTGAATAGGGTGTCTTGATATTCAGGATTGCTCTTCGCCCAGCTAACCCCAAAATAATCATACAAGAATTCTCCTTCAACTAAGTCTCCTTCAAATTGGCAACCTCCCGGATAATCCAACGAATCACTATGGGCACAGAAGTAGTTCTGGTCGGAATAGAATATATTTCCACCTTGGGCTAAGAAATCAGCCCACATATCTCCCGTGTAGGTCTTGCCAGGGGTAGTACCACAACCACAACCGAAGAGAATTACTGTCCTCCAATTTCCGTAATTTAAGATGTCCCTGTTGATCCCACCATATTCGGCTACATCCCAGTAGTTATAACTATAGCCTAAACTATCCAATATCGCCTGATAGTATTTTCCTCTATTTCCCCCGTTGTCGTTGACCACAAGAATCTCAGCTTCAGGGTTGCATTCACGGATGATGAAGAAGCGACTCTCACTTGATCCGTGTTTATGGCAGGTAATCCAGTATTCTATTGTATCTCCGGCCGCATATTCCCCTTTGAGCTGACCCACATATGTATAGTCCTCCTGCAACTGCATTTCCGTAGTTAAGATAACTTGGGTTCCTCTGAGGTGAAAATTTAAAAAAACTGTTTCCACTACATCACCAGGGTCCCAGATTGATGCGGTTACCTGGAATGGCCCTTTGGTGGAATAAGTATCTGGAAGATGAGTCATCTCCACCTCAACAGGAGCTTTTGGATATTTAACCACTGCCTTCACTAAAAGTTCCGGAAATACCGGTGGGTCAGTAGTATAATAGACATAATACCAACTACTGCACCACACCCCTTCACAATTGGGGCTTTCGTTGGTAGTATGCTCATAAGTGAAACGAAAGTGTGGTGGTCCTTCCGTTCGGGTCCACCCATCGCAGTCATCCCAGTTGATATGAGGATAGCCTTCCCACGCTGCTTGCATTATAACATAGAAGGCGGTATCACCCGGCAACTCCAGTTGGAAATACTCTGGTGGCCACATATGGGTAAAATCCATCTTATACCATTGATTCCCCCCGTCTATGCCTGTCCAGGCAATAGACTCAAAAAGGAGATTTTCGTTGAATGAGAGACAACAGGTATCAGCCTCATTCCGTTGCGCAATAGAGACCCTCAGCCAACCCAGCTCAGCCTCATCGGCAAAATTAGCCCATATTTCCAACAGGGAACAAGTGGCCAATGGATAAAACCAGACAACAATAGTGTCCAAAGTGGTGACATAGTCAAGCATGTCCAAGGGTTGCCCCACATACCATCTCAAGGTATCTATCATACCCTCGCCCTTCTCTGGTATGACTAAGTGATGTTGTTGATTGTATCTGTCAACAAATGTAGTGTTTATCAAAGGGGCGACTCTTTTGATCATTTTTGATGTCTCCGCAAGGCATATACTTACCCCAACGATCACCAAGACTAAGTTCAAGAATACAAACTCTGATCTTTTCATTTTTACCCCCATTTTTAATTTTTCCGCACTGGAGCACGAGAATTTAGTTCTTGCTATCCTCCCAGTCTGTGGGGGGATGTTCGAGCTTTCTTTGGCTCCCCCATATTTTCCCTTACAATTGTTACCTGAGCAACACCATTTTCCTGATGGCCGTAAACTCACCTGCCCTCAGCTGGTAAAAGTAGATACCCGAAGCCAGATTTTGGGCAGTCCAGGTTACTGCCTTATATCCAAGAGTTTGCTTCTCATCCACTAAAGTGGCTACCTTCTGTCCCAGGATGTTGAATATCTCCAGCCTGACTGCTGACTGCTGACCTGTGCTCGGAACGGCACCGCTGACAGCCGGAAGGGCATAGCGGATGAGGGTAGTAGAGTTAAAAGGATTAGGGTAGTTCTGGGAGAGGGAAAACTCCTGGGGAAGTTTTTCGCTGGAAGGAGTTTCTTCAACCTTTACTCCTGTCCAGGGGGTAACTTCAAAATCGTCAATGAACCAGCCTGAGCGGGTGACATAGCCGTCTGATCCGAACCTAAAACGAAACCTTATCGTTCCCGAGTAGCCTGAGAGATCGAATTCGGCTTTGGACCAGTCATATTGACCGGAGAAGCAGGGGGTGCCAGGGGCAAATGGGCTTGCCGGATTGTCTATGATCGTATAGGGATAGCCGCCAATTGGGGTTATCTGCTGCCAACCGTTTCCACTGTCTATCTCTACAATACCTCCGTCCCAGGCCTCAGTAGCCCCCTCATTTTCGGCACTAATCCAGTGCCAAAAGTATAGCTTTGCCCCCTGACCAAGCCTCACCTCTGGAGATACAAGCCCCGCATCATCAAGGTCGGAATAGCCGCCGGATGCTTGGCCGCATTTCCAACTGCGGTTCCCTCCAGAAGTATGGTTTCTCTGGGTGCTCAAATGCCATTCATCTTTGTAACCTGAGGTGATTGAGTAGTGCATCCAATCCTGCCTCCACCAATGTTCCATATGGTCTAAATAGCCTACGCTGTCGCCAACCGAGGTATTAAAACTGGCGGTCCTCTTATATCCCCTTTCACCTTCTATCTGCAAATCGAAGCATACTATATATGGATCGATTGAACAGGCTTGGGCTACAGAGAACTCAAAAGGAAGGGAAGAGGAAACCGTGCTGCCAGGAAGAGCCGTTTGGTAGCCTGTGCTATCTGCTAAGATACGCACCCAGGGATCACTGCTGGAAAGCTTCGCCCAGAAGGAAGCCAGATCTCCTGTCCCTCGGTTTAAGAGCTTGGTGTAAAGCTGCACTGTCTCCCCTGGATCGGCATTTTCGTCTCCATCCCCTGAAGCGGTATCGCTGATCGTATAGGAATCGTAGACCAATTCAGGGGCCTTTGTCTCCAGCTCTATGGTCTGGTGGCGTGAAAAACCTCCACTGGCAGTAACATCTAATTCTAAACCCACTCTATGATTAGAAGGGCAACCGCCGGACAGGGAAAGGACAAAGGGCTCAGATCCGGTTACTCTTGACCAGGGGGAGGCATCTGGGAAATTAACACTATCAGTCAGAAAACTTATTAGCGTATCCTGGCTGGAAAGAGTAGCCGATATCTGGGTTAGACTCTGACTACTCATATTCTCCAAGACCATCCCCATCTCTATTGTCTCCCCGGCATCCAGCTCTCCGTCTCCATCCCCATCACTTTGGCCGATGTTGTCATCATCTATTGTTTGAGAAAGAGAATAGAGCCCATCTGCCTTTCTGCACAAACCGGGCTCCCCATACAGGGTGAACTCATAGACATTCTGGAGGTCAGTATTCCCAAAATAATCAAGGTAGTGAAGTTTAGCACTCATCAAGGCATCCCCCACCTTTTCCGAGTTGTTGATCAGATAGTGATAGAACCAGTAGTCCAGGGAGTTACAACCTCCGTCGGTTTCATCATCCCAGCCCCCAGCCCCAAAGGCAACTCTGGTGGCTACCGTGATTCCCACAGAGCCGTTTTTCAGCAACTCCTTGCCGATGTTGTCCTCCTCAGGCACCCCGTTCGAGCAGGAAGAGCCGAAGATGATAGATGGGTAGTTATCATCCAGCAGGGGAACTTGATCAGTGGAGATGAAGGGAGTGCTGTGGAACTCCGCGCTGTCGCCGGATGATTCCGGCACCCCATCGCCATCGTCCCAGCTCCAAACCCTCCGATAGGAGCCATACCAGTTGCCATGGCCGGACCAGTTACATATCCCATAGTGACCGGAGTTGAAATAGGAGACTACATTTGAGGTGCAGAGGGAGTCCTCATGAGGATGGGATGAAGGATCCAGTCCTGCATCCTCGTAAAGGCGAATGTAGCTGGAGGTTGGAGGAAGGATGTCTGATATCATCTCCTCCATCAGACAGGCGCCATCGGTCTTAGGGTTGCCACCTCCGTTTTCGTTTCCGTACCAGGTTATGGCCGCCAAGAGCAGGGCGTCATCTTTCCAACCCCCGCCGTCTGATTCAAACTTCACCAGCTTTTCGCAGATTTCCTGCACTGTCGCTGGATTTCCCCAGGGGATTCTCCCCGGTGTTATCTCCGGGATCAGGTCAAAGTTGTCCTCTCCGACTTCGCCATAGTAGCCGTCGCCGTCAGAGTCCCAGTCTCCGGTGAGATCGGCGTAGTAATAGTCAGTCCAGGGGGAATACCAGCCAGCGGAATCATGCTCAGAGGGATAGGGGAAACATTGCCGCATCGGCACCTCCGTGACATCTCCCACAAACAGCACATACTTTATCCCCCACTGGGACTGAGGATACTGGTCGATGAGGAAATTTTTTATCCTCTCGGCCAAGTCGCCTTCGGTATAGTAGGTTGATATCCAGGAAGTAGTAACGACTTTTACTCCATATCCTATTCCCCCTTTCCAGGCCACTAAGGTATCGACCGAGCTCTCCAAAGCCTCGGTGGTGATGATCACATAATCGTAGGTGCTCTTAAAACCTTGCTGGGAAGAAGGGAGATAGTACCACTCTTTTGTCTGAGGGTAATTAACAAATAGCCTGGAGGCCAACCTTTCAGCCAGGGTATCAGAGGCTAACCTTTTGGCCTCCTTCTCCTGCTGACTGCCCTTTAGTGGAAGGGAATAGTTTACGGAAACAGCCAACGAGCTCCGGTAGGTAAGCCTTCCCGATTTGGGTGAATAGGAGAAAGGATAAAAGGCAACTCTCACCAAGGGATATCTCCTTAAAGCCCCAAAGCCGATGTATTCTCCCCCACGGGAAGGATACGCCGCATCAGATTCATAGGTCTCCTCATAGTTCTTGCGGTATTCGTTTAAACACTTCTGTGTTAAGCCCTGGATATGGTCCATTGGGAGCATCGGTGGAACTGGCTTGATCCTATAGGTTCCCGTCAGTTCCCTGGACTGGCCTCCAAAGAACTCAACCGAGGAGACCTCAGCCCCTGGAGGCAAAGTAATGGTAAAGACTTTCATTGGCAACTTAGGCTTACCGGGGACGAGCAGATTGCCAAATCCCTCCATCGTTATAATCTGCTGGCCTTTATCCACATTGATAATCTCATACTCACCGGCATTGAGCGTTATGGTCAAGTTCTCTGCTTTTAGGCTAGGTACTAGAAGGGCTAAAATTATCAACACTAAGAATCCTATGGATAGTTTGTGGTATCTTTCCATTTTTATCACCTCTATTTTTGGTGAATCTGGTTTGTCCTCCCAAAGCTTCTGAGGATAAATAAGCTTCCCAAAGCGATGTGGCAGGACCCCGCTTCTGTCACCTCGCTTCTTGCCGTCAGATGAGGGCATCTGACGGCTCGATGAAATCACCTTTCCCTAAAGAAAAGAGGGAGAGGATAGTATCCTCTCCCTCTTTTGGTAGACCTCTACTACTACTTGAGGATGACCATCTTTCTGGTCTGGGTAAAGTTGCCAGCTTTCAAGGTGTAGAAGTAGATTCCGCTGGAGATTTCTTTGCCCTCTGCATCCTTTCCATTCCAGTAGGTGGTGTAGAAGTTGGCTTTTTGATCGGCACTGACCAGGGTTCTTACCTTTTGGCCAAGTAGGTTATAGATCTCCAGGGTTACATAACAATTCTCGGGGATCTGATACCTGATGGCTGTCTCGAGGTTGAATGGGTTAGGATAGTTCTGAGCCAGCTCAAAGGTCTGAGGAACCCTCAGATCTCCCCGTTCTCCAGGCACAGAGACGACGATGACCTCATTGTGGTAGTCTTCCACCTCACCGCAGAATGCCTGACCTGCGGGTTCATTCCGGTTCTGGTTGTAGTCCAGCCTGAACCTGGCCCAGGTGGTACCTATTGCAGCATCTCCGGGAACATCAAAGATGCTGGTATAGATAAAGCTGTTCGAAGTCCAGGTGGAGGGGTCGAATGTGAGGCCGCAGAAGATGTTCTCATTTAAATTATCCCAGATACCGTCGCCGTTCCAGTCTATCCAGCCGTGGAGATAGAGCAGATGGTACGGATCATAGCGAGGGCCGTGACCCGGACAGGTAGATCCATCTCTGTCTCTTACCGAGATGGTCACCTTCAGGCTTCCTGCTTGACCTTGTTTGTAATCGAAGAACTGGACGCCGTCATCATAAGTATCCCGATCCACCAGTCTCGGAGCCATATCAGCACTCACCGACTCTCCCAGCCATTCCTCTGTCCAATTGGAGTGATGGGCGGAATCATAGGGAGCTGGAGCATCGTGCCAGTCAGGCCACGGGGAGACGACCACAGCACACTCGATCTCTGTGTGGATTGGTTCCATCTGATTCCATTCCTGGAAGAACTGCATATCACCTGGATCGCGGTAGTTCTTGTTCATAAAGTAATAAATAAGATCCATATAGGTGAACGGGTACTCCGGAATCCAGATAACGCCGCCTGGGCTAGGCGAATCCGACATAATCAGATGCCAATCGTGAGAGGCATTCCCGGCATCGTTGTGGGTCTGAGGTCCGTATATGCCATGATTATGAGGTTTGTAGGCGGAGTTATGGATGCAACCAGCAAAGCCAGCTTCAGCCAGATCGAGGAAGGGGTCGCTGAAGGCCAGCATCCACTGCTGGGAGTTTACTCCGGCCACGGTGACATAGTGTCCTCCATGACGCCACCAAGTTTCCCCGTCGAACCACCAGAATCCCAGAAGCAAAATCACATCCTGGCTCTTGTGGACTTGGGTATCGATCCAGGCGAAGGTTGGCATTTCCTCAGTGTGCTCGTAGAGGAGTGTATCCAGCTCCTGCTCATATATCCATTGATCAATGCCCATCCCCATATCAATTTGATAGGTTCCCTGGTGGTCGAAGCCAGTTTGCATTCCGTCTGTATTCATATACCAGGCCAGCCGTTCAACTAACTCTGCACCGGTGACAGGTAGTCCGGGGAATGGTGGTAGAGGTGGTGGAGGTCCGGCAATTGGTGGTGGAGGCGTCTGCAGATCGTCTACATTTTCGAAACCATGGTCGTCGGTGTTTGGTAAAGGCTGGGTTGGATCCACCGGAGGGGGCTCGTTGTAGTCCCGCACCAAGGGGAAGGTATCAGCACCATCACCTGGTATGCCCCCACCAGGGCCAAAGAAGGCCTCAAACCGGGAGTCCACCCACCAGAAGCAGTTGGCTACGGCCGTAGGGCCACAGTAGGTCCAATTTCCACTTCCCGTGGGATAGTCCCAGCTATCCTGTTTCTGGTCGAAGTCAGGCATACCCGATGGAGCATAGTCGGGATAGCAGGACTTAAACCACCAGCCAATCCCAGGTTCCGGTTTTTCCTCTATATCCACCGTGTAATCCTCCACTTCACCGTCAGAAGCTTGTCCTGTGTAACTGAGACCACCTGCAGTGCTGAACCGGAAGCGACTGTAGGTTGTGCCAACTTGAGCAACCGTAGGCACAGTAAAGTTCAGGTTGTTGACCCCGGCAACTAGTGGTGTGGTATTGAATATCTGTTCACCAGCGTCAGCCCAGTTACCATCACCATTGAAGTCGATCCAGGCATCGAGGGATCCGGCTACTGATGCTGTAACCTTGACGGTTGCTGGTTGACCTTGGATCACAAGGGATGTGAATACTACACCATCTTCATCATCAGGTCCTATAGGTGGATTGTTATCATCACCCAGTGCATCCGCCGATGGTTGACCATCAGTTTCAGGATCGATACTGGCACCCAAAAAGACGCCCGGTGCGATGATATGTCTGGCACCATCACTGGCCAGCAGGGTTGGATAGGTTGGATCTGGACAATCGCCGTAGTCAAGCTCAACCCCTCCGGTGATTACAAAAGCCAGGTCGAGGGACTGTATGAAATCCGGCGGCTCCCAGATGTCTATCCAATTCAATTCACCCCAGAAGGCCCAACATGCATCATCCTCAAAGTGCTGAATTGACGACTTCCAGCCCCATTGCCCCCCAGGTTGATCCGCAACGATTGCTGAGATATTTAGCCAGTAGATGGTTCCTTCTTCCTGCCAGAACCATTCTGCTTCTGGGAGAAAGACATTGTACTGGTAGTACGTGTTATGGTCTGAAGGGGCCCACATACCAGAAGGTGGATCATACCACCCTTCCCATTCTGGCGAGGTGAATGGAACAGCTATGACCGAATCGAAGGGTACTTCCCACTCCCAGAGTGTCTGGCCCGGCGTACTGGGCGGACCGGGAACATTATCGTGAATGCTCAGGACGAAGCTGGTAATCTCGCCTGTAAAGCCCTCCATCCACGAGCCCCAGAAGTGGATGTCCTTGACCCAGCCGCTTTCTATACACCCCCAGTCGTCTGCCAGGACTACAGGCTGGGTCGCATTCACATCCCATCCAGCCTCATCCGGTAGTTGCGGAAAATGCATTTTGTAAGGATCGCCAGGATACCAGTCAGCAAGAGCTGTGCTGGTGGCCATCACCAGGGAGAAAATAACCCCCGCCAAAGCCAACAGCCAAACAAATTTTGACTTATTCATTTTCTTTCTCCTTCAAATTGAAATTTATGAATAGTTCACGAGCAACAGTCCACCAACATATGTTATCACCCCCCTTTTGGGATAAAGGTTCTGGCGATTCTGTTTGTTGCATCACCTCCTTTCCATTTTCTTTGTCCTCGTTTCTCCTCGCCAGGGGAGAACGATATATAAACCCAAAATATGCTATAACCACAGATGAACCCAGTGCGGCGAAGCCGCAACCAAATAATTCACCGCAAAGTCGCAAAGGACGCAAAGTTTAAAGAAAAAGATTCACCACGGATAAACACGGAGTAACCCCGAAAGAAAATAGAGATTACCCTCAGAATTGGGGTTCTGACGGCTCGGTAGATTTCATCTCTCTTTTGCTTTTTATCTCCTCTGCGATCTTAGTAGCTTTGCGGTTGCTAAGGAAAACTTTGTTAAAAAAACAAGATCTTGCAAAATTGTAGTGTAGATTTTCATAGCGCGGCAAAGCCGCAACCAGACAAGAGCCACAGATTACACGGATTACACAGACCAAAAAAACTACTCAACGTTCAGGACTTCTTCTACCCGGCTTTAGCTGAGGGTTGATAGGGGTTTAACCCGTTTGGAGTGCTGTGACCGTGTCACAGCATACGTCAACAGGAGTTGACGCACTCCATAGCAAACTGTACTAAAGTGCGGTAGAAATTTTGTGCTCAATGGGCTTTAACTTTGTCCAAAAAACAAGTTCTTGCAAGATCGTAGTACAGATTAAATAAGTATCTTCCAGAGTATAAACTTTCATCTTTCAGACGATAGAGGAGTTTAAACTTAATTTTTGTGAGCTCTTCATTTTGAATATCTTGTGACGATCACCCTATCGCATAATTTGGGATAAAAACAAAAAAAGACTGAGCTAAGGATAAAAAAATTTCCTGCTCAGCCTTATGAAAGAAAGCTCATAAGACTTCTTATGGTGTATCGGATCAAAGCCGTGGCTTTGGGCAATTTCCCATCCTCCTTCAAAAAATACAATTCCTCTCAAATATACTACCTCACAAGCGGTTTGTCAAGTTTTTTTTTGCAGATCGGAAAAGCAATTATATTCTAGATTCTCTCATTTTTTTGTTATGGCTTGGGGTGTTTTCCTGACCTGTCGATAGGGCAATTTCCCTTTTGCCTTCCTAACAAAGAGCTTCTTAAAAATTAGTGCCCTGGCCTTGGCCTTTAGCTTCATCCTGATTTCCGGCAGGGATCTATAAGTGGCCTCTTCCCCCTTTTGGATGCAGAGCTCCACCTTGGCGAAGTGGGACCAATTGATGCCCTTTAGCTTTGGTCTGATGATTAGGTCGGCCTGAGCGAGCTTGGATTTGGTTAGCTCATGCCCCCGTATATCATCGGCCTGGTAGAGGATGTCTATCCCATGGGGGAAATCCTGCCTATATATATCTCCCTCTACATTGACCCCGATTACCAGATCAACCCCCAAGCTGTGGACTGCATCCACCGGCACCAAACTGGTTACCCCTCCATCAACCAGAAGCCGGTTACCTTTTTCCAAAGGGGGAAATATCCCGGGGATGGCCGCGCTGGCCAGGAGTGCATCGGAGAGTTCCCCCTCTCCAAGCCAGATTTCCTCTCCTGTTCTGAGGTCGGTAACCACGGCCAGATAGGGAAGGTGCAAGTCGGAAAAAGTTTTCTCTCCAACCACTGTCTCCAACAGGGGTCTTATCTTCTCCCCATCTACAAGCCATCTTTTGGTGGCCTCCAAGTTTATCAGGTAAATCTCCTTGATGAAGGAGATGAGCCTCTTTACCACGAGCCTCCTGCGTTTGGGGATGGATCTTACAGAGACCTTGTCCAGGTTTAGTATGCCCTTATCCTGGAGGATATCTACTGCCTGCTGGGCAAGATAGTTTGCATCTGGCTTGAGAGCAAAGGCACCTCCCACTATGGCCCCCATACTGGTCCCGGCCAGCGCATCGATCGGTATCCCTTCCCTTTGCAGGACCTTCAAAACCCCTATATGGGCCAGTCCCCTGGCGCCACCCCCGCCCAGGGCCAGGCCTACTTTTGGTTTGGGAAATTTAAACATATCAGCTTAGCGAGGCTTCTGGTTTACCACGGAATTCCACAGATTTCACTGATAGAACACGAATGACACGAATAGACGAATCTACACGAATGGATAATTTACCACGGAAATTCACGGAATTACACGGGAAAAGAGATAAGAATTACAATACACATATAAACCGCAGATATGCAAAGATTTCCACAGATTAGAGAAAAATCTTTCCGAATATCTCCTCCCTTTGCAAGAATTGAGAATTAAAAATGAAGTTTATGCTGGTTATCCCTGGGCCTTCAGGCCCGTAGGTTGAAAAGATAGGGCTAAAGCCGGGTAGAAGTGTAGGGGTCGCATTTATGCGACCCGAACGGGCTTGATAAATCAAGCCCCTACCCGCAGTAGGTGATCAGCGACGACCTCCGATAGTAGTTTTTTCTGTCAGTGAAATCCGTGTAATCTGTGGCCCTTGTTTGGTTGCGGCTTTGCCGCGCCAGGTAATTCCGTGGTGAATTGTTACTGCTAAGGGTGCCTCTATGTTACTTACCTACGATGACCCAGGGGGAGGATATAGAGGGGGATAAGGTTCTTTTCAAACCCTAAAATTCGGGCCACTTCATCGTCATCGAAGGCCCCCACCGCGCAGGTGGAAAGGCCCAGGGCCTCTGCTTGCAGGTAAACATTCTGGGCCAAGTGGCCGACCTCTATCTGGATATACCTTTCCCCCTTTTTCCCGTAGACATCTGTAGTGCGGGAAGGCTCAGCGGCCACAATCAGGTCAACTGGAGCCTGGGCCAGAAAGTCCTGTCCCCAAGCTGAGCTGGAAAGCACCTCCCTAAGATCTTCTTTCTTGAGAAGCTCAAGGGAATGATCAATGTGGTGATATTGGTAGAAGCCCTTACTCAGATCTTCCACCTTTCCAACCAGAATGAAGATCTCCAAGGGATAGAGAGCACCAGCCGAGGGTATGGTGCGGGAGGCTTCGGTAGCAGCATCAAATCTTTGGCCACAAGCGGCCCAGAGAAGCTGGGAGAGTTGAGCTAAGGTCAAAGGTTTTGCAGAATAGCTCCTTACAGAACTCCTGCGATTTATCGCTTCCTCTAAGGAGATTTCCCCCTTTAGCTTAGGTTTGGGGAGCTTTATCATCCTATTGCCTTTTGCCTCACTTATGAGAAAAATAGCTGGAATGAAAAGGGAAGGGAAAAGGAGAACTATTAACCGGGGGAGAATCAAGTGACCGAACCTTTTTCGCAGTTCCATTGCTACTCCGGCCTTAAGAACTTGTCGTCAGGTGAGGCACCTGACGGCTCGGTGGGGGACAGATAGATGAGGGCATCTGACCGCTCATTCATTGGACGCTCGAAGTATCTCAGTGGGATCTTATGAATAATTCGGATTAAAGGCTTTCCTTTCGGCTTTTGAGTTGCTTGTTTCTACCGCACTTTAGTAGTAGGGTTGAGGGCCTTCAGGCCAGTATATGGAGTGCGTCAACTCCTGTTGACGCATGCTGTGACAGGAGTCACAGCACTCCACATGGGCTAAAGCCCCAATGACCCTCGACTAAAACCCGGTAAAAAAATGAGAACCCTTAGCTGAAGCCGGGTAGAAGTGGTTTTTGTATTGGATTATTTGCTGGGTGCTAAGAACTACCCTGCAGTTTCCTCTGAATCAATGCGGCGGCCCTTTTGCCGGAGAGGAGCATACCGCCAAATATGGGACCCATTCGGGGGGCGCCAAATACGGCATTGGCCGCCATTCCAGCTACAAAGACCCCGGGGAAGACCTCCTGAGTGTTTTCCAAGACGGCTTTCTCCCCTGCTTCCGCCCACATAGGTCCTTCTCCGATTGGCTTTCGGCCGGGGATTTTCAAGCCGGCTTTCCGCTGGATTACCTCAATTAGTTTGGCTGGATGGCCAGTGGCATCCACTATGAATTGAGTCTTAATGCAGAGAGGATCAATGGGAAGCTCAGCGGTCTCCACCGCAGTCCAGTTTAAAACCAATCCGGTTGCCCTCCCCTCTCTGATGGTTACATCCTCGGCGCTGATCAGGTTGAATATCTTTGCCCCCGCCTTAGCGGTTTGTGAACAGATGGTAGAGACGGCCTCTACCGAATCGGCGACCCAATAGTTAGGGGAAAACTCCTGGGTGCTCACCCCGAAACCATCGAGGATCACTTTCCCCTCCCTTTGCACCACTATCTGGTTGAACATCATCCCTCCTCCCCACATTCCCCCTCCAAGGCTGAGCTTTCTCTCGAATATACTTGCCTTTACCCCTTCCCTGGCCAGGAAATAGGCCGCGGTGAGCCCTGCTGGCCCTCCTCCCACTATGGCCACATCAATCTCCAAACTCCCGGTGAGTTTCCGGTAATAGGACTGAAGGATAGCTCTGGAGATAACCGTTTCCTCTATTTGCATATAGCTTTCTTGTGGTTTCGCCGTCAGGATCACCCTCCTCAGGGTTTTATGGTTAAATCAGAGCCAATAGGTAACTGAGACCAAAGGGCCGATGCCTTACTTTTTCTCCTCCTTCTTTTTAAACCTATCCAAAAAGGGCTCTAAGAGATCGATGGGGATCGGGAAGATGGTGGTAGAGTTGTTCTCAGTGGCCACCTCTTTGAGGGTTTGGAGGAATCTGAGCTGGAGGGCCATCGGATGTTGGGAGATGATTGCTGCCGCATCAGAAAGCTTCTGGGAGGCCTGAAACTCCCCTTGAGCAGCTATAATCTTGGCCCTCCGCTCCCTCTCTGCCTCAGCCTGTTTGGCCATTGCCCTTTTCATCTGTTCAGGCAGTTCCACATCCTTTATCTCCACAACGCTTACCTTTATCCCCCAAGGGTCGGTGAGCTCGTCTATTACTTTCTGCAGGTTTCGGCTGATCTTCTCCCTTTCAGTCAAAAGCTCGTCCAGTTCAACCTGCCCTAAGATAGACCTCAAGGTGGTCTGGGCGATCTGGGAGGTGGCCACCAGATAGTTCTCTACCTTGTTTACGGCATCATTTGGGTTCATCACCCGGAAGTAAGCCACTGCATTTACCTTTACCGTGACATTGTCCTTGGTGATTACCTCCTGGGCCGGAACATCCATAGTCAATGTCCTTAAGTCGATCTTTATCATCCTGTCTACAATGGGGATAAGGAAGAAGAGGCCTGGCCCTTTGGCCCCGATCAGCCTTCCCAACCTGAAGATGACCCCCCTCTCATACTCCCTTACTATCCTGATGGCTTTAGAGAGGATGATAGCTAAGACCACAATTACCCCTACCCAAAAAGCACTCATTATGTGACCTCCTCTTTTTTGGATCAGGAATGATTTCCCAATCCCTTTACTGAATTCTCCTTACCTTAACTACCCTTCGTTCAAGCTGCACTACTTTTACCCTTTCCCCCTTTTCTATAGCCTTCCCATCGAAGGAGATTGCATTCCAGTGTTCTCCTATTACCATTACCGTCCCTTGAGGGACGAGCCTTGTCTTGGTTACCCCTATTTGACCGATCATCCCTTCCTCGCCGGTCACCGGTGTTCTTCTCTGAGCCCTGAGCCCGGCGGTAATGGCAAAGAGGAAGAAGAGGGTGGTGGCAGCCACCACAGAGATTACCAAAACGAGGGAGAGGCGGTAGTAAGGGGTTCTCCCTGGGGTGCTGAAGAGCATAAGGGAGCCCATAGTAAGGGATATAATCCCCCCGATGGTGAGGATGCCGTGGCTTACTATCTGCAGGTCGAGGATAAAGAAGATGATGGCAATAATGATGAGTAGCAACCCGGCAAGGTTTATGGGCAAGACCTGAAGGGAGAAAAAGGCCAGGATAAGACAGATCATCCCTACTACCCCGGGGAAGCCCACACCTGGGGTGTGGAACTCATAGATGAGGCCAAGAACACCGAAAAGGAGAAGGATATAAGCTATATTGGGGTTGGCTATGGTATGTAGAAGTTTCTCCACAGGATTCATCTCCTTTTCCCTGAGATGGGCTCTCTTCGTTCTGATGACTACTTCCTGGTCATCTCTCTTTAGTTGCATTCCATCAAGTTTGTCTAAGAGCTCACTCATATTTGCGGCGATCAGGTTTATTACATTCAGTTTCAGGGCCTCATCCGAGGTGATGGAAACGCTCTTGCGCACCGACCTTTCGGCCCATTCCGCATTTCTCCCTCTCTTATTGGCCATACCCTTTATACGGGCCACGGCATCATTGGTGATTTTCTCCATCATTGTGCTATCTGCCTTCTGGCCCATAGTTACCGGATGGGCGGCCCCGATGTTTGTGCTGGGGGCCATAGCGGCGATGTCGGCGGCATAGGTAATGAAGACGCCTGCTGATGCCGCCCTTGCCCCCTGGGGCCAGACATAGACCACAGAGGGAATCGGGGAGTTAAGCATCTTCTGGGTGATGCTCTCCATTGACTCCATCAGCCCCCCGGGGGTGTCCAACTTTATGATCACGAGCTCGGCTCCATCTTTCTCCGCCCGGTCGAAGCCGTTTGTTATATAACGGGCCACAACGGGATCGATGACCCCTTTTACCGTCAAAACCTCTACTTTTTGGGCAGATAGTCGCGGGGTCAAGGAAAAGATGGTGACCATAGCCAAAATGTTAATTTTTTTGAAGAGTGACATAATAATTCTGTTAAAAATTAAGTAACAGTTCACAGAGGTCAGGGATCAGCAGTCAGACAGTTGTCAGTCGTTATGGATTCTCCCTGATCCTCGTTCCTTGCAGATGTTAACATCCACAAAGAGATTTTTTAGACTTATTAAGAGCTTTGTTGACCTGTTTTAACCGAGCCATCAGAACCCCAATTGCCAACCTTCACCTTGGGGTTAGCTAAACATTTGACCACTCGGAAATGGAAGGGCCTTGGGCCGTCAGAATCGGGGTTCTGACGGCCCAACAAAAATTTAACTCATAATTTACAACCACTTAGCGCCTTTACTGCGGAAGTCGGGTTAGAGGTTATAGCTTTTTCATCCTCTGATTCGAAGCCTCGCTAAAACCTGTAAGCAGTGGTGATAAACAAACGATTTACACTGTAGCTTTCGTCCAAGCCCTGGAAAGAGGTTTCCCAGAGTCCATACACCAGGGCAACATCCAGGGTCATCACTTTGCCCATCAGAAAACCCACACCAAAGGTGAGGTAATCCCTGTTGTTTTTTATCTCCTCTAACCTGTAGGGCAATGGATCCTGGTAGTAGCCAAGCCTCAGCTTAACTCCTGCCTTAGGCACCAAGGCCTCTGCCCCTAAGTGCCAACTGAGAATATCCCGGTAGACATCGCCCATATATGGGTTAAAAGCACTTACATCCTCAGGTGGATATTTATACTCCGTTTCTGACCAATCTGTGTAGTTCAAATCGGCGGCCAAAATCAGGTAGGGGAGGGTAAGCCGTGCTCCCAGACAGAACTCATAAGGGAGCCTAAACTTGTATTTGTAATAGCCATAATCCTCTGCTGAGATGGTGGAATCATTGTTGAAAAGGGAGTCGGTCTGGGATGTCCAGTCCTGCTCTATGGTAAGCTTTAAAGGAGCCTCTAAGGTTCCACCAAAAATTATATAACGATTAGCACGAAAGAGGAGGCCCAACTTTAAGTTTATGCCGTTGTAGTCATCTAAGAAATGATCCCGATTGTTTACCGCCTGTAAAATATTCCCCTGACCGTTAGGTATATTCTTGGCCATATCCCAAGTATAATCCTCTTCCCCTCTCCAAAGCATAATTGTGGCCCCGGCAGAGAGGAAAGGGGAGAGGTCGATTGCCCCTCCCAATCCCCAATTATAAAGACCACCCGATTTTAACTCAAGTCCCTCTTGCCAAAAGCCCTCCTCTGGGGACCTTCCCTTGAATTTTAGGAAGGAATCAAAGCTCTTTGGTCGGTTGAATCCCACTGAAAAGACCAGACTCCCCCGATAGGTGGGAATAGGCACCGCTATACCTCCTGAGGCCAACCTGGTATGGGAATCCGTTTTCCCTTTCCCATAGTTATAAAAAAGGGTTCTACTTCTCTCCTTTTCATAGATCAAACCACCAGAGAGCTCGATCCTCCTTATCTTGGCTAATCCGGCTGGGTTCCACCAGAGGGCGGAAAAATCCTCCGCCACAGCGATGTGTGCCCCACCCATCCCCATTGCCCTTGCCCCCAAACCCAAGAAGTTGTCTACACTGGATTCCTCTGGTGGAAGGTCGCTGAGACCACCCTGAGCAAAAAAGGTCCCTATCCAAGGGAGGAGGAAAAGGGAAATGAGTAACAATTTTCTCGGAGTCATCCCTATAATCCTCGCCTTCTTGTTGGCCTCTTTTTTTCCTTCTCCTTCTTTTCTTCCTTCTTCTTTGGTGGTGGTGGTGGACTTTTCTTCTCCTTTTGAGGAGAGATATAGACGGGGGTTGAAGGTGGCTTGGGGGGTTCACCCCATCCTGGTGGAGGTGTGGTCAACCCCCTCCTTCTCTCCAGCCTTTCACCCTCCTCTTTATGGTAGCTCTCTGGGGGGTCATACCAGTGTGTCCAATACCAATCATCCCACCACCAGGGATAGCCATAATAGTATCTCCACCAACTATATCGGGAAGGGTAGTAGAACCAGTAGGGATCATAGAAGGAATCCCAATGGAAATAGTGGTGATGTTCATAGTAGTAGCTGGCCTCGGGCTGCTGCTCAATATACTCTTGTTGGGTTCCTGCCTTTGGTGGACGGAAGGTGGTATAACAGCCGAAGATGGACAAGGGGATAAAAATGAGAACCAGTAAGAGGAGGTATCTCTTCAGGTTCATTGGATCACCTCCTAGGTTTTAAAGGTTTAGTTGCATTCTTGCGGGTTATAAACCCGAAACGGTTTTAAACTTAATTATTTACAAGGACCTGTCTATCCCGAACAGTTCATCCCAAAGCCAAGGTGGCAGAACCCCGATTCTGCCACCCACCCCCGTGCCGTTAAGTAAAGGAACTTGATGGCTGGCCGATAACGGTCAGATGAGGGCATCTGACCGCTCAATCATTGGTGGCTCGGAGGATCTGAGCAGAAACTTATGAATAAATAATCCGAATTAAACTTCATAGCAGAAAAAATTCCTTTTTTAGACAGGATATATGGGATTGTCAGGATAAAAAAAACCATGTAAATCCTGTTCATCCTGTCAGATAAATTCTGTTGTGGCCAATTTAAATTGTGGAGCTCCTAAGAGGATCTCCCTTAGCCTTCGGGCAAAGGCTGTTTCTAAGAGCCTGTTTCCATCTCCTAACGAGCTCTCCAGGTTTTCATCAAAATCTATTGCCCCCAAATAGGGGATGTCAAACCCGCTTATCTTTTCCTCTATTGATATTGAATTTCTGGTCTTCATATTTTCCAGGAGGCCAATGATGGGCAAATTAAGCTCTTTCAGCATCGACAGCATTTTTTTTACCGTTCCCAAGGCTACTTTCGAGGGTATAGTTAATGCAAGAAATTCAGCCCTTTTCATCAGGCGAATGGTATCTAAGGTGGCATCTCCGATGCCGGGTGGCATATCAATAATGAGGAAATCCAGTTTACCCCATTGGGTAATGGCCAGCAGTTCAACTAAGGCATTGGAGATGTCAATGCCCCTTAGGGGTGCGGGGTTGTCCTGGGCATAATAGATGACCGACATAAACCTAATGCCATAAATTTCAGGTGGAATAATTCCTTTCTCCTCCTTTGGGTAAATTCCCTCAATTCCCAAGATCAAATCTGTCGATGGCCCGGAGAAGTCCAGATCCAAGAGGCCGACCCTATGGTTCATTTGGGACAGGATCATTGCCAAAGTAGAGGCAACCAAGCTCTTTCCAATTCCCCCCTTGCCTCCGGTGACGGCAATCACCCTCTTCACCCCGCTGAGCCTTTTGTCGATGACTTCCAACCTTGGATCCACCTATTGTTCCCCTTCTATCGAATCTATCCAGACACCTCTCCCTTTAATCACCTTGAAGTCTGGGCTCTTGCATTGGGGACACCTGAGGTAACAATGGGAGATTTCCGGGATGAAGTGGATGGACTCCGATTCCTCTTCATCTAATTGATCTTTTGCCTCGGCATATGTCCACTCATGCCCACAAACCCGACATTGAAAAGCGGCTTTTTCTGCTTCAATCTCTATCTGGGCGTTTTTCAACATCTCCTCTTGGGGGAGAATAATCTCTTTTAGGGCAGAGGTAAATATTTTCCTGTCTATTTGCTGCAACTCACCCATTTTAACCTTAATCTTGGTGATCTCCCGAAGTTGCTCCTCTTTAGCTACCTTGAGTGCTGTGGAAACTACTGCCTCCGCCAATGCCCATTCATGCATAGGTTCTCCTCTAACCCACATTCCGGAAAAAATTTAAGGTCAAATACGAACAACTACGGAAAAATCAACCAATTAGGTAGTTTTTTAATAACCGGCAATTGAAATGTAGTCCATAAAAATCTAGAAAATTTGTCTTTGAAAATCAATAAGTTACGAATCCAAAATTTGATTTTCCGGAATGTGGGCTCTAAATTGCAAATTTCTTTCCTAAAAAGGCGATTGCGAAATATGTTTTTACACTGGATTAACTGTAATGTTCCTTAGGCATACTCCTAAAGGGGTATTGCTCTTGTATGTTTGGTTGCCATTTGCAACAATGCCTCGATGCGACGCACTATACCGAGCTTTAGGAGTCATCCCTCTACCGGGCAAACCTATGCTGAAAAATAATCGTCGTGAAATCATACAATGTGAGCTTTACCTCTAACGTTGTTTAATTCTCCTACAAAGCCATATCTACCGGTTCAAATATGAGAATATTCTTCAGTGCCTTCTCTTTCATCTCTTTATCTTTGGTTAGAAGGGGAATACCGTACTGTTCGGCTACTTGTAAAACTACGGCATCACCTCCGCTTAATCCAGATTTAACACCTAACATACAAGCCCTCTCCGCGACTTCAAGCGTTATATCCAACCAATTTATAGAGGGCAAAAGAGCCAAGTTTTTATAGATTTTGTGGGCGATCTCCTCATTATTAGTTCTTCTGCGTAGAGCACATGCCGTCTCAACTAATACAAGAGTGGGACATAAAGCTTCTATTTCAAGATTTAGTATCCTCTCAAAAATGGGATAGCATTCAGAATGAAAAATGTCATTTGGGTCAAGACTACTGATAAAGATATTACTATCAATGACCAGCTTCATTTCTGACGCACCTTTCTGATGTCCTCAACACTGTTGCCTCCGATAGAGAGTTTGCCTATATCCTTAATCAGTGTTTTCCATAGTCTATGATCTAACCCATACGCAGGAGCGGGTATATCATCAATAGTTTCAGTGGATGCAAGCTGACTTCTTTTCAGGTAAAGTTGGCGTTCAATCCGTTTGATTTCGTTAATCATCTGAAGTTTTTGTTCCTCTTTCATGATATTTCTCCGAGTTTGAATTTACTATCTTAGTAGCCCCCATTGGCTACGTTTGCCCATCGTCTTGGGAAGACAGAATTGGATTGTCTTTAACCTTAACTACTCCATACCTAAATTCAATGGATTAAGGCAGATTAAAAGAATTGCAGAGTGACTATTCTCAGTTCCCGGGCAAAGCCAGATAGATTCTCTATGTTATCGGTGAGGTTCCTGAGGTCCAGCTCAAAGAAGAATCTTTTTTCAATGTTCCATCTAATTCCCATATTTAAATATCCCCTCCCAGTGCCAAAAACACCGTTTTGGCGGTCGTCATTTAACGCTAAATCATATTCAGCTACCAGGGAAAGCTCCTCATTCAGGCTTTTATCCAAACCAAGGAAGAAAGAGGGGTCATCATCGCCATCCTTTTTTTCGAAGCTATAATAAGCCCCGAAGTGGAGACCAAGAGGTCTTCCCCCGAGATGGTAGTTCTTGCTGAGCACTCCATAGGCTCCTTTGGATTTTATCTCATATCTCTCCGAGCTATCCGAGTAGCTCCCATAGCCCTGGGAATCGAAGCCTATGGCCACTGCTGGCCAGAGGGGTGACTCCTCAAAGAGCCTATATTTTATCTGGGCCTCGGGCCTGGGATTCCAATCTATCTTGCCGGCACCGATTATATTGCCCCCGCCGAAGGAGAGCCCCATAGCTAACCTATCGGTAAGGCCGACAGAGGCCTGGGCCAGAAGTCCTCCACCGGAATAGGCCCTAACTTCTAAGTCGAAACTGCCCTTGGGAAGAAGCCCTGCAGTGGGACAATCCACCAATTTTCTCGGCTGAATATCCTGTCCTCCGGAGAGATTGGGCCACAGCAATAATGATAGCAAGGCTATTATCCAAATTTTTCTCATAGCGTCCCCCATTTAATCAGCAAGAGACAAATTAGCACTTCGATTGCTGGTTGTCAAATCATTTCTTCACCATTTCCATCTTTCCCTACAGATGATCTTCTCCGTGGGAAGCCTGGACTTCGCAGGAGGTTGAAAACTTGGATAGCCAAGGGAGAGGAGGGTCACTACCCTTATATCATCCGGTATCTTGAGGATATCCTTAACTTGATCCTCAAAGAAGGCGCCAATCCAACAGGTGCCCAGCCCTTCTTCCACAGCTACCAGGGTCATATGGTCAACAGCTATAGCCACATCGATGGGATACGCCTTCTGGCCGCAGGTCATCCGGTAGTCGGCGATTGCGGCACAACCAATTATGCAGACTGGCGCTTGGGCCACAAAGGATTGGTTGCGCGCCGCTTGGGCCAGTTTCTCCCTGGTCCCCTTGTCCCTCACGACTATAAACCTCCGTTCCTGAATGTTCTTTGCCGAAGGGGCAAGTCTCCCGGCCTCCAGGATCCTTTGCAACTTTTCCTCCTCTACTTTTTTGTCCTTGTATTCCTGAATACTCCGCCGGGTTTTTATAGCTTCGAAGACATCCATCTTCCCTCCTTAAGATTAGGAAACCATATTGGGCAAAAGGTTTAAAAAGAGGTGAGCGTCACTTTAGGCAAAGAGGTCAGTTTGCAGCAGCCAGGGGTCAGTTTACAGGAATGAAGAAGCAGGGATCAGGGGGGAACCCCTAACAACTGATAACCGATAACTGACGAATTGCTGACCGCTGACGGCTGATCCCTGATTCCCGTAAACTGATCTCTGACCTCTGTGGTTTATGGCTTAGGGGAGAAAGGTTCTTTTCCTGAAGCAATTTACTCTTCCCCTATACTTGGTTCATCTGGAAATTCAAGTAATCCCCTAACTGAAAGTTAGCCCCATCTTTGGTTAAAGTCAAGCGTTTAATGCCGAAGCTGAGCGAAGGGATTGTTTAAGAAGCGGGATCCCAGAAAAATGAAGGATAATTATTACTCGGGTCACATTGTAGTCTGCATATTGGTATTTCATTGGTCATTGCGAGGAGGGTCATTGGTTGGGTGGGAGGGGTCTCCTGGCCTTGGCTTGCATCAGCATTGGGAGATGCCTCCCACAACTTCTACCCGGCTTTAGCCGGGGGTTAAGAGGGCTTTAGCCCCTTTGGAGTGCTGTGGCCCTGTCACAGCATGCGTCAACGGAAGTTGACGCACTCCATAATATCCCCCCCCACTAAAGTGCGGTAGTTGCTGGAGATTGCTTTGGCTTGCCGCCTCGCTGCAGCTCAGTGCAAGCCTCGCAATGATGGGTAATCTGATTAGTGGTCTCAGTAGTAACTATTCATCCAAGAAAGCTTGACAGGTTAATGAACATTTCTTATTATAGGCCAGTCGAGAGATGGGGTGGGGAGGGAAAACTTCTCATATGTCTTGCTCAAAAAGGATAAAATCGGAAATTTAGAGGGAGGAGAGATGAGCACAGAAGTTAGCAAATGGCAAGGTGGATTCCCTGTTGTTATGGGGATTTTGCTCTTTGGTTCTATTTGGGGATTCTTTGAGGTTGTTCTTGGATCTGGCCTGCGGGCTATCGATTTTCCCTATCATGCTGGTTTGCTCGTGGGTATGGGAATGCTCAGTATGGGCATAACTCTGGCTATCTACAAAAGGCCAACTATGCTGTTGGGGGTAGGTTTAATTGCTGGGTTGTTTAAGATGCTTTCTATTCCCATTCTGCACATTTCCATAGTCTGCAAAGCAAACTCATCTATTGCTGTGGGGTTAGAGTCATTTGCCCTCAGCCTGGTAGCCCTTGGTCTAATGGAGAGAATGGATAGAGGTGTCTATACGAGAATGGGCGTGGGGGCCCTAGCCGCTCTCATTGGTGCAGCAAGTTTTTACTTCGTGGGGATGAGAGTGGCGCCCTGCACTTATCTGCTCTCGTTTAGCCCAATGGGGTTTATGGTGCGAGAGGGCCTTGTTTGGATGGTTTTCTCAGCCATTTTCTTACCTGTTGGATATTTGGTGGGGATAAAACTCCGGCCAGCTATGGTTCATCTGCTGACGACAAAACCAACTTTTGGTTATGCTACCTGCATTACCATTTCAGCAGTTTGTTGGGGGATTGGAGCCTTTGCCATCACTGTTGGGTCCTAATAGTGGTGTTTGGGGGATGAATATTTTCCTCACTGGTAAGATTGGTATAGGGAAGAGCACAGCCATCAGGGAATTCCTGCAGAGCATTGACCTCTCCTATGGAGGGTTTCAGACTAAAATAGAGTCTAATTTGGTTTTGCTCCGAGATTTAATATCCGATAGAACTGAAGTTGTAGCGAGAAGAAATGGGTTAAACTGGGAAATTATCAAGGAGGGCTTTGAAGGGTTGGGGAAATCTGCTATAGAGATGGCGCTTGTTAAGAGGGACATCATTATAATGGATGAGCTGGGGAGGTTCGAACTTGACTGTAAGGAATTTCAAAAGGCGGTTTTCTCTGCAATCAACAGTGACCGCAGCGTGTTGGGAGTGCTGAAGAAGGAGTCTAATCCATTCTTGGATAGGATTAGATCGCTGCACGAAGTGGTTATTATGGAAGTTACTGAGGATAACAGGGAGTTTATCCCAGAGCTCATAGAGAAGAATATCAGATTACAGAATAGCAGAACGAGAGCATCAGAATAACAGAAAAATTATGGCACAAAATTGGTGGCGTAGTCAAAATTGTTGCTAATGAGGCTTCTGACTGAATCCGATCCAGTTGATATTTTGGGTGTCCGCCTTAGCTAACTAAAGTGGTTTTTATCGATCTTGTGTCTGTTCCTTTTAAGAGAGGCTGTAAACGTCTTAAATCTATACTACTTTAGAGTTGCCTGACAGGTATCATGGAAGGAATCATAAGGTCTATTATGGAGTCCATAGCAACTTGAGTACTGCAACCGTTCCCTGGATTTATTCATTCTGACCTCCTGTGGTAAGTGATAAGACCTTATTTGAACGACTATACTACAGAAGGCGTTGATTTACTTAAAGATTCTGGATTTCAAAGATCTGCTTAGCAACAATTTTGACTACGCCACCCAAAATTATGATAAGAAGAGGGGGATAACTCCCAGACATGAAAAGTTATGGGTATGGCAAAAGGCACATAAGCTAATGCTAGAAATTCATGAGATTTGTAAGACACTACCCCCGAATGAAAAATATGTACTCCGCGGTCAAATTGAACGCTCGTCAAAGTCTGTGGCGGATAATATTGCCGAAGGTAATTCAAGTTACTATTACAACAATAAAATAAAAGGGTTTTATACAGCAAGAAAGGAATCTGGAGAAACACAAAATCATTTGAGGGAAATGGAAGATAAGCATTATTTATCTGATTTTCAGGCTCAGGCAATGATTGATGAGTATGAGGAGATAATCCGCGGGTTAAACGGTTTGATAGCGAGAATCGCAGAAAAGAGGGACCAAAGTAACCGGAAAGGTGCCAAGAGAATCTGATAATCTCGTTCTGATTCTCTGGTCTTCTGATAATCTATCAACATGCTTGTAGGTGACATAATCGACTCCCTGCAGGACAGGGCAAAAGAACACGAAATCGTCGATATAAGAGTAGGACTGTGTTTGACGGCGGTGAAATTAGATAGTGGAAGATGTGGCCTCGCCTCCACATTGGTCAGAGAGCTTGCCCATCCCCTTCCTCACCTAAAACCTCAGATGTTATACGGTAAGTCTATTAAATGTTTGGAGTTATCAACTTCAGACAATTTTCTTATGGCTGCAATAGGAATGGCCACGGTGAATGCACTCTCCGAAGTGGATAGTGATCTCCTCTTTGAGGGCAACGCCTTGCAATTTTTCGATGTTACCAGTGGGGATACAGTTTGTATGGTAGGTTCCTTTTTACCACTTATCCCAGAATTGCGTAAACTATCCAAAGAGCTATATGTATTTGAACGTTACCCCATCGATGGACTAAGGGGGTATAGGCCGGACTGGGCTGAGCCTCTGCTTCTCCCCAAATGTGAAGTGATAGTTATCAGCGGAACATCCTTCACAAATAAAACAATTGATAGGTTACTTCCCCTCTGTGCTAATGCCAGAACCGTGGCAATAATAGGACCAACAACACCTATGATTCCGGAGGTATTGAAGGATCATGGGATAACTTTGCTTTCGGGTATGGAGGTGGTTGACTCAGAAAATTTACTTCAGACAGTTTCACTTGGTGCCAATACCCAGGGAATTAGGAAATGGGGACGAAAGATCAATATAAGGCTATAAATCCTTTGTAATGAAGATCGCGGCGATAATTTTAGCAGCAGGTAAATCGGAGAGAATGGGCATTCCAAAATCCCTTTTGCCCCTCGGAGGGTCCACCTTTCTAAATACTATTATAGAAAGCTTAAAAAGGGCAGGGTTAAGGGAGATCGTCGTCGTTTTAGGCCATAAGGCAAGAGAGATTAAGTCGCATCTTCCCGCAGATGTAAAGTCTCTAGTAAACGATAATTATGAAAGGGGACAGCTCTTCTCCCTGAAGGTTGGATTGAACCTTCTCTCCTCAGACATAGATGCTTTTCTGATGGTCCTTGTGGATCATCCTCTGGTTTCAGTGACTACTTACCAGGCAATTGTTGACCTCCTTAAAAAGGGGTCCCCGATAGTTCTTCCGAAATACAAAGGCAAAAGGGGACATCCAGTTGGCTTTAACTCCAAATATATAAAGGAGTTGATGAATGCCCCGGAGGACATTGGAGCTCGATTCGTGATTAAGGAGAATAGAGATAGTGTCGTCGAGCTTCCCGTGGGAGATAAGAACGTTGTCCTTAATATCAACACAAAAGAGGATTATGAAAGGTGTATAAAAGGCTTTCGTAACCACAAGATTAACACAAGATGAGCACAGATGATGACAAATGGTTATATAAAGATCTGACTTACAGAATCATTGGTGCGGCGATGGAAGTCCATAATGAATTAGGAAACGGTTTCCTGGAATATGTCTATGAAGAAGCTCTATGCTATGAATTAAGGCTGCAAAGAATTCCTTTCCAGAAACAAGTTGAGATCGATATCTATTATAAAGACCACTTAATTCCTAAAAAGTATAGAGCTGATTTGGTAGTGGATGGGAAGGTTATTGTTGAGATTAAAGCTACCTCTGGTTTAACAAAGGTGGATGAGGCGCAGTTGATGCATTATTTGAAGGCTACAAAATATAGAATTGGATTACTTTTCAATTTTGGCAAAGAAAAATTGGAGGAAAGAAGGATAATCTCGTGAAAATCTTGTGTAATCTTGTGGTTTCTTAAAAATAGGAGACTTCCCCATAAGATGAGCTTTATTGGGAAAAGTGAGATAAGGAAAGATGTGAGGTTAAAGGTCACCGGCAAGGCAATATTCATCGATGACCTCTCCTTTCCAAATATGCTTTGGGTTAAGGTGGTGCGTAGTCCTTTACCTTATGGCTTGATCAAAAGCATCGACCCCTCAGAGGCGAAAACCGTTAAGGGGATAGTGGCTGTCCTTACCTCTGAATCTATTCCGGGAGCCAATGTAGTGCCCATAGTTCTTATGGATCAACCACTGCTCGCCGAAAAAGAGGTGAGGTATATAGGTGAACCGATTGCCCTGATAGCGGGGGAGGATAGGGAGGCAATTGAGGAGGCCTCCCAGAAGGTAAGGGTTGAATATGAGGAGCTTGAGCCCCTTCTTGATCCCTTAATAGCGATGAAAAAGGAATCGCCGAAAATTTATGGTAAAGATAATATATTCTCCCATCACAGGATAAGAAGGGGAGATGTTCAAAGGGGATTTGCGGAGTGCGACCTCGTTGTCACACACAGGTATACAACCTCCTACCAGGAACATGCCTACATAGAGCCCCAGGGAATGATTGCTGTTCCCTATGAGGATCGAATGCTGATTTATGGCTCTATGCAGTGTCCTTTTTATGTGCAAAATGCTGTCTCCCATATCCTGGGAGTTCCTTTCAGCAAGGTAGAGGTAATCCAGACCACCACTGGTGGGGCATTTGGAGGCAAAGAGGATGTTCCTTCCCTGGTGGCCTCTCAGGCCGCTTTGGTTGCTTTCTGGACCAAAAGACCGGCCAAGCTTATCTATTCCCGAGAAGAGGACATAGAGTCTATGAGTAAGCGTCATCCCGCAGTAATTGATTACAAATCCGGGGTTACTAAAGATGGTTATCTCAACGCTGTTGAGGTAAAATATGTCCTCAACTCTGGCGCTTATAGCACCTTAAGCCCAGTTGTCCTCTGGCGGGGAACAGTCCATGCGGTAGGGCCATACAAATGCCTTAATGTGAAGGTGGATTCCTATGCGCTAACCACCAATACCGTTCCCTGTGGGGCATTTAGGGGGTTTGGTACGCCTCAGGTAACCTTCGCCATTGAATCTCAGATGGATGAACTTGCCCACAAATTGCACATTGACCTCATTGAATTTAGGTTAAGAAACATATTGAAAAAGGGCGATAGGACGGTTACAGGACACCTTATCAAGGAAAGCATAGAGTTGGAAAAAACTTTGAGAGAAGCAGCCCGCATTGGATGGAAGGGGAAGAAAAAAAGTTCAAATGGATATGAAAGAAGGGGTTTGGGAGTAGCCTGTAACTATTATGGGGTGGGCTTAGGGGCTGGGGGGAAACACCTGGCCAAAGCAGGGGCGTGGGTGAGTGTTCTCTCTGATGGTTCTGTGAACTTTGCGGTGGGCACCACCGAAATGGGCCAGGGTATGGAGACCGTGCTTTCTCAGATTTTGGCCAATGAATTGGGGATTGAATATGAGAGGGTATCGATGATTCCTACGGATACAACAAGGGTGCCGGATAGTGGCCCCACGGTGGCCTCTCGGGCCACCGTGATGTCGGGAAATGCCCTGATAGAAGCCTCAAGGCCGATAAAGAAAAGCATCGGGGAGGTGGCGGCTAAAATGTTAAAGTCTCCGCGGGCGAAGGTTAAATTGAAAGATGGATATGCCTTGTGTAGAGCCAAGAGGATAGATATAAATGATGTGATCAGGGAATGTTTTAAGGAAAAGATGGTGATGTCCTCTCAGGGGTGGTATAAGGCTCCGCCCACCTCCTGGAACAAAGCCACCGGTCAGGGGAAACCATATTTCGTTTACTCCACAGGGACAAACATAGCGGAGGTTGAGGTGAATATGTTTACCGGTGAGGTAACGGTCAAAAAGATCATTGCCGTCCACGATGTGGGGAGGGTGATTAACCCGCAAACCGCAACTGGGCAGGTGGAGGGTGGAATACTACAGGCGGTTGGATATGCCCTCTTTGAGGATATGATCTCCAGGGGAGGCAAGATTTTGAATACTAATTTCTCCACTTACATACTTCCTACCGCGAAGGACACACCGGAGATAGTCTCGGTTTTTGTTGAGGACCCTTATCCTGAAGGGCCATTTGGGGCGAAGGGGTTGGGGGAACAGCCCCTAATTGGAGTAGCCCCGGCAATTACTAATGCGATATTTGATGCCACCGGCATCAGGATAAGAGACCTTCCGGCAACCCCAGAAAAGATTATAGCTGAGTTAAACAAAAATGATAATATTTCACCACGGACTAGCACAGAAAAACAAAATCAAGGATCAGTCTACAGAAATCAGGAATAACAGCATAAATTTCGTTCTTAATTCTCAATTCATAATTGCTTTTCTCCGTGAGATTCCGTGGTAGATTCACCAGGGATGACCACGGAGTAGCACGGAAAAAGATTAAAAATGAGTAATGAATTCGTTGATAAAAACATCCGTGTAGTTCCGTGAGGTTCCGTGGTTGGTTGTTATCAAAAATGATTAAGATAAAGTTCAAAGTAAATTCGCAGGAGAGGGAGATAGTTACTGAATCTACCAGAACCTTGCTATCGATCCTGCGAGAAGACCTGGGACTGAAGGGGACGAAGGAGGGATGTGGGAAGGGGGAATGTGGAGCTTGCACGGTTATTATGGATGGTAAACCGGTTGTTTCCTGTCTCGTGCTTGCCTGCCAGCTTGATGGCTGTGAGATAACGACGATTGAAGGGCTCTCCAAAGATGACAGGCTCGACCCAATTCAGCAGGCATTCATCGAAGAGGGAGCAGTCCAATGCGGGTTCTGCACGCCTGGGATGATACTTTCAGCAAAGGCGTTGCTGATGAAAAACCAAGATCCGAGCGAAGGGGAGATAAAGGAGGCAATATCAGGAAATCTCTGCAGGTGCACAGGATACAGCAAGATCATAAAAGCGATAGGGAAGGCGGCAAAGAGGTTAAATATAGGGGATAATTAGCCACGGATAGCCACTAATTGACAAAGAAATGGTTAATGATTAATTAACAATTATCAATGGATACTACTGCATTTCCCATCTTTAGTTCATTTTAACTTGCTAATTGCTAATTGACCATTGTAAGATGCTATTCGGTGGCTTCGTGGTGAGATATAAATACTGATGGGGAAGATATATAAGGAAATAGTGAATCTCCTTAACCAGGGGAAGGCCCTTGCCTTGGCCACAGTGGTGGAATCTTCAGGTTCCAGCCCGGGAAAATCTGGGGCAAAAATGATAATAAAGGAGGACGGCAACACAATTGGAACAGTCGGGGGCGGTCGGGTAGAATTTGCCGTAATTAAGAAGGGGATAGAGGCGATTAGGACAAAGGTTCCCCAACTCCTGGCATATGAGCTGAAAGAAACCAATGGTCTGCTTTGTGGTGGAGGAGTCAAAATATTTATTGAACCAGTTTTAACCGATCCACGCCTCTTCATCTTTGGGGCAGGTCATATTGGCCAGGCTCTCTCCCAGATAGCCCCTTACGCCGGATTTGAGGTAACCGTAGTAGATGATCGGGAGGAATTTGTCAAAAAGGAGAGGTTGCCTGAGGCAAAACAGCTCATTTTTGGTGATTACAAAAAGATAATCCCCGATCTCCATTTAGACGATAATTCTTATATTGTGGTGGCAACTCGCGCCCATCGGACAGATGAGACTGTGCTTAGGGGGTGTATTGAAAAAGATTATGCCTACATTGGAATGGTAGCCAGTAAAGAAAAGACAGAGGCTATCCTTACCAGATTGCGGGATAAAGGCGTCTCTGAGAAGTTATTAAGGGGAGTTCATGCACCGATTGGCCTGAAGATTGGTTCCAAGACTCCAGGAGAGATCGCCGTGAGCATTATGGCTGAGATAATCTCCGTCAGGAATTCAAAGAATGGGACGCAGATTAACCCTGTTAAATAAAAACCATTTTGAGAGTGTGATGGTGTTTATTTTTAATTATTTAACGGGGTGAACGCAGATTGAGACAGATTCTATTTTTCGTGGTGTCAGGAGTTACCTCCTGACACCTGTTCAACCTTATGGCCTGCGGGCTTTGCAACCAAAGGGAGCTAAGTTCTGAAGATATACTCACCTGAAACAGTAGAGGAAGCTACGGAGATCCTCACTAGGCTGAAGGGGAAAGCCCGTATACTGGCGGGCGGGACAGATCTCGTGGTGAGGATGAAAGAAGGGACCTTTCATCCTCAGGCTGTTATCAACATCAGGAGGTTGCCCCTCGATTACATCAAGGAGGGGCAAAAGGAATTGAGGATAGGTGCACTAACCACCCTGGAGGAAATTTTCAGATCAGAGGTGATTAATGCCTATGCGCCCGTGCTTTCTGATGCGGCGGGCAAGATGGGGTCACCTCAGATAAGAAATTTAGGAACCATTGGGGGGAATATAGCAAATGCCTCACCGGCAGGCGATACGGTTCCTCCCCTCTTTGTCCATAGGGCCACGCTTATTCTTAGGAGCCAAAGGGGAAAACGGACTATCTCCATCTCCCATTTTTTCTCAGGACCAGGGGAGAGCCTGATGGAGAAAGATGAGCTACTTACTGAGGTTAGCTTGAGGAAAAGGGAGAAAGATGAGCGTTGGTTTTTTAGTAAATTGGGGCAGAGGAGAGCAATGGTCATCTCCAAGGTATCCGTGGCCTTTAAGGGTGTATTTCAGCGGAGGAGGTTGACCGATGTATCCATTGCCCTTGGTGCCGTGGCCCCTACTGTTACCTACGCCCAGCGGACGGCAAGGTTCTTAAATTCTAAGCCATTGGACCCAGAGCTCATCGATGAGGCCAGCAGAATCATCCAGGATGAAGCGAAGCCAATCTCGGATATACGTTCCACATCTGAGTATCGCCGGAGAATGGTGGGGGCTCTACTCAAGCAGGGGCTGCTGGAACTATGAGCCAGATTGGAGAATATATAAGGCCTAAATCGGTTGAGGAAGCCTACAAAATTTACCAAAGGGGAAAGGCTGCATTCCTTGCTGGGGGGACGCTGTTTACTCAGAGGAAGAGCATTGAAGTGGAGAATTTGATCGACCTCCAAGCCCTTGGGCTCAATTACATTAAAGACGATGAACAAGTTATCGGTATTGGGGCAATGACCACAGTAACCGAGATTGCGGAATCAGAAGTTATTACCAGCTCCTTTTCGGGGATATTGAATAAAGCCGCAAGGAGGTTGGGTTCACCTGCAGTGAGAAACTTTTCCACTATCGGGGGCAACCTAATGTCCCGGGTATACTGGAGCGATATTGTCCCCATCCTCTTAGCAACAGATGCCGATCTCCTTCTCTTTGATGGAGAGCCACATAAGGTGGGGATTGATTCCTTCCTGAAGGATACTCGATTTAGGCGAATGCTTTTGGTGGAGGTAGTTGTGCCCAAAGGGGGAAAGGGGTTTTATCGGAGATTTTCCAGGACCGAAGTGGACATCCCCCAGGTTGTTTGTGTTCTCACTCGATTCTCAGAGGTTCACGCCGTAGTTGGGGGGCTCTGGAAAGTTCCGCAGAGGATAGAGGGCTTGGAAAGTGCAATAGAAAGTGGAGAGATAGACGAGAATAAGATAAGTAGTGCTTTCAGGAAGGATGTGAAGGCGTTTTCTGATCTTAGAGGAGATGCCGAATTCAAGAAGGAGATCGCCTCTGCTTTATTTATTGACATGATTGAAGAGTTAGGAATAATTCACCACGGATAACCACGGACTATGCAGGGAAAAACAGGGATCAGTTTTTCAGAGATCGGGAGTCAGTTTCCGGGGCTCAGGAATAGTCAGCATACTTATTTTTAATTTTTAATTCTCAATTCATAATTGCTTTTTTCCGTGAATTTCCGTGGTAGATCATTTATTCGTGTAGATTTGTTTATTCGTGTTCCAAAGATTCGGTGAATCCGTGCAATCCGTGGCTATAGACCTATGCAAATCGAACTAACCATAAATGGAGTTTTGAAGAGATTAAACACCTCTCCCGGTGAGATTCTCCTTAACCTATTGAGAAGGGAGGGGTATAAGAGCGTAAAAAGAGGGTGTGAGACGGGTGAATGCGGGGCCTGCTCGGTGATCTTGGATGGGAAATTGGCCAAATCCTGTCTCCTGTTTGCCCCTCAGGCTGCCGGTCATAGCATCGAAACCCTGGAAGGGATGACCAACTGGGATGAGCTTCACCCGATTCAGCAGGCATTTCTTGATGAGGGCGCTGTGCAATGTGGGTTCTGCACCCCGGGGATGATCCTGGCAGCTCAGGCCCTCCTCAGGGAAAACCCACATCCCACAGAGGAGGAGATAAAAGAGGCCATCTCCGGCAACCTCTGTAGGTGCACCGGGTATGTCAAGATTATCAAGGCAATAAAAAAGGCAGGGGAGATCCTTAACGAAGATGTTTAAGGAAGTGGGTAAAAATGTCCACCGGGTCGACGGATATGCCTTAGTTAAGGGCAATCCGGTATTTGCCGATGATATAGACCTTAAGGGTATGCTCTTTATCAAATTTCTGAGGAGCCCTCATCCTCACGCCATAATCAAGGGTATTGATACCAGAGAGGCAGAGAAGATGGCTGGGGTTGCCCTTATTCTCTCCTATAAAAATGTCCCTCGGGTTCCCCATACCACTGCGGGACAGGGGTATCCTGAGCCCTCACCTTATGATAGCGTAATGTTTGACAGAAAAGTAAGGTTTGTGGGTGATAGGGTGGCCTGCGTGGCTGCCGACTCCCCGGAGACGGCCTCTGAGGCCATCGGGAAAATTAGGGTGGAATACGATCCCCTCCCCCCTGTGTTCAACCCCGAGGAGGCATTAAGGGAGGGGGCGCCGGTCATTCACGACGAGGAGGATTCTCAGGGTATCCTCGATCCGCAACGCAACCTTGTCGGAGAGGTGGAGGTAGAGGTCGGAGACCTAAATAAGGGTTTTCAGGAGGCAGATGCTGTCCTTGAAAATAGATATGAGGTTCATTATGCCCAACATACCCCAATTGAACCACATATCGTCATCACCTGGCTGGACGAGAATGGGCGGTTGGTGATTAGATCCTCCACCCAAGTTCCCTTCCATACCAGGAGGATATGCGCAAATGTCTTGGGAATTCCCATTCAGAAAATAAGGGTAATCAAGCCCAGAATAGGGGGAGGCTTCGGCACCAAGCAGGAGGTTTACCTCGACTATGTGGCTGGTTGGGTTACCTTACAGACAGGTAGACCGGCCAAAATCGAACTGAGCAGGGAGGAGGAGTTTATCTCCAGGACGAGGCATCCCATCATCACCTTGCTTAAAGCTGGGGTGAAGAGGGATGGGACCCTCACCGCATTGGATATGCGCATTCTCTCCAACACCGGGGCCTATGGCTCGCACGCCACTACCGTGATGTATAACACGGGAAGCAAGGTTTTGCCCCTCTATCGTTGCCCTAATGTGCGGTTTCAAGGGAAGGTGGTCTATACCAACCTGCCAGTTGCCGGTGCCTATCGGGGATATGGGGCCACCCAGGGTTACTTTGCCACCGAGTCTATGCTCGACGAACTAGCGGAAAAGATAGGGATGGAACCAGTAGAGTTGAGGAAAAAGGTCCACATAAAGGAGGGGGAGACATCGCCGCTATTTGAGGTTTTAGGTGAAGGGAAGAAGGGGGTTTCACAGGTAATTGGCTCTTGCAAACTTCCCCAATGTATAGAGGAGGGTTTTAAGCTCATTGAATGGAGGAAAAAGCCAAAGGAAGAGGGAAAGCTAAAAAGGGGATATGGCTCGGCCATTATGATGCAGGGTTCCGGAATCCCCAATGTGGATATGGGGGCAGCGTTGATCAAGTTAAACGAGGATGGTTCCTTCAACCTCCTTGTGGGGGCAACCGATTTGGGAACAGGGTCGGATACCATCCTTGCCCAGATCGCCGCGGAAGCCCTGAAGGTGCCCACCGGGAAGATTATCGTTTATTCATCGGATACGGATTTCACCCCCTTTGATGTGGGGGCCTATGCCTCCTCCACAACCTACATTTCCGGGGGGGCAGTTCTCAAAACAGCCCAAAAGGTTCTCAAAGAGATCATGCGCATCGGAGGAGAAATGTTAAATGAGGTAAAGGAAAACCTCATTGTCCAAGTTGCCCAGGTGATGAGCAAGAGAACGGGGAGATCGGTCTCCTATCAGGAGATAGCTTACCATTCCCTCTATGAGAGGGAGCAACACCAGATAATTGGTTCTATGTCTCACATCTCTCCTCAGTCACCACCTCCATTTGCTGCCCATTTTGTGGAGATCCTCATAGATAAAGGGACCGGGAAGATAAAGGTGGAGAGATATGTGGCCGGCGTCGATTGTGGCACCGTAATTAACCCCAAACTTGCCGAGGGACAGGTGGAGGGGTCGATTATAAACGGTATTAGCTATGCCCTTACCGAGGAGTTTATCTTTGATAAAAATGGCAAGATGATGAACGGGTCCTTTCGGGATTATAAGATTTTTTCGGCGATGGATATCCCGGAGATAAAGGTTAACTTGATCCCCTCCTATGAACCGTCAGGGCCTTTTGGCGCAAAGAGCGTGGGGGAGGTAAACATAAATGGCCCCTGTCCGGCAATAGCTAATGCTATTTGGGATGCTATCGGGGTGAGGATGCGGAAGACACCTTTTACCCCAGCAAAGGTTCTCCAGGCAATAAACCAGAGAAGGGAGAAAAGGAGACTATGAATCCTAAGCTTGAGGAGATGATCGAGGCTGCAGGGGGGGAGAGGCCCTGTGACCTCTTGTTAAAAAATGCGAAGGTTGTCAATGTATTTGCCGAGGAGATCTATGAGGGTAATGTAGCCCTCTACAAAGGGAGGATTGCTGGAATTGGCAACTACAAGGCAAAAAGGGTGGTCGATCTGCGAGGGAAATACCTTGCCCCCGGCCTGCTCGATGGCCATGTGCATATAGAAAGCGCGATGGTCCCCCCCCCGGAGTATGCCCGGGCTGTTGTCCCTTTGGGTACAACTACCGTAATCATTGATCCCCATGAGATTGCCAATGTCCTTGGTTTGGAAGGGATAAAGTATATGCTGGAGACAAGCAGCAACCTTCCCCTTAATGTCTTCCTTATGCTCTCCTCCTGTGTGCCTGCTACCGAGATGGAAACCTCTGGGGCCAGGCTCTCTGCCTTTGACCTTAAGCTTCTTCTCGACAATAAGCGGATCCTGGGGCTGGGCGAGATGATGAATTACCCTGGGGTTATCCATAGAACAGCGGAGGTTTTGGAGAAGATTAAGGCTGCCGGGGATAAGCTTATCGACGGTCATGCCCCCCGGTTGACGGGTAAGGAGCTAAATGCCTACATCGCCGCCGGGATTAAATCCGACCATGAGTCAACTACCTTAGAGGAGGCCAGGGAAAAGCTGAGGGATGGGATGTATGTGATGATTAGGGAAGGAACCACGGCCAAGAACCTAAAGACCCTTCTCCCTTTGGTGAAGTCCAAAGGAAGGAATACATCGCGTAAGTGTTTCTTTGTCACCGATGATCGGCATCCCTATGATCTCCTTCGAGAGGGGCACATCAATTATATGGTCAAAACAGCCATCGAATCGGGGACAGATCCGCTAACCGCCATCCAGATGGCCACCCTAAATGGTGCAGAATACTTTAAACTCAAAGACTTAGGTGCTATTGCCCCTGGATATAAGGCAGATCTGGTTGTCTTTGACAACTTTCGGGATTTCAATATAATCTCCGTTTACAAAGATGGTCAACTTGTGGCCTCTGATGGCCAAATGTTGCCCGGAATGATCAAGCCGGTCTTTGTCCCCTTGAGGAGCACGGTGAATACGGCCTGGATAGAGAAGGAACATTTCAAGGTTGTGGCCAAGGGACAACGCGCTAAGGTGATTCAAATCGTCCCTGATCAGCTAATTACGAGAAAACGCATAGAGGAGGTGAAAATAGAGGGTGGAGAGGCCCTTTCTGATCCAGGGAGGGACATCTTGAAAGTGGCTGTCATTGAGAGGCATTTGGCCTCTGGCCACACTGGTTTGGGGTTTGTCCAGGGGATAGGATTAAAGAGGGGGGCCATTGCCTCATCAATCGCTCATGACTCACACAATATAGTTGTTGTGGGGACCAATGATGATGATATGTATACCGCGGCGGTAAAGATCGTAAAACTACAGGGTGGATTGGTTGTGGTGGAAGGTGGCCAGGTCATTGAAGAATTGCCCCTTCCCATTGCCGGTTTGATGACGGGGAAGAAACTGGAGGAAGTTGAAGCCAAAATACAGGCCTTGAATTTGGCCTGCCAGGGATTGGGTGCTACGGTAAAGGAGCCATTTATGGTCCTCTCCTTCCTTGCTTTGCCCGTAATTCCGGAGATTAGAGTAAGCGACAAGGGGATAATAGATGTGGTAAAGTTCCAGCTCGTCCCACTTTTTGAGAAAGAATAATTATTAGACAGGATTAACTGGATTGACAGGATGAATGTCAAAATAGAGGTAACAGTTTACAGGGATCAGGATATCTGCTGTCAGATCGAGGATTTGATAGCTCAGCTAAAGCTGGGTGGAAGGTTTCTACCGCACTTTAGTGCAGGGTTGGGGCCTTTCTATCCAAGTGCGTTGAAAGGGCTTAAGCCCTAAGAACCCCCGGCTAAAACCGGGTAGAAAATCAGAAAACAATGGGAGGGTGGCAGAATCGGGATTCTGCCACCTCGCTGATCAGCATAAGCCTCATTCTTAATTCTCAATTCTTAATTGCATTTTTCCGTGTAATCTGTAGCTGATATTTTACCACTGATCACCACGGATTACCACGAAAAAACAGAGGTTAGGGATCAAACTACGGGGATCAGGAATAACAGCATAAGCTTCATTCTTCATTCTTCATTCTCAATTCATAATTGCTTTTCTCCGTGAAATTCCGTGGTAATTTGAGATAATTATGAAGTTAAGCTTTAAGGAAACGAAAGAGCCGATGACCGAGGCTCAGGCCGTGCTGGAGGCATCTCGGTGTTTACTATGCGAGGATGCCCCTTGTAACCGAGGTTGTCCAGCAGGTATTGATGTAAAGAAGTTCATCAGGGCAATCAGATTTGAAAATTACCGGCGAGCCATAAACCTGATCAAGGAGAAGAACATCTTGGCCGGGGTCTGCGGAACTGTCTGCCCTGTAGAGGCTTTGTGCGAGAAGGAATGCTCATCCACGAAGCTTTCTACCCCAATTAGGATTGGGGACTTGCAAAGATTCGCGGCAGAGAGGGAATATACAGCGAAGTTTAAATCGTTTCCTCAGATCAAGAAAAACAGGGTGAACGTGGCCGTAATCGGTGCGGGACCGGCCGGTCTCTCCTGTGCCGCCGAACTGGCAGTTCAAGGATTTGAGGTGACGATCTTTGAGAAAAGGGACAAGTTAGGTGGAGTTCTCACCTATGGAATCCCCTCCTATCGACTCTCTAAGAGGATGGTCAAGCAAGAAATCGACTATGTCAAAAAATTGGGACTGAAAGTTAAAGGAAATAGAGCGATTGGTAGCCTGGATAATCTATTCAGTTCGGGGTTTAAGGCCATATTTATTGGCGTGGGATTGGGGAAACCGTTGTTCTGTCGGATTCCAGGTGAGGAGCTAAAGTGGGTTCTGTCTGCAATAGAATTCCTGAGAGAGGTCAATGAGGATCCTCAGAGGGTAAGGGTGGGTGAAAGGGCAATTGTGATCGGTGGCGGGAGTGTGGCAATTGATTGTGCCTGCTCCGCATTAAGGGTAGGGGTCAAACATGTGGACCTGGTCTGTCTGGAAGGGCCAGATGAACTGCCGGCCTTCAGGGAGGAGATAAGCCAGGCGGAGAATGAGGGAGTAAATATCCATCCCAGGTTTATGCCCTTAAGAATTATGGGCAATAATGGAAGGGTTAAAGGGCTGGAGGCAATTAAAATCGATTGGAGAATTCCGGGAAGGTTTGTTCCGGAGAATGCAGTTAAAATCAAGGGGAGCAGTTTAACTTTAATCGGAGATACAATAATTGAAGCAGTGGGTCAGGCACCGGAGGAGAGTCCGCTGTTTAAGGGATTAAAGACAGCTAAAGGATACTTGGTGGTAAATGAGGATATGATGACCTCAAGGGAAGGAGTCTTTGCTGGGGGGGATATAATCGTGTCAAAAAAGGGGAGAACCGTTGTCCAATCGGTGGCCGAAGGCAAAAAGGCCGCCCAGGCAATAGCTACCTATTTGCAGGGGTCGGGAGTCGTTCCCGATAACTGACTACTGACAACTGCTTTTCGGACAGGATTTACTGGATTGACAGGATAAATTAAGCCCGATGTGGCAGAACCCCGATTCTGCCACCCTCCCCTCTCGCCGTCAGGGAAGGGCACTAAAAGCGTGCTGTCAGGAGTTACCTCCTGACAGCTCTTGAAAGGTCTGGAGACCTCCCTGCTTGTGCGGTGTCTGTCTGCCGTGCCTGTCTGCGTGCGACGCACAGGCAGACTGGTACAGGCAGGCCTGACTGCGAGCGTTCTCGCTCAGGCAGGCACGCAGACAGGTCCCCCAATTCAAATGTGCCGCTAACATGGGGTGGCAAAATCCCTCTCCTGCTACTAAAACCCCGTCAGATGAGGGCATCTGACGGCTCAGGAATTTCTATTTTCCATCCCTCAGGAGTCCTGCCATGACGGCACTGAGAAGCAGGGAGAATTCCCTTTTATTAGACGGGATTGACAGAATGATCGGGATAAAACTAAAATCCTGTAAATCCTGTTATCCTGTCGAAAAACAACCCCAGTGCTCTTTGTGGATGTTATCATCCACGAGAAGACTTCCTCTGTCAGGGCAAAGCCCTGACAACACAGAAAGACCCTGTAGCAGGGGGGAAGTTTCCCCTTGACAGGGCCTTTTTTCATGGTATTTTTGAATTAAGCTAACGGTTCACAGGGGTCAGGGATCAGTAGTCAGTCATTCGTCAGGTGTCGGTTGATAGGTGTAACGGATTTCTCCTGACCTTCGATCCCTGTAAACTGATCTCTGGCCTACAATTTTGCAAGGTCTTTTTTTTCAAACCTTTTCAGGTTTCCTTGAGTAGAAGACTTCTACCGCACTTCAGTGCGGGTTAAGGGTCTTTAGGCCCTCTATGGAGTGCGTCAACTCCTGCTGACGGAAGCTGTGACAGGAATCACAGCACTCCAAACGGGCTAAAGCCCTCTCAACCCCGGCTAAAGCCGGGTAGAAGAGTGTAGGAGGCATCTTCCGATGCCGATGGAAGTCGAGGTCAGGAGATCTCTTCACATAGTCAATGAATTGCAGGGACAGGGCTAAAGCCCTGTTTAAAAGGCATTACCCGGCAACTGACAAAGGGAATTAAGTTGGTAATTAGAATTTGGAAAGTCAAGAATAAAGATATGACCCCATATCGCCCGCTCAAAAGCCATACCGAGAAGAGAAGTAGTGTGTAATTGGAGCGGGTCTTACAGTATATTTTGTTATCTGGTAAGTTCTCAAGCAATAGCACTATCTGTCTACCAGCGCTATGGCATCAAACATTAACACAAGTAAGAGATGAAAGACTATTTTGCAGAAGTAGACAAAAGCTTCAATAGTCAGTTAAACCAGATTAAAAGCTTCATCACACATCCTGGCACGAAAGGACTTTGGGCAGAAAGGCTTCTTAGTAACTTTCTAAGAGACTATGTTCCTACTCATTTCGCAGTATCGTCTGGGTTTGTTTATGTTGACAAAAATACAGTCAGTCCTCAAATAGATATTCTCATTCATGAGGCATCTCGCTATGCTCCTCTGTTTCAATTTGGTGACATTGTTGTTGTTAGGCCAGAATCAGCAATATATGCAATTGAAGTCAAAACTAAGCTCAATAAAAAGGAATTTTTTTCGACACTCGATAGCATGAAAACTATAAAAGAAATGGTGGGCAATACATCGAGTTCTCCTCCAGCTAATCTTTGTAAATGTGATTTATTTTGTTTCGGCTCAGTTTTGGAAAAAACTGTGCAAAAGTATATCCGTCAATGTCCACCAGAAAAGAATGGATATGCCTTAGATGGCATCCATTGTATCGGAAATAAGCAATTTAGCATTATCTTCGGAATTGAAAGTGGTTCAAGCAGTAGACTACTACGAAAGTCTCCAGAGCATATATATTATTCTCTCAAGAAAGCGGACAGATCACAATATGATATTGCTTTTTTGGTTTTCTATGCCACTCTAATTGATTATTTAGAAATCATCTTAGGACATAGCGATCAAAGTTTTAAAGACAGGCTAAGATCTGAAGGTAAGCGAGGTATGCTAATTGAATACTTACGAAGCTTAGCTATTGAAATAGACTATTCTAACCCAATAATTTTGGGAGTGGAAAAGTAAAATGAGAAATGACAATTTCAAAACCGGTACAGAGGGAGATGAAAATAGAAGTTCCTCCTCAAATTTCCCGTCAATATCTGGATTAGGGAGCCGAAATACCGTTGTGATCATGCCAACGCCGACAAACCTTCTTAAATGCATGAAAGATTTTGAGGCTTTACGGGTCACCATCGAAAATCAAAGCAAGAGACTTCTACAAAACTATTCCTGGGATGCTAATCAGGATATCCGGATTCGTTTATTTTGGGCGCTCTGTAATCTCATAAGATCGTGTGATCTTGCACTGTATTATGCTGCTCATTATGCATTAGACATAAATTGGGTACAAAAAATTATGTCTCCCGCTTCTAAATCAGACGCTTGTATAGTAGGGAAACAATTCGAAGTGTATATACGGAGCGGATTTATCTTCTCGCTTTCCAGCGTAGTAGAGTCTGCAATGCGTTCGATATTAAGAGCAATTGATCCTGGTAATAAAGCGAATAAGGAGTTCAGCAGAGTCTGGCTAAGTCTTTTTCAGCATTTAAGCTTACCTGATCCTCATATTTTTCGGGAAGCTCTTAAAATGTTATCAGCTATTAGAAATTGCATACATAATAATGGAGTATACTTTGCCAGAGACGAATCGGATCTTAAAGTGACCTGCCGAGGGCGAACATACCTTTTTAAACATGGACAACCTCATAATTACGCATCGAATGAAAGACTTATACAGATAACAGAGGACCTTTTTGAAATGTTTGAATTTATTGTTACCCATCGTAGAGTGAAAGCCAAGACATTAATCAAAGATATCGCAACACAGGCGAGTTTTTTCGTTATATGAAAACCACATCGGCTTGCTGTTAAAAGTTAGAAATATAGGAGCAAGTAGAAGACAAATAAAATGCAGAATCCCTGAAAAACCAAGAAAGGAGAGGAGTAAGATGAGAAAGATTGAAGTAAGTTTGGTGGCAATGGTGTTTTTGCTCAGCTTTGGAGTCCAATTGGCCATTGCCGATACGGAGGTTAGCGGTGGTATCAACTCTAATACAATCTGGACGGTGGCTGGTAGTCCATATATTGTGGTGGGAACAGTGGAGGTGGCTGAAAGAGCAACCCTAACCATTGAGCCTGGGGTAACGGTGAAATTCAACGATAGCCTATCTCTAAACATTGGCGGTGAATTGATAGCCAGGGGGACAGTAACGGATAGCATTCTGTTTACTTCTAACAATGCCACACCAGCGCCAGGGGATTGGGGAAGTATGAAGTTTGTTGATACCAGCGTTGATGCCGTTTTGGATTCACTGGGCAACTATGTAAGTGGATGTATTATTGAATACTCCAGAATTGAATATGGCGGCGGCGATGGAGCTGTCTATTGCGATTACACCTCTCCGCTTATAATCCATAGTAGTATAACCGAAAGTTCTGGCCCCGCCGTTAACTGTCACAATTCGTCCCCCATTATTATAGGAAATTACATTCAGCACAATAATTTGAACCTCACTTACGCTTATGGCGGTGGTATCCGCTGTTATCAGTATTCTTCTCCGATTATCTCCAGTAACACTATAGAAGGAAATCTCGCCAAAATGGGTGGGGCTGGTATTGAATGCGAAGACCATTCGTCACCAATTATCACTGAGAACATCATAGATAGAAATACGATAACTGAAACTTCCTATCATGGCAATGGTGGTGGCATCTCTTGCTATTTCGAATCGTCCCCCAATATCGTTGACAATACAATAACGGGAAACTTTGCCTCAAGTGATGGTAAAGGTGGTGGCGTGTATTGTGAGTATTCCTCCCCGTCTATCACGGGCAACATAATAACCGGGAACTCTGCTTACTCTGGTGGTGGTGTCTATTACTATCATGGAGCATCACCTATTACAGGCAACACTATAAGCAAAAATCGTGGTGGCGGCATTCAATGTTCATATGCCCCTTTAGCTATTCTCGAGAATATCATAACTGGAAATTCAGGGGTTGCCCTCGGTTGCTCCCACTCAACTTTGTCTATTACGAACAATACTATAACTGCGAACTTAGGGGTTGCAATTTCTTGTAAGTGGTGCTCTCTGACCCTTAGTAATAACCTCATAGCTGGGAATTTTGCCTCTCCTGAGTGGGGGGGAATTTACTGTGACCAAAATTCAGACGCTCATATAAACCAGAACAATTTGATCACTAATGGCAAATATGAGGTAAAGCTTGGATACGATCAAGATACTGATATTGATGCCAGCAACAATTGGTGGGGGACAACTAATACGGATTCGATCGACGCCAGGATTTGGGATTATTACGATGACATAACCTTGGGGAAAGTCCTGTATAGCCCCATTCTTACCTCTCCAGCTCTTGGTGAGCCGGACTCAGTGTATTCGGTTGTGTTGAAGTCGGATGAAACCTATACCAGCAACTTAACCACCAATTTGTGGATTGGGGCGACGATGTATATCCAGCTTGAAGGTCAAGACAGCGATTCCATCTGCGTCGATCAGACTACAGTTGCTATAACCAGTAACTTCACTACCCAATATATTAGTGTTGCTCTTACGGAAACTGATTCAGTCTCTGGCATATTCAGAGGAACTGCTTTGATAGATACCGTGAGTGTGGAAGGGGTATCTATTGGGGCTACGGTTGGGGAGACGATTACCATTACTTCCGATGTGGATTCTACCAAGTTTACTACCGTTCTCGTAGGGGAAAATCCGCATCCCTTCATTTCCAATCTGGATATTGGGGGATCGGAAGATATAGAGCATCTGGTTAGTCATCAGCCACTTATCACCTGGTCATATTCTGATCTGCAAAGCTTGCCTCAAGATGGCTTTCAGGTTCAGGTGGGAACTGATGATGACTGGTCGGTGGCCGAGATGTGGGATAGCGGAGAGGTGAGCAGTGCGGACACCTTTGTAACCTATGCTGGGGATTCCTTGATTGATGTGGAAACCTACTATTTGAGAGCCAGGGTGAAGAATACTGATGATTTATGGGCAAGTTGGGCCAGCCTTTCCTTCAGGATGAATAGTCTTCCCACCATCCCCCTGGGTTTAAGCCCTAAAGAAGGAGAGGTAATCAGCGATAGCATAGTGACTTTGATCATTTCCAATTGCACAGATGCCGAAGGCGATAGTCTTATCTATGGCTTTGAGGTTTACAGCGATAGCCTATTGAGCAACCTGGTCACATCGGCCACTGGAGTAGAAGAGGGGATAGATTCCACAATTTGGCTGATTGATGTCCCTTTGGAGGATAATCACCAATACTGGTGGAGGGCAAGTGCTTATGATGGTTTTGAAAATGGGGAATGGATGGCCTCAAGCTCCTTTATTATCAACTCTGAAAACAATCCGCCAGGTAGCTTCCATCTTCTAACCCCCGCCGATGGAGGTGAGGTGACCACCCTAAAGCCCATACTGGATTGGGAGACCTCCATAGACCCCGATCCTGGAGATGTGGTTACCTATACCCTCTTCTATGGAAAGGACGTCCCCTCTCAGGTGCAAGTTGAGGTGGGAGGAGAGAGCGTCTATCAGATCAAGACCCCCTTGGAGGACAATCAGCTCTACTACTGGAAGGTAGTGGCTCAGGACTTAGCTGGTGCTACGGTGGAGGATGAAGAGGGCTATCAGGCCTTTATCACTAATACGGCCAACGAAGACCCCAACAGCTTCAACCTGGTCACCCCTACCCAGAACAGCGTGGAGGTTGACCTCACCCCTATCTTCTACTGGGAGAATGCCACAGACAACGATATTGCCGACTCTATTCACTATCTCCTCTGGGTTGGCCAGGACAGCAACTTCAGCGGGGCTACCCCCACGGTTGTGAACAGCAACTGCTATATCCCTACAGAGGAGTTATCCGACAACTCTCAATACTTCTGGAAGGTAGTAGCCGTAGATAAGGAGAGCTTAACCACATCTACGGATACCTGGAAATTCTTCACCAATGTAGCCTTGGAGCCTCCCAATCCCTTTTCCCTCATAGAGCCAGAACTGGGCATAGATTCCGTCTCCACAACTCCCACCTTCCTCTGGCATAAGGCCACGGATAATGACCTATGGGACTATGTCACCTATACGATTTACCTTAGCCCGGATAGCACCTTCTCCCAGGGAGTAAGGGTTATTTCTCCTGCCGATACTCACTTTACAATTCCACCGGGCATTCCCTTAGATGACAACACCAGATACTATTGGAAGGTGGTAGCTATGGACACGGATAGCCTGACTACCTGGGGATCAAACAGCGATGTTTCCCCCTGGTGGTTTGTGGTAGGGAAAGAGGGGGTAAGGGAGAGGGGAGTATTTGGTATTCCACAAGCTTTTGCCCTTTCCCAAAACTACCCCAACCCCTTCAATCCCACTACGGAGATCAAGTATGCTCTGCCCAGGGATGCTCAGGTTAGGCTGGAGATTTACAACCTGCTGGGGCAGAAGGTGGCGACATTGGTAGATGAGTATCAGGGGGTCGGATACAGGTCAGTCCGTTGGGATGCCAGAGGATTGGCCAGCGGGGTTTATCTATATCGACTCGAGGCAGGTAATTTCACTGCCGTCAAAAAGCTAGTGGTGATAAAATAGGATGGAGCCACGGATTCCACTGATTTCACGGATTATCAAAATCTGTGTTATGAAGCCAAGAAAAGAAGGTTTTCTTTACGAAGAACCCAGTGCTCTTTGTGGATGTTATCATCCACAAAAGGACTCCCCCTGTCAGGGCAGAGCCCTGACAGCACAGGAATTTAGACAGGATTTACATGATTGACTGGATAAATATTACTGAAATTGAGCGGAGAAGATTAGGGTGAGGGAGGTAACGGATTACTTTTTACACCCTCTCCTTAGTCCTCCCCCGTAAAGGGGGAGGAGACTGTTTTGGGATGCCCAGCCTGGAGCAGGGAGGTTCACTTAATCCCGTTTATCCTGTTATCCTGTCAGAGAAGACTTAGACAGAATCCCAGCGCTCTTTGTGGATGTTATCATCCACAAAGGGATCTCCCTGTCAGGGCAGAGCCCTGACAGCACATGGGTTTGGGAGTTGTTCCCGATAACTGACTACTGACAACTGACTCCTGCCTTTTACGGTTCCCTCTCCTCTGGGGGGAGAGGGTTAGGGTGAGGGGGGAAAACTATTTCACCCTCTCCTTAGCCCTTCCCCGTCAAGGGAGAGGAGACTGGTTTCAGCGGACGGGGATCAGTTCCTGGCCCTGATCACTGACAACTGCTTTTTATCCTGTCATCCTGTCAGAGAAAAAGGTTCCCTGTCAGGGCGGAGCCCTGCACAAGGACTTCACCACGGATAACCACGGACTATGCACAGAAAAACAGGGATCAAGAGTCAGTTTCCGGGGATCAGGGATAGCCAGCATAAATTTCATTCTTAATTCTCAATTTTTAATTGCCTTTTTCCCGTGTAATTCCGTGAATTTCCGTGGTAAATCTATCTATTCGTGTAGATTCGTTTATTCGTCTCATTCGTGTTCCAGAGATTCCATGAAATCTGTGGTTTATTTAGGGAAAAAGGGGGGAAATGAAGTATCACGGTATTGAACTGGGGGTGGATTTCTGTGGGGTGAAATTCGAGAACCCTTTCATCTTAGCTGCGGCTCCCCCCACTGATGATCTGGATATGGTTAGACAGGGGTTCGAGGCCGGTTGGGCAGGGGCAATCCTAAAGACCACATCTGTGGAGGGGACATCAGTTGATCTGGTCTATCCAATGATCTCATCCCTAAACTTTGAGGGGAAGAGGGTAGTCGGCTTAGGAAACATTGACTTAATCTCCGAGCATCATATCGATGAGATAGAAAAAGGGGTAGAAATTTTGAAAAGGGAATTCCCCCATAAGGTTGTGGGGGCATCGATTATGGGGTCAGAGAAAGAGGATTGGCAGGGTTTAGTGAAGAGATTAGAAAGTGCTGGGGTTGACCTGATAGAATGCTCGTTTTCCTGTCCACAAGGGAGTATGGGAGAGGAACCCGGGGCTATGCTTGCCCAATCGATTCCAGCTACCGAAAAGGTCGCTGGATGGGTAAAGGAGGCAGCAGAGAGGGTCCCTGTGGTCATCAAGATCACCCCGCAGGTCACAAACATTGTCGATGTGGCTAAGGCGGTAAAGAGAGGGGGAGGGGATGCCATTTGTGCTTCAAATACAATCCCCTCACTGATGGGAATTGATCTCCATTCATTCACCCCCTACCCAAATGTAAGGGGGAAATCCTCTTATAGTGGAATGAGTGGGCCAGCAATAAAACCGATTACCCTGAGGACGATTGCCGAAATCGCCAAGAATGTGGATATTCCCATCACCGGAACGGGAGGGCCCACCACCTGGAAGGACGCAGTTGAATTTCTCCTCGTCGGAGCAAGGACTATTCAGTTTGCCACTGCCGTTATGCACTATGGCTATGATATAATTGAGGATTTGATCGATGGCTTAGCCTTTTATCTGGAAGATAGGGGATGCAACGAGGTCAGAGAAATTATCGGGAAAAGCCTCCCCCATATCGTTACTCAAGGGGAACTGGAAAGAAAATCCGTTGTTTCTCAGATTGATGAAGAGTTATGCGTCAGGTGTGATGTCTGCTATATTGCCTGCCGCGATGGGGGACATCAGGCGATGAAGTTGGAGGGACAGGATAGGCTTCCTCAGGTTGATGAGGAGAAATGCGTGGGATGTGGGTTGTGTGCAAGTGTCTGTCCGGTGGATGCGGTTACGATAAAGGAAAAGAACAATTTTAGACGGGATTTACAGGATTGACGGGATAAGTGAATAGGGCTGACAGTTTACAGAGGTCGGGGGTCGGTTTCAAACCTCTTGTCCCTGACTACTGTCACCTGATCTAATCCCATAAATCCTGTTATCCTGTCGAAAAAAGGTTGAAAATGGCAATCTTCATTAAAAATGGAATTCTCATAACCTTAGGGAAAGAGAACAGGGTAATCGAGAACGGTGCGGTCTTAATCGAGGGGAATAGGATTAAGGACTTCGGCCCGACTGACAAGGTTGGAAAACCAACCAACGCAGAGGAGATCGATGCCTCCGGCAAGGTTATTATGCCCGGCCTGATCTGTGCTCACCACCATCTATATTCCACCTTTGCGCGGGGGATGAAGCCGCCGAAGGAGCCAGCAAAGAACTTCAGAGAGATACTGGAGAAGATCTGGTGGAAGTTAGATAGGGCATTGACCCCTGAGGACATCTATTACAGCTCTTTAATTCCTTTAATTGAGGGGGTCAAAAAGGGGACAACCACCATCTTTGATCACCACGAATCCCAGTCATATCAGCTCGGCAGCTTAGATGAGATTCAAAGGGCCGTCGAGGAGATTGGGGTGAGGGCCTGCCTTTGCCTGGGAGCCTCAGATAGGTATGGAAAAGGCGATGAAGGGGTTGCGGAAAATGAGAGATTCCTCAAAAAATTGGGAGATCAAGAAGGTTTAGTAACCGGGATGGTGGGGTTGCACGCCTCCTTTACAGTGGAGGATGAGACCCTGGACAGGTCAGTGGATCTCGCCCAAAAATATGATTGTGGGATCCACCTTCATATAGCTGAGGATAGGATAGATGAGGAGGATAGCCAGAGAAAATATGGGGTGAGGGTGGGGGAGAGATTGGCAAAACATGGGGCCTTGGGGCCAAAATCTATTGCCGTCCATTGCGTCAATATTGATGATAAAGAGCAGGACATATTGAGGGAAACCAGGACAAATGTGGTAAATAATCCGGAATCGAATATGAACAATGCCGTGGGTAGTGCCGATGTCCGGGGAATGATGGGAAAGGGAATTACAGTGGGGTTGGGGACAGATGGGATGTCCTCGGATATGCTGGCTCAGATGAGAGCTGCCTACTTGCTTCATCGCCACACCGCTGGCGATCCCAGAGTCGGATTTGCCGAGGCAGCAAAGATGCTTTTGGAAAACAACCCGAAAATAGCGGAAAAGGTTACTGGGTTTAAAGTGGGGAAGATCGCCAAGGGTTACTTAGCAGATTTAATTTTAGTGGATTATCTTCCCCCTACCCAGCTAAAGGAGCAAAATCTCCTCGGTCATTTGGTCTTTGGTTTGGCCAACTCCGTGGTCGATACCACGATCTCCAACGGGAAAATTCTGATGAGGGATAAAAAGTTGGTGGGGATAGATGAGGAGGAAATCACTCAAAGAGCGAGGGAACTGAGCAGCAAATTATGGGAGAGATTAAGCTACTAAGATGTGTTAGCTGTGGCCGGGAGTATCTGCCGGGGGAGGTTCAATACACCTGCCCCCAATGTGGGGACCTCTTGGGAACCCTGGATGTTGTCTATGATTATGAGGTGATCAGGGAGAAGCTCACCAAGGAAAATTTAGCTGTGAATAGGGACTTTTCCCTCTGGCGTTACCTTCCCCTATTGCCTGTGGAGGGAGGGGACTATATCCAGCCCCTGCATAGTGGTTGGACACCTCTCACCAAATTCCCCCAATTAGAGGCCAGGCTGGGGCTCAGGCAATTGTGGATAAAGAACGATACCAGAAATCCCACCGGTTCGCTGAAGGACAGGGCATCTTCAATCGCAATAGTGAAGGCATTGGAAAATGGTGCTCAGGTTGTAACTGCTGCCTCCAGTGGCAATGCCGGCTCTTCTATGGCGGCATTTGCCGCCTGTGCCGGCATTAGGTCATACATATTTGTTCCAGCCAAGGTGCCCCAGGCAAAGCTTGTTCAACTTGTTGTTTTTGGGGCAAATGTTATCTTGGTTAAGGGGACCTATGATCAGGCATTTGAGCTTTGTTTAAGGGCATCCGAGAGATGGGGATGGTATAGCCGGAATACAGCCTACAATCCCTACTTAGTTGAGGGGAAGAAAACGGTTGCCCTGGAGATAGCGGAGCAGTTAAATTGGAAACCACCAGACAAGGTCTTTGTCCCTGTGGGAGATGGATGTATCATTAGTGGGGTATGGAAAGGTTTTTCAGATCTGCATAGGTTGGGCTTTATCGCCAAACTACCCTCCCTTATAGGGGTGCAGGCAGAGGGGAGCGCGCCGTTTGTGCGGGCCTTTCAGGGGAATAAGGAGCGGGTGGAGCCCCTAATCCCCCATACGATAGCGGACAGTATATCGGTGGGAAATCCGCGGGATCAGGTGAAAGCGTTAAGGGCAGTAAGGGATACGGGAGGAAGGTTTATATCCGTTTCCGACGAACAGATCAGGGCGGCAATGGGGCTTTTGGCCAAAGCAACAGGCATATTCGCTGAGCCGGCTGGCGCCACCGCTTTGGCTGGCCTGATAGAGGCAATTGGCGAAAAATGGGTTAACCCCGACGAAAGGGTGGTCATCCTCGTCACGGGAAGCGGATTAAAAGATATCAAGGCCGTGGATTTCCAATTGGAAAGGGATGCGGTTTTGGTGGAACCCTCCATAGAGGATGTTGAGGACAAATTGGGACTTTAAAAAAATTGAGGGTCTGCCCGAATAATTCACATCTGTCCTGATATTGAGCTGTGAGGTCTATTGTTTAGATGTCCAGTTGAGTGTTCTAATTCGTAAATTTCAAAGAAGTAATTGGGCCTTCCCCCTAATCATTAACCAAGGATTTGTGCAGTTGCAGATCAAAGGCATACAGGGTATCTCCACAGTTGACTATCCCGGAAAGATAGTTACCACCTTATTCACTGGGGGCTGCAACTTCCGTTGCCCCTTCTGTCAGAACAGGGACCTCGTCCTCAATTATGAGGGGATACTGACTATCCCAACTAACGAAGTTATGGAGAAATTGGAGCAGAGGAAAGGGTTCATCGATGGCGTCTGTATCACCGGAGGGGAACCAACCATAGAGAAGGGCCTTGTCCCCTTTTGCCAGAGGCTAAAGGATTTGGGGTTATTGGTGAAGGTGGATACAAATGGCTACCTCCCTCAGGTAGTTACGGAACTAACTAAGGCGGTGAATTATATTGCCATAGACATAAAATCCTCTCCGAAACGCTATTCCCTTGCCTCGGGCATCCAGATCGACCTGAAGAGGTTAGAGAGAAGCATTGAGATCCTGATGGACTCTAGGATAGAGTATGAGTTTCGCACCACCTATGTCCCTGGTTTTGTCGGGGAGGAGGATTTGGAGGAGATAGGAAAGTTGATTGAGGGAAGCCGACTCTATGCCCTGCAACAATTTAGGCCTGGCACCACCTTAGATCCCTCCTACTCACAGCTAAAACCCTACCCGGTGAAGAGGCTGCAATCATTTGCCGAGATTATGAGATTGTGGGTAAAAAAGGTGGAGGTGCGTGGGATATAGCTTCTTGACCAGGTTTACTCTGGGTTCAGGGTTAAGCTCCCTGCCAGGGCCCAGGCAATTTTATCGGCAATTTTGGGTAAAAAGACTTGAATTGGCCGTTAATCCTTTTATATTAGGGGTAAGTAACAGTTCCCGGGGATCAGGAGAACAGAGCGGCTCCGATAAGCCCGCGGAAGTGGGGCGAATGGCTAATAGTCTGTTTCTGTAGGGAGGGAAGAAAGGGAAGAGCAATGGAGTTGAAGCTCAGACTCCGTCGCCCGTGTCAATAATCACTTCCATTCTTAATTCTTCATTTTACATTTGAAGCTTCGCTGAAATATCTGGCTGTTGGTCCCGGTGAACTGTAAACTTTAGATTCATAAACCAAGGAGGAGGTATGGTCCCGGATGACCTGAATTATACCAAGGAGCACGAGTGGGTAAGGATAGATGGAGATGAAGGCACGGTGGGGATAACTGACTATGCCCAGGGGGAACTGGGCGATATTGTCTTTGTGGAGCTTCCGGAGGTAAGGGCAAAGGTGGAGCAGATGGAGTCATTTGGCACGATTGAGGCGGTGAAAGCGGTCACCGACATTTATGCCCCGGTATCAGGTGAAGTGTTGGAGTCAAATCCTGCACTAAAGAACAAGCCTGAGCTTATAAACTCGGACCCTTACGGGGAGGGTTGGATAATAAAGCTGCAGATAGAAAACCCCAGTGAGTTGGAGAACCTCCTTTCCCCTGCGGATTATGAGAAGCTTTTGGAGGAAGAGGAGCATTGAGAATGTGCTGGATACCAATATCGGCTAAGGAGAAGGAAGATATGCTTTCCACCATCGGGGTGGAGAGCTTCGCCGAGCTTATCTCCTCTATTCCTCCGCAGATCAGGATAAAGAGACCTCTTGATCTGCCACCTCCCCTCTCCGAGATAGAGGTCTCCACGCTTATGCGGGACATTTCAGAGGAGAACGACGATCTCGACCACAACCTATCATTCTTGGGGGGAGGTGCCTATGACCACTGGGTTCCGGCGGCTGTCTCCTCTATCATCGAACGGAGCGAATATTACACCTCTTATACACCCTATCAGGCTGAAGTGAGTCAAGGGACCCTACAGGCGATCTATGAGTACCAGAGCTTGATTTGTGAGCTTACCGGGATGGATGTGGCTAATGCCTCAATGTATGACGGGGCCTCAGCAACGGCAGAGGCAGCGCTTATGGCCCATTCCATTACCGGAAGGGATACCATCCTGGCCTCGGAGGGGCTTAATCCCGCTTATCATCAGGTTCTGAAGACCTATACCAGGGGTTTGGGATTAAAAATTCAGAGGATACCCCTTAGCACTGGAAGGACGGACTGGGGCAGGTTGGAGGGGATGCTCGACGAGAATGTGGCCTCAGTTGTCATCCAGAATCCCAATTTCTGGGGAGCTGTGGAGGACCTGAGCCAGACCGCCGGGTTGGTCCACAAGGTAGGAGCTCTGCTGATAATGGTGGTAGATCCCATCTCCTTGGGCATCCTTAAACCCCCAGGGAAATATGAGGCAGATATCGCCGTGGGAGAGGGGCAGCCCTTGGGGAATCCCACCTCTTTTGGCGGCCCGTATTTAGGATTCTTTGCCTGTCAGAGGGAGTTCCTTCGCCAAATGCCGGGAAGATTGGTGGGGGCAACCACAGATAGCCAGGGAAGAAGGGGATTTGTCCTTGCCCTGCAAACCAGGGAACAACATATAAGGAGGGAAAGGGCCACCTCCAATATATGCACCAGCGAAGCCCTAAATGCCCTGGCCGCCGCTGTCTATCTCACCCTCTTGGGGAGAGAGGGGATGAGGGATTTAGCCTTGCTCTGTCTACGAAAGAGCCACTACACACAGAAGCGGATAGCGGAGATAGATGGTTTTCAACCCGGTTACACAGCTCCATTCTTTAAGGAGTTTACGGTCATTTCAGCCCTTTCTGCAGGGAAGGTAATCACCTCCCTGGCCCAGAAGGGGATCTTTGTCGGGCCAGATTTAGGCAGGTTTGGGATGGGGAAGGGATTTTTGTTAGCCACAACGGAGAAGAGGAGCAAGGAGGAGATAGATCTCCTCATCGATGGTTTGAAGGAGATAGCAGGGGGAGGTTGAGATCTCATCTTGGACAGGATAAACAGGATAAACAAAACTTGTCTCTAAAATGTGCCGTCAGGAGTTACCTCCTGACGGCCCTGTCTATTCCTTGTGGATAGGGATTTTAGTGTCATTCGGTGTTTTCTTAAAAAGTGTGCCCATCAGGAGTTACCTCTTCCGCCAGGAATCCCGTCGGAACGGGGCTGACAGCTTTCGAAAGGTCTGAGACCTCTCCTCCGATTTGAGGGAGCTGTTGGGGATTGATCTGTGAGTTTAATCATAGATTGCTGATTTGGTGAGGATCTTTATTCTGAATATCTGGTGACAATCTCGTGAAATCTCGTGGTTCCCCAGCGTATAGTCTGGATTTATCCTTTTGATCTACATTGATCTACGTCCAAAGTATTTAGGAGGATGGAGAGATTAAGATGACCGAGAAATTAATCTTTGAACTTAGCGGAAGTGGTAAGAGGGGATTTACCCTGCCTAAATCTGATTTGCCCGCCCGATTTCCAGAGGAGCTTCTCCCCCCCGAGGTGCTCAGGGGGTATCCACCAGAATTGCCCGAGGTGAGTGAAGTGGAAGTGGTGCGCCATTTCGTTAACCTCTCCGCATTGAACTATCATATTGACAGGGGGTTATACCCCTTGGGTTCCTGCACGATGAAATACAACCCCAAGATAGGGGAGAGATTAGCCGTGCTTCCTGGTTTCTGCAATCTTCATCCCTATCAGCCGGAGAGCACGGTCCAGGGAGCTCTGAAGTTGATGTATGAGCTGGAGGGGATGCTCTGTCAAATCACTGGTATGGATAGGATGACCCTACAGCCGGCGGCTGGTGCTCAGGGGGAACTTACTGGCCTTCTGATGGTTAGGGCCTATCATCTCAATAAGGGAAACCCCAGGGAAAGAGTGATCATACCGGACTCTGCCCATGGGACAAACCCAGCATCTACTCACCTTGCCGGATATAGGGCGGTAGAGGTGAAATCCAACTCCCAGGGACTTGTTGACCTTACCCAGTTGAGGGAGTTGGTTGATGAGGATGTGTCCGCACTTATGTTGACAAACCCCAATACTTTAGGTCTCTTTGAATCCCAGATTATGGAGATAGCGGATATAGTCCACCGGGCTGGAGCTCTCCTCTATATGGATGGGGCCAATATGAATGCCCTCTTGGGGATAACCAGGCCAGGGGATATGGGGTTTGATCTGGTCCATCTCAACCTGCACAAGACCTTCTCCACCCCTCATGGCGGTGGGGGACCAGGATCCGGACCAGTAGGGGTAAAGGGGGAATTGGCCGGCTTCCTTCCCTTGCCCACCATAGAGAAGGAAGATGAGGGCTATCGGTTCAGCTACGATCGCCCCGATTCCATCGGTAAGGTGCAGGGATTCTATGGCAATTTTGGGGTTATGGTGAAGGCCTATATCTACCTGAGGATGTTGGGTGCCAAAGGACTAAGGGAGGTCAGTGAAGGGGCGATAACCAATGCCAATTACTTGATGAAAAACCTTAAAGATTACTATCACCTTCCCTATGACCGCTTCCCTCTCCACGAGTTTGTCCTCTCCGGTTCCCGCCAGAAGGCCCAGGGGGTGAGAACCCTGGATATAGCCAAGAGGCTTCTGGATTATGGCTTTCACCCACCAACTGTCTACTTTCCCCTCATCGTCCCTGAGGCTCTGATGATCGAGCCTACGGAGACCGAGCCGAAGGAGTCCCTGGATGGGTTTATCGAGGCGATGAAGAAGATTGCCCAGGAGTCAGAGGAAAACCCTGATCTGGTCAGGTCTGCTCCCCATACAACCCCGGTCTCCCGGCTTGATGAGAGAAAGGCAGCCAAGGATTTAGATGTGAGGTGGAAAAGCCGGTGAGGTGATGCCTCTATTCCCTGTGGATGTTCTGCTCCCCTTTGGATTTTATCATCCGCAAGGGATTGAAGGGGAAAACTTTTCAAATCCCTTCAGTTCATTGTAAAAAATGGAGGGATGCTCGGAGTTAGAAAACCGTCAGAGATGACGGTTTTCTCTTATGGCTTGACATCTTTGGTTTCAGGGGTTAAATTCAAGGGATTATGAGACTCTATCTTAGGGTTTTAGGATATTTAAGGTCTTATTGGAGACACTTAGTGGTCTCCATCCTCTGCACGGTTCTCTTCACCCTTTTCAGCGGAGCCATGGTCTGGCTGGTGGCCCCCACTGTGAAGACCATCTTTATGACTCCAGATGAACCCCAGACCCTGAAGAAGGTGCCGCTTCAAACGGACTTTCTCTCCGGGCTCAGGGTGCAGGTCAAGGAGAAGGCCTACTCGCTGATAATGGGGAGGACAAAGCTTGCTACCTTAAAGAGGCTTTGCCTATTAATCCTCATAGTTGTCTTCCTCAAAAACCTCTTCTTCTATCTACAGGCTTATTTTATCGCCTTTGTGCAACAGGGATTTATCAGGGACATAAGAAATAAGCTCTATGAACACCTTCACTGTCTTTCCTTGACTTATTTCCACCAACAGAGAACCGGTAAACTGATCTCTAGGATTACCAACGACACTCTGGTTCTGAACAATACCATAAGTATCAGCTTCTCCAGTATGATCCAGAATCCCTTTCTTATTCTCATCTATCTGGTTATGGTGGTAATGATCAACTGGAAACTGACCCTCTTAATACTCTTAGTAGCCCCTCTGGTCCTCTTGGTGATAACCAAGGTGGGCAGGAAACTGCGTAAGTATAGCAGCCGTTCCCAGGCCAGGATGGCCGATGTGACCTCCATCTTACAGGAGACCATATCAGGGGTGAGGGTGGTCAAGGCCTTCTCTATGGAGAGGTTTGAGCTAAGTAAATTTACGAGGGAGACCCAGAGGTATTTCCGCACCAGGTTGAAGATGGCCAGGGTGAGTAGGCTGGCTAATCCCCTGAATGAGCTCTTAGGGACTGGAGTAGGGGTGATCATCCTTTGGTTTGGTGGTTCCCATGTCTTGCAGGGAATGGTTATGTCCCCTGACGATTTCGTCCTCTTTGTGCTGGCCCTATTTATGATGATGCAACCGGTGAAGAACATCTCCGGGGTAAACAGCAAGATCCAACAGGGATTGGCCGCAGCAGAGAGGGTTTTCCAGGTTTTGGATACCCCCCCCAGGGTAAAGAATGAGGGTAAGAAGGAGGTAGATAATCTCACCGACTCCATTAGGTATGTAAATGTCTGGTATGGATATGATGAAGGGGAAACCATCTTACAAGGTATTGATCTAGAGGTTAAAGCCGGAGAGGTAGTGGCCATTGTCGGGCCAAGTGGGGTGGGCAAGTCGACCCTTTTGGATCTCTTGCCCCGCTTTTATGACCCTCAGCAGGGGAGAATTGAACTGGATGGGAGGGATATAAGGGAGATAAAGGTGAGCTCCCTGCGGAGGCTAATGGGGATTGTCACTCAGGAGACCATCCTCTTCAACGATACCGTTTTTAACAATATCGCCTATGGGCTAAATGATGTAGCCAGGGAAAAGGTGGAGAAAGCGGCAGAGGTGGCCAATGCCCACCATTTCATCCTCTCCCTCTCGCAAAAATACGATACCTATATCGGAGACCGAGGGGTCAAACTCTCCGGAGGGGAGAGACAGAGGATTGCCATTGCTAGGGCTATCCTTAAGAATCCCCAGATATTGATCTTCGATGAGGCCACCTCCTCATTGGATGCTCAGTCCGAGAGGTTGGTACAGGAGGCGATCAACAGGCTAATCAAGGGGAGAACAACCCTTGTTGTGGCTCATAGGCTTTCCACCGTAAGGGATGCAGATCTGATAGTAGTCCTGGAGAAAGGACGAATTGTGCAGAGGGGAAACCATTCCCAGTTAATAGGGGAGGACGGTCTTTACCGCAGACTCTATCAGCTCCAGTTCGTGGATAATGAGGTTAAAGGATTTAGAGAGGGGCCTAAAAGGCCAGCTATTTAAACTTCTTACCCCCCTTAAACGGGAGAAGCTGGGGGTTGAACGAATCGATCTATCTCAGGTGAGGCAGGTCTTAGTGGTCAGAGGGGATGAGAGGTTGGGGAATCTCTTGATGCTCACCCCATTTTTTGAGCTTCTCAAATCTTCCCTTCCCCAGGCTGGGATCTGGGCTTTGGTTAGCAGTAGGTTCTCCTCTCTACTCAGGGGAAATCCGAATATAGATGGGGTTATCACCCTGAAGAAAAGGAGTCTTCTGTATAATCCCTTTGCTTTGACTAAGTTTCTCATAAAGCTTATAGGAACGGGGTTTGACCTCTCCTTCGATTGTAGCCATCAGGACTCGCTCTCCTTTAACAATGGGCTCTATACCCTGCTTTCCCTTGCCCCTTATCGGGTGGGTTTTCAAAGGGGAAAGCCCAATCCATTTTTAAATGTAGAAATTCCCCCGCCAGAAGGGAAAGTTCATCAAATTGAAACTAACCTCGTCCTCCTCTCTTTTCTTAGTAAAAGTTTCAGTTCCAATGGGATGGAGGTCTTTTTGGCCCCAAAAGAAAGGGAGCAAGCAAGAGATGTGCTTAAGAGCTTGGGTATAGATAGTTCCTCCTTTTTGGTGGGTATCCATCCAGGAGGGAGAAGGGACAAAAGGTGGGACCTGAGCAAGTTTGCCTCTCTAGCCAGAATGATTAATAAGGAGTATGGTTTTCCTATCCTCATCTTCTGGGGGCCAGGTGAGAAGGATCTTTTAAGAGGTAAGCAGGAGTTTCCCTCCCCTGGGGTGACCATTTTTCCTCAGATGGGCTTGCGGGAGTTTGCCTCTCTCCTCTCCTTCTGTCGGGTATTCATTAGCGGAGATTGTGGCCCGATGCATCTAGCCGCTGCCCTGGGTGTTCCCACCCTATCTGTTTTCCTGGTAGGGAATTCCTATAGGTATGCTCCCCAGGGGGATCATCATCGCACGGTTTACCGGGGAGGGGATCCCTCAGTAGCCGATGTTCTCGCCGAGTTCAACTCCCTGGTAGAGGAGCTTTAATGTTGAACATTCTTTTCCTCAACTCCATTAGGGAAGGAGTCTGGGGTGGGGGAGAGAAGTGGATGGTCGCCGTGGCCAAGGGCCTTAAGGCCAGAAGACATCGGGTAGTTATAGCTGGCCGCAGGGGAAGTCGTTTTTTAAAGGGGGCATCCACGGAAGGGTTAAAAGTTTATTCCCTGAGGATAAGGGGGGATTTTGGGCCCATAAATATTTATAGGTTGGCCCTGTTGATGAGAAAGGGGAAGGTGCAACTCCTCTGTGTCAATTTCGACAAGGATCTCAGGTTAGGAGGCTTAGGAGCAAAGCTGGCCGGGGTGAGAGCCCTAGTTGTTCGCAAGGGGCTTCCCTTGATGAGGGATAAGTTAAGGTTCAAGCTTTCCTATAGATTTCTTGCTGATAAGATTGTATGTCCATCAAATTCCATAAAGAGGGAGTTGGGCCGCTATAGTTGGTTGGATCGTAATTTGATAGAGGTTATTCCCAATGGGGTTGACCTCGATTATTTTCATCCTGGGGACTCTCAGGCTGAAGCCAGAGTTCAGTTTGGCTTGCCCTCCAACGGCTTAGTGGTGGGAATCGTGGGGAGGTTAACCCATCAGAAGGGGCATAAACTCTTTCTTCAGGCGGCTAAACTGTTGGCCAAAAGCTTTCCCCAGGTTGTTTTCTGGGTGGTAGGAGATGGGGAGAGGAAGGGAGAACTGGAGGATATTGCCAAGGAACTTGGGATAAGGGAACGGGTGATTTTCTCCGGTTATCGGACCAATCTTCCCTTGGTTTATGCCGCACTGGATATTTTAGTTCTCCCCTCCTTGTTTGAAGGGTTGCCCAATGTAGTTTTGGAGGCTATGGCCTGTGGTAAACCCGTGGTAGCAACAAGGGTGGGTGGTGTGCCAGAGGCAGTGGAGGATGGGGTGAGCGGTTTAATTGTATCTCCCAATAATCACTCGCAATTAGCTCAATCTATTAAAAAATTACTTTATGATAGACTCCTAAGGGAAACCCTGGGAAAAGCCAGCCGAAGAAGGATAGAAAGATCTTTTTCCTCCTCCTTGATGGTGGAAAGGGTGGAGAAATCATTTTCCTCCCTCCTCAAGGATAAAAAAGGTGTTATCCCTGGCCCTTGATAACTCCTCCAGGGTTTAGAGAAGGTACAAAAAGTGGACCATCTCCGTGTAGGGGTTGGACCTATGTAGAAAAATATTCAGTAGCTATGCTACAAGGGGAGAATTATCTTCTCAATGAATGCTAAAAGGGCGCTAGTTACTGGGGTAGCAGGCTTTATCGGCTCCCATTTGGCCCAACACCTTTTGGCCAGTGGGTATGATGTAGTGGGCCTGGACAGCTTTACCTCCTACTACTCTTCGGAATTGAAGAGGACAAATCTTAACCCTCTTCTGGGCAAAAGGGGGTTTAGCTTTAGGGAAATGGATATCCTCGATCTACAGGAGCTTCCCCCTGACCTCACCCATATCTACCACCTGGCCGCCCAGCCCGGGGTAAGAGGGAGCTGGGGCCCTGGTTTTGAGGTTTATCTGAGAAACAATGTCTTGGCCACCCAGAGGCTCTTAGAACTTTGTAGTTCATACCCTTTAAGAAAGTTCATCTATGCCTCTTCCTCATCGGTCTATGGGGAAAGCCATAACCTCCCCCTGAGGGAAGATGAGAGGCCATCTCCGATCTCTCCCTATGGATTGACCAAATATGCTGGAGAGGAGCTTTGCAGGCTCTATGCCCAGAACTACGGGATCCCCACCATTTCCCTTCGTTACTTCACCGTCTACGGACCGCGCCAAAGGCCCGATATGGCTTTTCATTGCTTTATCAAGGCAATCCTTAGAGGGGAAGAGGTCAAAATCTTCGGTGGTGGAGAGCAGAGGAGGGATTTTACCTTATTTTCCGATGTGGTGGAGGCTACGATGAAAGCAGGGGAGAGCAAGGTAGTGCGAGAGACTTTGAATGTGGGAGGGGGAAGATGGATTTCCATAAATGATACCCTGAAAATTATCGAGGGGCTCTGTGGGAAAAAAGCGAAGGTTGTCTATCAGGATGTGCAGAAGGGGGATGTAAAGGATACTCTGGCAGATACATCAAAGATACAAAAGGAGTTAGGATTCAAACCTGAAGTTCAAATTGAAGAAGGATTACGTCAAGAGGTGGAGTGGATGAAATCTCTCAATCGATGAGGATATAGTTCTTGTACTCTCCTATTCTGGTGTGGATGATTTTATCTTCTATAAAAGTGAAAAGTCGGATAGAGAGTTTGTTGTGTTTATGTTTTACTTTTGGATTCGGAACTATCTGCCAATTTTTCTTGTTAATCCTTTCGGCCATAACCTGGGGGTGGGTCCCTGCAAATTTGGCTAAATGCTGGAGCGAACCATATTGGAATGGTGCTCCCTTATCCGGATGATGTTTTTCCACCCATTTCTGGGGGTGATGGAGGGAGTCCAAAGCTATCTGTTTTTGCTTCATCAGTTTTGGGTCCCTTACCCAGCCGTAATGGTAGATCTGGGCACCGGAGTGGATGACTCTAAGTTTTTTCCCATCCTTTCTAAAACCCTGGGCGCTCTTCCAGGAATGGACTCCGATATGGTTCCTGATTGCCCTCACCTCTTGGCGATACCAATTCCGGGAGATCTGATAGGTTTGGTAGCTGCCCCAGAAGTGGAGGTAATCAAAGAGGAACCCTTCTACCTCTCTGCGCTGTAGGGCTTCCTCCATCTTTTTTACGATGATGGGGAGGAACTTCTCGTGCACGACTTCGTCTGCCTGGAGATAGAAACACCAATCCCCTTGACAATAGGAAAGGGCGATATCTGTCTGTTGGGCGTTTATCGCCCCATGAACGAAGAGCTTTGGATCCCATTTAGTCTCGATTATTTTGACCTTATCGCTTTTTATGCCTCTGATGAGTTCGGTGGTATTATCCTCAGAATCCCCGGCAGCAACCACAAACTCATCGCATATAGGGAGAATGGAACTAATTGACTCGACAATGGGATAGTCTAAGCTCACCGCATTCCTGACGAATGTGAACCCACTTACTTTCATGGATGAAAGAATACAAAAGGTTTCACTGCTTTGTCAAGCTAATTATGAACCAAAATATGCATAAACCACAGATGAACCCCGTTAAATATACTTTCGTATTTCACGGGGTGAAGTCCGTTAAATAAAAGCAAGCTTGGGGATGCGATGATGTCTATTTCTAAATTATTTAACGGGGTGAACGCGGATTTTCACAGATTATATAAGTATCTTCAAGAATATAGGCTTTCACCTTTCAGGTGAAAGAGGGGTTTAACCTCAATTTTTGTGAGCTCTTTATTTTGAATATCTTGTGAAATCTCGTGGTTTCTTAATGCATAAACCAGGATGAAAAGAAAGCTCAATATTCTACAACTGATAAATGTTCGCTGGTTTAATGCTTGTGCCTGGTATGCCCTTAACCTTAGCCGGGGATTAAGGAAGAGGGGACATAGGGTGATCATTGCAGGTAGGCAAGGGAGCCCAGTCTATAAAAAAGCAGAGGAATATGGGCTCCCTGTGGTTGACCTTTCCTTAAACAAGCTAAGCCCATATAAGGCGGCAGCTCATCTTATTCAGCTTGCCTCCATTATAAAAAGCGAGTCAATTGACCTGGTCAATGCCCATCGGGGGGAAGGACATAGCTATGCCTCCCTTCTCAGAGGATTTCATAGGATCCCCCTGGTCAGAACAAGAGGTGATCAGAGGCCTCCATTGGCTCATCCTTTCAACCTCTTGCTGCATCGTTGTTTGACCGATAGGGTTGTGGTCACCTGCTCCTCGCTTAGGCTACCTCTTCTGAAGTTAGGCCTGGGGGAAGGGGAGATTGAGGTCATCCCCCCTGGGGTGGATACAGAATATTTTCAACCCAAGGTTAGTTCCTCAGAGGCTAAGAGGCTATTAGGATTAGATAGTTCCACCCCTTTGGTGGGAATGATCGGGAGGTTTTCCCCGGTGAAGGGCCATAGGTTCTTCATTGATGCCGCCTCCCAGGTGGTCAAGGAATGGCCGCAGGTCCACTTTCTCATCGCTGGGGGGGATGCGCAGATAAAATCAAGGGAGTTAAAGGTTTTGGCCCAATCCAAGGGGGTTCTCGAAAATTTTTTCTTTCTCCCTTATCAAAAGGATATAAGGACTATCATCTCTGCCCTTGATTTTGGGGTGGTGGCCTCTGTAGGTTCTGAGACCATCTGCCGGGTAGCCTTAGAGTTTATGGCTATGGGAAAGCCTGTGGTGGGGACAAGAATAAACTCCATTCCCGATTTGATTGCTGATGGGACAGGTGGGGTAATCGTCCCACCGGCAGAACCGCGACCATTGGCCAGGGCCATCCTGGAACTCCTCAGGGATGAGGATAAGAGGGAGGAATTTGGTCGGGAGGCAAGGAGGAAAACTGTGGGGGACTTCAGTATAGAGAGGTTAGCTGAATCCACGGAGAGATTCTATTACGACCTCTCTTAATTTGCTTAACCGAAAAGGAAAATGAATTTATAATGTTTCAGGTAAAAAGTTAGAACTAACTCAAAAACAGTATACACTAATCCTTGGGGGGATGACTGGAGAAGAACAGATATAAATTTGAATTATTTGAAATGAATTTAAAGATATCTCTTGACTTTTATTAATTTATTCTATATTAAAATTAGACTTAAAATTACTACGAAAAGCGGATTATTGTTTTTACTCATTTTTGTTATTAGTTTCTTACCTCTGTCAAGGGTTTCAGAAATGCGATCTTTTTAGTTCTTCCTTTAGTATATCCTAATTTAAAGGATGTGAGAACCCATGAAGAAGGTTTTACTCATACCGGATATCCCTCATTGGGCATTAGACAAGAATGCTCGAGATTTAATTAAATACAACAGATCTAACATTCAATTTGACATCCTTTATTTCCGGGAATTCATAAAAGAATGGAAAAAAAACTATGATAATTATGATTTATTGTACCCTATGTACATTGGTGAATTCTTCCCCTTGCTGAAAAGCGGTATTTGTACTGATAAAATCACAACTGGGATTCGCTCCTTTCATCGTTGGGACGACAGGAGAACTCAGCCCCCTGGATATAATGCAAAACCGCCAGCAAAAATTATTCGTAAATTAAAGAAGGCTCTTCTTGTTAATACGCACTGCAAAAAATTATGGTACATATTTGGGCGATATCTGCCGATTATTCATACCAAGTATACTTGTGACCTAGATGCCTTTTATCCTGAAGAAAGAAGCCAAAGAAACCGTGACAAACTGGTAGTAGGGTGGACAGGAAGTCTAACCAACCATCCTGGAAAGAGAGGTTTTTTTGAATTCATCAAGCCTGTTTGCAATGAAATTCCAGAAATTGAGTTAAGGGTGCAATGTAAAGAGGATGATTTTGTCAGAGATAATAATAAAATGCGGAAATTTTATAATTCCTTGGACCTGTATATCTGTGCTTCCCGCAGTGAGGGAACCCCTCGCCCTGTGCTTGAAGCTGCTGCCTGTGGTATACCTGTGATTTCAACAGATGTAGGCATTATCCCTGAATTAATAGAGCAGGGGATAAATGGAATTGTTGTGGAAAGAAGTTATCAAGCTATCAAAGAAAGGTTACTTGAGTTTGTCGAAAATCGAGATATGCTACCTGGAATGGGGAGAGCCATTCGCCAAAAGATGGAGAAGGAATTTGACTGGAATAATCTTATCTATCAATGGACAGATTTCTTCCAATATGCCATGGAATTATTCCAACTCAAGAGGGAAGGATATGTTAAATGAGGAAGATCGCATTAGTCAAGGATAAAATGAGATTTTGGCAAATCTATGAGAGAATTCTTAGACGCTATAGCTTTCAGGTTTGCCTCCTTGATATTTGGAGAAAGTCCGAGCAGGATAGATTATTTTCAGAAAATTTTGACAGTTTTATTTGGCGAGCCAAACATGATCCTGTTATCAAGAATCTGGCTAAGCGTTTTATCTATTTCTTTGGCCAGGAATTTAAAATTCCTACATATCCTGACTGGAGGTCATACTGGCATTATGATGACAAAATTGCGCAGTACTACCTTTTTACCAGACATCATATTCCCACTCCCAAGACCTACATTTTTTTTAATCAAGATGAAGCTGTAGCATTTGCCCAGCAAACGAGATATCCGCTTGTATACAAATGTGCGCATGGCGCTGGCAGTTCAAATGTGGGGTTGTTGGAAGATCCAAAAACAGCTATGAAATACATAAGAAGGGTATTCAATAAGGGGATTAAGACCTATTTTAAAAATGAAGTCCAAAAGGGTTATGTCTATTTTCAGGAATTTCTTGGCGACAATCAGGGTGACTATAGGATCGTTTGCTATGGCAATAGAGTAATTTATGGATTTTTTAGACCCAACAGGGATAAAAGTCCCTTTGCCAGTGGGAGTGGTCTATTTGATACTTCTGAAATTCCCGTTGAAGTATTAGACTTAGGGGCGAGGGCCAATGAACAGATGAACTTTGAGGTTATGTCGTATGATATTTTGAGGGATTATGAAGGCAAATGGCTTGTCACCGAAATGAGCGTCATTTACGGTGATTTGTCCAGCCCAATTTATAAGGCTGCAAATGGTTATTACAGGGATAAAAATAGCCTTTGGCAAAAGATAGGTATTGGGAAAGATCGCCATGAAGAGTTCATAAGGCATCTTTTAACTTCATGGAACTGGATTGAGGGTTAAAGGAACAAGCACTTTTGTGGGGGGAGTTACTAATGCGAGCGAAAAGCATATTACATGTCTTTGCCAGAACAGCAATCAACCTTTTTTTTTGGGCTTCAGCCAAAGGTCCTAACCCTGTACTAAAGTGCAATAGAAGTCTTGGTGGAGTGAAGTTGTTTCGCCTTGCTCCATCCTTCACGCTTTGGAACAGACCTGGTTATTATAATTAAAGCTGCCCATGGGCAAACTATAATGTCCTGTGAGTAATGATGGATATGTGGACAAAATTGAAAAGTTTTACCAAGAACAAAAACAGGAGCTTACCAGAGAACTCTCAAGAGCCTCAACAATTTGCTTTACACAATTTTGGATTGGCAATCCAGCGATTCTCTGCCCAAAAATTCTCCGAAGCAGAAAGATTTATGAAATTATATCGAGACCATATTAACTATGAGCTCTTATCAAAGAGGGATAACCGAGGAGTCAACCAACCGATTCTATCCGTAGTTATCGTCACCTACCAGAGCAATGAGCTTCTATTGAACTGTCTGGACTCTCTCCTTCCCCTGGTTCCAGACAGATTTGAAATTATTGTTGTAGACAATGGCCAAAATGAATCTATTGAAAGGAATTTGATGACTTCAGATATACTCTATGTTAAATCTCCTCAGAACCTAATCTTATCTGAGGGGAGAAATATAGGTGTCTATTTCGCCAAGGGTGCGATCGTAGCTTTCTTGGACGATGATGCTCGTGCAGCAAGCACCTATGTTTCCTCCATTATCGAAGCTTTCCGTAGATATGATATTGTTGGATTAAGGGGCAGAGTTTTCCCTAAGACGGAGGATGGGGTTGCCCCGTCGGTTAAGCATTATGACCTGGGGCCGATCCCTATTCCTTCGGTTATTAATGTAGAAGGCAATTCTGCCTTTAATAAGAATGTTTATATGGAGATGAACGGAATGAACCCTCTGTTATTTGGGCATGAGGGGTTAGAATTATCTTATCGGATTGGGTGCAGATACGGGAAGTATTCTCTGATATATTACCCACAAGCCGTTATTTATCATGATTACACTTCAAACAGAAATAAACTGAAGGCCAAAAAAGATAGAAGTTCACTGATGAATAGATATGTTACTAAGAGATTCCCTGGAGTCAAAAAATTTAAAAAAGAGATGAGAAAATTTTCTCGGGATGACAAATCCCGAGAAATAGGCTATGCTCTTATAAAACGAAGATACAACTCTTAAAGAAGGAGAACTATGAAAATCGCATATGTTCACACCGGTTTATGGCCATCGCATTCTCCGAGCGTAACTTTTGCTACCTTAAATGCGATTGGTTTGGCAGCGGTGTCTGGGCACTGTTATTTCTTCATCAAAAGAAATTCCCCAAGTTCTTCCTCTGAAATTTTGAAAAAATATTTTAATATGTTACAACCAAATAATTTAACTATTTATCAACTAAAGAATACAAGAATAATCAACACAAATTGTTTTTTCTTCCAGAAAGTTTTTCGAAAGCTTAAAGAATTAATATCACATAATGAACTTGATGCCGTTATTTCTCGGAACACGACTTTTCTACCTTATTTAGCTAAACTAAAAGAGAGATTTGGGATACCGACTTTTTTTGAAACCCACGATTTTTATGCTGACCTATCCATTCGAGATGATATTAATATCAAAAAGAAAAGAAAAAGGAGCACATATGAGCAAAGATATATCCCGCATATTAGCGGGGTTATCTGTTTACAAAAAGCACAAAAAATGCTGTATGAAAGATATTTTCCTAATCAAAAATTTATTATTGCTCGAACTGGACTTTCTTACGTTGAACATTCTGATATATCTGAAAGAAAATATTTAGGTTATATCGGTTCTTTAAATGCCCATAAGGGAGTAGCAAATCTTTTGCAATCTGCGGCTCTTAGTCAAACCCAACCGTCAATTTTGATTCTTGGTGGAAAAAATAATGAGGAAATCGATGAATATAACGCACTGGCCGAAAAATATTATCGAAAAGAAAAAGTAGAAATTACGGGCTGGCTCCGTCGCCCCCAGCTTGAACGATATCTAACAAAGATTAAAATTGGTGTTATCCCGTTACAGGATACATTTTTTAATCGATTTCTGACTTCCCCGTTAAAATTATTTGATTTTTATAGTTACAGCATCCCTGTCCTCTCTTCAGATCTTCCGACAATGCGTGAACTGATCAAAGAAAACGAAACAGGGCTTTTCTTTAAGCCAAATAATCTGAAAGAATTAGCTCAAGAAATCGATTTTCTCTACACACATAATGATTTTCTAGAAAGAATGAGTAAAAAAATATATACTATGGCAGAGAAATATCTTTGGGAAAATCGAGCCCAAAAACTTTTGGATGCAATAAAAAATTTGAACTCGTCCAAAAGTGTATGACGGATCTATTGCCATTGATGGTGAGAATCTATATTTTGAGGTATCCAGCACGCGGATAATTTCAGGAATAAGGTAAAAACGCTTTATTGATGACTACCTTTAGCCAGTTCATAAGTCTATGCTCGCTCTTGCACCTGTTGGAGTTTAAAAATCCATATCCCTTACAGATCGAATTGGTTCTTCTCTTCCAAGGGAGCTAAACCCTGTGTATCTCTACCTTATTCGGCACTCTTTCTTATCCGCTTTTGGTAGGCGCACCCTGGTCCTATTAACCTTCAGGGAGAGGATTAAAAATGCCGCAGATCTAAATACCCCGAGCAGCGGAACCCGGGTGAGGCTCTGGCAAACCTCTTGGCGGATGATCAAAGACCATCCCCTGTTAGGGGTTGGGTTGGACAACTTCAAGAGGTTCTTTAACCAATACAAGGTCCCTTGATATTATGACTCCATCAGCCACTCCCACAATGATTTGCTCAATGTGGGAGTTAATGCCGGGGGCTTGGGGATGTTGGGATTTCTCTGGATCTGGTGGGCTTTTTGGTGGGCATCGCTTAAAGGCTACCGGCGGATCTCCCATTCTCTGTTTCTGGGTGGTTTCTCCTCAGCAGTGGCCTTCTTCCTGGCCAGTCTATTTCAATGTTACTACACCGATGCCGAGGATGGTATGCTTCTCTGGTTTACCTTTGGGTTGGTGATGGCATTCTCTGGGATTCAGAGGTCAAAATAGCGTCATTCCTATGATTAGGAGATTCCCCGGGTTTGATAAATCGAACCCCTACAAAGGCTTGAGATGTAGGGGTCGGATTCATCCGACCCGAAGGAGGCAGGACTTGAGGGTGAAAACAAAAATTGTGGGCTAGATTTCGTTGTGGCGCAAACGGTTCCAATGTGCAAAATCCCTTGGTTAGGAAAGGAGGTTGTTGACCAAGGTCTCATTGGAATTGATGCTTTCAACCTTAACCAAAAAAGGAGGAAAACGATGGCAAAGCTATTTGCCTTTTTGTCCGTATTGATATTGGCCATTTTAACCGTTCCCCAGGCAAATGGCCAAGGAAAAGGTGGAAAGATGGGGATGGGAGTTCTTCTCTCCCCTCCTGCATCTGGTTACAATTTCAAGTATTGGCTGAGCTCCCGCTCCGCCCTGGAACTGGGAGGGACCTTTTATCAGGTTAAACCCAAGCACGGAGGGGCTACCACTGAGTGAGGTATTGGCATTGACTACCTGCAGCATTTTTCAGAGGGTGATTGCTCCCCTTATCTTGGCTTCCTGTTTGAGATGATGAGGCTAAAAGACTATAGTGACTATGGCGGAGGGATATTGATCGGGATGGAGAAGTTCTTTGGTGGCCGCTTTAGTGTAGGAGGTGAGCTCCAGCTTAACATTTGGAAGACAGATGAGGACTTCTCTCCCAATGGTTTTCCCTACAATTCGACTGTAGTTTCGACAGCCAGTCTGGGTTTTCTTCACTTCTATTTCCAATAATGGCTAAGGCTGATAATCGGATTGGAGGATCAATTTGGCGGACAGCTCTTGTTCTCCTCCTCCTCCTTGGTTTGGGTGGATGTGGCAAGAAGGAACCTTTTGATCCTACGCTTTTCAACCCCGGTTTTAAAGGAATCACTTTCACTGATAGCAGAGGCAACATAAATGGACCCGTTGACCCTAACGACTGGCATTGGGATTCTAATTGGCCCTATGAAGGGTTAATTGGTCCTTCTCCCAGTCCGCCAGAATATTCTTCATCAGATACCTTTGAAATAGTTCCTGTGCCCGCGGTTTTCTCGATTCATGCTGCATATCCCAACCCAACCACTGATACTGTGACCATTGCCTATGGCCTGCCCATAAGTTCCTGGGTCTTTATGGCCATTATTGATGATAAGCTGAATACGGTGACCATACTCCTTGATGGAGCTCGGCCCGCTGGTTTTCATAGGGTTAAATGGGATTTAAGAGGTTATTGGGGAGATAGGATTTATGGTGGGGTCTACCGCTGCATCTTTGCGGTGGAGGCTGAGCACAAGGGAAGGAAATATTCTCTCCGCAGCCATGGGGATATCTGGGTTAAGTAGGCAAGATGAGTAGCTACCCGCTGACCTACAGTAGCTCATACACGATGCCAGAACCCTCCTTAAAGAGTGCCATCACTTCAATGAGGTATAATACTCCAAGAAGTAACTCATCGATTCCCACAAGGGAGATACTGGGAAACAGTAAACGTTGACTTTGTGAATCCGATAACCCGCCAATGCGATGCGTAACACTGCGATTAAGCAGGGTAGCGGCAAGCTGCGCTAGACTTCAGCTGCTGATTAGGCCGTTCCCCCTTCCAACCGCACCCCAAGAGCTTTTGGACCGCGCAAAGTGAATCCGATCGCAAAAACCACCCTTGTCCCAGACGAAAGATGATTCCAGACACCACTTGCCACGTCGGTTTCGTAGAAGAATACACAATCGCCGCGTCCATCGATAGACACGAAACCGTGAGTAGCCTCAACTCGGGTTATTGTGCCAAAGAATTGTTTTGGGTCACCTAGTCCACCCACGGCATCCCGTACACGGATGCGATCATCATAAGACATCGGGACCTCACGGAGATGCCTAAAAACTTCCTTGGACTCCCGAACCTTTCCGGAATCCCTGCTTTCAAATGTGAATCGGGCGTACCAGAACTGCGATTCGTAGTTGTGGTCCCATTTGGTGAAGGCTCGTCGGTAATAATAGGCAAGGTCCTCACCTGGTGTCTCCGTTTCTGCTCTCAGTAGCTGGGCATACTGGAAGTTTAGCCGTTTGTCTCCTCGGTTGCTTTCAAGAGCTTCCTCGACGTATGCCCGTGCCGTATTCCTGTCCCCCCTGCTCACCAATATGGCAGCGAGTCGGGAGGCTATGAACGGATCTCTTGGGTTCGAATTTCTCGCTCGTTTCAGAGCTTCAAAGCTGCGCTCATGGTCCTCTAGGAGCTTGGCGAACTCGGACTCAGCAGTAAGCACAAATTTATCTCCTGGATACCTCTGCCTCGCGCTTTCGAAGATTCGTTCCGCATCGCGCACTCCCTCATCGATGTCGCGGTCCGTCGAGGATTCGTCCGTCAGTAGATCGCGAACTCGGTCGATACAAAGCTTGAGCCGCGTGACCGAGGCATACCGAGCGGCAGGTGCAGTGGATGTTATATTTTGAAGCAGTGCTCGAGCCTCACTACGAAAGCGGGCTCGCTCAAGTCTCTTATCGGCCGCTTCCGCCCGGGCGCGGAGCACCTCTGCCAGAGTGTGCACAATCGTGAAGTCTGACGGGTCCAACTGTCGCGCCTTATTTAGGAGAGTTTGAGCAAGAGTGAGATTGCCGCTTGGGCGTATCCGCTCATAGTTGGCCCTTTGCTGAAGAAGATAGGCATCATCGCCGAGAATCTCCATCGCTGAAACGTAGATGGCCTTCGCATCCTCATAGCTAGGAAAGAGGTCGTGGACCCACTTCGCGCGAAGCATACCCCTTAGGGCCTCGTAGTCTACTGAATAGATCGGATTCAGAGCGCGGACAATACGGATGTACTCATTAAACCGCTCCGTAGACTCTGTGAGTACCTGTTCAAAAACAATCTGAGCAATCTCTGAGTGCCGGGCTCGGTAAGCATAGTCGCCCCAAGGCAGTTGGACTACATGAACAACATGCTCGAGTGGCCTGAAGAGGCGCTCTCGGAACTTCTCGAACGGGATGCCGTGGACCCGGGATATCAAACCGGCCCTGACCGGCACTTTCAGCCTATTAAGCACACAGACGGTGAGATAGAGGCGCTGGGCTTCCGGCGGGATAATACTCTCGTACTCGTCAAGGAGTATCTCTTCAAACGGGCGACCTTGGGTGGCCTCATGAAGTGCTACTAGAAGCTGACGACCTGCCCTTTTTTCGAATTCACCTACTTGCTCCTCGAAGGTCTTGTCTGCGAGGTTAGGTCCGAGAGAGTCGTACTTTGTGAGAAGCCTTACGAGAGTTTCAATCTCCGACCGGCTCAGGTAATGAAGCTGATATTGGTCCGAAAGGTACTCCTCGAGAGCCTCGCAACGGACATTCCATTCGTTGACACGCTCAGCTGTGATTAGGGTAAGATGGAGTTTTTTTGATCGCGCAAACTCAAGAATTCTAAGTATTAATGATAAGTAATCAGCAGCATTGTCAACAAAAAGGAAAATCCGCTCATTTGTGGCCTCACTAAGTTCTCGCAGCGCCTCAAGGCTAGGTAGGGTTGTCCCACGGTGGCGAAGACAAAGTACCCCTGCATTTGTAGCGGCTTCCCAAGCGACTCGCCGAAGAAGAACCGACTTGCCTGCACCAGCTTCCGCCTTGACTACATAAAGCTCAACTTGGGAAGGGCGATCTTCTTCGGGACGTAAAACTATATCTTCAAGAAGCTTATTCGTAAGCCCTCGGCGCACATCGAGATCCTTCAGGATTGGATACCAGTCAAGTTCAAAGCCCGAGTAGAAGCGGGAAGGATTGCCAGCTGTGCTAGGAACACCTTCGTGTACATACTCGAAGTCATTTGCCAGGAACTCTATTAGCGCGGTAGAAGGTCTGTCCTTAACCACGAAACGTAGCCGGACGGGATGGTCTGCCTCGAGCTTTGCCAGTAAGGGGCGCATGCTCTTCACTATAGCTGTATCCAATGCTTTCAACAGATCTTCGAATGTACCGTCGAGCACGGAGATACGCTTCTTACTCCAGAAATCGCGTTCTACATCGTTTAGACCAGGTCGCACCAAGTAATACCGAGGACGGGACGGTACCTTTTGAGCTAGATCTAAAAGTATGCCCCGTAGGTTCGGATCGTGAAGAGTATGCCCCACGAAAATGATGGTATTCTCACTGCCCCACTCTTCCAGCATTTGAAAGACACGGGTGCGCCCACTCCCATGGGTCGCATACTGATCCATCGTAAGAATTAGAGGTAATAGCTCGTCATGCGTATGAGTGATGCAACCATGTAACTTTAGCAGAGCCACGGAAGATGGGTCCCGCAGTTTCTCGTCGACTCGATCCTTATTCGAGAGGAATGGCACGACCGTTTGGATCGCCTCGCCCGAGGAATTGTAGGCGGTTTCGACGACGCGATCGTAATTAGTTGTCGCAAGCCCCCGCCACTTAAACGTTGGAATCAGGAGATGGAAATCCGCTGGCTTGAGGTCACGAAATTGGTCGGCGATGAAGTCTTGGACCTCAAAAAGATCTGTGGCCGAGATGGCCAATTCGGCTACCCACGCTAGGCTTTCCGAAGAGTAATCGCCAGTTAGGAATTGCTCCGCAATCCGGTCACGAAGCTCATTCCCGAGAGGTGGTTTTTTCTCATCGGGTGTCTGAGCACCGATGGTTGCACCGGCGCCCAAGAAAAGGACGGTCTGTCCTTGCCTAACCTGATGAACGAGATTCTTCGGTAATTCCATCATACTTGAGAAAAGGGGGTATAGCTTAACAGTTTATATTAGTTTCATAACAGCTTATGGACTGAGATCTCGTCGTACCATCCCACCGGTCAATAACCAATATAACTTCACATTTTAAATAACTTCAGAACTCGTGAAATAGGACCTAAAAAGGTGTCCTTAAATAACGCATTTTAGCGGACCTTTCGATTTAAAGGTACTGGATAACAGAGCAATTCTGCCTTTTCCTGAGGTCAAAAATGCGTGAAAATTAAGTCGTATCTTTCAAAACCGCCGCTTTTTCACTAAGTCGTTATAACAAGCTATATTAGCTGGTTATCGCCTTGGTCTCTCAACCCATTTCACGAGTTCTGAACTTATAGCAATAAATCTCAATGGCTTTTTTCGTGTTATGTGACTCGCATAAAAGCCGAGTCACATGAAAAGTGCTTTGAGTCGTCTCATAACAGGTGTACTCAAAATAGCCATCTTCCTTGGATGTGTCAAGGGGAAAAACAGGTGACCTGGCTGAGAACCTTATAAGGTTGCTACTCCGTGGAGCCTCCTTCAGGTGTTTGGGCAATAGACTTTTAGCCAACTCTGTTTCACTAAGGGGAAATTAGGACAACATAGAAAAGACGCCGATCCACATACCGACCCACGTAAGCCATTCGAGAACAAAGGCTTGGACGATTGAGGCAGGTCAAAAAATTGCCCTGGATAGCAACAAAATAGTCGGACAATTTCAATTGCAGCTATGGGGATATCTGGGTTAAGTGAGCAAAATACTATAAACCGATTGATAAAATGGAGAAACGGGCCACAAATCCCTTGCCATCTTCAGGTAAAAATATTAAATTGACCACAAACAAGGAGGTAATTGGTGAAGATAAAGGAGGAGATAAAGGGCGATGTGGCAGTGGTCAGCCTAAGCGGCAAACTGATGGGGGGGCCGGAGACCGCCGAGTTCCACGATCATATCAAGAGCCTCATAGCCGATGGGATGAAGAAGGTGGTTATTGATTTGGGTAAGGTAAAGTGGTTGAATAGCTCTGGCTTAGGGGCCTTGATGGGGGCCTATACTTCCCTGAAGAATGCTGGGGGTGATCTCAAATTAGCCCAGGTCACCGAGAGGGTGCAGAGCATTCTGATGATAACCAAGCTGATTACCATCTTCGACACCTACGAGAGTGCGGAAAGGGCGGTGGCCAGCTTTGGTAAGTGAGGATCCCTGAGGTAAGTGTAATTATTCCCACCTATAATCGGGCGGATCTGCTCCCCCAGGCGGTAGAGTCCGTCCTCTCCCAGAGCTACACCGATTTCGAGCTGATAGTTGTTGACGATGGCTCAACAGACTCCACCCAAGAGGTGATCTCCGAGCACCGAAAGTTGAAATATCTCTTCCAGGAGAACCTGGGGGTAAGTGCGGCCAGAAACCAGGGGATAAGGATGGCTAGGGGGCGGTACATCTGCTTTTTAGACTCAGATGATCTTTGGCTAAATGATAAGCTGAAGGAGCAGATCAGACTGATGAGAGATCACCCTGAGATAAGGGTCTCCTATACAGATGAGATCTGGATGAGAGAGGGAAAGAGGGTCAACCCGGGGAAGAGGCACAGGAAATATTCCGGCTGGATTTTGAAAAGGCTTCTTCCCCTTTGTCTCATCAGTCCCTCGTCGGTGATGATCGAGAGGGGGGTATTCGCAGAAGTCGGACTGTTCGATGAGAGCTTACCTGTTTGTGAGGATTACGACCTCTGGTTGAGGATAGGTTCCCGGATGCCCATCTACCTCGTTGAGGAGCCACTGATTGTAAAGAGGGGAGGAAGAGCAGACCAGCTCTCCCATATCTATTGGGGGCAGGATAGGTTCAGGATAAAGGCTTTGGTTAAGCTCCTCTCCCAGGATGGGGTAGGGGAGAGGGAGGGTGTCTTGGCAGTCCTCCAGGAGAAGTGTCGCATCTATGGACAGGGCTGTATAAAAAGGGGAAGAATTGAAGAAGGGCAGTGCTACCTTAATCTTCCACAGCTAATGAGGGAGAGGTTATGATCCTTGCCAATATACTGGAGCCAATCCCAAGTAGGAGTGCCTGGGTAAGTATTTCTCAGATTGATTGTTCCGATCTCACCTATATATTCACCTTAAGGCCTGAGATAGATGGTCTAGTGGCCTCCATTGGGAGGATAGGTCTCACCCATCAACCCCTTCTTCAAAGGAAGAAAAATGGTTTCAGGTTGGTCACTGGATATAGGCGGATACTGGCCCTAAAAAAGCTTGGTGTAAGGGGTTTTCAGACGAAGATAGTTGAGGGAGGGGTCACCGAGTTAAGGCTCTTTCTTTTCAACCTTTATGAGAACCTGGGCACAAGATTCTTGGACGAGGTAGAGAAGTCAACCGTGATGGAGAAGTTAATCGACCAATTTGGCCTCCCTGGCAACAAGGTGAGGGATGAGTTCCTTCCCCTTTTAGGATTGGGTAGAAGTGATAAGGTTTTGAAGCTCTATCTGGGCTTGGCCAAAATGGAGGAGAAGATCAAGGATGAAGTGGCCAGTGGCAAGGTCTCCTTGGAGGCTGTGAATCTCCTGGCTCAAATCCCTGAATCGGAGAGGGAGAAAATATTCCACTGGATCAAGAGGCTAAGGCTGAGTAAGAATTGGCAGAAAGAATTCCTCTTATTGCTTGGAGATCTGGCTAAGTTGAAAGGGCTGTCTCCTTCTGAGATTTTGGAGAAGAATCCTAAGGTGGAGGAGATAATGGCCAGAGAGGATTGGCCCTTACCGGTGAAGGCTAAGAAGATAGAGGAACATCTCAAAGGGGAGAGATACCCGATCTATAGAAAGGCAGAGGAGGAATACAAAAAAGTGGTTGAGGAATTGAAATTGCCACCAAACCTCTCTCTTAATCCTCCACCATATTTTGAGGGAGATATATATGAACTGAAGATCAAATTCAGGGATAAGGCGGATTTAAAGGAGGCAATTGGCTATCTTTCCCACCTCTGTGGTGGGAAGGCCTTAGAAAAACTTCTTTCCATTCCCTGATAAAGGAGGTGATAGCGAATTTAGGAGAATGATTTCCCCCTTTTTGTTTCTGTAAAATGTACCCTAAGCATAAATACAGGAGGTAAAGATGGACAAGAGGTGTTTGAGGGTTGGTTTGCTCTTGGGTTCCCTTTTCTTACTCCTTCTGCCAGCAGAAGGATGGGCAGGGAGGGTAACCAAAACCATCAGGTTTTCCCAGGATGAGTTGAAGTTAGAGAAACTGAATGGGTTTGATAGAGTATCCCTTGCCGGTTGTGATATCACGAGAGAGGTGGGAAAGCCACAGCTACCGGTCAAGGTAATTCATTTTGCCATACCCCCAGGGGAGAAGTTTTTAGGCTTCAAAATTCTCTCTACAAAAGTGGAGGAGATAGATGAGGATTTTCTCATCTATCCCTGTCAACCTCCGCAGTTGTTGAAGATGCCTGGGAGGAAGGAATTAAAGATAGATTTCACTCCCCCTGATGAGGTCCTCTACTCTTCCGATGAGCCCTACCCCTCCTCGATAGTAGAATATGCGGGCACAGGTTCAATGGGAGGGCAGAGGATAGCAAGTTTTCTTGTTCATCCCCTGCAGTATCTGCCCTCTAAGAAGAGGCTTGTTTTTCATCAACAGATAGGAGTTGAAATTGAGTTTGTGCCAGCCAGAGGTTCTTCTGGTAAAGAGGATTGGAAGTCGGGGATATTGGGTGAACTTACCAAAAAGTTGGCGATGAATCCAGAGGATGTAAGCTCTGGTGATGATCTCCCTAAGTCTTTCCTCTCCACTTCGGTGGATTATCCCTATCTGATTATCACCAGTGACAGCTATGGCCCTCTCTTTCAGCCCCTGGCCGATTGGAAGACCAAGAAGGGGCTGAGGGCCGAGATAGTTACCACGTCCTGGATATATGAAAACTACAGCGGCGTAGACCAACAGGAGAAGATCAGGAATTTCATCAGGGTTGCTAAAGAAAATTGGGGGACGGAGTGGGTTCTTTTGGGTGGAGATACCGATGTCATACCAACCAGAACAGCTTACGCAATGAGTGCCAACTATGGCGAAGCAGATGAAGATAGTATCCCCTGTGACCTCTACTATGCCGACCTTGATGGGAACTGGGATGCCAATGGCAATGGAATCTACGGGGAGGTAGCTGACAGCGTGGATATGTATCCGGATGTCATCTTAGGGCGGGCCTCCTTAGATTCTACCATTGAGGTTCAAGGTTGGGTGGGGAAAGTTTTGACCTATGAGAAGAATCCACCTACAGACTACCAACTAAATATGCTCTTTATGGGGGAGATTCTCTGGAATAACCCTTACACGGATGCAGGAGTGGGGAAGGATATGATCGATGATGATTGGGTTCCCCCCCAGTTTGACCCTATTACCAAGCTCTATGAATCCAAGGGGAATGAGAATATCCATTCGATAATGGCCGCTATGAATCAGGGACAGAACCTGATAAATCATGATGGCCATGCTTGGTGGAGTCAGATGGGCTATCTCCATACCTGGTATATGGATCACCTCACGAATGGCCCTCGTTATTCCATCCTTTACTCCATCGGCTGTTGGCCAGCAGCCTTTGATTATGACTGCGTAGCTGAGCACTTCATCTCCAACCCATCTGGAGGAGGTGTAGCCTTCATTGGCAATTCCCGCTATGGTTGGGGTTCGCCGGGAAATCCCGGCTATGGTTACTCAGACCGTTTTGATCATACATTCTACAGGTTCCTCTTTGCTGAGGATGTTTACAATATCGGGGCTGCGCTTTTCCTGGACAAGGCCAGCTATGTCCCCAGGGCCCAACAGGCGAATGTCTATCGTTGGTGTGAGTATGAGATAAACCTGTTGGGTGATCCGGAGATGCCTATCTGGACTGATACTCCAAGGTCCCTGGTTGTCCATCATCCTCAAACGGCAAATTATGGAGAAAATAACCTACAGATTTCCGTTTCAGACGGCCAAACGGCTCTCCCTGGGGCCTTGGTCTGCCTGATGAACGGGGAGGATGTCTATGAGTCCGGAAGGACAGATGCCAAGGGGGAGATGAACTTCTCCTTTCCGACCTCTTCCTCTTCCCCCTTACAGCTCACGGTGACTGCCCACAACTTCCTTCCCTATGAGGCTCAGATACCAGTGCAGGGTGAGGGAGCTTATCTTTCCTATTGGGGAACTGCTATTCAAGATGGAACCGGAGGAAATGGCGACGGAGAGCTAAACCCAGGTGAAACTGTGGATCTGGTGGTCACCCTGAAGAATCTGGGCAGTCATACAGCCTCTGAGGTTACAGGCCTCTTGAGAACAGACGATACCTTAGTGCAGATTACCGATAGCACCGCGCAGTTTGGCGATATAGGCTCATCCGATACAGCATCTTCCTCATTCGGTTTCTCTTTGTCGGCAGAGGCGAGCAACAATTATGCTATCCCCTTTACCCTCTTTCTCACCGATTCCCAAGGGGACACCTGTGAGCAGGCACTAAATCTGCTTGTTGTCGCACCGGTGTTGGTTTTTGAGGGATATACTATCAATGATGGTGAGGATGGGGTCTTGGAACCGGGTGAAGAGGCGGAGCTATCCCTCACTTTAGCCAATGTTGGTGGTGGTCTGGCTAAAGGAGTGGAGGGCATAGTCTCCACTCAAGACTCCTGTGTGGAGTTTCCAAGGTGCATGGTGGATTTTGGCGATATTCCCCCAGGCTCCACGGAAGTGGGGACGATAGGTGTGACTGCCCTATCTGGTTGTGTTGCACCTCATTTTACCAAAGTTCTCCTTGATTGCAGCACACAAGAGGGAGAAAGCTTCCAAGATGGATTCATTTTGACTATTGGCCAACCGGGCTTTTCGGATAGTATGGAGGCAGGATCAGGCGAATGGATCCACGAAGGAACCGATGATCTCTGGCATCTGACCACCCAGCGGGCTCACTCTGGCAACTATAGCTGGTATTGTGGGCACGAGGGCAGTTGGAGTTATGATAACAATATGGATTGCTATCTGGAAACCCCTGAACTGGTTCTGCCCCCTAAGTCTGTCCTCTCCTTCTGGCTCTGGTATGAGACCACCACCTATGGGACAGATGGCATCTATGTGGAGACAAATGATGGCTCTGGCTGGAGGGTGTTGGATTTCATCGCCAGTGGAGGGGCCCTGGACTCAGTCCTCATTGGCAACAGTTGGTTAGAGGACAGATATGACCTCTCTCCCATTTACCCCTGTGGAACAGAGATGAAGGTTAGATTAAGGTTTGTCAGCGATGGTGGGGATGTCTCAGAAGGTTACTATGTGGATGATGTCTGGGTGGGAAGTGATACCGTAGCCTCGGGAGCCCTTCTCTCCCTCACCGGCCATCAGATCCAGGACGATGGAGGAGGGGGAACCCAGGGCAATGGCAATGGCTATCCAGATCCAGGGGAGATAGTGGGGGTTGCTGGTATGATCAGAAACTTTGGGGATGCTATGGCGCCTGATACGAAAGTCCATCTTTGGAGTAAGGATCCTTATGTAACCATTCTGAATGGTTTAGCCAGCTATGGCAATATCCTTCCTGCTGACTCCTCTTTGCCAGCGGATAACCTGCTTTTATCCCTTTCCCCAGATATACCGGTGAACCATAAGATCTTTTGCTCTTTTCTCATCACTGACTCTAAGGGGGACTCCTGGGATAATACATTAAAGATGAAGGTTCTGGAACCTGAGATAGGATTGGAGACCGTCTCCCTGGATGATATAGGGGGAAACCATAACGGGATTCCCGATCCTGGGGAGACCTGCAACATTTTGCTCTACCTGAGAAATGATGGAGGCAGAAAGGCATCTGGCACTAAGGTAGTCTTGAGCACGGAGAGTGCGGACGCAGTGGTTCTGGACAACACGGCGAACTTTCCCGATATACCAGTTGACTCGATAGCAGCAAATAGTATGGACAGCCTTACCGTCCAGATTGCCGATTCTCTAACCGATCCGATTATCCCCTTCCAGGTGAGAGTCTCAGAGGGTGAAGGCTGTTACACCAAGGAATTGAGCTTTAGTCTGGCAGTGGGTTGGGGGAGATCCCTTCTGGTGGAGGATGATGGATTGGTGGATAACCGGGGTTATTATGCAGAGGTCCTGGAAAGTCTGGGAGTGATGTTCGAGGTCTGGGATGTGGACGCCAATGGACCATTGTCCGAGGAGAACCTGATGAGGTTCAGGAATGTGATCTGGTATATGGGAGGGGAGATGCCCTGTCCATTGACCTCTGAGGATAGGGAGCATTTGAAGACCTACCTGGATGGCGGAGGATCACTGCTTATCTCCGGGCAATGGGCACTTTATGGGCAGCAGGGAACGGACTTTTACAGAGACTATCTCTATGCCGATTATATCTCCCCATCCACTTATTATCATTATCTCTTAGGGGTAGATAATAATCCGGTGATCGATGGACTAAACATAGAGTTGAACCAGACGGATGATAATGCGCAAGATGCCCCAGGGGAGATCGATCCTATCCCACCGGCATTCTCCATCTTGGTGTATGACACCACCTCGGGAGAAGATGGTCAAATAATCTCCAGTGGGACTGGGGCTTTGGCTGTAGACAATGGGGATTACAGGTTGGTCTTCTTGGCCTTTGGCCTGGAGGGGGTGGAGCCCATTCACTCCAGGGTGGAGTTCTTGCATAGGATTCTCAACTGGCTTTGGGGAGCTACTGGGGTTGAGGAGGACCAGGAGGCGCGCTCCACTCTCCCCAAGTCGTTTTCCCTCTCGCAGAACTACCCCAATCCGTTTAACCCCACCACCCTTATCCGCTACACCATCCCAGCGGTCAGCGATCAGCCGTCAAAAGTCAGCCTGAAGGTTTACAATATCTTAGGCCAGGAGGTAAGGACGTTGATTAATAAGAAGCAGGCTCCTGGCTACTACCGGGTCATCTGGGATGGGAAGGATGAAGATGGGGCTCCAGTCTCCAGTGGCATCTATTTTTATAGGCTAGTGGCAAGAGATTTTGTGGGAGTCAAAAAAATGATCTTGCTGAAATAGTAGTGACATTCGAGCCAGACTTAGCAACCCCTCTGGGGTGGAGGATGAACCGTTACTAAGGATTTGCCTCAGGGGTTAAGGTTTGATTAGGAGAAAGGAGGGAGAAGTGCGTAAGATTATTATTGGATTTGTATTTTCAGTGGCCATTTTGGCTTTGGTTGGTTCATCCCTTTACGGTTCAAATGTCGATGACTACCAGCTTAGACTGATTTCTATGAGGAAGGGGCAGGCTGAACTAATTGGGAATGGTGGCTTGAAGCACAATATAGGTATATCTTCAAAGGGTGTTTGTATTGATACTATGACCTGGTGTAATGGTGTCCCCTTTGGCGATGTTAGCCAATATGTCGTCGCTTATGACAGCATGCTAAATTGGTTCAGGCCTGTTGCCAACTGTTCGCTGTATGAGGTTCATGGTATGTTCGCCAGTGGAGGGACAGCCAAGCTGTTCGTCTGTCGGTATGGATACTTTTCCAGCGATTCCTCCCACCCCTGGCCAGTGATCGATAATGAGTTGCCCACCGATTTGAGCTGGAATGTCTCTGGTAGTGGTGGTTGGGAAGTGGTGGATTTCACCTCCTATCCTGAAAGTGCAGGGTTTGTCCGGCAATTCCCAGGGGATAGCCTCTTTGGGGTAGGCTATAGGTCCGACAATGAGGCGAAGCCTCACATCTTTTATGATGATTATAGCCAGCATACCTTTATTCCTTTTTGTGAAGATCATTTCCCCCATTGGCGTTTTACTTATGAGCATGATGGCCATTGGTACTTCTTTTGCCCTTGGCCCTGGTCTCTCTACCCTGAACTCAATATGAGGGCGGTTGTCAACTATTATGAAGGTGTTCCCCCCTTCGTGGAGTCTATCCAGCAGAAGAGCAATACCTGGTTGAGGGAGAACATCAGGATAACTGCCCTGCTATCCGATCTTGATGGCTGGATTGCTGAGGCTACCTTGCATTATACGGTGAGTGGTTCAGGGGACACAGCAGAGGTGGTTATGAGCATCAGTATGGCCAAATGGAACAGATTTTTGGCTACTGGTTATCTTCCTGGTCCATTTTCCATAGGTGATACTATAAGCTATTGGTGCACCTGTGTGGACAACGATGGCAAACCCAGCAGGTGGACAGGGGAGTGTGGAGACGAGGTTAAGTCCTTTGTCATCAAGGAGCCGCAGAACCCCGGAGCACAGATACTTCTGGTAGGTGACGGGAATGTTAACAAGCAGAGGTCTAAGTATTACAAGGATTTACTGGAAAGGCTGGGCTATTCCTATGAGCCCACTTGGTTTACTGAGGAGAACAAGGGGATAGACAGCTCAGTAGTTCTCCACACCTATGAGGGCAAGGGATGGGATGCCCTAATCTGGTTTGGCTGGGGATGTGGGTATCTGCCTTGGCCAGATACCTTAGAGTCGGAGTCTGAATATCCGCTCATCAGGTATCTGAATGATGGGGGGAAGTTCCTTCTGGCCGATCAGGACTATTTCTGGAGGAAGGGTATAGAGAGTGGGATAGAGGTCAGTTTTGAGCCTGGGGAGTTTGCCTATGACTATCTGGGGATTCAATCCTGCATCAGCGATCCCAATATGCAGGATACGATCAGCCTTGGAGATACGATATTTTATGGAGTAGATATTGATGATCCTGTATCTGGTGATTTCGTTGATGAGCCTGTAGTTATTCATCTGAGGTGTATAGGGATAGCCAACTGGGGGGATTATACTCAGGCTACAGCTCAGGGTGTGAACATCTTCAAGGGAGGGAAAAGCGGAGAATACAGTGGCACCAGGTTAGGGGGTGCCAATGGGTTTAAGACAGTTTTTCTGCCCTGGTGTTTTGGGGCCATCGTTGATTGTGCCGATACCAGCACCCTCACTCTCCAGGCGGATACGCTGATGCGGAACATCCTGCACGATTGGTTTGGGTTGACAGGTGTGCAGACAATTAGGCCTGGGTTTGTGCCTCGTTCTTTCTCCCTTGCTCAGAACTATCCCAACCCCTTCAACCCTGTCACCCAGATCAGGTATGCGTTGCCCAGGGATTGCTGGGTGAGGTTGGATGTGTTCAACATCTTAGGAAAGAGGGTGGCAAGTTTGATTGATAGGAAGCAGAGGGCTGGTTACAAGACTGCAAGGTGGGATGCAAGTTTATTTGCCAGCGGTATTTACTTTTACAGGCTTCGGTCTGGGGGTTTTGTGGAGACCAGGAGGATGATTTTGCTCAAGTAAGCCTGGCATTAGAATCCTGCCTCATTAACCCTCTGGGGTAGAGGATGAGTTGTTACAAAGGTTTTGCCTCAGGGGTTAAGGTTTGATTAGAAGAAAGGAGGGAGAGATGGGTAAGTTCATTGTAGTTGTAATTTTATCGATGATCTTGATTACATTGGTCTTGTCCCTTTATGCATTGAATCCGGATAACCAGAGGTTAGGTTTAACTTCTATGACAGGTGGGGAGGTTGGACTTATAGATGATACTGGTTTGAGGCATCATATAGTATCGACTAATGGTATGGTCATTGATACTATGACCTGGTGTAATGGTGTCCCTTTTGGCGATGTTAGCCAATATGTCGTCGCTTATGACAGCATGCTAAATTGGTTCAGGCCTGTTGCCAACTGTTCGCTGTATGAGGTTCATGGTATGTTCGCCAGTGGAGGGACAGCCAAGCTGTTCGTCTGTCGGTATGGATACTTTTCCAGCGATTCCTCCCACCCCTGGCCAGTGATCGATAATGAGTTGCCCACCGATTTGAGCTGGAATGTCTCTGGTAGTGGTGGTTGGGAAGTGGTGGATTTCACCTCCTATCCTGAAAGTGCAGGGTTTGTCCGGCAATTCCCAGGGGATAGCCTCTTTGGGGTAGGCTATAGGTCCGACAATGAGGCGAAGCCTCACATCTTTTATGATGATTATAGCCAGCATACCTTTATTCCTTTTTGTGAAGATCATTTCCCCCATTGGCGGTTTACTTTTGGGCATGATGGCCATTGGTACTTCCCTTGCCGTTGGCCCCCTTGTTCTCTCTACCCTGAGCTTAATATGAGGGCGGTTGTCAACTATTATGAGGGTGTTCCTCCTTTCGTAGAGTCTAGCCAGCAGAAGAGCAATACCTGGTTGAGGGAGAACATTAGGATAACCGCCCTGATGTCCGATCTGGATGGCTTGGTAACTGAGGCCACCTTGTATTATACGGTGAGTGGTTCAGAGGATACATCAAAGGTGGCTATGATCATCAGTAAGGTCAAACGGAACAGATTTCTGGCTACTGGATATCTTTCGGGCCCATTCTCTGTTGGAGATACTGTAGACTATTGGTGCACCTGTGTGGACAACGATGGCAAGCCCAGCAAGTGGGCAGGGGACTGTGGAGATGAGGCTAAGTCCTTTGTCATCAAGGAGCCACAGAACCCCGGGGCACAGATACTTCTGGTAGGAGATGGTGATGTTAGTAAGCAGAGGGCTGGATACTATGAGGATCTGTTGGACAGGCTGGGCTACTCCTATGAGCCCACCTGGTTTGCTGAGGAGAGCAAGGGGATAGACAGCTCTGTGGTCTGTAACCAATGGGATGCCATAATCTGGTTTGGCTGGGGATGTGGCAATCTTCCTCGACCGGACACCTTGGAGTCGGAGTCTGAATATCCGCTTATCAAGTATCTGAATAATGGGGGGAAGCTTTTCCTTGCCGATCAGGACTATTTCTGGAGGAGGGGTATAGAGAGTGGGGTAGAGGTCAGTTTTGAGCCTGGGGAGTTTGCCTATGACTATCTGGGGGTTCAATCCTGTGTTAGCGATCCCAATATGCAGGATACGATCGGCCCGGGAGATACAACATTTTATGGAGTAGCTGAGGACGATCCGGTATCCGGGGACTTCTATTATGACCCTGTAGAGCTACATCCAACCTGTGTAGGGGTAGCCAACCGGGCAGATTATACCGAGGCCACACCTCAGGGGGTGGATATCTTCCTGGAGGTTCAAAGTGGTTCTAACAGTGGCACCAGGTTTCCGAGTGCCAAGGGGTTTAAGACAGTTTTTCTGCCCTGGTGTTTTGGGGCCATCGTTGATTGTGCCGATACCAGCACCCTCACTCTCCAGGCGGATACGCTGATGCGGAACATCCTGCACGATTGGTTTGGGTTGACAGGTGTGCAGACAATTAGGCCTGGGTTTGTGCCTCGTTCTTTCTCCCTTGCTCAGAACTATCCCAACCCCTTCAATCCCGTGACCAGCATAGAGTATTCCCTGGCTAAGGAGTCTCAGGTAAAGCTATCGATCTATAATGTTGTAGGGGAAAAAGTGAGGGTATTGGTAGGCAAGAGGCAGAGGACAGGAGTTTATCGGGCTATCTGGGATGGTAAGGATATGGCAGGCCAGGAGGTAGCCAGCGGAATCTACTTTTACCGGATTAAAGCGGGGGATTTTGTGGAGGCGAAGAAGATGATCTTGCTTAAGTAGCTGGGGCGAGAAGAAAGGAATAGTCAGAAATTGGTCTGCCATTTTCATTAGACCTGAGGATGTTTAGGTTTAAGTGGGGCGAGAACCCTGCAAAAAGGAGAGCAACTATTGTGAAAAAGATTTTTACAATGCTTATGTTGACATTGCTGGTTCCGTTTTTAGTCAGAGTTGCCAATACAAGGACTATTAGGGTTCCCTCAGATTTTCCGAGCATTCAAGAAGGGATAGACAATGCCAATGATGATGATACTGTTCTGGTTTCCAGTGGGACTTATGTAGAAAGGATTGATTTCAAAGGTAAAGGAATTCTGCTAACAAGTGTAGCAGGAGCGGAGTCAACAGTTATCGATGGCGATAGTGCTGGGACCGTCGTGTCATTTATATCCGGAGAAGATACTACCTCTGTTATCCAGGGATTTACAATAACAAATGGTTTAGTTATTTGGGGTGGAGGGGGTGCTGGGATTCTCTGTCAAGCATCTTCCCCAAGGGTTCTCGACAACCGAGTTATTTCCAATACGGTTAATGGATACTACGGCGCTGGAGTAGCCTGTATAGAAGGGTCCAAAGCTCTCATTTTTCATAACATAATTGCTCATAATTCCGTGCATAGCATTTTTTCCCGGGGGGCAGTTATGGGAGCTGGCATATACTGCTGTAAGTCATCCCCTATCATTATAAGTAATGTAGTCGCTGATAATGCTCTGTTTGCTTATGATGGGGAAGTTCTTCCCACAGGCGCGGGGATTGCGGTTATTGACAGCTCTTGCCCAGAGATTCAGAACAATCTAATCGTTCGCAACGAAGCTACATATCAAGATAATGGGGCTGGAGGTGGAATTGGTTGTCTCCTTTTAGCAGGTTCTCTAAGTATAATCAATAACACGATAGTAGGCAATAAGGTTGGTAGCAATTTAGGGGGTGGAATATCCCTCGCTTTATGCAACGAATGCCACATAGAGATAACCAATAACATACTTGCAGAGAATTCTAAGGGTATCTACTGTTATGATGCCACTCCACTTATTCTCTACAACGATTTTTGGGTTAATGAGGGAGGGAATTTCACTGGATGCCCTGCTGGCATAGGGGACACAACTTGGGGGCTAAATTGCAATGGCATTCCCTGCGATAGTTTCTTCAATATCTTTAGGGATCCCGCCTTTGCCATAGATCCAGAAGGGGAGTACTATCTCAGCCAGATAGCAGCCGGTCAGGTTGAACAAAGTCCGTGTGTGGATGCTGGAAGTGCTTCTGCAGAAAGCTTAGGGCTTGGATGTTATACCACGAGGACAGATTCCGTTCCGGATAGTGAGGTGGTGGATATGGGATTTCATTACAGGGCCAAAACCTACGATTTTGTCCAAGATATTCCCCACTTCTTGGTTCCAAGGGGGTTCCGCTTATCTCAGAACTATCCTAATCCCTTTAACTCCACCACCCTCATTCGTTACCAACTACCAGCTATCCGCGATCAGCAATCAGCGGTCAGCCTGAAGATTTACAATGTGCTGGGGCAGAAGGTTAGGACTCTAGTGAATAAGAGGCAAACTCCTGGCTACTACTCAGTAAGTTGGGATGCAAGGGATGATTTGGGCAAGGAAATCTCCAGTGGGATCTACTTCTATCGGCTAAAAGCTGGGGATTTTGTGGAGATAAAGAAGACAATCTTGCTTAAGTAGCTGTAGGGGGGGAAGGGAACAGTTAGAAATTGCTATGCCATTTTGAACATAGAGTCTGTTTTATTCCTGACCCTATTTTTCTCCACTATGTCGGCACTTAGGCAGAAGAATGTTTAGGTTCAATGTAAATTGGGAACTTAAAAGAAGGAGGGAGAGATGAACCCATTAAGAACTTTCTTCAGGGTAGCAGGAAGCGGAGCAAAGGTTGTAGGTGTTTTCCTGTTACTGGAGCTTGTGATTTCATTTTGGGCTTCGACAGCCAAGTCAAGGTTCAAAGAGACTAATCTCTGGCTGGAAGGCCTTGCTTTCCCGCAGGAAAGGGTGGCTTCCAGAGATGAGGGAGATGAACCAACCCCCTGGATAATCTCCTGGATTGGGGCTGGTGATTTGACTCAGTACACGATTAGCAACACAGGGCAGAGTGGTTATTTTGAACCTCCACCCGATTGGAGTGGGTATGACGGGACATTTCCGGATTCATTTACCTATGGCAATGGTTATTGTGCGGAATATCCAGCCGGTTCTAAGCAGTATTACAACTGGGCCGCTGGAATCTGGGTGGGTGCTCCCTATCCAAAAGTCATCGGGAATGATACCCTGTGGCAGCCTCGCGTAAGCACGGGAGCCTATTATTCAGATATGGGGGCGATGAGCAGACTCTATCAGAGCAATGAAGTCTTCCCAGAGGATGATCCCCATTCGGGTGAGTTCAAATATGTTCAACCAGGATGTGAGCCTCAACCCTGGCAGGAGCTGTGGCCCTATGCGGACACCAGCCTGAATTCGAGAAGACCACCGGATCAACAATTGGATCCAGACAGTGGCCACATCGTCTCAGATGAAGATACCTGGGCGGTGATGGGAGATTGGATACCTGAAGATTCGGCCAGTACCATCTTTATTATGGGATATGACACTGATGGTTTGGGGGTTAGATTGGAGCAGAGGACCTACTCCTGGCACAGCTTTGGACATGATGGGTACATCTACTTCAACTACAAGATAAAGAATATGAACTCCTTTCCCCTGGATAGCGTCTATGTGGGCTACTTTATGGATAACGATGTAGGTCAGGCTGGGTATGAGGACCCTGAGGGATCAAACGATGATCTGATCGGCTACAACAGGGAGTTGAATTTGGGCTATACTTACGATTCCAATGGTAGTGAGCCGGATTGGAGATATCCTGCAGGTTACATAGGTTCGATGTTCTGTAAGACCCCCAAGGACATTGGTATGACCGGCTTTCAGACCTGGACCAGGGAGGGGCAGGAGAATCAGGTAGACAATACCGGCATGGACCACCTCAAATATGCCGAGCTGGTGGGTATAGATGTTCCCAATGACACTGATCCAGAACATCAGTTTGAGACCTTTACCGTTCCCCGAGATGTAAGGCATTTGATGGCATCGGGGCCTTTCAGGTTAGGGCCAGGGGAGGAGACCGAGGTGACCGTTGCCGTGGTGGCCGGGGTTACCTTTGAAGATCTCCTTGCCAATGCAGACTCGATCTTGGCGCAATACGAGAGGGGATATTTTCTTGCTTCCTACATAGATGATGATGCTCCCATTGTTTACAGTGCTTCTGTAGGCCCTGTTTGCACAATACCGGGAGACACAGTGAATATCAGTGTCTATGTTAAGGATGCCTCTCCCATCCAGTTAGTAATGGCTACTATCGAGAGCCCTTATGGTGTCTTTGTTGATTCGGTTGTCTTATCTCCGGGGAAAGGGGAAATATACGGTGGTAGCTGGACAACTACAACGGGTATTGAGCGCCATTATAACATCAACATAGCTACTACGGATAGCTTGAACAACTCCAAAGTGTACGAGAACTTCGCGGGGTTTACCACCAAAGGGTTTACCCAAACTGCCGATATCTTAGTTGTTGATGATGACGGCTACAACCATCCCAATTGGAGTCCAAGCCATAAACCTTATGAGTCATACTATACAGATGCCTTAGACGCCAATGACTTCTCTTATGATGTCTGGCACAACTATTTTTACGGCATTCCCAGTGATAGTATCCTGAAATTATACAGCCAAGGTGCAGTCATTTGGCTGACTGGGGATAAGAAGGGACTTGCACAGGAGGAAGGAAATAATGTCACCGCCTATTTGCAGGAATCTGGTGGCAACATATTCCTATGCGGACAAGAAGTGAGCAGGTACGATTATACCTCCTTCTTCCGTAGGGTCCTGGGGGTAGAAATAACGGGAGATGCGAACTTCAGTGATTTGGGAATCTCCGGGGTGGAGTCCGATACCATAACCAATGGGATGAGCTTCGACTTGAGCGGTGGAACGGGAGCGGGCAACCAATTGTATCCAGATGTTTTGGAGCCCCGGATTAGGTGGGCGGAACCTATCTTGACCTATGATAGTTATTCAGGCTCCGAGACTGGCTCAGCAGCTATCAAGATCCACCATCCATACTTCGAGTATAAAGCCGTCTATTTAGGCTTTGGGTTTGAGGCTATAGATTCTGACAGCATGAGGAATGTGTTTATGGAAATGGCTCTAAACTGGTTCGGGATATCAAGCGGTATCGACGGCGAGGATGAGGTTCAGAGTATTCCTAAAACATATTCTTTGGGTCAAAATTATCCCAACCCGTTCAACGCAGTTACAAAGATAAGCTATACCCTGCCCAGAGACTCTCAGGTCAAGCTGGAAATTTATAACATCTTGGGCCAGAGAGTGACTACATTGGTAGAAGGGAAGCAGAAATCTGGATACAAGACAACCGTGTGGGATGCGAACTTATTTGCTTCTGGCATCTACTTTTACAGGCTTCGGGCAGGGGATTTTATGGAGACCAGGAGGATGATTTTGCTCAAGTAGGCCTGGCGCTCCAGGCCCAGGCTTAGCAATGCCTCTGGGGTAGAGGATTATCCATCACTAACATTTAACTTCAAGAGATTAAGGTTTGATTAGCAGGGATTCCACCTTATGAAAATAAATCAAACATTGAAAATGCTATTGCGCTAATTTTTTCTATCCCTATTGTTGTCTTTGATCTGTAGATGTATATGTCTGTGCCTGGTTAAGATAATAAACTCCGGTTTGTTAAGCATCCTCAATATTTATTTTAAAAAGCTGAATGTGGAATCCCTGATTAGAAGAAAGGAGGGAGAAATGGGTAAGTTTATTGTAGTTGCCATTTCATCGATAATCTTGATTACATCGATCTTGCCCCTTTATGCATTGAATCCAGACAACCAGAGATTAGGTTTAACTTCTATGACAGGAGGGGAGGTTGAGCTTATTGATGATATGGGTTTGAGGCATCGCATAATTTCGACTAATGGTATGGTCATTGATACTATGACCTGGTGTATTGGTGGTCCCTTTAGAGATTTTGGCGAATACTTGACCCCCTATGACAGCACGGTGAATTGGTTTAGACCCCTTGCCCCCTGCTCCCTATATGCAGTTGGTGGTGTATTTGCCAGCTCAGGGACTGCAAAGCTTTTTGTTTGCAGATATGGTTACGCCTCCAGTGATTCCTCCTTCCCCTGGCCAGTGACTGATAATGAATTACCCACCCAGGCCGAGTGGAACATCTCTGGGACTGGTGGTTGGGAGTGGTGTGATTTCAGGGAATTTCCCAACGGTTATGTATTGGAGTTTCCTGGGGATAGCCTCTTTGCCGTAGGTTTCAAATCTGATTGGGAGGGAAAACCTTATATCTATATGGATGATTATAGTTACTATGAACCCATCTATCCTCCTTATAATTATACTCAGCATTGGCGGTTTACCTATGGGCATGATAGGCACTGGTATTTTGTTTACTTTTATTCAGCCGGCCGGCCGGAGCGGTGGTGCCCTGAGATTATGATGAAGGCAGTTGTCCGCTATTACGGGAATCCGTATTTTCGCCCTACCGCGAAATCCGAACATAAGAGCAATACCTGGTTAAGGGAGAACATCAAGATAACTGCCCAGATGTCCGATCCTGATGGCTGGATCACTGAGGCTACCTTGCATTATACGGTAAGTGGCTCTGGGGATACGGCAGAGGTTCCTATGAAGCTGACCGAGATGAAGGGAAGCAGATACACAGCCACCGGTTATCTCCCCGGTCCATTCTCCGTCGGTGATACGATAATCTACTGGTGCACCTGTGTGGACAACGATGGCAAGCCCAGCAAGTGGGCAGGGGACTGTGGAGATGAGGCTAAGTCCTTTGTCATCAAGGAGCCACAGAACCCCGGGGCACAGATACTTCTGGTAGGAGATGGTGATGTTAGTAAGCAGAGGGCTGGATACTATGAGGATCTGTTGGACAGGCTGGGCTACTCCTATGAGCCCACCTGGTTTGCTGAGGAGAGCAAGGGGATAGACAGCTCTGTGGTCTGTAACCAATGGGATGCCATAATCTGGTTTGGCTGGGGATGTGGCAATCTTCCTCGACCGGACACCTTGGAGTCGGAGTCTGAATATCCGCTTATCAAGTATCTGAATAATGGGGGGAAGCTTTTCCTTGCCGATCAGGACTATTTCTGGAGGAGGGGTATAGAGAGTGGGGTAGAGGTCAGTTTTGAGCCTGGGGAGTTTGCCTATGATTATCTGGGGGTTCAATCCTGTGTTAGCGATCCCAATATGCAGGATACCATCAGCCTTGGGGATACGACATTTTATGGGGTAAATGTTGATGATCCTGTCTCTGGTGACTTCGTTGCTGACCCTGTAGAGCTTCATCCAACCTGTGTTGGGGTGGCCAACTGGGCCGATTATACCCAAGCTACAGGCCAGGGGGTGAACATCTTCAAGGGAAGCGAAAGCGGAGAACACAGTGGCACCCGGTTAGCGGATGCCGAAGGGTTTAAGACTGTCTTTCTGCCCTGGTGTTTTGGGGCCATCGTTGATTGTGCCGATACCAGCACCCTCACTCTCCAGGCGGATACGCTGATGCAGAACATCCTGCACGATTGGTTTGGGTTGACAGGTGTAGAGGCAATCAAGCATAGATTTGTGCCTCATTCATTCTCTCTTTCTCAGAACCACCCCAATCCCTTTAACCCTACCACCCTCATCCGCTACCACCTCCCAGCTATCAGCAGTGCTGTTCCGAGCACAGGTCAGCGGTCAGCAGTCAGTCTAAGCATCTACAACATCCTGGGGCGAGAAGTGAGGATTCTGGTAGATGAGGAACAACCTGCTGGTTACTATCGGGTTGTGTGGGATGGGAAGGATAAAGATGGAAACCCTCTTTCCAGCGGCATCTATTTTTACCAGTTGAGAGCAAGAGATTATACCGGGATAAAGAAGATGGTTCTCCTGAAGTAGAACTGGAGCCTGGATAGGCGTATCTCAACAGGTGGTTAAGGATGATGGCGTTTTCAACAAGCAATAGGTGAATTGGATGTCCTATGAGCTTTTTATTGCCAAGAGGTATCTTACAGCCAGGAAGAGATCAAGGTTTATCTCCATTATCACCCTAATCTCCGTGGGTGGGGTATTGGTGGGTGTGGCTGCCTTGGTAATTGTCCTCTCAGTGATGAATGGCTTTGAGACCGAGGTTCGTTCCCGCATAATCGGGACTACCTCCCATATCACTGTCTTCTCTATGGAGGAAGGGGGGATGGAGGATTATCCAAAGGTTATCTCCCAGGTGGAAGAGTGGAAGGATGTTGTGGCCGCCTCCCCCTTTGTCTTTGCCAAGGCGGCAATCGCCTCTGCCAAGGCAAGTGATGGTATTGCCGTGCGGGGGGTTCTTCCCCAGAAGGAATTGAGGGTTACCAGAATAGGGGAGAACATCAAATCAGGTGATTTTGATCTGCAGGAGGGAATTTGCCTGGGCTCAGACCTGGCAGAGGAGTTAGGGGTATCCGTAGGAGATAGGGTAAACCTCTTCAGCTTGGGAAAGGAGGAGTTCAATCCAGGTCTCTCTGTGCCCAAGGTCACTAAATTTGAGGTGACTGGGATCTTCGAAACCGGGATGTATGAATATGATTCACAATTGGCTCTGATTTCCCTTGACAAGGCGCAAAAACTTTTTAATTTAGGGGACAGGGTAAGTGGGGTCGAGGTAAAGATCAGAGACTACTACCAGGCGGGGAGGGTTGCCAATGAGCTGGACCGCCATCTCGGCTATCCCTATTATGCAGTGGACTGGATGCATCAGCATAAGAACCTTTTCAGTTGGATGAAGATCGAGAAGTGGTCTATGTTTCTCATTCTCTGCCTGATAATCTTAGTGGCTGCCTTCAACATCATCAGTACCTTGATAATGGTAGTAATGGAGAAGACCAAGGAGATAGGAATTCTGAAGTCAATGGGGGCCACCTCCCAGGGGATAAGGCGTATCTTCTTGTTCGAAGGCCTGGTAGTAGGTGCCGTGGGAGCCATTTTGGGAAGTGGCCTTGGATATGCCCTCTGTTGGGCTCAGGAGACCTTTAAAATTATCTCCTTGCCCTCTCAGATCTATTTTATCAACTCCCTGCCCATAGATATGCATCCACTGGATTTCATTATGGTGGCCCTGGCTTCCCTGGTGATTTGCACCTTGGCTTCCCTCTATCCAGCGTATAAGGCAGCCAAACTGATTCCGGTAGAGGCAATCAGGTACTGAAAATTTAGAATGTAGAATTGAGAATGACAGGGAATCTATACTGCAGTATCAATGCTGTTCATCTCGCCTTCTGAGGCCAGGGGGAGATGTGGGGTGGCTTTGAAAGCAAGGGGCATATTTAAGGGTTTCCCTTGGGGGAGCAGATTTCTCCCCGTTCTTCAGGGGGCAGAGATGGAGGTGGGGGAGGGGGAAATTGCCTCGGTGGTGGGAGCTTCTGGGGCGGGAAAGAGCACCTTGTTACATATATTGGGGACTTTGGATCGGCCAGACCAGGGGGAGATCGAGATCGACGGGGAGAGTATTCTGAGCTTGAACGGTAGGAGATTGGCAGAGTTTCGGAGCAGGAAGTTGGGTTTTGTCTTTCAATTTCACCATCTCTTGCCCGAGTTTTCCGCCTGGGAAAACCTCGCTATCCCCCAATTGATAGCTGGCGTTCCCTTATCCCAGGCCAAGGAAAGAGCCTATGAGCTCTTGGAGCAGGTAAATCTGCAGGAGCATTCCCAACAGTCTCCCCAACAGCTCTCCGGCGGTGAACAGCAGAGGTTAGCTGTAGCCCGGGCCTTGGCCAATCGCCCCAAGCTCATTTTGGCCGATGAGCCATCGGGGAACTTAGACAAGAAGAGCAGCGACGAACTGCACGAGCTCATCTGGGAGTTGCATCGCAGTCAGGGTCAAATTTTCGTTATAGTTACCCATAATGAAGCATTGGCTCATCAGGCCAACAGGGTTTATAGGTTAAAGGATGGGGTCTTAACCCAGGAGAAGGTTGATGCTTTGCGATGACTGTGGAAAGAACCCAGCCACGATAAAATTTACCCAGATAGTTAATGGAAAAAAAACGGTTCTCCATCTCTGCCGCAAATGTGCAGAGAAGAGGGGATTGAAAGATGCCATAAGCAATATCTCCTTCTCCTTGGGCGACCTTTTTGCAGGAATGACTAAGAAAGAATCTGAGAATGTGGAGGGAAAAGGGGCGGAGAAAATTTGCCCGGGATGTGGCCACAGCTTCGCCGAGTTTGAGAAGACCGGTAAGCTTGGCTGTGGGGTTTGCTATGAGACCTTCTCCTCCCAGTTGAAGGATCTCTTGCGCAGGATTCATGGGAGCAACCAGCATGTAGGGAAATCGCCTCCTCGGCTGACCCTAAAGATGGAGTTGAAGAGGGAGGTGAGGAAACTAAGGGATGACCTGCGTAAGTCTATAGAAAATGAGGAGTTTGAGAAGGCAGCCGAGCTTAGGGATAGGATAAGAGATCTGAGCGAAAACGGTTAAATGTCTACTTTGAATGATTTGAAGCATAAACTGGCCACTTGGCTGGATGGGAGCGGTCCTCACCCTGATCTCGTCCTCTCTAGTCGGGTAAGGCTGGCCCGCAACCTGAAGGGTTTCCCTTTTGTCCATTATGCCAGAAAAGAGCAGTTAAACCAGATCTTGGAGGCCGTGAGGGATGCGGTGAGGGACTTTCGGCCTTCTAATCAGAGTCTTTTTCTCCAGATGGATGACCTCTCCGATTTGGACAAGGACTTTTTGGTAGAGAGACACCTGACCTCTCCTGGGTTTGGTCGAGATGGGGGAGAGGGAGGGCTCTTTGTGGGTGAGGGGGAGGTATTGAGCATAATGGTCAATGAAGAGGACCATCTTCGGATCCAGGTTATTCAGTCTGGATTTCAACCCAATTCTGCCTGGGAGATTGTTGACCACGCAGATGATCAACTGAGCCGAGGGATGGAATTCTCCTTTTCCGAAAGGTTCGGCTTTCTCACTGCCTGTCCCACCAATACAGGCACCGGCCTGCGGGCCTCGGTGCTCATTCATCTCCCTGGGTTGGTCTTGACCAATGACATCAACAAGGTCCTTAAAGGGGTCTCCCAGGTGGGGTTCGTGGTCAGGGGATTTTATGGGGAGGGAACCAATGTCTTAGGAAACCTCTTTCAGATATCAAATCAGACTACTTTGGGAAGATCTGAGGAGGAGATCATTGAGAACTTGGAGAGAATTACCAAACAGGTAATTTCCTATGAGGAGAAGGCAAGGGAAACCTTGATTAAGGATGCCCGGGATCAGATAGAGGACAAGATCTGGCGGGCCTATGGAATTCTGCAGAATGCACGGGTGCTCACCTCCCAGGAGGTGATGAATCTCCTCTCTGCCCTTAGGTTAGGATTGGGAATGGGAGTAATAAATTCTGTCTCCCTTCTGGCCATTAACCAATTGCTCCTGTTGACCCAACCGGCCCACCTGCAAAAGAACTTAAATCGAGTGATTGATGCTCCCGAAAGGGATGTAGAGAGAGCTGCCTTGGTGAGGAGCAAACTTTCTAAAGGAGAACAAGATGGATGGAATGTTCAGTGAGAGGGTAAAGAAGGTGATCCAGTTTGCCAGAGAAGAGGCGGGAAGGCTGAGGCATGACTATATAGGCACAGAGCACCTGCTCTTGGGGATAATCAGGGAGGGGGAAGGGATGGCCATTTCCATCCTGTTGAACCTGGATTTAGAACTGGACGAGTTGAAGCAATCAATTGAGGAGGCAGTGGCGGCCACCGGAGGAACCCTCACTATTGGTCAGATTCCCTTTACCCCTCGGGCGAGAAGGGTGCTGGAGATAGCTGCGCAAGAGGCCAGGATGACCAACTCTAAGAATGTGGGCACAGAGCACTTGCTTTTGGCCATTCTGAAGGATCCCAAGAGCGTTGCCTCCCAGATACTCGCTATGTATGATATTGACTATCAGACCGTGTTTGAGGAACTGAGGAAAATCTCCTCTGGTGAGGCTATAGCTGGTGCCCCAGGCAGAAAGAGCAAAACGCCAGCCCTGGATCACTTTGGCCGGGATCTCACCGACCTGACCGGGAAGGGGAAGATCGACCCCATAATTGGCCGGCAGAAGGAGATTCAAAGGGTAACCCAAATTTTGAGCAGAAGAAAGAAGAACAACCCGGCTCTCATTGGGGAACCCGGGGTGGGTAAGACAGCTATTGTGGAGGGTTTAGCCCAGAGGATCGTTGCCGGTGAAGTGCCCCAGATCCTGAGCGAAAAGAGAGTGGTTACCCTGGATATGGCCGCTTTGGTGGCTGGGACCAAATATCGGGGCCAATTTGAGGAGAGGATCAAGGCGGTGATCAACGAGATAAAGAACAGTGGCAATGTAATCCTTTTCATAGACGAGCTACACACCATTGTGGGAGCAGGAGGGGCAGAGGGTTCATTGGATGCCTCCAACATATTCAAACCTGCCCTTTCCCGAGGGGAATTGCAATGTGTTGGGGCCACCACCTTGGATGAATACAGAAAACATATTGAAAAGGATGGAGCCTTGGAGCGGAGGTTCCAACCGGTGATGGTGGACCCCACCACCTATGAGCAGACCGTGGAGATCCTCAGGGGACTAAGGTCTAAATACGAGGAGCATCACAGGGTGATGATCAGTGAGGATGCCGTGGAGGCAGCAGTGCAGCTCTCCGATAGATATATCTCCGGCAGGTATCAGCCCGATAAGGCCATAGATGTGATCGATGAAGCAGGCTCCCGGGCCCATCTCAACTCCTTGATTAAGCCCTCGTCCATTGTGGAAATAGAGGGGGAGATGGCCAAGGTGGAGGGCAAAAAGCAGGAGGCAGTCAAAAATCAGGAGTTTGAGAAAGCAGCCAAGCTACGGGATAAGCTGAGAAAGTTAGGCCAGAGGTTAGAAAAGGCTATGCAGGAGTGGGAGAAAGAGAGGAAGGAGAACAAGGTCCTTTTGACCGCCTCCGACATTGCCGAGGTGGTCTCCAAGATGACCGACATTCCCGTGCAACGTTTGGAGGAGAGTGAATCCCAAAAGCTTCTGCGGATGGAGGAGGAGCTACACAAGAGGATAGTGGGACAGGATGAGGCCATCAGGGCCATCTCCCGGGCCATAAGGAGGACCAGGGCTGGTTTAAAGGACCCCAATCGCCCCATTGGCTCTTTTGTCTTTTTGGGACCCACTGGAGTGGGCAAAACGGAGCTTGCCAGGGCCTTAGCCGAGTTCCTCTTTGAGGACTCCGAAGCTTTGGTAAGGATTGATATGTCCGAGTATATGGAGAAGTTTGCCGTATCCAGGCTTATCGGGGCCCCTCCCGGATATGTGGGCTATGAGGAGGGTGGACAGCTTACCGAAAAGGTGAGGAGAAAACCCTACTCCGTTGTTCTGCTCGATGAGATCGAGAAGGCACATCCCGATGTCTACAATCTTCTTCTGCAGATACTCGACGAGGGGACCCTTACCGATAGCTTCGGCCGCAAGGTGAACTTCAAGGATACGGTAATCATTATGACATCCAATATGGGGGCCAGGGAGATAGAGAAGGGAAAGTCAATGGGTTTTCAGAAGACAGGTGAGGGGGCCCTCTATGAACAAATGAAGGAGAGGCTGCTTGAGGAGCTGAAGAAGACCTTCAACCCGGAGCTTCTCAATAGGTTAGATGAGGTAATCGTCTTCCGTTCCCTGACAAAGGAGGATATGGTAAAGGTAGTGGACATCCTCCTTCAGGAGTTCAACCAGAGGCTCAAGCAGAAGAAGCTCACCTTCAAGCTGACCAAGGAGGCGAAGGAACTACTGGCGGAGAAGGGCTATGACCCCTCATTTGGGGCCAGACCACTGAAGAGGGTGATCAGAAGGCTTATCGAGGATCCCTTGGCCGAGGGGATTCTTGACGGTGATGTGGTTGATGGAGCGGACATCGAGGTGGAAAGGGAGGGGAATGAGCTGAGCTTTGTAAGCAGATGGAAAGGGGGAGAGAAGAAGATAACCAGCCACCGCTCTCCACAGATTACCTCTGACAAGTAATTGAATAATCTCCCTAATGGGAGTTTTGTGTGTTCTGTAAGGACAGACCGGAACTTGTCCCGATTCCCTTTAGCTTGTCGGGAGGTCTGTCCGCTTGCCTCGGACTCTGAAATTTTCTGGATTTTGAGGAGAAGATAAGACGGTTCATTTCCATTTTAGTTGATGGCATAGATTATTTATTCACAGATAGTTGCCCAGAATGCAGAATTTGAAAATGGTCAGCTTTTGACCTTCAAAGCTTACTAAATCACTGTTTTTCAAAGTTATAGAGCGGAAAATTTAGTGAAAATGCATTAAATGCTAATTCTTTAATTAACAACTGTCTAGCAATCTACAGATTTTGCATCTTTGGATATTGCAAGCGAAATAGTTCGTTATACAACTCCCAATTACTCTGAAAGTTACGAAAGATCTAATCAATAAAAATGGAGAAGAGCCAACAAAAGGAAGGGTGGGGTGGTGAGGCACGAGTCCAAATACTGGGTATGAGGTTGGGGAAACCCGGGGCGTCAGGACGAAGCCCTTAGAGGCTACTTAATTCATTAGTGGAGCGCCTACCTCAGTGTGCATATCCACCCCACCCTGAATGTCATTACGAGAGATAGAATTCCAAAGCAATTCATAGAGGGGATTTATGAAATTGCTTCGTCCCAATTTCATCGGGACTCGCAATGACCGGGGACATTTCCACTGGAAGTAAGGCTTAATACCAACCTCCCGCAGATTTTGAATCTGCGGGAGGTTTATCATTCTGGACAGGCCTAAAGGCCTGTCCCTACAGTTCATGATGACTTCCTCTAATGTAGGAGACCTTTCCCACAATGGGGGAAGGGAAACGGGCAAATTGGTCCAGGATTCTTTTATATCCAGACCATTCTGTCTATCCTATCAAGAAATTGTAATTCCGAAATGGTAAGTTGAGTAGCCCTGAGGGGCTCAGTCAGCAGGGGTAATCTTTCCCTTGACAAATGGGCTGGTTTGCTTTAGTTTTTATGGGATGGATGTAAAAGCGAAGTTGCAAAATTTGCCCCAGGGCCCTGGAGTTTACATAATGAGGGACAGTAGGGGCAAACCGCTGTATATAGGGAAGGCCAAATCCCTTTCTCAGAGGTTGCGCTACTATTTTCAGGATAGCTCCAGGCTTCCCCCGCGGATAAGGGCGATGGTCTCTAAGGTGGAAGACTTTGAGCTAATCATCACCGATTCGGAGATAGAGGCCCTTATCTTGGAGTCCAACCTGATCAAGGAGAATAAGCCTCGTTACAATGTGAATTTAAAGGATGACAAGCGATATCCTCTGATCAAGGTTACTGTCGGAGAAACCTTTCCCCGGGTGATAGTGGTGCGGAGGGCAAAGAGGGATGGAGCAAAATACTTTGGCCCCTATACCAATGCCAAATCGATGAGGTGGACCCTGAGGATGTTGCGGCGGATATTTCCGGTGCGGAGCTGCTCCCAGTCACTGCCGGCCAAAACTAAGGTTAAGCCCTGCCTCAACTATTACATTAAACGTTGCTTAGGGGTCTGTCAGGGGAAGGTAAGCGAGGAGGATTATCGTCGGATTATAGATGGAGTTCTCCTTTTCCTCTCCGGAAGAAACAGGGTTCTGGAGGATCATTTGAAGGGGGCAATGGAGGAGGCCGCCAGGAAGCAAGATTTCGAGTTGGCCGCCAAGTTCAGGGACCAACTGCGCGCCGTGAAGAAGGTCACTCAGTCTCAGAAGATAGTAATCCAAAAGGATGTAGACAGGGATATAGTCTCCTACGCCCGGCAGGGAAAGGATGCAGCGGCGGTTCTCTTGAAGGTAAGGGGAGGAGCAATGGTGGGAAGAGAACACTTCTACCTCCTCACCCCCTCTGGGGTAGGGGATGGAGAGTTTCTGGGTTCACTTTTAAAGAGAACCTACCTGAACTCCGCTGATATTCCCCGGGAGATCTTCCTCCCCCAAGAGGTAGAGGAGGGGGAATTGATAGCCAATTGGCTGTCGAGGAGAAGGGGAAGGAAGGTTGACCTGGTTATCCCCCAGAGGGGAAAGAAGGCCAAGTTGGTGGGTATGGCCGAGGAAAATGCCCAGCTCCTCCTGCAGGAGCTGCTGCAGGAAAGGGCCAGGGAGAGGCTATCCCCTGGGATTTTAGCCTTGCAGGGCCATCTCCATCTCAGGGTAGCCCCCCGGAGGATAGAGGCCTTTGATATTTCTAATATCAGGGGATCGGATAGTGTGGGATCGATGGTCTCCTTTGTAAATGGGTCCCCGCGCAAGGCCTCCTATCGGAGGTTCAAAATAAGGACGGTCTTCGGGCAAGATGACTACGCTATGATGGCAGAGGTGATTGGGAGGAGATATAAGAGGGTCTTGCAGGAGAAGGCAGACCTTCCAGATCTTATCCTGGTAGATGGTGGCAAGGGGCAGCTCTCGGCAGCGAGGAAAGCTTTGAGGGATCTGGGGGTGAAGGATCAGCCGGTGATAGGCTTGGCCAAGAGATTGGATGAGGTCTTCCTCCCCGGCAGATCCGACTCCATTATGCTTCCTAAGGATTCACCGGCGTTGAGGCTTATTCAGAGGGTGAGGGATGAAGCCCACAGGCTTGCCATCTTCTACCATCGGCTTTTGAGGAAGAAGAGAACGATAAGATCAGAGTTGGGGCAGATAAAGGGGATTGGCCAGAGGAGGGAGGAAACCCTCCTCAGGGCGTTTGGCTCCTTAGAGGAGGTGAGGAAGGCAGGGCTTGCGGAACTGGAGAGGATTGAGAGGATGAACAGAAGCACTGCGCGGAATGTCTTTAACTACTTTCATCCCCCAAAACGGTTCACGGGGAACAGGGATCAGAAAAAGAAGATGAGTTAGCGACTGGAGGAAGCTAAGTTTTATTGTGGGAGGCATCTCCTGATGCCGATCAAAAGTGTGCTGTCAGGAGTTACCTCCTGATAGCTCTTGAAAGGTCAGGAGACCTTTCCCACAAGGTTGATCAGATAGCTGATCCAAATCTTTCAGTGGATGATGACATCCACAAAGAGCGAGGGCTGAGGAATTTCCATGTTTCCCACATTTTTAATTCTTAATTCTAAATTCTTAATTGCCTTTTCCCATGAGATTCGGTGGTGAACCGTTACCTTAAAATCAAATACTCTCTCCTCAATACCCCCTGGGGGGAGATGTTCGTAGCCGCCACCCAGGAGGGCCTCTGTTATCTAAGCCTGAACAAGATCGATATTAATGCCCTCCTCCAATCATCCCTTTTCCAGAGGAAGGTTGATCTGGTGCGGGATGACGGGAACTTTTCCGAATTTAATGGAAGATTAAGGAATTACCTTGAGGGAAGAAAGATCTCCTTCCCTGAACCGCTCGATCTGCGGGGCTCAACCCCATTTCAGAGAACGGTTTGGCAACAGACGGCAACTATTCCCTATGGAGAGGTGAAAAGCTACAGTTGGCTGGCTGAAGAGATAGGGCATCCAAAGGCAGCCCGCGCGGTGGGCAGGGCATTAGCCTTAAATCCCCTTCCTATTCTTATCCCCTGCCATCGAGTGGTGCGGAAAAACGGTAAATTGGGCGGCTTCAGCGGAGGTCTGAAATTGAAGAGGAGGCTCTTAGAGCTTGAGGGTGTGCAGTTGAGTCTGAAGTTGGATGAGATCCAATGATAGAGGTAATCACCTTAAAAGTCGGCCAATGGGAGACAAACTGTTATCTTGTCACCCCCGAGGGTGGAGAGAAATCAATGATCATCGATCCTGGGGCAGAACCTGAGCGGATACTTTCACAGGCAGAGGGTTTGACAATCAAGTATATTATCAACACCCACGGCCATAGCGATCACATAGGGGCTAACGGGAAGATCAAGGAGAGCACGGGGGCTCCCCTTTTGATCCACAGGGATGATGCCTCAATGCTTGTCCACCCCGAGAAAAACCTCTCCCTTCTTTGGGGCCAGGAGGTGATCTCCCCCCTGGCAGATAGGCTCCTGGAGGGAGGGGAGAAGATCGAGCTGGCGGGAATGGTTTGGAGGGTGATCCATACCCCAGGCCATTCCCCCGGGGGGATAAGTCTCCTCGGGGAGCATTGGCTCTTCTCCGGAGATACCCTTTTTGCCGGTTCTGTGGGGAGGACAGACCTTCCCGGCGCCTCCTGGGAGGTCCTCCTCAAATCTATCCGGGAGGAACTTCTTACCTTGGATGATGAGGTTACTGTCTACCCAGGTCATGGCCCATCCACCACCATAGGAGAGGAGAGGAGATGGAATCCGTTTCTCCAATAGTTGAAGGGGAGGTTGATGGCTACCTTCACTACCTCTCTGTAGAGAGGGGGTTGGCCGCCAATACTTTAGAGGCCTATTCCCGTGACCTAAATCGTTTTTTAGGTTTTCTTGAGCTGAAGGGGATGACCTCTCCCCGGGAGGCAGATCAAAGCAAGGTGGCGGAATACCTGATGACCCTGCGGGAATGTGGCTTACAACCCTCCAGCATAGCACGTAACTTCTCCTGCCTTAAGGTCTTCTATCGCTTCCTGATGCGGGAGGGCCTCTGTCAGGTCAATCCAATGGAGTGGCTTAGCTCCCCGAAGCTGGGGAGGAAACTTCCTGTGGTGCTCTCCCAGGATGAGGTGGAGAGGCTCTTGGCAGGGCCAGATGATTCCCTTCCCTTTGGTTTAAGGGATAAGGCCCTCTTGGAGTTCCTCTATGCTACGGGGGTGCGGGTGTCGGAGTTAGTGAATCTAAAGCTGTCAAATCTCTTTTTGGAGATTGATCTGGTAAGGATATGGGGAAAGGGGTCAAAGGAGAGGTTAGTGCCCATAGGGAGGAAGGCAGAGGAGGCCTTAGAGGAGTACCTGCAAAGTGCCCGTCCCCTATTGGCCAAGGGTTCATCAGGTGATTATCTCTTTTTGAACCGCCGGGGAGGGCGTCTTTCCCGGATGGGGGTGTGGAAGATCCTCAAGGGATATGTGAAAAAGGTGGGGATAGGGAAGAAGGTAAGCCCCCACACCCTGAGACACTCATTTGCCACCCATCTCTTGGAGGGTGGGGCAGACCTGCGGGCGGTGCAGGAGATGTTGGGTCATGCGGACATATCCACCACCCAGATCTACACCCACTTGGACACTCATTATCTCTTAGAGGTGCATCGCACCTTCCATCCCCGGGGATGAGCTCTTTCTCCGCGCTAATGGCCCGGGAGCTGCCGGGTAAGATCTTTGACTGTTTGCAAAGAATTGGGAGGGAGGGAGATAGGTTAGGGATGGGGGTCTACCTGGTGGGTGGGGCGGTGAGGGATCTTCTCTTAGGGATGAAGAACATCGACCTGGATCTGGTGGTGGAGGGAGATGGGATAGAGTTGGCTCGGTGGTTGGCCGCCAAAATGGGAGGGAAGATCAAGAGATACGATCGGTTTGGCACTGCCCTGCTGGTGCTTTGGCCAGGGATAAAGCTGGATATGGCCTCAGCTCGCAGAGAGAGCTATGAACGGCCGGGAGCCCTCCCTCAGGTGAGCCAGGGGAATCTAAAGGCTGATCTCTATCGCCGGGATTTTACCATCAACAGCCTGGCCCTCTGCCTCAACTCGGATAGATTTGGAAGGTTGTTTGACCCCTATGGGGGGAGGGAGGACTTAAAGAAGAAGGTAATCAGGGTCCTCCATAAGGGCAGTTTCTCCGATGATCCCACGAGGATAATTCGGGGGGTGAGGTTTGAACAGAGGTATGACTTCACTATAGAGCCGGAGACGGAGACACTTCTTAAGGAGACAGTGGATGCCGGAATGTTAGGCAGGGTCTCCGGGCAAAGGATAGGCGACGAGTTGATCCTGATATTGCGGGAAAAGGAGCCTAGCAAGGCCATCAAAAGGCTTGAAGAATTTGGCATCTTGGCCTTTTTTAACCGGGAGATAAAGATTGATACTCAGCTTTTTAACAGGATAGAGCCGAGTATTTCCCGGTTTGGTTTCCCGATAGCCGAGAAATGGATGGTCTATCTCCTGGCCCTGGTCTGGGGGTTGGAGCTGGATTCTGCCCTGAGATTCGCCCAGAGCCTCTATCTGCCTAAGAGGACCTCCATTATCATCGAGGATGTCTGGGTGAAGGGGGAGAGGATAGATAAACTCATTGCCCTTGCCCACCCTCTTCCCTCTCAGATATACAGGGCCCTGGAGGGTTTAAGGCCTGAGGCCTTGGCCTTCCTTCTGGCCCAAAGGGAAAGTCAGGAGCTTGCGGGTTTTGTCCAAATTATGCAGCAAGAACTGTCGAAGGTTAAACTCTCGCTTTCCGGCGATGATCTGAAGGGGATGGGGATTCCCCCTGGGCCCATTTACAGGAGGATATTGGATAGGGTATTTGAGGCCAAGCTAGATGGGGAGGTAAGAACGAAGAAGGATGAGCTGAGGATGGCCCATAACATCTGGAGGGAAGATGAGACCTGAAATATTATTTCTCATCGCTCCTCCCATTCTCTTTGCCCTCACCATCCATGAGTATGCTCATGCTTGGGTGGCCGATCGGTTGGGAGATCCCACCCCCCGGTATGCGGGGAGGTTGAGCCTAAACCCCCTTCGTCATTTGGACCCAATTGGGACCCTGATGATCTTCCTGGTCTATATAGGGTGGGCCAAGCCGGTGCCCATCAATCCCTTTTACCTAAAGAATCCAAAAAGGGATATGATCTGGATCTCCCTGGCCGGGCCAGGGGCGAACATATTGGGCGGACTGGGCTGCGGCATCCTGCTGAGATTGATGGCTTATCTGGGCTTTGGGTATCACGGCGTTGGCTTTGAGATGATTCTCTTTGGCCTCTTTATCAACCTGGCCCTGGCCTTCTTTAACCTCATCCCTATCCCCCCTTTGGATGGCTCCAAGATCTTAATGGGTCTTCTTCCTCAGAGAGAGGAGGTGAAATTTGCGGCTTTTCAGAGGTATGGTTTTATCGTCTTGATAGGCTTGATCTTCTTGGGCAGGGTCTTCAATTTTCCCCTTCTCTGGTTTATCATTGGACCTTTTGTCAAGTATTTAGGCTGGTTATTTTCTGGGATTGACCCCACGGCCTTTATCGGCTAAGAAGCTCGGTAATAATCACCACGGACCAACACGGAAAAAGAGAGTAGAAATAGATGTTTTGCTTTGCGAAAAATTGGGTGAAAAAATGTTATCCGTGTAACTCCGTGGAGAATTGTTTGTAAAAATGATTAAATTGCAAAAACATAGGGAATTTCATCTGAAGAGGAAAAGCGCGGGGGAGAGAGAGCACAGGATCAATCTGAGGAGATACAAAAGGTATTCCAAGCTGCCTTCAGGGGGGAGCAGGACTCTTATCTGGCTTATCCTTCTTTTTCTCCTGGTAATTATCTTGATCAAGTTTCTCTCCTCAGTAGGGAGGTAATTTGGCTAAGTTGCTTATTTTGGCCTCCGAACCTGAGGTAAGGGCGGATTGGGAGGGGCTCTTAACCCAGGCTGGATATCAGGTTTTCTCCGCTTCCCAGTTAGAGCAGGCCGCTCCCTCCTTAGTCAAGGGGATTGATCTGATTATCTACAAGGTCCCCCGGGGCTCCCCTTGGCAAAGGATAAGGGACCTATCTAAGGATTTGACCCTGATTGCCATCATTGATAGCCCCCAGGAAAAGGATCTGATTAAGGCCAGGGCGTTTGGTGCCTATCTGGCCCTTAAATGGCCGCCCCACCGAGGGGATCTCCTCCAAGGGGTGGAGAACGGACTGGAGAGAAAGAGGCTGCTCTCGGAGGGGAAGATCCTTTTGGAGAAGTTGACCAAGAAGAACAAGGATTTGCGGGAGCTACAGTCTCGGCTCCAGGGCCTTTCTCAGAAATCCCTTGAAGGGGAAGATTCCAGTTATACTGTCCTGCAGAGTATGGGGTCGGGATTGATCATTGTGGATTTGGAGGGGAAGATAACCTCTATAAATCAGGCCGCCGAAAGGATACTCGGCTATAAATCCCAGGATGTGGAGGGGATAGCCTTGGAGGATTTGAAGGGGGAAGGGGGGAAGAGGATACTAAACTGGGATGACATCAGTGGGGAAGTGGTGAGGATAGACCAAGAGGTGGAGTTGATTAAGAGGGGAGGGGATACGGTTTTGATTGGCTATTCCACCTCTCCTCGGAGGAATGTTAAGGGAGAGATGGTCGGGGCAATAGTCGTCTTCAGGGACCTCACGGAGATAAAGAAGATGAGGGAAAATATGAGGTATAAAGACAGGTTAGCCTCCTTAGGTGAGTTGACCGCAGGCATTGCCCATGAGATCAGAAATCCCCTGGCTGGGATCAAGACCACCGCCCAGGCTCTTAAGGCCGAATTTGACCCCCAAGACCCCAAGTGTGAGTACTTGGAGAAGATAATAAAGGAGATAAACCGCACCAACTCCTTGCTCCAGGAGCTTTTTATCTTTGCCCGGCCACAGAAACCGCAGTTTATGCCCTACGATGTCACCAAGATTTTGGAGAGGGTACTATCTATGCAGGAGAAGAGCATCGAGGAAAAGGAGGTAAAGATAAAGAAGGATTATGCCCCGGATATACCGATGTTGCTTCTCGACCCCAATCAAATCTATCAGGTATTTTTAAACCTCATTCTCAATGCAGTGCAGGCTATGCCCCAGGGAGGGGACCTCACCCTCAGCGCCAAACGGGAGGGAGAGACCTGGGTGTCGATAATCATAGAGGACACCGGAGTGGGGATGTCACCGGAGGTAAAGGCCAAACTCTTTGACCCCTTTTTTACCACAAAATCGATGGGAACAGGCCTGGGCTTGGCCATCTCCTACAGGATTATCCAGGAGCATGGGGGTATGGTAGGGGTAGAAAGCAAGCCAAGCCAAGGGGCGAAGTTCACCATTAGGCTTCCCCTGAAAAGCAGGTTAACAGTTGACGGGGATCAGTTGTCAGGATTGAGGAAAAATCCATGACAACTGGCAACCAACAATTGACGGACCCCTGACCTCTGTGAACCGTTACAAAATAGGCAGGTGAGATGAGCTTTACGGTATTAATAGTTGAAGATGAGGAGACTTTGCGGTCATCCCTGATGATGGCCCTGCGGGCAGAGGGCTATAATGTCCTCTGCACGAGCAGTGGGGAGGAAGCCCTGCAAACCGTGGAGAAGGAGTTAGTGGATCTGGTTATCCTGGATATTAGGCTACCGGGAATGAATGGTTTGGAGACAATGGGGAAGATAAAAGATTTGGACCCAATGATCCTTGCTATTGTGATGACCGGGTATGCAGATGTGGAGACCGCGGTGCGGGCGATGAAGATGGGGGCTTACGACTACATTAATAAACCATTTGAACTGGATGAGATGAAACTAATCATCTCCAAGGGCCTGGAGACTCAGAAGTTGAAGATGGAGTTGAACAGGCTGAAACGGAGTAGAATGGAGGGGTGGGCAGAGACCGGAATTGTAGCCAGGTCCGGGAGGATGAAAGAGGTGCTGGAGCTGGTGGACAAGGTCAGTCAAACCCCCAAGACATCAGTGCTTATTCAAGGGGAGACGGGAACAGGGAAAGAACTCATCGCCCATGCCATTCACCAGAGGGGTTCTCGGGCGAGCAAACCGCTTATGGACTTAAACTGCAGCGCCATACCGGAGAACCTGATGGAGGCCCATATCTTCGGCCATGAGAAGGGGGCCTTTACCGATGCCAAGACCCAGCATAAGGGACTCTTTGAGTTGGCGGATGGAGGAACGGTATTTTTGGATGAGATCGGTGACCTCAGCCTCTCCCTGCAGCCTAAACTATTGAGGTTTTTGGAGACCCAGACATTCAAAAGAGTGGGGGGGACCAGGGATTTGCAGGTTGATGTGCGGATAATAGCGGCCACCAACAAGGATCTTATGCAATCCACCAGGGAGAAGACCTTCCGTGAGGACCTTTACTACAGGCTCAAAGTGATGGAGATTCACATCCCTCCCCTTAGGCAGAGAAGGGATGATATTATTCCTCTGGCCTATTCTTTCCTCAGCCATTTTAACGAGGAGTTTAAGAAGACAATTGGGAGTATCTCTCCAAAGGCTGAGTCCCTCTTAGAGGCCTATGACTGGCCGGGTAATGTGAGGGAACTGAAGAACTCCCTGGAGAGGGCTGTTCTTCTGGCTAATGGCGAGGAGGTTTTGCCCCAGCATCTCCCCTGGGAGGTGAGGGGGAAAGAGGCTGAGGAACCCCTTACTCAATACAGCCTCGATTACAGCCTGGAAGAGATGGAGAGGATGCACATACTAAATGTGCTCCAGGATACAGGTGGGAATAAGTCATTGGCCGCTCGTCGCTTGGGCATCTCCCGATCCACCCTCAGGGAGAAACTGATCAAATACGGCCAGTATGAAAAGAGGGATTGAGGTGGCAGAACGGGGGTTCTGCCACCTCTCTTTTGAGGATGGAAATGACGAATGATAAAAGACTTAAACCCCGCGGATCCTACGAGCCACGATGTCTTTTTCTATCTGTTCTACAATCTGGCCAGATCTTGTTTTTTGACAAAGTTTATCAGGCAAGTTTGAGTAGAGGGTTTCTACCGCACTTTAGTATGGGTTCAGGGCCTTTAGGCCCTTTTTATTGAGGGCTAAGGTCCTCTTACCCCCCGTTTCAGCGAGGGTAGAAGTATAGGGTTTGGGGATAACGAGAAACGAGCTACGAGTAACGATGCCCAATGATTTTTTGGTTGTGCACCTGCTCCGTTAGGATTACTCCTCTTTCGGGGCTCTGAAAACCACCTTCCCGCTTTTGTCGAGGATTTGTATGCTCGCCTCTCCTTTCCGATCAACCAATAGTTTGATGCGCTCTTTGCCTTCGGCATCGGAGAGGATAATTCGGGCATCCTTGTTGTCATCCTCAATGATGACGCGAGTCTTTTGTTTGCTTGCTGCCTCCTCTATTTTCACCCCCGGTGGTGGTGGGTCGAGGATCAGAAACGAAGCTGAATGCTTTTTGCCGTCATCGCTCTCCCAACGGTTAAAACCGATAGCCTCCGCCATCGCCCAGTCGAAAGCTATCAAGGAAATTTTCCCACCCGCGGTTTGCGCTGTTGCTAACCCGCCGACTTCGTTGCCTTTCGCATCGTAGAAGATCAACCCCGAAGGTTTTATGCTCCTCATACCCTTCAATTCCTTACCATTGACCACTGGATCAGGGCATCTCTCAGGGTTCGAGATAACCAGATGTTTCCTGCCCTGACCACCGACGATGTTAATCCGTTCAACATCAATCTCCTGGAACTTCTCAATTTTGTGGGACTGAGTCAGTGTGGTAAGGAAGAATCCCACAAAAGCAAGTGTCATTATTGCAGCGTATATTTCCATAAAATTTTGCCTCCTTTCTATCCTAACCTCACGAGCCGTCAGCTTCGCTCATCTGACGGCCCAAAAAATTGGGTGGCAAAACGGGGTTCCGCCACCCAAAATAAAAGCATTTAACGGCCACTTTAAGGTTGAGCTGCGCCATCCTCAACGTTGGCTGGAGCCCTTTGTTAGGCCAACTGAACGCCTGATCGGCACCAACTGTGGCGCCTAGCGGAATTGCCGCCCAATGCAGCGCCCTGTTGGATTGTTTTGATATCAAGTGATTGACTTTATTGCAAGAACCATAGAATCGGTAGTCGCAGGCTTTAGCCCGCGAAAAGGAGTTGGATAAATCAACCACTTACGCAACCTAAAGGTTGCGACTACCCAAATTTTCGGCCTTTTTGCAGTGCAGTTATGATTATAATAGTCATCGCCCGATTTCGAGGATGCGGTCAACGACCTTTGATCCTGGGACGAGAAATCTGTTAAAATCGCGGATGTTCTTGTTTGTTATTCCGATTTGGTATTCAACACCTCCCCGGTGCTGATGACTCAGGTACGGATTGGCTTTGACCTCATCGTTTGAAAGGACCCAGTAGAGAATTCGATCAACCCACACACCTGTGAAGATAAACACATCACAGATATCCAACTTGAGCTGTTGGAAATTCATCCAGAAGGGGCGATCAGAGTCGTATCTAAGCGCTTTTGACACGAGGTCCCCTCTTTTCTTGGTATCTATCGCACGGGCTGCTTTTATTTCGACTCTGAGACCCTCGATCCAAAGATCATACTGACCTTCGTATTCAGGATCAACGGTCTTGTTAGCTTTCCTGAAACGTCTGTCAAGATCCTGAAGATGCTGTTCTGCCCATATCTGACCAAAAATACGGGGTGCTAGCCCGTAAAGATTGAGGTATTTGTTTTTGGACACATAGCTGTCTCTTAATTCCTCATAAGCCTGGAAAGTAATCACCGATCGATCGCGGAGAAACATGAGAATATACTCATACTCGTTAAAGGGGAAAACCGAAACGAGTCCTTTGAGACGGGCATCCAACAGAGCTCTATCCTCTTTCTGCAAAGACGACATAAGGCGATTCAGGTACTCACGTAATTGTCGCTGCGTCATGTTTGTCCCTTATCTCAGGGAAAGGATTGTGCCATTGCCATCCAGTTTTGCCTGTTTGTCTAAAGTGCTCAAGTCTTCTGATCGATAATTCAGCGAAAACTGGATCGATGTCAAATGTAATAACCCGTCTTCCTGTTCGTTCGCCGGACAGCAATGTTGTGCCGGAGTGAGCAAAGCAATCCAGCACCACATCCCCTTTTTGGCTGCTTGTCAAGAGAAGGCGTTCGATGGCTTTTAGTGGTTTTTGTGCATAACAACCTGGGACATTCTCCTCCATCCGGTAGAAAACCTGCTGAATGTCGACCCAGACATTTCCTGGGCGTATGTTCTCGGATTTACTCCTCTCCAAGTTCTCAGTACGTCTCCCGTTGATAGTCTTATAATAACCCTTGAGGATTTTGGGAATATCGGTATATACTACCGAGAAAGATGGATTGCCTTGAGTGTAATTAAGAAGCTCTTGTCTTACCCACATCCAGTTTTTCTGTGTCCCGTATCCTCGTTGGTTCCTCAAAGTGATAAAATTCCTTGGCGCAAGCTGGGAAAACTCCCGCATCATGATCATGAAATCTGGTAAAGGTTGGAAATCGTCTTTATAATCAGCTCCAATCCAGATGTACCAGTGACAATCCCTGGCCGTGACAGCGAGACAATTCAATACCCATTTTCGGGAGAATTCAATGTATTGCGGTAGCGGTTGCTTCGAGATACTCCTTGTGTTTGCATTTCCCACCGCCACATTGTAAGGCGGATCGTTAACGATCAACGTAGGTCGGAGGTCACCAAGGATATACTTGAGGTGTTCTGGGTTGGTGACATCCAAAACTCCGACGCGGTGCCCACGAACAGGATCTTCCCAAACATCGCCAAAATTAAGCCGACAGAGCGGAAGAAGTCTTAAACGCAAAGAGGAATCATTATCTAGCCTGCCAAAAGGCTCAGTGGTTGGTCTGCGTGCCTGCGAACTATTTGGACCCTGCTTCTCAGTAGGAAAGAGCGTCTGTTGTTCTGTGTTCCTCATAATTACTACTCCAACGAAACCAGTGATTTTTTTGCCACTCTCAGCCGTGAAATGCGAAGCCACAATCGGGCCAGCCAGGTCACGACAGAACTCGGCCGGATGTTCCAAATTGACGCTTGACCGTCCAGCCAATTTGCAGCAGTGCGGAAAGCACAAGGTGAGCTCTGGTTGACGACCATTGATTCATATCGGTATCGCAAAGGTCTCACGCGATTCAGGAATTGTCTTGTTGGGTTCGAATCGATCAGCCCTTACACGCAAGGCCAAAGTTTTGATCTTTGAAATCGCTTCGTCACGACTCTGCCCATAGGTCATCACACCCGGAAGATCGGGAATCTCGGCTATCCACCGACCATTTTCCTCAAGTTCAATTTCGATATTCATCCTTCAAGTTTCCAATGTATCCCTCATCGGAATGTTCCCCACCCCAAAAACTACACCCCCAACTGCCCAATGGGTGAACCACTACTTGTAGAGCCCTGGCTAGGGGCCCATTTGCCCGACCTAAACTGAGCACCGCTTAGGTTAACTCTTGTATATATCTGATAATCAAAGGGGAAAAGTAGGGACCCCGAACCATTAACCTGAATTATTCATAAATTCGCAGGTGGCATCTCAAATCGCGGTGGCTTCTTGCTCTAAGGACAGGATTTTTACCGTGATGTCAGGGCTCTGCCCTGACAGAAATTCATTCCTTCGGACTCCAATCTATCGGAATCCGAAGGATAGCGGACAGACCTGAAGGTCTGTCCCTAGAGAACGATGCATAAATCTTTAAAAATCAAGACATTAAGTTCATCCACTACTGGTTGGTTAATGATTCGGGCTAAGTGGAGAGAAGGGAAGATAGGGAACATACCATTTATGCGTAACCAAATCTCTTCTTCAGGGCCTGGGACATCCTCTCCGGTGTCCAAGGAGGATCAAAGGTGACCTCGACTTCAGCCTCATTGACCTCATTTAATCTTTCCACTTCGTTCTTCACATTTTGGGCGATAAGGGCGTGCATTGGACAGCCAGGGACGGTGAGAGTCATCTTTACATAGACCTTGCCCTCATCTTTTACCTTTACCTCATAGATCAGGCCCATATCCACCACACTCAACCCGATCTCCGGATCCAGGACATTCTGGAGGGCTTGCCAGATTAGCTCCTCCTTAAGCAACTTCCCTCCCTAAAGGCTTTTTGAGATGGAAAACCTGTGGTTCCCCCCTAAGCAGGCAAAGGAGAAGACATAGGCATAGTCAAATCGGAACCTCCTCCAGCGGATTCCCAATCCCCAGGAGCCACCGGCTAATTTATCTCCACTTGACCCATCAGCTTTACTTTTCTGATAATTGTAACCGAACCTGAGAATTAAGGGCCTCAGGGAATAGAGTTCTCCTCCCAGGGAGAAGTAGAGATCGTTGTCCCAGGGCTTGGCCAGGTCCAGATCAACTAATAGGGGCAAACCTTTAAGCCGGTGAGAGAGGCCCAGTCGCAGGGTGGTAGGCAAGGGATCCTTGTGTGCGGATGTCAGGCCAGATCTTTGAAATCCTAAGTTCTGCACCATCAGGCCAAACCGGGTCTTCCCTGAGGCCAACCTGTAGAGGCCTCCTAAATCTATGGCATAACTATCTGATCGGTAGTCCTCTATCCTCTCATAGATTATCTTCCCGTTTATCCCTACAGATAGGCGATCTTTAATGGGTTTGGCATAGCTTAGGGAGAAGGCCATATCGCTGGCCCCAAATGTTCCTTGTTTTATTCCTTCCTCATCCATCCTGTCCATCTCGCCATAGTTCATATAGAGGAGGCTTATGCCTAAGGCATCAGCCTCCCCATAGGGGGAAAGGTAGCCTAAAAAGCCAGATTGAATATCTGCCAAATAATTGTTGTAGGAGAAAGTGGCTATTTTGCCTTTTGCCTGAACCAGGCCCGCGGGATTCCAGTAGAGGCCATTTTCATCATCGGCCAAGCCAGTGAAGGCCCCCCCCATAGCAACTGCCCTTGCCCCCTGGCCAATTTTGAGAAATTGATAGGCAGATGTGCCCGCCTTATCGTTAATTCCCTGCGCTATCCCACTAAGCAGAAGCAGGCAAACTAAACCCCCAAATGTAATCATTTTACTTTTCATAATCTCTCCCCATTGATTTGTGGTGACTTAAGATATTCTTTTCCACCGCCCCTGTCAAGGGGAAAAATTCCCCTCTGTAACGGTTCACAATGGTTAGAGTCAACAGACAAAAGTAGATGAGTTTCGGGAGTTATCTTCCTGTGCAGGTATAGCTCCTTTCCTGGGAAAGATTTTGTGGATGATAACATCCACCAAGAGCACGGGGAGCTGGCTGGGCAATTCCATTGCTTACCCTCGGGCGGCCAATAGTTCTTTTCTTCCCAATTCTTCATTCTACATTCGAGGCTTCGTTAGCTGATCTATTGATAAACTGTAATTATGGGAAGGATTGAGCTTTTCCCTTGACAAGCCAATTATGAGATGGTATTTTTGAGGGTTAAAATTTTAAAAGGCAGGTAGTATGGCTGAATTTAGCTTTCTGAGTGAAGGGGTCAAAAGGGATTTTCTTAAGTTCTTGGAGCCTATAGGCAGATTCTTGGAGAAGTTGGGGATCCACCCCAACATACTCACCTTCCTCGGCCTTCTTTTTAGCCTTTTCGCCGCTTACTTCTTTTGTATAGGAAGGTTCTTTTGGGGGGGGCTGTTTGTTGGCTTGGCCGGGGTATGTGATCTTTTAGACGGAAAGCTGGCCCGCGGAACCAATCAGGCATCAAAGTTTGGTGCCCTGTTAGATTCAACTGTGGATAGATATTCCGAGGGGTTTATCTTCCTTGGTTTGGCCCTCTATTGGCGGTCTTCCCATCTTCTCTGGGTTGTCATTCTGGGTCTGATAGGATCCTTCTTGGTGAGCTATGTGAGGGCCAGGTCTGAGGGGTTCGGAATTGAGTGTAAGGTGGGGATGTTCAAGAGGGAGGAGAGGATGACCTATTTGAGCGTGGGGGCAATGTTGGGAAGCATTCCCTATACTGCACATCTCTTTCTTAGGTTAGCCTTATGGATTATAGCCATTTTTGCCAATATAACCGTAATTCAGAGGGTGCTTCACTTCAGGAAGACAATGGAGGAGAGGGTGGAGAAGGATAGATAACCTATCTAGCGAAGCTTCGCCTCAAACCGTCAAGCTATGGCAGTATAAACTGGGCGAAGCTTCGAATTTCAAATTGAAAAATGCAAAGTGCAAAAGTAAAAATTACCTTTGCTTCCACCTCGTTAAGCCTACATCTCGCCTTTTGTTTTGCCTTTTTCAATTTTCAATCCTTGCCCCATTAGATATAAGATTATCTAATGGGGTGAACAATTTACCATTGCTGGCTGCAAACCATGACATAAATTTTAAGATCTTGCTTTATAAAGCCAGCTGGTTTTCTCCTTTTGACTGAACGGTGACCTGGATACAGATCGGGATTAGCTATGATTTTGGAAGTATAGGTTGAAAACTTTGTCCGTTTGAGAAAGGGGGTAAAGATATGGGAAAGGTTCGGGTAGCCATAATCGGTGTAGGTAATTGTGCCTCTTCCTTCGTGCAAGGGGTAGAATTTTACAAAAACGCCAAGGAGAACGAGTTTGTTCCCGGTCTGATGCATGTTAATTTAGGTGGTTTCCACATCAGGGACATAGAGTTTTCTGCCGCCTTTGATATTGACAAGAACAAGGTGGGCAAGGATCTTTCTGAGGCGATCTACGCCAAACCCAACTGTACCTATAAGTTTATGGATGTCCCCAAATTAGGGGTGAAGGTGGAGAGAGGGATGACTCATGACGGTTTGGGGGAGTATCTCTCCCAGATCATTGAGAAGGCACCTGGCCCCACCGCGGATATAGTAAGCATATTGAAGGAAACCAAGACAGATGTAGTGGTTAACTACCTCCCAGTGGGTAGCGAGGAGGCGACCAAGTGGTATGTGGAGCAGATGCTGGAGGCGGGATGTGGTCTGGTTAATTGCATTCCCGTATTTATTGCCAGGGAGGAATATTGGCAAGGGAGGTTCAGGGAAAGGGGACTGCCGGTTATCGGTGACGATATAAAATCGCAGGTAGGTGCCACCATTGCCCACCGGGTCCTGACCAGGCTCTTCCGGGAGAGGGGGGTGAGGCTGGAGCGGACCAGCCAGTTGAATGTGGGAGGGAACACAGATTTCCTCAATATGTTGGAGAGATCGAGGTTAGAGTCAAAGAGAATAAGCAAGACAAATGCAGTAACCTCCCAATTGGACTATGATATGGGAGCGGAGAATGTCCACATAGGGCCCAGCGACTATGTGGCCTGGCTGAAGGATAGGAAATGGGCCTATATTAGGCTGGAGGGAAGAACTTTTGGAGATGTCCCCTTGAATCTGGAACTCAAATTGGAGGTTTGGGATTCCCCCAATTCCGCTGGGGTAGTCATCGATGCGGTGAGATGTTGTAAATTGGCAATGGACAATGGTATAGCTGGGGAGGTTATTGAACCTTCCAGCTATTTTATGAAATCCCCTCCCAAGCAGTTTACCGATTCACAGGCCAGGGAAATGGTGGAGGAGTTTATCAAGGGAACTGCCCCTAAGAAGGCAAAGCCAGCTCCTCGAGGCAAAGGAACCCCGGCGGTGGGGAACTAAGGGAATTTGAGGTGGCCCAGGCCACCTCAAAATTTTATATGACTGAAAGGCCTGTTCGTTGCCCGGTTCACCCCTGAAAGTCCTGCTCAAGACATCCCTCCCCGCGATGGTTGACCTCTCCTCCCAGACGCTGATGTGGATGATAGAAGCTATGTTGGTGGGGCATCTGGGAGCTGCAGCTTTAGCTGGAGTGGGAATGGCTGCCCAAGTGGTTATCTTCACCTCCACTCTCCTGCTCACTTTTGTTATGGGCAGCTCGATAATCGTTAGTCAATACCTGGGAGCAGGGAGAGTAGAAGAAGCCAACCACTTTTTAGGGCAATCTGTAATGATGAGTGGTTTAGCCTCCTTGGGGATTGCGGCGCTTTGGTATTTTGCAGCTCCCTTGATCTTTAAGACCCTCTTAGGGGCCGAGCCACAGGCTGCTTCCCAGGGTATTGGCTATCTGAGGATTATCGCCTGTTTTGGGCCTTTGATCATTGTCAACTTTGTCTCCGTGGGGATTCTGCGCGGAGCAGGGGATACCCATCTCTCTATGATGGTGAGCCTGGCGGTAAATGGAATAAATGCAGTTCTGACCACCCTTTTGATCTACGGGCTCTTTGGTTTTCCCCGTTTGGAAGTGAAGGGAGCGGCCCTGGCCACAGGGATAGCACACAGCATTGGGTTTGCCATCACCCTTACCCTTCTCTTGTCCCATCGCTCCGTTCTCTCCCTGAGAATGAGGGATTTAAAGAGGTTCAACCTGAGAAGTTCTCGCCAGCTTTTTCTTATGGGGGCCCCCATCACCTTGGAGCAGATGGTCTGGGTTACCGGCCAAATGTTCGTGATGAGCTATGCTGCTCGGATAAGCACGGTGGCCTTGGCTACCCATCAGGTGCTCTTAAGGCTGCAGGCGGTTATCTCTATGCTCTATCAGGGGATAGGAATGGGCGCAATGACTCTCACCGGCAAGAGCCTGGGAGCTAATCAAGAGGAAAGGGCCAGAAGGGTGGGGACCATCTCCAGTCGTATTGTCTTCTTTACTGTGGTGGTAGTTGCTGCGGTTCTCTTCTTTTTGGCCAGACCTATAATGTATCTTTTTACCTCAGATCCCCGGGTGATCCACTTAGGGGTCCTGGTTCTGGGTCTGGTGGCGGTGATCCAGGTGCCCAAGGCTCTGAATATCGTCATATCCGGAAGTTTGCGGGGGGCAGGAGATATAAGGTGGTTAATGATACTGACCACAGTTGGGGTCCTGGCCTTTGAGATATTTGGGGCCTGGGCCCTGGGCTTTCTCTGGGGCTTAGGGTTGGTTGGCCTTTGGTTGGCCACCGGGATCGATGAATCCTCAAGGTCTATGGCCAATTATCTCAGATATAGGGGAAGTAGATGGGGGAAGGAGCAGCCAACTCAGGTGTGAAGGGTTTTTTGATCACCTTTGAGGGCCTTGATGGCTGTGGGAAGTCAACCCAGGTCCACTTGCTCTCCTCCTATCTCCAGGAGAGAGGAATCCCCCTGTTGGTGACCAGGGAGCCGGGTGGCCCCCCCATCTCGGAGAGGGTCAGAGAGCTTATCTTGGACCGTAGCCATCCGGAGATGGCTGGGCTTACCGAGCTTTTCCTCTACCTGGCCAGTCGTTCTCAACATGTGGCCGAAGTGGTCAAACCAGCCTTGGAAAAGGGCCTTTTGGTGATAAGCGAGAGGTTTTCTGACTCTTCGGTGGCTTATCAGGGCTATGGGAGGGGGATAGGCCCAGAGGTGGTAAAAAGGTTAAACCAATTGGCCACCCAAGGGCTCTCCCCCCATTTGACCTTTGTCTTGGATATCGATCCCCAGATGGTTCTGAAGAGGCTCGCGGGGTGTCGTTCCCCAGACAGGTTGGAGTCTCAGGATCTCGATTTTTTTGTCAAGGTCAAGGAAGGGTATCTCTCCCTGGCCCGGGCGGAGAAAAGGATTAAGTTGATAGATGGAAGAAGGGGGATAGAAGAGGTAGAGAAGGAGATAAAGGATACGGTAAATATCTTCCTGAAGGACAGATCAGAAAGGGGGAAGAACAATGAAAAATAGGAACCAATATACCATCTGGGGAGTGGGGGCCCTTATTAGCTTGCTCCTTATTGGCTGGATAGGGGTTTATCTCTATGCCAGCGGGGACAACCTCTATGCCGGAATCAAGCTCCTTGATCGGGTGGCTGTTGAGATTACCCGCAACTATGTAGATGAGGTAAAACCGCAGGATTTGATCTATGCCGGTATCAGGGGAATGTTGAAGATATTGGATCCCCATACACAATTCTTCGAACAGAAGCAGTATAAGGAGCTGATGATCGGGACCCATGGCAAGTATAGTGGGGTGGGAATGGTAATTGGGCTGAGGGAAGGGGTTCTCACGGTTATCTCTCCCTTTGAGGGAGGGCCTGCCTACAAGGCGGGAATTCAGGCCGGGGATATGGTGACAAAGATAGATGGGGAATCCACCAAGGGGATAACTACTCAGGAGGCGGCAAAGAAACTGCGGGGGCCCAAGGGAACCAAGGTTTCCTTAACCGTAAAGAGGGAAGGGGTCGACGAACCCCTGGAATTCGCCTTGACCAGGGATGTAATTAAGATAAAGAGCGTGCCCTATGCGGGAATTGTGGCCAATGGGGTAGGCTATATAAGGCTCTCCCGTTTCTCGGAAGATGCGGGAAAGGAGATTAGGGAAGCATTGATCAAGACAGGGAAGAAGACGCAAAAGGGCCTGATCTTGGATCTTAGGAATAACCCAGGGGGATTACTCAGTCAGGCTGTTGATGTATCGGATCTTTTCCTCCCCAAGGGGAAAATGGTTGTCTATACCAAAGGGAGACTGAGTAAGCAGAACAGACAATTTTATTCCCGGTTTCCTCCTCTCTATGGTGATAAACCCTTGATTATCTTGGTAAATGGGGGAAGCGCCAGCGCATCAGAGATAATCTCCGGGGCAGTGCAGGATTGGGATCGGGGCCTAATCTTGGGAACCCGTACCTATGGCAAGGGATCGGTGCAGACTGTGCTTAAGCCGGGCATGGGAACACCATTTGCGGGCACAGCCCTGAAGATAACCACAGCTAAATGGTACATCCCCAGTGGGAGATGTATCCAAAAGAAGGAAGAGGCGAAGAAGGATACCACGCAGGAAGAGCAGAAGGAAGTCTTCAAGACCCAGGGGGGAAGAACGGTCTATGGAGGTGGAGGCATAACTCCGGATGTGGTCCGCGAACTCCCTAAACTCAATCGGCTGGAGTTGGAATTGAGCAGGAAGGGGCTTTTCTTTGATTTTGCAGTTGACTACACCTCCAAGCATAAGGGTCTACAGAAGGGTTTTGAAGTTACTGACCAGATGTTAGCCGAGTTCAAGGAATTTATGGGAAGGAAAAATTTCCATTACACCAGTAAGGCAGAAGGTCAGCTTGAAGATTTAGAGAAGAGCTTGAAGGAAGTCGATTATAGCCCTGATACGGAAAAAATTATAGAAGAATTAAGAGCGAAGGTGTTGGCGGCCGAGGAGAAGGAGTTTGAAAAGAGCCTTGATTACATCAAGATGGGTATTAAGAGGGAGATTGTTTCCAAACTCTGGGGTGAAGAGGCGGTCTATGAGGATTTCGTGTTAAAGGGTGACAAACAGGTGCTGAAGGCGATGGAGATATTGGAGACCCCAGGGGAGTATGAGAAACTTTTGGGATTATAGAGCTAACCGATTTGTTCATATAATTTGTGGCAGGATCGGAGAACTTATTTGTAGGAACTGGTCTTTAACCTTAACTATTCATAGACTGATAACGAATTGGCATAACTTTCTCGAAGCCAAGGATTTATGTATTTGTCCTGTAGGGACAGACATTTATGTCTGTCCGTTCCCTTGGACTTCGATAAAGCGGAGTCCTTCCAACAAAAACCTTTGGTTATTTAGAATTTGATGCTAATTTATGAATAGGTCGGATTAGACCTGTTCGCTGGGATTTCCCTTAAAGCCTGGGGTTCAGTCTTCAGACTGCTTCCCTGATGGAATCGTGAAATGGGAGGTTACTTTATTTAACCAAGGGGCGAAATTGGCTGATATTTCTCTTTATGTGCTGCTTGGCCTCTTCGCTGGGGTTATTAGTGGCTTAATTGGAATTGGGGGAGGGGTGATTATCGTGCCGGCATTGATCTATATCTTTGGCTTGACTCAACATCAAGCTCAGGGAACGACCCTGGCCCTTTTGATCCCACCCATTGGATTGCTTGCTGCTTGGACTTATTATAGACAGGGTTATGTAAACTTGGCCGTGGCGGCCTTTGTCTGTTTGGGTTTTTTTGTGGGGGGGCTGTTGGGGGCGAAGATGGCCGTTAAACTCTCCGATGAGCTTTTAAGAAAAATATTTGGAGTGGCCCTGCTTTTGCTGGCCTTGCATATGATTTTTGCCAAATCGGGCCGCAGTCTATAAACCACAAAATTTCGGTTATTGGCTTAGTTAGAGCTGAGGTGGCAGAACAGGGATTTTGCTACCTCAGTTTCTATTTCCCTATTGAGCCGTCAGAATCCCAATTCTGACGGTTTACGGTTTTAATGTAGCAGATAGTAGAAAAGGAAGACGGGCTGAATCCCAGACTCCGTGGTCAATAGTTTCTTTCATTCTTAATTTTACATTTGTAGCTTAGGTTACCATCCGGCGATTAGCTTGTTCACCAGATCCTCAGAAAGCTTAGCTATTGCCCTCTCCTGGGCATCGTCTTCAGTCTCCCCTTGGGCAAGATAGAACCCCCATCCCTCTAACTTCTCCTCCTTCCAGAGTTCTCTTTTTTTTCTTAGGTCCTCAAAGGAGGCAGTTACATAAATGCGCACTATATACTCCTTCACATTTTCGTTTTCATCAAAAGTATAGGCCTCCTTTTTGTAATCCACTATGCTCCCCCGGAGTACGGAGTCGGCCCTTCCTTCGGGAACTACCTTGAGGGTATTGTCCCTAACCAGAGCATTGATTAGGCTTTCAGTTAATTTTTCCTCTATCCCATATTGAGTCGTGCGATTTGTAAAAAGGGGCACGGCAACTGTCTTGATATGAGAGGGAAGGGTGGAACCGGAGAAGGAATAGCAACCGCAACCGGCTAAAATGGCTATGATGGGGAGGAGGAGATATACTCTCTTCATCCTTTCGCTCCCCTTTCTACTACTACCTTCCCCGCTTTGATCACCGTTTTGGCCAAGTTTACCCCAAAATGGTATGGAAGGATACGATAATGGGGAAATCCCCAGATGACAATGTCAGCATGTTTACCTTTCTCCAGACTTCCCACTTTCTCTCCTCTGCCTATGGCATAGGCTCCATTTATGGTAGAAGCCACTATGGCCTCTGCGGCGGTGAGCTTAAGCTTCAAACAGGCCAAATTCAGAATAAGGGGCATTGATTCGGTCATACAGCTTCCAGGATTGAAATCTGTGGCCAGAGCTATGGGCACCCCTTCTTGGATCATCTCTCTTGCTGGGGCATATCTCTGCGAATTGAGGAAGAAGGATGTTCCGGGGAGGAGAACTGCGATCACCCCAGCCTCCTTCATCCTTTTTGTGCCTCGTAAGGAGGTATAAACCAAATGATCGGCGCTTATTGCCTCCACCTCAGCGGCTAACTCCGCTCCACCATAAGGAGAGAGCTCATCGGCATGAATCTTCGGGGTCAGACCGAACCTCTTGCCGGTCGAGAGTATCTCCTTAGACTCTTCTTTGTTGAAGGCTGCTGCCTCACAGAAGACATCACAGAATTCTGCCAATCCCCTCTCTGCTACCTGAGGAATGACCTTTTTTGTGAGTAGTCTTATGTATTCGCCCCTTCTCCCTCTATATTCCTCAGGAACCTGATGAGCCCCTAAGAATGTGGGGACGAGTTCTATCGGTTGTAGTTGGTTGAGGTCTCTAATGACCTCTAAAATCTTCAACTCATCATTTAAATTTAATCCATAACCGCTTTTTACCTCAGCAGTTGTTGTTCCATAATTTAACATCCTCTTCAACCGAGGAAGGGCAAGCTGCACCAGCTCTTCCTTCGTTGACTGGCGAACCTTTCCCACCGTGGCCCTAATCCCCCCACCCCTTGTCTCTATCTCCTCATAGGTCTTACCCTTAATCCTCTCCTCAAACTCATTCTCCCTTGTCCCGGCAAAGACAAGGTGGGTATGAGGATCCACCAGTCCTGGGGTAACCACCTTTCTGGAGGCATCTATGACTTTGGTCCTTTCGTCGACTTCAGTTTCTTTCAGCACCTGGTCTGTAGTCCCTACGGAGATGATTTTTCCCCCCTTAATTCCTACGGTGCCCTTGCTGATTAGACCAAGTTCCTCCATCTGATGCTCTATGCGCGGGCCACTCATCCCGGAGTTGAGGGTTAAAAGCTCCTCGGCATCCTTAATGAGTATGTCTAACTTCTCCTTCATTATGGTGGTAAATTACTCAGCAGATAAGGATATGTCAAGAGAAATCAATTTGGGTGAAGGGATTGGAGTAGAAAGTGTTTGATTGGTTGGGCTGCCAGGGGTGACTATTTTTCCTCAGAACCAAAATCTTACATAATTGCTGTTATATCAGCAATAAGCTTCCCATGGATAGATAGCTGGGGTCTACATATGCTTCGGTGTGAATGTTATCATCCACAGTGGATAAGATGTGGGAGACATCTCCTGATGTCAATCAAAAGTGTGCTGTCAGGAGTTACCTCTTCCACCAGGAACCCCATTGGAACGGGGCTGACAGCTCTTGAAAGGTTTGTTGTAGGGGCGTTCAACTGAACGCCCTCCCCCAATTCAGATGTGCCGTTAGTAGCCGATTCGAATGTTACCATCCAAATGCGGTTTACAATAATGGGCAGAATGAATGAATAAAAATTCTGTTATCCTGTTAGAAAAGTTCCGCCGCTTATGGCTAAGTTCAAAATTTTGGAGTCACCTCTTTTGCCTTCTGGGCGCCAGGCTTTTCAGATACTTGAGATAATCGCTGTCCGTGGTGAGGATTAACCAAGTGCGGTCATCGATGGTCCGCTTATAGGTATCCAGAGTCTTGAGGAATGAATAGAATTCAGGATCTTTGTTATACGCTCGGGCATAGATCTTGGTGGCTTCGGCATCGGCCTTCCCCTTGATCTCTTGGGCCTTTCTATATGCCTCAGAGGTAATTCTCTGCAGTTCCTTCTCCATCTGGCCTTCTATTTCTGCCTTTTTCCCTTGACCCTCCGAACGGTACTTCTCGGCTATTCTCGTTCTCTCTGAGATCATTCTCTCATAGACCTTTTTCCTTACCTCCTCCACATAGTTGATGTGTTTTATCCTCACATCGATCAACTCGATCCCGTACTGCGGCACCATCTGTGATGCTCTCTCTATTATCTGGCGGGTTATCTTCTCCCTGCCCCATTCGATGGGGATCTTTACCTCTTCGGCCAACTCCATCTCGGCCTCGGCGGTGGCCATCTCTCTGTTTGAATTTCTAACTATTTCCAGCAGCGGGTAGGAGGTGATATAATCTCTGGTGGCGGCATCAATAATGTCATCCAACCTTCCGTGGGCCCCCAGTTCATTCCGTACGGATTGAAAGAACTTTAGGGGACTGGCGATTTTCCACCGGGCATAGGTGTCCACCCAGATATATTTCTTGTCCTTGGTGGGGACCTGATTGGGATCGCCATCCCATTCCAGGATCCGTTTCTCGAAGGAGTTTACCTTTTCCACAAAAGGCCTCTTCCAGTGCAGACCAGGCTCTTTGATAGGATCTCCCACTGGTTTCCCGAATCGGGTAATCACCACCTGCTCGGTCATATCTACTGTATAGAGACCACTGGCCAATATGATAAGGGCCAGAAATAATATAACACCTATGGCAATCCATTTTGCTTTCATTTCTTCCCCCCCTTCTCATCGAGGTACAGTAAGGGCAACAACCCCTTCTGTTCGGAGTCGATGATGTATTTTCTCCCCAGCTTGGGCAAAACCTCGTTCAGGGTCTCCAGATAGAGTCTCCTTCTGGTCACATCCTTGGATCGACTATATTCCCTCCAAACAGCCAAAAACTTGTTGGCATCGCCTTTTGCCCGATTGACCCTGTTGAGCGCATAGCCCTCGGCCTGTCTAATAGTCCTCTCCGCCTCACCGCTGGCCTTGGGAACGGCCTTGTTGTAAGTCTCCCAGGCCTCATTGACCGTCCTCTCCATCTCCTGTTTCGCCTCATTGACCTCATTGAAAGCGGGTTTCACCGGATCAGGGGGATTAACATCCTTCAGCTCCACAGTCACAAGATGAATTCCAGTCTTATAAGTATCCAGAATCTCTTGCAGCCGCTGTTTTGCTGTCAGCGCCACTTCTCTGCGGGAGAGAATGATGACCTCATCCACACTTCGATCCCCCACCACCTGGCGCATAACCGACTCAGAAATATCTCGTATGGTAGTTTTCACATCCCTGACTTTGAACAAGTAGTTAACCGGATCCTTGACCCGATACTGAACGATCCACTCCACCACAGCCGAGTTCAAATCCCCGGTGAGCATCAATGACTCCTCGAGGGGTTTTCTTCTCTGATACTCCGTTCTCACCCCTGACCTGGTTGTCCTAAATCCAAACTCCTCCTTTTGCACCCTTTGCACCGGCACTTTGGTTACCTTATCGACGCCAAAGGGTGTTTTGAAATGGAGACCAGGTTGGGTTGTGTTTACATACTTACCAAATCGTTTGATTACCCCAACCTCATCAGTGCCCACCTGATAGAAGGAGGTAAAGACTAAGATCAATCCCACGATAACCAGAACAACAATTAGCACCAGCGATTTGCTAATGGCAGGCACGGCGTATTGCTCTCCCCCAATTACAACCACTTTTTTCTTGTCTGGAGCCATTCTCCTATCCCCCTTTATTTAAAAGTTTTAGTCCCCATTGGATCTTGACCTCAAGCCTAAAATTATGGTGAATTCACCACGGACTGAAAAAGAAATTGTCAATGGACAATTAGCAATGATCAATTATCAATGAAGAATAACAGGTCAGGATTTTAAGGTTTTATTACATCTTAACTTGTTAATTGACCATTGATGATGAGCCTCTTTGATGATTCCGTGGTAATTTCACCACGGATAACCACGGAACAGCACAGAAAAACAGGAATCAGGGATCAGGAATTACCAGCATAAGCTAAATTTTTAATTCTCAATTGCTCTTTCCCGTGTGATTCCGTGAGATTCCGTGGTAAATTTATTTATTCGTGTTGTATCAGTGAAATCAGTGCAATCCGTGGCTATTGTTTGGTTGCGGGTTTGCCGCGCTATGGTTCATTCTGAAAAAACAGATGACCTCCACTTTTGAAGGATAAACCTATTCTTTTCAAAAGTCAAGGATTAAATGAGGGTAGCTGAAAAAGCCTGTTTTACCTTATTCAATTATAGTCTTTCGTTTAACTTCATATAATCTCTCTCCCTCCTTAAGGGAGAGAAAATAAATTGCCAGAAGGTGCCTAATCTTACCTAAAAATTCCCATTTTCAGACAGGATTGACAAGATGATCAGGATAAACAACATTCATTAAACACCGAAAATCACTGAATAAAAATCCTAAGGAAGAATGTGCATTATGATCTTTCTGTGGGTTCGGTGCCGTTCGGTGTTTTCTTGTAGAAATCAAAAATCATGTAAATCCTGTTATCCCGTCAAAAAAGCCCCGCCACTTACGGCTAAGTTCAGTGACGATTATAGCATAACAATACCGTAAGAATAATCAGTGTGATTGTCGCAGATTCAAAACCTAACTGTAAGTTTGGTTCCTTTGGAGGTGGAGAGGAGTTGCTGGGCGCTGCCCTGGTTGACGGAGAGTTCCAGATAGCCCCAGCTTCCCCAAATGGCCAGTAGCTCGCCTTTGGGGCCATCGGTATAGGATGAGCTCAGGCTTTTTAAGACCCTTTTCCCGATCCTCAACTTAAAGGGGTTGTTTCGGACATTTTTCTCAAAAAGCTCTTTTGTTATATTCGTGGTCAGGTTGCCAAATCTGTCGATGTGAATTACTTCCCCCCTTATCTCCCTGGGACCGACCAGAGGCGAGGGGAGATCGATCCTAATCAAATTCTCTATCTGGGGACCGACTTTTCCTGCGGCTAATCCCCGGGAGAGGTGGGCGGCCACCGGAGCAAAAATATCCCGACCATGAAAAGTTGCACTTGGCTGGGGGGAGTAAAAAAGATCCCGGTTGGTTATCTCCACGGCCTTAAAATCCTCCCTCTGGTAGATGGGGGTAAAGAGGCCATTGTCGGGGCCTACAAATGTATACCGAGGAGTGGCCACCACAATCGCCCTTCTCTTAGAGCCTACTCCGGGATCTACCACGCAGAGGTGAACCGTCCCCTGGGGGAAATAAGGGAAAGAGACCTGAAGGATGAGGGAGGCCTCCAGTATATCCCCTGGTGTTACTTGGTGAGAAATATCCACTATTTTTGCCTTTGGGTTAATCCCTAAGATAACCCCCTTCATCGTCCCCACCCAGCCATCTTTTTCGCCGAAGTCGGTAATGATACTGATGATCTCGTTCATTTGAGCTTTTCCCTATCCACTTTCATCTTGTATTTCCCCTCAAACTCCTCCGTGAAGTTGAATACATCCCTGAATTCCTCGATCTTGTCCTCCTCTGTTTTGGACATAATTCCCGCATCCACTAGGTTAAAAACGATATGGCCGAAATCTTCCGTGGTTTTTACTCCCCAATGCTCAAAAACCAGCTTGGCGGTAGGGCCATACTCCTCCTTGGCTAATTTCTTGATTCCCTGCAAAAGCTCCCGGCCACTGATATGCCTTGGTTTCTCCAACTTGCGTAGGGTGTAATCGAGGGCGCCCATTACGAATGCATAGCTCTGGGGCTTATATCTGGGATCTTTTTTCACTATCCTATTGACTTTCTCCCCAAATTCGTTCTCCTTTTCCATCTCCAAAATCCCCTTGCTTTTCCTCCCTTTATTGTTTAGATTTTTTCAAAAGTATAAGAGTCTCCTTTTTAGACAGGATTGACAGGATAAACAGGATAAGGTTTATAAACCTCCCGTAGGTTCCAAAACCTGCCTGGACTATATAGCTCTGTGAGATTCGTGGTGAATTCACCACGGATAACCACGGACTAAGTACAGAAAAACAGGGATCGGGAATCAGGAATAGCCAGCATAAACCTAATTTTTAATTCTCAATTCTTAATTGCTTTTTCCCGTGAGTTTCTGTGGTAAATTTATCTATTCGTGTCATTTATGTTCTATAGATTCAGTGAAATCCGTGTAATCCGTGGCCCTTGCTTGGTTGCGGCTTTGCCGCGCTGTGATAGTCCGTGGTGAACTGTTCTCTAATTTAATAGGGTTTGATTGTGAAGAAAAGGATAATTTTTGCCCTTTTCCTCATCGGTTTTGCCGCCATCTTAGGGCAGATTATCCTGATGAGGGAGCTCTTAGTCGTCTTTTATGGGAATGAGCTCTCCACTGGGGTTGTATTGGCCAACTGGCTTATCTGGACCTCTGCTGGGGCTTTACTGGTTGGAAAACTGGCCAGGCTATGGAGAGAAAGGGTAACAAAGTTTGCCACCCTGCAAGTTATCCTCTCCCTCCTTCTGCCAATCTCCATAGTGGGAGTAAGGGGAAGCAAGCTTATTGTCGGGGCCTCTCCCGGAGAGATCCTTGGTTTTCTCCCCATCTTCCTGATTTCCTTTCTCACCCTGGCCCCCTTCTGCCTTATCTCCGGCGGGCTCTTCCCCTTAGGCAGTGAGATGACCCAAAAAAAGGGGGAGGAAAGGGCAGCTCTTCTGGGCAAGGTCTACCTTTTGGAGGCGATTGGCTCATCTGTGGGGGGCCTTCTATTCAATTATGTCTTTATCCATTTGCTCACCCCTTTGCAGATGGCCCTCTGCCTCTCCTCCATCCTTCTCTTCTCTTCCTTTCTGCTTTACTGGAAGGGAGGAAAATTGAGCTATCAGATCAGCTCCCTTTGCCTCCTGCTTTTTGTCCTTTTCCTCTTCCCGCAAGCCTCAAAGCTGAGCCAGTTGAGCAGGGAATTTCAATGGAAAGGCTTCCAACTCGTCAAATCGACCGATACCGTCTATGGAAATTTGGCCCTGACCAGGAGAGGGAAACAGGTGAGCCTCTTTGAAAACGGGCTTTTAATTTTTACTTATCCCGATATTTTAACTGCCGAGGAATCGGTGCTCTTCGCCCTCTTGGAGCACCCCTCGCCCCAAAAGGTTCTTCTCCTTGGTGGTGGGTTAGGGGGGAGCTTGGAGCAGATCCTGAAGGATAAAGGGATCAGAAGAGTGGTCTATCTGGAGCTGGATCCAAAGGTCATCCAACTGGGCAGGGAATATCTTCCTCCCGAAGAGGTAAAGAATCTTTCCGATCCCCGGGTGGAAGTGATCAACACCGACGGCCGGCTCTGGGTGAAGAAAGCGAGGGAAAGCTTCGATGTGATCATCGTGAACCTACCAGATCCATACACCGCCCAGATTAACCGTTTCTACACAGTTGAGTTCTTTAACGAAGCAAGGAAAATACTTAACCCCCAGGGGATAATCTCTCTCACCGTCACCTCCTCGGAAAACTACATAGGTCCAGAGCTCTCCCGTTACCTCAGCAGTATCTTCTCCTCGCTGCAGCAGGTATTCCCGGATGTGGTAGTCATCCCCGGGGATCTGAACCGGTTTATAGCTTGCCAGGCCCCCGGGGTGCTCACCTACAAACCTGAAGTTCTAATCAAAAGGTTAAAACAGAGGGGGATAAAAGCTAAATATGTGCGGGAGTATTACCTTCCCTTCAAGCTTTCGCAGGAAAGGGTGGAGTATCTGCTCTCGAACATAAGGGAATCATCCAAGCTGAATAGGGACTTTTATCCCATCTCCTATTACAACGATATGGTGCTTTGGGCGACCTTCTTTAGCCGTAATTTCAAGGAGATTTTCCTCTTCTTCTCCAAGATGAATCTCCTCTGGGTTGCCGCACCTATGTTGCTCCTTCTTCTCCTTTTCGGGGGTTGGAGAAGGAGGCTGAAGGGAAAGGCCATCCTTTTAGCGGTGATGAGTATGGGCTTTGCGGAGATAGCCTTTGAGGTGATGATCATCCTTGCCTTTCAAGTATTCTTTGGCTTTCTCTACTACAAGTTGGGATTTTTGATCACCGCCTATATGATTGGTTTGGCCATAGGAAGCGGGTTGTCCACCTACAAGTTACGGTCATTTCGTTCGCCCTTTTTCGTTTTCGTTGGCACCCAGCTCTTAGTGGCCATCTATCCCCTGATTCTCTTAGCTACCTTTGCCCTCTTCTCCTCCAGAGGTTCCCCTTCTTGGGGGGCAAATCTCCTCTTCCCCCTGCTCATCCTGGGTGGGGGACTCTTAGGTGGGTTTCAGTTCCCTTTGGCCAACAAACTCTATCTAAGGTCTGGAAGGAGGGTATCCAAATCTGCCGGCCTGGTCTATGGTCTTGATCTGGTGGGTTCCTGCTTAGGGGCGCTTCTGGCCTCAGCCTTTCTCCTGCCCATCTTGGGCATTCCGGGAACCTGTTGGGCCTTGGCCCTGATAAACTTCGGCGCCTTCTTTATTCTTTTGCTACAAACTTAGCTGAATAATTTATATGCCACAAAGGCACCAAGTCTCAAAGTCTTGATAAAATTTAGATTAAAACAAAGATCTACAGTCCAATACGGAGCGATCCAGTTCATAAAGTGTCTTTGTTTTTTTTGGTGCTGGTGGAGCTGCCTCCAGCTCAAGGGAACCATCGGATAAAGCTGAGTAGAAGTGTGTATTGTGGGAGGCATTTTGCGATGTCGATGTTCGAGCTTGTAGGAATAGGACTTTAGCCCGCTCCTCACGACTTGTCAACCTCAGTTGCTAGGGAAAATGGGAAGTGTCCCTAATTTCCTTAGTACAATCAGGTGTAACGACGAATCAACCATCGTCAAAATCGCTGATGTAAGCACCAGGTAAAAGGTTTCGTGCGGGTGTCTTCAGAACCTTGCCATTGTCGTTAAAAATGACCATTGCCTCCGGAGCGTAGTCGACTAATAGTTGACGGCAGTTTCCGCAAGGTGAAAGAACAGGATACTCATTGCCCCGCTTGCATACAGCAACAATAGCAAGAATGTCCCTCTCACCGTGAGTAAAGGCTGTGCCAATAGCGATGGGTTCAGCACAAGGACCATAACCGCATGCTTCTATGTTGATTCCCGTGTAGATGCGGCCAGAGGAACACAAAACTGCAGCTCCCACCGTGTGCCTTACAGGACGGTAATTCCTCCGTAGGGCGTCTCTTGCGGCTTCGATTAGCTTCTGGTCTTCCGAGTCGAGTGGCAGGAATTTCATATTGTTACCTTTTGAGCTCACCTGCTGCGTGAGCGCTAGCGAAATGCAGGTCAGTTGCAGTAAACGGTTAAATGTCAACTTTCCAGTGCCGTGAATACGTCTTTTGTTGTCTTGCAGTCAACAACTTTATGGTTGAGCTTGGCGATAAACGCGCGAGCTCGCTGAAGATTGTCGGTATCGTAACCATGATTCCATTTGATGAGCCGCCAAAGGTCAGCCAGTTTTTCTTTTTTGGATTTGATGAGACTCAGTTTGCGTTTGACAAAGCGCTTGAGAATTCGCCAGTCGCGCAGCCACACTGATGGAGTAAGGATGATAATGAGACCGGCGTCTTCAAAGCTACGGGATAACCATCGATAGTAAACACCCTCAATAATCCAGGAGTCATGCTGCAAGACCCGCAACAAAGCCCGATCTCGCTCCTCCTTAGGTGCCTTTATACCATAGCGATCAGCACGGCGATCCCAGAAAATGTCATCCAGATCGAAAGCTGGGATGTCGTATGCAGTTGAGATCTTGGATGCAACGGATGACTTGCCGCTACTGGGTCCACCAATGATGTGGATTTTACGATAACGCATCACGACACCTAACACTAGCCTCCTTCATAAGGCAACTTCTTAAAATTTGTGTCAAGTTTTGGGGGCAGGAGGAAAGAGGTGGCCAATAAGCTTAGACCCAGACCCCTCGCCTTCAGGTTTTTTCATTCTTAATTCTACATTCTTCATTTTACATTCGAAGCTTCGCCCAGTTTATGCTGCCATAGCTGGATGGTTTGAGGCGAAGCTTCGCTGGCCTCCTCAGAGGCGGACATTAGCTGGTCTGCTGCATGTGCTTGTTAAGTGTGAAAAAAGCAAGTATCAATATACTACAATCTTGCAAGATCTTGTTTTTTTGACAAAGTTTTTAGTAGCAACCGCAAAGCCACAAAGATCGCAGAGGAAATAAAAAGCAAAGGAAAGATGAAATAAAACGATTAGTTAATAATCTTTAAACTTTGCGTCCTTTGCGACTTTGCGGTGAATTATTTGGTTGTGGCTTTGCCGCGCTAGGAAGATCTCAAAACATTTGCTTACGAACCCCCATTTTAAATCGCTTTGCACAGATCACCGCTAATCCGCAGTGGTCCCCGATCCGTAATTCGCATTGTACTCGCGCACGATCCGCTGGATGCTTTTCCAATGTAGCAACTCATGCCTGACCATGCGGCGGAGTGCCTTACGCACCGACCAATACTCGCCCTTGTCTTCCTTGACCCTTGCCCGATCTGCTGAACTCTTCAGCCGTTCGAGATAGGCGATAACTTCGGCGCGGCTTCGAGGTAGGAAACCTCGCCAATCGTCATCGGGCCTAACCGGTGGCATCGTCGGTTTATACCCGATATGTCGAAGGTAATAGTGAAGCTCAGTATTAGCGATATGCGCAAGATTGGCGCGAATCGTCCGCCAGTCTGCCCAGCCAGCGAAATTACGATACGGAGGGTTCCAATCGAGCACTTCGTTTGATAAGGGCTCGATCGTCGCCAGCAGATCGCATCGGGAGAATCCGATCAGCCGAATTGTTCGGTCGATTTCATCTGGTGTGGCTGGATAACGATCGACAGCGAATAACACCTCGTTGCCGACAACATGCTCAATATCCTCGATCCCTGGGCCAGGATTTGGCTGCGAAAGGCCGTGCTTATCGAGCCAACCAAGATATTCCTCAAGCTTGGTGGGCACCCGTCCCAGGACCTCGCCCCTGGTGGGGGCCCATGTAGCGAATCCAAGGAAATCAAGCCCCCAAGCGTTCCAGCCTGGTTCATCCCCAATGTTCTCGTGTAGCCAAATGCGAACAGCCATTATGTGCCCTTCCCTGACGGCGAGAGGGGAGTCCATCTCACTCATAGCTTAATACGAATCTGATTGGCTATAGTATCGAGTTCTTCCCTTGTAGGTCTTTTGCCATACTCCGGTCCAAACCTTAACCCAAATCCATCGCCCTCGTATCGTGGAAATACATGCAAATGGACATGGAAAACCTCTTGGCCTGCGGCGGAACCGTCTGCTAAAAAGAAGTTGACGCCTTCGCATTTGATCCCACTGCTTCTTAAGGCATTTGCGATGCGTTGTGCTGTTCGAAACATATGAATTCCTGATTCTTCATCAAGTTCCGCAAGAGACGGGGCATGATAGGTGGGGATGAGCAGCACATGCCCTGGATTAACGGGCTGAATATCCATCAATGCACAGCACAGATCATCCCTGAAGATGATGCTTGAGGGGAGCTTTTCTGCTAAGATCTCACAGAATACGCAACTGCTCATAACTCCTCCAGAGCATATTCAACGGCAGCGAAAGCGTGAATCTTTGTGGTATCAAACAATGGGACCTGGCTGTCTTCTTCTCCCACCAGCAGGCCTATCTCTGTGCAACCTAAAATAATGCCTTCGGCACCGTTGCTAATGAGATTATCCATGATACCAATGAACTGCGCTTTTGAAGATGGTTTCATCTCACCAAGACACAACTCCTCATAGATCACGCGATGAACAATCTCCCTTTCCTGCTCGTTGGGGATAATGACATCTAAGCGGTGTTTGTTGATGAGTATGCCTTTATAGAAATTTTCCTCCATGGTAAACTTGGTTCCCAAAAGGCCGATTTTTCCTATACCTTGAGCCTTTATCTGCTTAGCGGTGGCATCGGCAATGTGCAACAAGGGGATGTTGATCTGCCTCTGCACCTCAGCAGCCATCTTGTGCATAGTGTTGGTGCAAATGACAAGGAAATCCGCACCTCCAGATTCTATCTTTCTGGCGGCGGCAATCATTAGCTTTGTGGCCTCTTCCCACTTTCCCTGGTGCTGAAGCGGCTCTATTTCGGCGAAGTCAACTGAGGCCATAATGATCTTGGCAGAATGGAGGCTACCAAGTTTAGCGTGGACGGCCTCATTGATGACTCGGTAATATTCCATTGATGATTCCCAACTCATCCCACCAATAAGCCCAATTGTTTTCATTCCTTGTCCCCCGAAATTGCTCGGTGTTATCATAAAGATGAATGAAAAGTGAAAAAATAAACTAATGAAAAATTCCATAAGAGGTCATTAAGTTACAGGATACTATTAAGCCATATCAAAACCCAACCTGAATTATTCATAAAATGATGACCAACTGGCAGAACATTTTCAAAATAGGATTATGCATCCGTTTAATGGAGAGAGAGCCATTTATGCACCTCCACCCCACGGCTCGGTTTGGAAACCTGCCCCCTACGGCTTGGGCAATTTGGGGTTTGATGCTGATTTATGAATGGGTCGGGTTAATGATGCCCTAAAAATAAGGGTGGGCAGCAAAAGAGTCAAGCAGAATATTGGGTGGAGTCTGTGTTGGTAGGGTTCCTGCCTTGAGGGAGGAGGGAATATTCACTTGTGGATGATAACATCCACAAGGAGCGGAGGATCGACGTTTATCTGCGTCCTATAAAGCCTGTCCGAGGGGCGTTAGGTTCTCAGATCAAGGGATTTGACAGCTCGATTTTTGGCTTGACATCCAGGGAGATGTTTGTTACCTTTGTTTCAAATGGAGATATTAGCTTAAATATAAGCCATTAGCCTGAATAATTCAATTAACCGCAAAGACGCAAAGGACACAGAGTTTAACGATCTACGTTCTCATATTCGTGTTCTATTCTGTGCAAGTCCGTGGTTATCCGTGGTCATTGATGGTGGCAGAATCGGGGTTCCGCTACCTCGCTTTTGAGGTTAAAGCAAAAGTTCACAGCATAGTGACTTAGTTCGCAAACCAAATTGCTCTTGTTTTCTACATTTTTAGTGAGTTAATGTCTTGGTAGTCAGAATTTGTGAATGAATTAGGATAAAGGAGGAAGATACCGTAAGCTAAGACAACGGACAGAATAATCGCTAAAACTTAACTAGTCCACGGATTACCTCCGTGGATTTTTTTGCTATGTTCAACTTACAGGTCAAAAGTGTTACCTATGGGTTTGAAGGCCAGCCAGAACCCATCTTTGAGGATGTCTCTTTCGAACTGAGCGGAAGGGAAAAGATAGGTCTTATTGGCCCCAATGGTTCGGGCAAGACAACCCTTCTGCGGATACTATATGGTGAAGTCCTACCCCTCAGAGGCCAGGTGTTCAGGCCAAAGAAAGGGATCTCCATCGGGTTTCTCCGGCAGACTCCAATCCAATCCTCTTCTTTGACCCTTTTGGATGAGGTGAAGGGGGCCTTTCCCAGGTTGGTAGCCTTAAAGGGGGAGATGGAAACCCTTGAAGGCTCCACCGAGGACTCTGTCCTGAGAAGATACGGGCAACTGCAGGAGGAATTTGAGGCTATGGGAGGCTATGGGTTGGAGAACAGGATTCAACTGGTCCTCTATGGACTAAGATTTAGTGAGCATGATCTCAACACTCCCTATGATCTGCTGAGCAGCGGCCAGAAGAGCAAAGCCCAACTAACCAAGCTCCTCCTCAAGGAACCAGAACTTCTCCTTCTGGATGAGCCCACCAACCATCTGGATATCAGGGCCTTGGAGTGGTTGGAGGGTTGGCTGAGCTCCTACAAGAGAACGGTTCTGGTTGTATCCCACGACAGGTTCTTTCTGGATCGGGTAGTGGACAAAATCCTGCAGCTTAATAGAAAATCCTTAAAAATCTATTCTGGAAATTACTCTTTCTATCAACAACAGAAGAAGCTTGAGGAGAGGAAAGCCTGGGAGGACTATGAACAACAGAGGAGAAGGGTCAAGAAGATGAGGAGGGAAGCCTCGCAGAGGAAGGTATGGGCCAAAAGGAGGGAGAAGGATAGGATTGGGGGAGGGGGAGCAAAGGGCTATATTACCCACCGGGCCGCAAAGATGGCCAAGAGGGCCAAGGCGGTAGAGAAAAGGATGCAACACCTGTTGGAGAAGGAGAAGGTGGAAAAACCCTGGGTGGAGAAGAAGATTAAGATCGACTTTGACCTCCCCCAGTCAAGTGGGGAACTAATCTGTGAGGTTGAGGATTTGACCAAATCATATGGGGAAAAGAGGCTCTTTTCTGGACTTAGCTTCTCCCTGCGCAATGGTGAGAACTTAGCCGTCATTGGCCCTAATGGTTCAGGGAAGACGACCCTTTTTAAGCTTATCCTCGGTCTGGAGGATGCCGACAGGGGTAGGATAAGATTGGGGGATAGGGTGAGGATCGGTTACTATCCCCAGGAGAGGGAGGTCCTCAATCCGGAGCATACCGTTTTGCAGGAGGTCTTGGGAAGTGGAGTCGCCCAGACCTTTGCCAGAACTGTCCTTGGGTGTCTGAAGTTTAGGAAGGGCCGGGTTAACGAAAAGGTTGGGGAACTTAGCATAGGAGAGATGGGGAAAGTGGTCATAGCCAGGCTTCTCCTCTCCCAGTGCAATCTCCTTATCTTGGATGAGCCGACAAATCATCTGGATATTGAGGCGCGGATAGCAGTTGAGGAGGCCCTGCTTCAATTCCCTGGGACCATACTCTTCACCTCCCATGACAGGTACTTCTTAAAGAAGCTTTCCCAGCGCATAATCGAGATGGAGAATGGTGTTATCCGTCGCTATGAGGGGGGATGGGATTACTATTGGATGAAGAGGATTACAACCTCCAAAACCACTTGACTTTTAATCGGCCAGACCTTAATATTACATTGCAGACGTGACTTGAATAGTATAGGAATTCGCATTTTTAGACAGGATTGACAGGATGAACAGGATAAATAAAAATGATGTTAATCCCATTAATCCGATCTATTCATAAATTCTTAGCTAACATCTCAAATTGTCGGGGTTTTTTATTGTAAGGACTCTGATTTAACGGAGTCCGAGGGAAGCTTTTTAATTATAGCCGGGATGACAAGATAAACAAGAATCCTGTAAATCCTGTTATCCTGTCAGAAAAGTCTGCCCAAAGGGAGCTAAGTTCGGTTTGATGTATTATCTTACCGTAAAGAGCAGTTTTGCCGCTGCCCACCGGATTATGGGTTATGATGGTCCCTGTGCCCGGTTTCATGGCCACAACTTCGGCGTGGAGGTAATGGTGAAAGGGGGGGAGTTGGATAGGCTGGGGATGGCCATGGACTTCAAGAAACTTAAGGGTCTGGTGGATGGAGTAATCTCGGAGTTTGATCACCGGGATCTGAACGAGCTTCTCTATTTTCAAAAGGTTAATCCTACCTCTGAATCCTTGGCCAAGTGCATCTACGATCGGCTAAAGCCTCTGATTAAATCCCCCTTAACCTTGAACTCGGTGACGGTCTTGGAGACGGAGGGCTACCGGGTAACCTACAGTGAAGCTTAGTGAGATATTCTACTCCATCCAGGGGGAATCGAGCTGGGCCGGTAGTCCATGCACCTTTCTGCGGCTTTGGGGGTGTAACCTGCGGTGCTCCTGGTGTGATACGAAATATTCCTATGAGGAGGAGCCATTTGATCTCTCCCTCCCCCAGATCTTAAAAAAAGTGGCAAGTTTCCCTACCCAGTTGGTGGAGATCACTGGCGGAGAGCCCCTTTTGCAGGAGGAGGTTTATCCCCTTATGGAGCAGCTTTTAGAAAAGGGATATATGGTCCTCTTGGATACAAATGGTTCCCTGGATATAAGCAGGGTCCCCCAGGGGGCGATCCGAATCTTGGACATAAAACCACCCCAGAGCAGGATGTCAAATAGGATGGAGTGGGGGAATGTGGAGAAGTTGAGACCCAAAGATGAGGTAAAGTTCGTTCTGGCGGATCGATCGGATTACCAATGGGCTAAGGAGATAGTAGAGAGGTATTCTCTTCTGAAGCTCACAAAAGTGATCTTCTCCCCGGCTCAGGGGTTCCTTCCCTTGAAAGATTTGGCCGAATGGATCCTGGCGGATGGGTTAGCCCTAAGGCTCGGCTTTCAGTTGCAGAAGTTCATCTGGGGAAACGAGGCGCGGGGGCATTAAATGGGGAAACCCTTGGGAATAGTGTTGCTCAGTGGGGGGATGGATAGCCTTGTTGCTTTGGCCTTGGCCAATCAAACTCACCGGCTGGCCCTGCTCCATTTCAATTACGGCCAGATCTCAGAGAAAAGGGAACTTGAGGCCTTCAATCGGATCGCCGAATTTTATGGGGTAGAGCATAAGCTATTGGTGGATTTAGGTTATCTGAAGAAGATTGGAGGGACGAGCCTGATTGATCAGAGCTTAGAGATCCCCTCCGGATTTGCCGATGAGATACCAACAACCTATGTTCCCTTCCGCAATGGTCAGCTTGTCTCGGTTGGCGTGGCCTGGGGTGAGGTGATTGGGGCGGAGGCAATTTTTATCGGAGCGGTGGAGGAGGACTCTGCGGGTTATCCTGACTGTCGCCGAGAATTCTATACCACCTTGAACCGAGCGATAGAGCTGGGTACTAAGCCCAATACCCATATAGTGATCAAGACTCCCCTTATCGGGATGAATAAGGGCGAAATCGTCAAATTGGGCATTAGTTTAAAGGCCCCCTTCGAACTATCCTGGTCCTGCTATCGGGGAGGGCCAAAGGCCTGCGGCCAATGTGATAGCTGCCTGCGGAGGTTGCAGGCCTTTCAGGAGGCGGGATACCCGGATCCCTTGGAGTATGAAGATGCTTTACCACGGAACCCCACGGATTAACACAGACTGGCAAAGAAATGGTCAATGATTAATGAGCAATTATCAATGGGAATTTACACCTCAGGATATTCTGGTTTCATTTGCGTTAATTGGCCATTGATGATGAGCCATTCCGTGAGTTTCCATGGTTGGAATGTTATCCCTGGTTATTAAATTGGGACTGTAATCAATGCGGAGGTTTCGGTGTCATGCGGTGTTGTGACAGTTCCCGGGGATCAGTTCCCAGGGATCAGGGAAAATTCCCCACAACTGACAACTGACTGCTGACCGCTAATAGCTGACTGCTGATTCCCGACTTCCGTAAACTGGTATAAAATATGAGGAGGCTGGATGAGGGACATCCAGAGTGAGGAAGATCCAAGGAGAATAGAGATCGACAAAGTGGGGGTGAAGGAGCTGAGCTACCCCATAATCGTCCTGGATAGAGCCAACAAGCTGCAGCACACCGTAGCCCGAGTAAATATGTTCGTTAACCTTCCCCGCAACTTCCGCGGCACCCATATGAGCCGTTTTGTGGAGATACTCAACAAGTATCGGGGCCAGATAACGATGAAGAATATGGGCCCCATCTTAAGGAAAATGAGAGAGGTCTTTCAGGCTGCCTCTGCCCACTTGGAGATTGACTTCCCCTACTTTATAGAGAAAGAAGCTCCAGTAAGCGGCTCAAAGTCTTTGATGAGCTATGGCTGCCGGTTTATAGGTTCCCTAAGCAAGCGGGAGGACTTTCTCCTTGAGGTAAGGGTGCCGGTAAATACCCTCTGCCCTTGCTCCAAGGAGATCTCCGATCGCGGGGCCCACAATCAAAGAGGAGAGGTGAGATTACAGGTGAGGTTTAAGGAGTTCATCTGGATAGAGGAGCTTATCTCCCTGGTGGAAGCATCCGCCTCCAGCGGTCTCTTCTCTTTGCTCAAGAGGGAGGATGAGAAGTGGGTAACCGAGAATGCCTATGACCACCCGGCATTTGTAGAGGATGTGGTCAGATCAGTCGCGGAGAAGCTCTTAAATGATCCGAACATAACCTGGTTTGCGGTGGAAACAGAGACCCAGGAGTCCATTCATAACCACAATGCCTATGCCTTTTTAGAGAGGGGCTCTGCAGACGGTTGACAGTGAACAGGGATCAGTTGACAGTAGTCAGGGAAATCAGCTACCGCTGACAATTTGCTTATTGCTTTTTGCTGATTCCTGAAAACCGATAGTTAATATAGTTAATTTTGTGGTCAGATTATCACAGAATTTGCAAACGAAGAGATTCTTCAAAGGGGGTTAAGATCAAAAGGATAATTTGGTTGTTGGCGTTTTTAGCCCTGATGGGGTGCTCCCAAAGGGAGAGACAGCCCATCGGGGTGATCAGTGCTATGCAGGAAGAACTTAAGCTAATGAAGGATTCCCTGACCACAGTGGAGGAGGTAAAACTGGGACCTTGGGAGTTCTGTGAGGGGGAGTGGAAGGGTAAAAAGGTGGTGCTTACTGTTGGTGGCGTAGGAAAGGTCAACGCCGCTGTGGTGGCCAACCTGCTCATCGACCACTATCACCCTCGGGCGATAATATTTTCCGGCATAGCCGGCGGGGTGCCCGATTCGGTTCAGGTGGGGGACATAACCATATCTTCCCGGGCAGCGGAACACGATTTTGGGGTTGTAGTTCCAGTGGGAGGGGTAGGAGGGAAGACTTACCCAGGAAATTCAGATCTCTCCCGCGGTTTTGTCCCCTCTCCGGTTCCGGTGATGAGGGGGACCACTATGGTGGGGATAACTTACTTTCAGGCGGATAGTTTGCTGATAGAATTTGCCAAAAGAGCAAGTCAGGAGGTGAGATTGCCCCAGGTTCCCGAGTTGAACCGTAGCCCCCGGGTAAGGGTAGGGGTAGTAGTGAGTGGTGATCAATTTATCGCCTCCTCCCAGAAGTGCCGATGGCTCCACCAGAGCTTTGGGGCCCTCTCCACCGAGATGGAGGGTGGGGCAGTGGCTCAGGTAGCCACCTCCTATGGGGTGCCCTGGGTTCTGATCAGGTGCAACTCTGACCGGGCCGACGAGCGGGCCCATCAGGTAATCAAGGAATTTGGCAACTATGCCGCCCGGAATTCCGCCTTGATAGTCCTTAAACTGATTGAACTCTATCCCACCGAAGCCAGTGGGGCTTCGAATGTAGAATGAAGAATTAAAGAAACTATGACTGGGGACAGGACGACAGAGTCTGTGTTTCATCCTTGGCTCAGAAAAACTTGATAGTATAAGAATTCCCATTTTGGACTCAGATTTTGTAGGATAATTTTTATAAATCCGGAGGACCTGCGTTAATCTGCGTCCCATAGAGTTTGCCTGAAGGGAGCCGAGTTCCTAAAAGAGAGAGCGAGGAGGTTTGATGAATGGTCTCTCTGATTTCTTAAAGGATGTGGAGAAAGAAATAAAGAAGGGAATGGAGGAGAGGAGGGAAAGGACCCTTACCGTCATTTGGGAAGACGGAACTTTAGTGAAGAGGGTAAGGGTAAAGGGAAAGGGTGGGGAGGTGAAAGTCTCTGAGTTAAGGGAAGAGGTGCACTGTGATCGCAGAAGGCCATCCAGGTTAAAGAGCAAAAGATTGAATCTCACCTTAAAGCAGGAGGGACAAATCATCTTTCAGGGTTTAACCACCGGAATTAACGAAAATGGTTTGGGCGCAAGGATAAACCCGGTTCATCCTCAGTTTAAGGGGGCCCGGGATAAGGATCTTTTAGGGCGGAGTTTTGTGGTCTACCTGGATATTCCTGACCTTCCCATAAGCCCCACGAATGGAGAGGTAATCTTTGTGGAAAAGTGTAAAGATCCTGGGTTTAAGAAGTTTGTGGCCATCCGGTTTCTCTTTGTCTCCCCTGTAGACAAGAAGAACCTGCGGGACTATGTCCAGTCATTGGAGAAGAAATGACAGTTTATAGGGATCAGGGAAAAGTATAGAAGTGTGCTGTCAGGAGTTACCTCCTGACAGCTTTACTCGTACCGTCAGGGAGCCTGCCCTGAGGGAAGGTATTTTTGTGGATGATAACATCCACAAAGAGCAAGGAAAAACAGAACAACTTCCAGGATTATTAGGATTTGGCTGTTATTAATCCGTCAAAGCAGGTGTTGGATAAAACAGCAGAAATCGGGCGAAGATATGTGGGAGGCATCTCCCCTGGGCGGAGTTTCGGGCAAGCCTGATGCCGATTATTGTTGAAAGTGGATAGTTACAAAGAGTTGAAAGGAAGGGAAGGGAAAGCTTTTCAAATCCCTTCAATTCATTGTAAAAAAAGAGGAAAATTGCAACAGTTTCCAGGGATCAGGGAAAATCCGTGATAACTGATAACCGATAACTAATGAATACCTGACTGCTTACTACTGACCCCCGTGAACCGTTACGTTAGCTTAATCTCAATTCAATTATCCAAGCCCATCTTCTTCAGCAGCGCGGCGAATCTCGGGTCCGAGCGCAGGCTATCCAACGCTGGTTCCACTTTTAGCTTAAGTAAACGGCTGTCGTGCTCCTTATAGGCCTTTTCCAGCCATTCGAATGCCTGATCGCTCTCGCCCAATCCCGAATAGATCAAGGCGGTGTCGTACGGGTCAACATACCCTTGTTTCGATAGCTCCTCCAATTCGTTGAGCACTTTCAGTGCTCTGTCCCTCTTGCCCGCTACCGCATAGCAATGGGCAAGCGTCCTTCCGGTCCCCGCCTTTTCAAACATAGCGATGGCTTCCTCATACTTCCCTTGTTGCTCGTAAGCTTGCCCAATGGTCCAGAGCGCGCTGGTGAAATCGGGGTCTAGTTCGAGTGCCTTCCTGCATTCTTCTATCGCCTGTTTATACTGGCGCGCGAGGTAGAACATCCATCCCGTTGCCGCGTTTATGATCAGGGAGAGCGGGTCAAGCCGCTGTGCTCGTTTCATCTCTGCGATGGCCTCTTCCACCCGGCCCATGCTTGATAGGTAGATGGCATACCAGTGGTGGGCAGTCGCATAGCCGGGGTTGAGCTCAATGGCTCGCTTGAATCTCCCCTTGGCAGCAGGCCAGTCCCAATCGTAGTAAAGATTGCAGATCCCCAGGGAGGCATGCGTTTCGGCGAGGGTGTCATCTATCTCCAGTGCCTTGAAGGTTGCTGTCTTCGCTTTTGGGTAGGTCTCATTAGGAGGGAGGTAGCCATGGGCCCCCAGCACATTGTAACAATCAGCAATTCCAATGTAAGCCAGGGCGTAGTCTGGATCCTTAGCTATCGCTTGTTGGAAATATTCAAGTCCTTTCCTCAATCCTTCTTCATACCGCTTGTTCCAGTGGTAGCGGCCCTTCAAATACAGGTTATACGCATCCAGATCTTGGGTATGACGCTTGACAATCGCCACCTTCTCTCTCCTCAAGAGCTTGACCTTCAACCCCTCTACTACTGCCAGGGATATCTCATCCTGAATGGCAAACACATCCGTTAGTTCACGGTCGTATCTTTCTGACCAGAGATGGTAGCGGTTAGCAACATTGATTAGCTGGGCCGAGATGCGCAGTCTGTTACCCGCCTTCCGCACGCTGCCCTCAAGCAAGGTTCCCACATTTAGTTTCCTGCCAATCTCGCGAATATCCTCCTTCCTGTCCTTGAAAAGGAAAGCCGAGGTGCGAGCAACGACGTGCAAGCCCTCCACATGGGTCAGGGCATTGATGATCTCCTCTGCCATGCCATCGCAGAAGTACTCCTGCTCTGGGTCCGCAGTCAGATTAGCAAACGGCAGCACGGCGATGGAGGGTGAAGGCTGTGGTTTGGAAGTTGGTTCTCTCCAAGTCCCGGTTTCGACCTCCCTTTTGAGTGCTCTCAGATCAACCCTCATCTCGTCCATATGCTGATAGCGCTCACCTGGGTTTTTCGCCAGGGCCTTGTTCACAATTCGCTCCAATTCCATCGGCACCGCGGTGCGGAGGCCCATGATTGGCTCCGGTTCTTCATTAAGAATCGAATAGACCACTGCCTGCTCATACTCCCCTTTGAAGGGTAATTGTCCGGTGATCATTTCATACAGGACAACGCCTAATGACCAGATATCTGTGCGGTGATCAACCGTTTCCCCACGGGCTTGCTCTAGCGATATGTAGGCCACCGTGCCCAAGATTGTGCCGGTCTGGGTAATCTTCGTCCTCCCGGCCAACTTGGCCAGCCCGAAATCCATAATCTTCACCTGACCTTTGGTCGCTACCACGATGTTGGCGCTCTTGATGTCCCGATGGACAATCCCCCTCTCATGGGCCTCCTGCAGGCCTTCGACAACCTGAATGGCAATATCCAGAGCTTCGTCAATAGGTAGGGGCGAACGGCCGTTCGCCCCTACAGAGCCAGATTCGATCTTCTGTCTCAAACTCTGGCCTTCAAGGTAGGCCATGGCGATGAAGGTTTGTCCTTCAGCCTCATCAATTTCATAAACGGTGCAGATGTTGGGATGATCCAATGCCGCCCCGGCCTGCGCCTCACGAACAAAGCGGGCCTTCTCTTCCTCGGTTCCTAACATATGCGGGGTGAGGAATTTCAGGGCAACGGTGCGTCTGAGCTTGGTGTCCTCAGCTTTGTAGATCACGCCCATACCCCCGGAGCCGATCTTCTCAAGAATCCTGTAGTGGGAAACCATTCTCCCCTTGGAAAGGACAAAATAGGTTTGGTTCTTATTGACTTCAGGTTCTATTGGCATTATGATAATTCCTTCTCATTACCTACTATTGTTGGTCTCACTTATATACTTGGGTTTCACAATTGAAACCACTGCCTAACGATACGAAATCTCACCCTCCGCGTCAAGTTCTTTATCCCCTGAGGCGGAACCCCAAACCTAACCACCTTTTGTAAGGCGAAAGAAATAAAAAAGGGAGGAGCTATTATCTCCTCCCTTTTCAGGTTGTAGGTGCTGGAAATGTCAGGTTATTTCAGCAGGATCATCTTCCTCGTCTGCACAAAATCCCCTGCCCTAAGCGTGTAGAAGTAGATGCCGCTGGAGAAGGAACTCGCCTGCCACTTGGCAACCTTGTATCCGGCTTTCTGTTTTCCATCAGCAAGCGTGGCTACCCGCTGACCTACAACATTGTAGACCTCCAGCCTCACCAAGCAGTCCTTCGGCAAAGCGTACTTGATTTCAGTGATAGCGTTGAATGGATTGGGGTAGTTTTGTTGCAGGGCGAACTGCATGGGTAGTCCAACCCCAGCCTTCAGTATGCCATCAATCCACCGAGCATCTACTACCTCAGCCCTTAATCCATACAAGGCCACATCAGATAGGCTCAAGCTAGCATTACCCTTGGGCTGGAAGCTTATCTCGGCCACTACCCTCTGACCAGGTGTAAATGGTTTGTGCATACTTAGATCAGGAACACAGCCAATGGTGACCTTCCCTGTCTCATTGTCTATCCAAGGTGCAAAGAAGTCATAACCATCGCCACCGCCTACTTTCGCTGCAGTGAGAAGGGCAGGATCAAAGTTGACCGTAAACTCAAACCCTCTCAGCTCAGCCTCGTTGGTCAGCTCCACAGGAACTATCACTAAGCCATCCTCAGCCAGATAACCCTCTCCCAGCTTGACCACATTGGAGGCATTCTCTACACTTGCCGAAGCAGAAGAAATGAGGGGTTTGGCAACCTTAGTTCCGCAGGGAGGATAACTATCACACCCAAGACCGTCATCCGTAGGATCTATCCCACAGTCAGGATACGGTGGTGGTGGTGGAACCCCACCAGGCTGATGATACTTGTAGAGCAGAAGGGCCAAAGCGTCTGGCATGGCCAATTCTCCGCTATCATCGTAATCACCAGCATCCTCACAGGGAGGAGCGACCCCACCAGGTTGATGATATTTATAGAGCAGAAGCCCAAGGGCATCCGGCATGGCCAACACCCCATTGGCGTCATAGTCACCCCGGATGAATTCGGCATCCTCCTCACCTCCGGTGATCACAAAAGCCAGATCCATCGATGTCTGGTAGCATTCGTGCCAGATCCAACCATTGATTATGACGTCCTGGGCTACAAAATCGATGGAAACCCACTCCGGGTTGTAGTAGGGAATCACATACTCAATGAAGTTAGGTCCCAGTTCCACCGGCAAGATCTCACGCCCAATGTAGAGCTCCTCGTCTTCCCCAGGAAGAGGCGGTCTGCCAGGCACCCCCTCCAGCGACCATAGGTCGGTTGACCAGTTAATAGCAAATTCGGCATACGCCTGAGGACCGACTGGCTCGACCCAGAAATCAAGGTAGATCTGTTTCGGTCGCTCGTAGGCGAACGGGTTATCATAGAACCACATATTCCACCAGTACTCGTATTTGTACCATCCGCTGCCGTAATAATTAGTCGACTGCATATCCTCAGGTTCTCCCAGCGAGTCGAAATACACATCAAACCAGTTACATCTTGGTGGTTCGACCATTGGAGACCAAGGTCCCACAGGAGCGTTGTCGGTATACACTGCGTCATCCATAAAGTGGTCCCGTGAACTCTTCCAACCCCACTGGAATGGCATAATCATATAGGGGACGGAGATGTTCAACCAGTAGATGGAATCCTTATCCTGGATGAATGGCTCTGCTGGCGGTTGAGCTTGATCAAAGAAGAAGTCGTATCGCCAGTAGGCGATGTGGTCGTTACAGTAGGACGAGTCAGTGTTCGGATCATACCAGTGCTCCATGGCGGGCGGCTCGAACGGTATGCCTGGGATCTCCCCTTCCCACGCCCAGAGCAGTTCACCCGGCCTGCTCCAGGGAGTATCCTGATCTGCAGGGATGTTGCGGTGGATGCTGAGGATGAACCATGGCATAGGAGTGCGAAAGTCATCGGTGCCAGGATTGCCATCTAAGTCCTTCCAGGAACCCCAGAAGTGGATGTCTGTCACCGGGCCGGACTGTGAACACTGCCAGTCGTCAGCCAGGGTCTTGGGATAGGTAGCATTCACATCCCAACCTTCCAAATCCGGCAGTTGCGGGAAATGCATCTTGTGGTTAGGCCATTCTTCTTCGGGTTTGCCGGTCAGGACTATGGCGAGGTCATTGACAATAGGATCGCCACCCTCCTGGAAGGCGAAGCCGTCCCCCTCCGAAGGCGGAGAGCCTGACCACAGGAACCAACAGTCATTGGGACTGTACGTACTCTGAATGGAAACCCAACCATCCCTCAGGTCGCAGCACGGATCCAGGTCGAACGAGAAGTAATAGCAAGTGAAATCACCGTAGGTGTCATAATAAGTGTATGACGGTGTCACATTCGTGTACGTGCAAACCACATCACTCGGCGGCATGTTAACTTGAGCAGTATCTGTAGGGTCGTCCGAATAGAACTTGATCTCGAACACCATACCCGCAGGGTCGCAATCAGCCCAAGGGTACACCATACTGAGGCCCCACCAGTGGATGTCGCAGATGCGGCCGGCAAGATCCCAAAAGTTCTCATAGCACCTGTATCCCGCATCATCATCACTGGTATGGAAAGTCCAGCTTTCATTCGGCTGGTACGGACGCTGGTAAAACAGAGTATCGTCAGCCTTGAAATCTATAACAGCTGGAGGACGCACATCCTTGCTCTCCCTGAATTGCTCAGCCGACAGATGAGCGGTGCTGCTCTGGTCTACCAGGGCTGGGTTGTGCATGTCAACCTTACGAAGGTTCCCAGTACCTGCTATTGCTAAAAAGGCAACAGCGGTCACCAGCAAACAGGCAAAGATACCTATTATTCCCCGTTTCATTTTTTTACCTCCTGAAAATAACTGCTTGATGTTTGACTTATATAGGGATTTAGGTGAAGTGAGTTATGGACATCTATACGAATACTTGTCTTGCCTGATATCTTGTGGTTTATTGAATATACCCCAAAGACAAGTTCTTGGCCATTTCACCTAATTTCCCAGATGAGCCTGATGTTTAGCGGTTTATCACCCCCTTTTCTTTGTGGTCATGTTAAATCCTTAAAGGTCTGTTTTAAATTCCATAGGCCCTCCTTTCTTTTCCCATATTATTGTTTACATCCGACAGTGTTGCAATACCCTTGCTACTCGCTTCGCTGCCGCTCTTCATGATTGCCCTAACCTGCAAACGAAAAAGGGACAACCATACTCACCCCTCTAAGAGAAGAGAGGCCGCGCTTGTGTCTTCGACTTACCGCCCCTGGTCCTGCACGCAAGGCTACCCACACCGATGTTAGGGCTCTTAGCCTGTATCATTTATCTGCTGATTGCCTCTAAATCTTAGCTTGATACAGGGGCACTTCCCATATTTTTCACAGGGAGTGGAGAAACCTGGAGTCTATCCCTGCTGAATCATCCATAAAATTTCAAGTCCCAACAAGCTATATATACTTGAATAGCCTACGAATAGGTCAGTTTAAGTTCTCTTTCAGCCCCAGTTGACTTTTTCTTAATCCACATAATCTGTGGATGAAACTCTCCTCAAATAAAAGACCGGCTTACCTTATGGTTCTTTGGCAAGCCGGCTATCCCCCCAAACCCTTGATAAACAAGATTGGTAAAAAGGCCCTTGAAATTTGTCTGCTTTGAGAACAACTTCAGATCCCCCCTGGCTTCGTGTCCCCCCGGTTTACACTGATTCCACTTGTCGGAGTCACAAACTAAATGGGTTCCTTATTTGTCTCCCCAGTTAATACCAAGAAATACCCTCTTATTCCCCATTTGTAAATAATAATAACAAGTCAAAGTGGACTTGTCAAGGTTTTTTATTTTTTGGACGGAAAACCCCGTAAGGTTACCACCTCCAGAAGTTCCTCCGGGTCTAGATCGCTCAGCTATCTGGGGCTCAGGGATCAGCAATCAGCTCTCAGCGGTTAGCCAATTGTGAGTAGGCATAGATCTTTCCTCATCTCGCGAAACTATACCGAAGGATAAGGGTGAAACTCCCTCGCTCTCATTCCCCTCTTGGTAGTCGCAGACTTCAGCCTGCGTTTTCCGTCAGGGCCAGAGTCCTGACGGCACTAACCCCCTTCCTCCTAACTTCCTCCCGCCAGGGGAGGAAGGAATATAACCGAGGTCACAAGGGGCCGATGTGGGGAGTGAGTTCTTAAGTATAGATCTTCTCCATATTTTTTCCTTGCCATTTGCCCACGGAAATAGTATTTTTGCCGTTGATGGCTGAGCATTTCTAAAAAATTCGAGATTCAAACCTTCCATTTTCCGCCCGCTCTATTCACAAATTGCAAACGCGCGGCCAGCCTAAGCTGTCACTTCCCAAAAGCGAGGTGGCAGAACCCTGATTCTGCCCCGCTTTTCCCTTGCCTTCAGGTGAGGGTACCTGACGGCTCGGTGGGAAACGGTCAGGTGAGGGCATCTGACCATTCATTTGTTATAAATCCTGATGATCCGCGTTTATTTGCTTCTATAGATTCCGCCCCAAGGTCGCTAAGCTTTGATGCTTATGTAATAAGTTTGATTCCCAAACAGCCAGGGTTTAGTGGCCTCGGCCGGCTTTTTCGGCTTGAGCTTAGGATGAAAAAAGGCTTGTAGATAGTTAGAGGGTGTGGTATATTGGCAACGGATAAGACCTTAAAAATAGGTGATGTCTCCCTTGTGGGGAAGTTTCTCCTGGCCCCGATGTCCGGGGTGACTAACTCGATATTCCGCAGGATAGTAAGGAGACATGGGGCGGCCCTGGTTTTTAGTGAGGCCATTAGCGCTGATGGGTTGGTTAGAGGAAACCATCGCACCTTGCGTATGCTGCAGTTTCGGCAGGAGGAAAGACCCATCGGTATCCAGTTGTTGGGCGCAAACCCCCAGGTTATGGCCCAAGCCGCTCAGATTGTCTCCGAAGTTAAGCCTGACCTCATCGATCTCAACTTCGGTTGTCCCGCCCGCAAGGTAACCAGGAAAGGGGCAGGGGCCTCCCTTCTCAGGGACATCAACCTCTCCCGCAGGATAATCGAGGCAGTGGTGAGGGCCACTCCCATACCGGTTACCTTGAAGATGAGGATAGGATGGGATAGTAGATCCATTGTTGCCTTACAATTAGCCAAGCTTGCTGAGGACTATGGGATAAGAGGAGTGATTATTCATGGACGCACAGCAAGTAAGAAGTTTTCTGGAAAGGCCAATTGGGGAATAATAAGCAAAATAAAGGGTAGAGTTTCCATTCCGGTTATGGGCAATGGAGATGTGCGTAGCCCCGAGAGGGCCCAAAAGATGATCTTGACAACTGGGTGCGATGGAGTTATGATTGGTAGAGGTGCGTTGGGGAACCCCTGGATATTCTCTCAGGCAGAGGCCCATTTGCAGGGAGAGCGCCCACCTAAGATGCCGAGCTTCCAGGAGAAAATCAAGCTCTGTCTGGAGCATTATGACCTAGCCTTGGAGGAGATGGGAGAGTTCAGAGCGGTAAGGGAGATGAGAAAACATATAGCCTGGTACACCAAAGGTCTCCCTCAAGGTTCCATCTTGAGGAAGGAGATATATGGGATGGAGAAGGCGGCAGAGGTAATGGAGAGGCTTAGCCGCTACCAAGAATCTGTAATGATGGGAGGGAGGATCTATGATTTCGGGTAGAAAGATGTCGCTGAGTCTAATTATCCTCCTTCTGCTACTTCTGCTGAGCGTTATGCTCCCTCATTTGGCCTGGGGAAGTGAAAGGGAAGATTTCTCCATCGCATTTGGTCTCTACCAAGATGGCCTCTATCAGTTGGCCTCCCAAAGGTTTGCTAGGTTCCTCCAAGACTATCCTCATAGCTCCCATACCCCTCAGGCCCTCTTCTACAAGGGGGAATCGGAGTTTCTCTTGGGTGGGTTTAAACAGGCAATTGCCGATTATGAGAAGCTCCTGGTCAATTATCCGGCTATTGATCTGCGGGATACGGTCAACCTCCGCATTGGGGAGTGTAAGTTCAGATTAAAGGATTATGAAGGATCAGCCTCCTGGTTAAGGGGTTTTCTCTCCCAAAATCCCCACACCCCTTTGCGAGCAAAGATCTACTATTGGTTGGGAGAGGCGGAATATAAGCTGGGCCATTCCGGAAAGGCAATCCAGGCTTACGAGAGCCTCTTGAGTAGATATCCTAATTCCGATATGGCCGATTATGCCCTCTACTCTTTAGCCTGGATAAAGGGTGAAGAGGGGGAATATGACCAGGCTATTAAGGACTATCGAAGGTTGATCTCTGATTTTCCTCAGAGTAAGCTCATACCATCGGCCCGTTTTCAGATAGGGGAGATGTACTATCTGAACAAGGATTATACCCAATCCCTTAAGGCCCTCAGAGCTGCCCTTGACGACTATCCGGGGGTCCAGGAAGCGGAGAAGGCCCGATTTCTCCTGGGGGAAAATCTATATCAAGAGAGCAAATATGAAGAGGCCAAAGAGGAGTATGCCCGTTTTTTGGATGCCTTTCCCAAGTCCGGGTATCAACCGCAAGCCCTGTATGGCCTGGGTTGGTGTAATCTAAAGCTTGGGGACTATGAGGCTGGAATCAAGAGGTTTTCCCAACTTTTGAAGGTTTACCCTCAAAGCTCACTTTCCCCCCAGGCCAAGTATGAGAGGGGAAAGTGCTATCTTCGCCAAGGGAACAGAGATTTGGCCATCCAAGATTTCCGGCGGGTTATCCTCGACTATCCAGCGAGCCATCAGGTCCCAGATGCCCTCTACCAACTGGGCCTTATCCAATTCCAAAAGGGAGATTATACCCAGGCAAACCTCAGCTTTAGCCGCATTGGGGATGATTATCCCCAGGCGAATATCCGCCTATCTGCCCAATATATGAGTGGTGAGTGTTGGATTGCAGAAGGGGAGTTGGAGAAGGCCAAAACCTCCTTCCAGGCCCTCTTAAATCTCAAACCCGGTGCCGATTTAGCTAACAAGGCCAGCTTCAAGCTGGGGTGGTGTCTCTTTCAACTTAAGGACTACAAGTTAGCATCTCAAGTCTTTAGCGATCTCACTAAAAAGGGCCCTCAGGGTGATCTAGCTCAGGAGGCCAAACTTTGGCTGGCGGAGTCCTTTTACCAGCTTGGTGAATATAAGAGGGCAAGGAGAAATTATCAGGATTTTATAAAGAGCTTCCCCAATTCAGATAAGATCCCCAGGGCTTGGTATGGTATGGGTTGGTCAGATTTTAAACTATCTAAATTCTGGCTCTCTTTGGATGAGTTCGGTAAGGCTTTGGGCCCTAAATCACCTCTGGCCACCCGGGTTGATGCCCAACTAATGATTGGCGATTGCTACTTCAATTTAAAGAGGTTTCCAAAGGCCAAAAAGGCATACGAGGAGACCGCCCGCTTATCCGATAAGAGGAGGGCAGAGACCCTCTACAAGATAGGACAATCCAACTATAAGCTTTCCCTCTTCGCGGAGGCCAAGGCTAACTTTGATAGCCTTTCTACCCTCTACTCGCAATCCCCCTTGGCAGATGATGCCCTCTATATGAAAGCCAAGAGTGATTTCAGGCTTTCCGACTTTAAGGCAGCCATCTCTGACTATAAAAAGTTACTGAGGACTTACCCACAAAGCGGTTTAGTAGATGGCGTTCGCTATTTCATCGGAGATTGTCTCTACAACCTGGGAGAGTATGATCAGGCCATCGTCCAGTATAAGGAAGTCATCTCCAAATCCCCCCAGGAAGATCTGGTCGGCGATGCCGTGGAGGGTATCCAATACTGTCTGCTGCAGCAGGGGAGGCTTGATCGGGCCATAGCGGTAACCGATTCCTTCATCTCCCTACACCTTCAGCCAGGGTTGGGTTCCAGGCTGCAGCTAAAGAAGGGCCAGCTATACCTTAATGCGAAGATGTTTGCTAAGGCTAAAGAGGAGTTTAGGCAGCTTCTCTCCCTCTATAAGGGAAGCCCGCAGGCTAAAGAGGGCTGGTACTGGATTGGATTGTCTCAACTCAAAGAAGGGAAGGTTGCTCAGGCAATCACTTCCTTTCAGACTCAGGTTAAGGACTATCCCCGCCATCCTCAAACCGCAGAGGCCATTTACAGGTTAGGGACGATCTACTTTCAAGGGGGGAAAATTAAGGACGCTCTGGCCCAATATCAGCTCCTGCTTAAGGGTTTTCCTCAAAGCCCTTCCAGTGCAGAGGCCATTTTTCAGGTGGGGATCTGTTATCTCAGGTTAAACGAGGTGGGGAAGGCCAAGGAGCATTTTCAGAGGATAATCGCGGGGAACCAAGGTCAGGCAGTGGCCTACAGGGCCAGGTTGGAAATGGGTAAGATCCTCATAGACGAGGGGAAGTTCTCCCTTGGCCTGGAACGGTTCCAGCAGGTGATTAAGGACAGATCAGACGAGTTGGCTGCCCAGGCCCAATATCAAATTGGCTTAGCTTATTCCCGGAAAGGCGATCTGAATAAGGCAGTGGTGGAGCTTCTCAAGGTCAAATATCTCTACCCCGGATATCCTGATTGGGCCGCCCGGGCCCTCTTCGAGGCCTCTTCCCTCTATGAGAAGGAGGGAAAATGGGCCCAGGCGAAAAAGATCTACCTTTCCATATTGAAGGGAAACTACGGGGAGAAAACCAGAGAGAAGGCTAAGGCCAGGCTTGACTCCCTTAAAGGGAAGTAATTTAATAGTAAAGGGATTCCATTTTTAGACAGGATTGACAGGAGGAACAGGATAAATAACAACCCCGTGTTGTTCATTAAACCCTGAAAATCACTGGTAAAGTAAGAAACCCTGAAGAAGAATGTGCATTATGATTTTTCAATTTTTCAGTGGTTTCGGTGTCATTCAGTTTCTTCTTGTGTAATCTTGGATAAAGATCTTGTAAATCCTGTTATCCCGTCAGAAAAGTTCCACCAAAGGCGACTAAATTCATGAAGCGATTGGATAAAGAGATTCTAATAACTTGTCTTTTTGTCCTTCTGGCTCTTGGAGCCAGTGGGGCCTTTGCCCAAGAGGATAGCTCAAGGGTTATCCCTCCGGATTCTGCTGAATATACCGTGAGGATTCCCGATGTGATCATCTATGGGGAGGATGTAACCAGACAGAAGGGGGGGGTAAAGTTAAGCGAAGGGGAGATAAAGGTTGCCTATCCTAAGCTTAGGTCATTCAAGCCACTAACTGAGGTAAGGTTTCCAAGGTTATCCTCCGCATCAACTCACTTGAGGCCTTTCTTAAACCAGGTCTACACCGGATATGGCCGGTTCCACACCTTCCGCCTTGGCGGCTGGAGGTCTCAGTCGGTTAACGATTTTAACTATCGCTTGAGATTATCCTATGAGAGCAGTCGAGGACACGAGAGATACGCCGATCATTGGAACCTGGGGATGGGGACTTCCTTGGGATATTCCTTTACCGATTTGCTTAACCTGGCCTCAAACCTGAGCTACAGTCAAAGGGAATTCGGTCTCTACGGCTCGTTCTATCCCCAAAGGAGAAGGGAACTTCAAAAGGTTGATTTAAACTTTGATATAAAGAGAAACGGAAGGTATAGCTGGGAGGTAGGTCTGGGATACCAAGAGGATAAGGCAGAGGATAGAGAGAGTGGGGTTTCCTCTTCATCTCGGCGAGAGAGAATTTGGGGTGTCAGACTGGGGGGGCTGACCAGCTACCGGAATATATCTCTTCTCTCTGACATCCAACTGCGTAGCTTCGAACTAAAAAACAGGGAAAACCTCTGGGAGGCGAGGGTTGAAGGTCAGTTCCCTTTAACGAAAAAAGGCCATCTGGGGGTCGGTCTCAAAGGTCAACTTCTCCATCAAGGGGGGAAAGAGCAGAGGTTCTCTCCCTTTTTTCACCTAAACTATATCCCCAAAAGAGGGGTAGGTTTCTCTCTCCATCTATCAGGCGGTCTCACCCCCCACTTACTCAGGGATAGTTTCTCTCAGAACCCATACTTCTACTTTCCCCAAAGGGAGAGGTGGGAGGATGTGAGGGTAAGGGTATCTTTGGGGATGGAGTATGAAGTGAAGGGGGGTCTCTTCCTCAGGGATGTTGTGGTTCACCAACAAATCAGGGACTATCTCTTCTGGGAAGGGGATTCCGGTCTCTTTAGGCTTGGATCCTTTCCTGAGATAAGGATCTTAGAGAATAACCTGTTCCTCAGATTTTCCCCTTATCCAAATTTAAATGTGGAGTTCTCCCTTGTGCTCAGAGATGCTGATCTAACCAGAGGGGATAGCCTATCAACCTGGCATATCCCCTATTGGGAGAAGCTTGGCATCTCCTTGGCCTTGGACTTTCCCCTGAGATGGGGGATAAACTGCTGGCTGGAGAGCGAATATCACAGCAGGAGATATGGCTCATCAATTTCAGATGAACGCCTTTCATCTTATTATCTGGTTAACTTCAAAATGAACAAGAATTTGAACGATCATTTTAAAGTGTTTTTTGAGGGAAATAACCTCGCTAATCGCAGATATGAAATCTGGAAAGACTACAGAGAACCAGGGATAAATGGCCTCCTGGGCCTTAGCTATAAGTGGTAAAAGGGTTCGGTGGAACTTTAAAATGCAAAAGATTGGATGATATGGAAACGCAGACCTCCCTGAAATTAGATGAAAAACTGGATCACAAATTTATGGAATTTGAAATACTGAGGAAATATGAGGATGTGCGGAAAGAATTTGGATTATTTTTTACTCCTGATGAAGTTATTGACTTAATGGTGAAGATAAGCGGATTCCAGACTGGAAAAGCATTGGAGCCAGCTTGTGGTCTGGGACAATTTTTGGCAAGAATTTTAGAAAGATACATTCTCAATAATCCAAAGGAGATTAATTTATCAAAAAATATTTTCGGGGTAGAAAGCACAAAGAAAATCGCTGATGAAGTTAATGACTATGTATATTCCTATCTGCAACTCCGTGGGTTTAAAGGGAACTATGGGAAGATTCCTGTTTTAGTGGAAGATTTTCTCCTTGCAAAACTTAATCCAGACTTTGATCTTGTAATTGGGAATCCCCCTTATGGAATAATGGGCCAAAACAAACATTATCCCATACCGGTAACAAAAGAATTGAAAGAGAAATATAAAGGTCTGTTTAGAACCTGGTATGGGAAGTATAATATCTATGGTCTCTTCATAGAAAAATCAGTTGATCTTCTTAAAAGAGAAGGCAAATTGGTATTTATCATTCCAGCGACTTGGATGATATTAGATGAGTTTAAGAAATTGAGAAAATTTTTAGCTTATAACGGTAGAGTCATAGTTTATTATTTGGGTTTAAAGGTTTTCAAAGATGCTGAAGTTTGCACTGTTATCCTTGAATTGCGAAAGGGGAGTAAAGGGTTGGAGTTATGGGATTATTCAAATGGGGAAAGAGACTTGGCAGTTTCAAGGGGTGAATATCACGGCGAGATTATTAAGTTTGAGGACAATTTTTCTAAAGAAATGGAGCGAGGAGCTTCTTACAAGCTGGGAAACTTATTTGATATTTATATCTCTGCAAGAAGTCCTGAGGTGAAAAAAAACCCATATGTGCTAAAATTTTCGAACAAACCGGGTGGATCAAACCGAAGGAACAGAACATCTGAGTTGTTTAAATCTACTGAGCTTCTGGATGGGTATTTACCGATTTTAAATGGGCGAAATCTAAAACCCTTCAAAATAGATTATGAAACTAACTTTTCTGGCTATTGGATTAAATCTGATAAGGTAAAAACTCTAAAGAGTTTTTACCTTAAAGAGCATATTGCAGTTGGACATACAAAAGGGGGAAGGGTAGTAGCTGCTCTTGATTCAAAAAAGTATCCATGGATTTCAGATGTTTATCTTTTGTTCCCCAAAGGGGATTTTTTCGCGAAGTTCAAGATGGAAGACATAGTTTACATCCTTAACTCAGAGTTGATGAATAAGTATGCGAGAACTCTTTATAGGGAGATAACTCCACATACTACTGCAACACAGTTAAAACTTCTTCCTTTGTACTCAAAAGACATATGGAAACAACTTGAGGATAAATATGAAGAAAGTCAATAGGGTTGACTGGGACAGATTTAAAGGTTTGACTAAAAAGTTGATCCGATTCAAAGCCAGGCTAAGGCAGAGGGGAGGGTGGCAGAATCGGGGTTCTGCCACCTCGCTTTTGGGAAGTGGTGAAGGGGGTATCAACGGAAAGTGGAAGTGAAGATTAAAACGATAGCCCCATAAAATGAAATTAGCTGATTGCCATGTTCATCCCAACTACTCCAAGGATGTAGAAGCTAACGCTACCATTGATCTCTATTGCCAGAGGGCGGTGGAGTTGGGGATAGAGGAGATATGTTTTACTGTCCATTATGACACCGATCCTTTAAGGAAAGATTTGGATGATTTCGTCAGGGTGGGGGGGAAGGTTAAATCGTTCGATTCGGATTGGATAGGGGACTACTGGCGGGAGATAGAGGAGGCCAGGGATAGATATAGTAGCTCCGGTCTAAATGTAAAGGCTGGTTTAGAAATCGATTATTCCCCACAGATCGAGGATAAGTTAAGGGAATTCCTCTCCCAAAATCATTTCGATTTCATCTTAGGGGCTGTTCATTGTCTCGACCATATCGCCATTGCTTCCTCGATCGAATCTTCAAGCTACTTTAAAAACAAGGAATTATCCGAATTTTCTCAAGCATATTTTGATGTCCTTTATAAAGCTGTAAAAAGCAGACTATTTCCAGTGATTGCCCATCTCGATGTCTATAAGAGGTATGGCTATGATTGGTATGGGCCGCAGATATTGGAGATTTATCGGGATTACATTCATGAGGTATTTAGGCTTATGCGCCAGAACGGGGTGGGTTTTGAAGTAAATACCTCTGGCTTACGGAGACCTTTTAACGATTTCTATCCCAGCAAAGAGATCCTTCTTATGGCAAAGGATTTCGGACTTAGACCGGTTTCCTTTGGTTCAGACTGCCATCGGGTAGAAGACCTTGGCTTTGGCCTCAGGGAGGCCAGGGAATGGGTTGAGGCCAATGGGATGATTTGAAGCTGCGAAATTTCTAAGGGGTCTAACCCGATCTATTCATAAATTCGTAGTACATGACTATCGGCTAAATTGTAATATAAAGGAAATTAAACGACATTTCTCTTG
>CAZVGK010000002.1:0-192162 GCA_964626665.1 uncultured Gemmatimonadota bacterium | reverse complement strand
CCCAAGACCAGCAAAGTTTTTGCTGGAAATCAGAGTGAACCCAAGGCACTGTTAGGAATGATCAACGTCCTCCACCAAACTGAGCCATCCCAAAACCCTGATAAGCCCACAGTAGTCATTGACGCTGGCATTGCCACTGAAAAGAACCTTGAAGCACTTAAGTCTCAGTATCATTACATTTGTGTGTCCCGTAGGAAGATGGACCCACCGGAGGGGGATGATTTTATCCTCATTAAAGAGGACAATAAAAATAAAGTAGCAGCTCAGCAGATCACCTGCGACGGAGAGGTTTTTCTTTACTGTAAAAGCCGGGCCAAGAAGAAGAAAGAGAAGGCCATGCAAAGCCGATTACAACAGCTTTTTGAGGATCAATTGAAGCACATTGCTGAATCTATTCACAAAAAAGGTTGTACCAAGAATTATCAAAAAGTCTGCGAGCGGATTGGTCGGTTAAAAGAGAAATATACCAGGATTTCCCAATTTTATAATATCACCGTTAAAGAAAAAGAAGGCCTGGCTGATAAAATTACTTGGGAATATATCAAAGATGAATCTGAGCAAAGATTCTCGGGCAGCTATTACCTGCGTACTGATAGAGGTGACCTGAGTGAAAAAGAGATATGGGAAATTTATATCATGTTGAACGAATTGGAAGATGCCTTTCGCTCGATGAAATCCGAACTGAATATGCGGCCCATTTGCCATCAGAAAGAGAATCGCAGTGATGCACATATTTTTATTACAGTTGTTGGTTATCACATTTTGCATAGTATCCGCACCCGATTAAAACAGGTTGGGGTCAACTACAGGTGGTCAACCATCAGAAGATGGCTTTCCACACATAGCAGAGTAACAACTCAATTGAAAACAGAGTCAGGAAAAACCATCTATATTAGGAAATGTTCAAAGCCAGAATACTTCCATAAAACAATATATGATGCCTTGGGTCTGGATTATGTGCCATGCAAACCTAAGAGAGTAACGATCTAATAAAATCTGTAGTGACCATTATTGCTAATTAGCTTTCGTAAGCTATTGAAAATATTAACATTTCTTTTCTGTTGTGGTGAACTTGGGTTAAAAGTTGGAGTAAATTATCAGATAATAAAGAAATTCTATCTTTCATGCCTTTTGCACCTCTTATATTTATAACCATTCTTTCAGAATCAATACTAGAGATATTAAGATTCAATAACTCACTCCGTCTTAATCCGGCAGAATAGGTTAACATCAAAATACACTTGTGTTTTATATTACTACATGAATTTAGAATATTTTTGACTTCATTTTTGCTTAAAACCTTTGGTAATTTATGCTCCTTATTAGGCCGGTGAAGTTCATAATATTGCTTTTCTCTTCCAAGCACTTTTTCATAATAAAATTTAATCGCATTTATTCGCTGGTTCTGCTGACTGATAGAAATATTTTTTAATTTTATCAGCTCTAAAATATATGAGTTTATTTGATTTGTTGTTACATCCTCTAATTTTTCTTCTTTAAAATAAACACAGCAATCTTTGAAATAATTACAATATGTTTTTATTGTATTATCGCTATATCTTTTTTGAATGAGTAAATCCGTATATTTTTTCATAGCTTTGTTCATTATCATACTCTTTTATGTATAACGATAGAGCTCACCTGCCGTTATGGGGCGCAGCGGAATAGCGGTCAGGTGCGGCGTCTTGTTATACACAGTTACTTGTCTCTATATGAGGGGTCGGTGTGTTTTACGAGCCGACCCTTCATCCTGAGCGGCTTGTTTAAAGCGAAGAGCTCCGCCAAACAACGCGTCGGATTCGCCACGTCGTGTGGCGAAGAAGGATCTTCAGTTTTGAGCTCTTTTTAGCCTCTTTGCGTCGGCCTCAGGATGAACCCTCGCTTATACAGAAAAAACTCCCCGAGGGCTCATCTATATATATTTAATTGCATATTGCGTTTTAAATTTTACAAATATGAATAAAACTATTGAAAGTATTGCTAGTATAACACCATACACAAAGGTTGCTTCCGGACTTACTTTATCCCACAGCAAGCCAGCGATGAATCCACCCGGAAGGGCTACCAGTCCTATTGCTGTATGAAATGCTCCTAATGCCGTCGCTTTCAGGTGTTTTGGGGCTAAATCTACTACAAATGCTCTTTGAACACCGTCAATCATTGCGTAGAATATTCCATAAATTACGAAAAACAATAGAATACTATGAATATTTGAACTGTATATCAATCCAAAAGAAGTTATCGCAAATACTAAATATCCTGCGACTAAGACAGGTTTTCTTCCAATCTTATCTGATAATATTCCTGCCGGTATTATGCAAATAGTATAAACGATATAAAATAAAACATAGAGAAGGATTGCCGTGTTATCAGCCAATCCTATATTCTTCGCCCTTAACAAGAGAAAAGCATATCCAAAATGACCTAAGGCAAATATTGAAGAAACAATAATAAATAATCTTAAATTCTTAGGTAATCCCTTGAAACTTAACCTAACAGGTTTTTCTTGTGGTTCTTCTTTCACAGGCGCTTTTTTCTCTTTGATGAACAGAATAACAAATACTGCAATTATTCCCGGTATAAAAGCAAATAGAAAAATATTTCTATATCCTAAAACTGGGAGAAGTAAGAAAGCAAGAATTGCTCCTAAAACTGAACCAATACCATCCATAGCCCTATGAAACCCATAAGCTTTCCCTCTAACACCCTCATCACAAGATTCAGCCACAAGTGCATCTCTTGGAGCAGTTCTCAGGCCTTTACCAATTCTCTCTATTACCCTGACAAAAAGAACAAAAGACCAGACATTAGCAAAAGCGAACAATGGTTTTGTTATAGACGACAGAGAATAGCCAAACAAAACAAAAGGCTTCCTCTTTTTAATTTTATCCGACCAATAACCAGAAACAACCTTTAATAAAGAAGCTGTTGTCTCCGCAGCACCTTCAACAATGCCCACTGCATAAGCACCAGCACCTAAGACAGTAGTTAAAAATAAAGGAATTAATGGAAAGACCATCTGGCTTGAAAGGTCGGTGAATAAACTTACTAACCCCAATATGAATATATTTCTGGTAATACCTTCAAAGATTTTAATTTTTTGTTCATTCATTTTTCTGGTTCCCACCACATAACAACTGCTTTATCTCTTACCACCCAAGGTTCGCCCACCTCGGCTATCAAAAAATTCTTTATCTTACTTGCAACTTGTTCATCAACCTCTATGAATTTCCCCAAGTAACTCGCTATATACCTAATACCTTCCTCTATATTAAGTTCAAAGGAATATTTGAGGTAGCGAACATCTAAAAATCTTGACCATTCCCTTAAAATCACATAAGGGAAATACTCTGCATCCGATTCAAATTGTCCGGTGTATCTTTCCTTGCAAATCTCCTCAAAAGCCTTCTTAACCATTTCATCTCTCCCAGATGGCTGGACTATGACACAATATCTGTTCGAAAATTGCTCCATTCGTTCCAAATGCTTTTCAAGATCCTCAACCATCCAAAGAAAATGTGAGCAAACAACTAAATCAAAGCTATTTTCAATTTTAGCCTTTTCCCAATACTCATTTATCAATTCGACATTTTCAATGCCCTTTTCTTTTAAATTTCCCTTTAAAATCTCTAAATTTGCTTTTGAAGCCTCTACACAAGTGATTTTTCTAACTTTTTCAGAAAGAGGGATCGTTAAAGTTCCAGGACCAGGACCGATCTCAAGAACTTCGAAGTCTTCATTTAAAATATTTCCCAATATATTCACCACTTCTCTTCCAGATTCGTAATCATTCCACTTATAACGATTTGAAAAATCTTCGTTGGATTTTATTTGGAAATCCCTGTCATACGTTACTATGAGTTTTCTAATTCTCTCACGCCTCATTTTCTCCCATGCATCTCGCCAGTTTATTCGATATTTAAGTTCTCTTCTTTTCATTTAACATAACCTCTTAAGTATAACAACTGAGTTCACCTGCATTTTGGAGCGTAGCTGAATCAGCGTCCAGTGCAGCGCCTTGTTATGCGTTCATTTAATTCCCATAATGCTGTTTTGTTGCTATCCCATGTTAATACTGCGACAGCTTCCGTATATTTCAACCACTTTAGCTCTGTATGCTCGAAACTCAGTATCAAATCCTTATCTTGCATTTTCACTCCAAAAGAGTATTCAGGGACAACATAGACAGTGTCTCCCCACTCCTTATGAGCGGCGAAGTTAATTGCAGGAATTGAAGAAGTTGAATCCAACTTTATCATTTCATAATCGTATGGGATATTCCCTTCCTCATTAGCTTCACGCTTGGCAGCTTGTATTGGAGTTTCATCAGCTTCTCCGCCACCGGAGAGGAACTGCCAAGCATCCATATCAAAGCGCTTTGTAACTGCAAATTCAGGTATTCCATTTTCTGCGATTCGAAAAGGAATGATTAATACTTGAAATTTCGCTCTACTCATTTTCTTTTCACGCATAACTAAGGCTTATGTTAGTCGCATAAGAACCTTATAGATGACAAGCTGTGTCGCATAACACCCAGACGAACTTTTTCAGTAACCTCTTGATATCCACGCCATTATCTGCAGAATCTGACGGTAAGACTTGCATGTTATGCGACTCGTATAACTCCACGGTTCCCCTGTTGGCTCTCTTTCTCAAAGGCTATCCGCCGGACTGCGAATTCCCTTCGCGCCACGATTCAAAACGTGGGTGTAGATCATCGTGGTTTTCACATCGTTGTGTCCCAACAACTCCAGCACGGTTCGTATGTCATATCCGTCTTCAGGGAGGCCGGGTAGCAAGGGAGTGAAGAAACGTGTGGTAACCTGGCAGTTTATACCCGCTTTCAAGTATTCCTTCGCCTCGAGAGAGAGTCAGTGGGGTTCAAGGGGAACGAATAGGGATCAGTCCTTGGTATTTAACAAATTTTGAGTGATATCCTATGACTTCTTCTTTAAATTCGTATCTTTTGCTATTGGAAATTCTTAAGCAATCTCATAAATAAGAGGATGATAGCTTGGTTCAGGGATAGGTTTACCTCTACTACGAGCAGCTTCTAACCACGCTTCCTTAGCTTTTAATACTTCACTAAGTGCCTCTTGTGGTGTTGAACCAAAAGCTGAACAATGTTTGAGGTCAGGAATATCGGCAATGTATCCCTCATCTTCCTCACTGTAAAAGATATTAATATGATAGTCCTTCATCTCTATTCCTCCATGTGCAGGTTATATCTTTCCACCAATGCTAAGAATTGTTTAACCTGATACGGTTTTGCCTTACCTTTTACATTTTGCAGGTTGATCAATTCTGGTATATCGGGATGTTCATAAATATGATGACTGCCCTTAATACGGTCGAGACGAAATCCAAATAGCTCCACCGCCGATTGAATTTCCGAAAATCGAATATCTTTTGAGCCAGAAAGCAGTTTTCGTAACAGCTTTTCTTTCTTCAATTGTTATTCTTTCTATCTAACATCAGGAAACAGATAGGGCTCAACCAGCCCCCTTGCTGTGTAACCCTTCGTTTACTAAGGGCTTACGGCTACTCATTCCAGGGTTTCTACAGTCGGGCCACAGATGAAATTTATAATTTTATGGCCGCCCCCAACTCCCCCCTACAGAAGTATTTGTCCAATGTCAAGGGCTGACCCTGTTATTTCCACAGCGGAATTGACAGTCCGAGTTAATGCGGTTGTTCTGAGTTCCTCAGTGATTCCAATGCTTCTGCGTCAGCTAAATCCTTGGTTCTTCCTGATGCCCTTTTGTTTCGAATCAGGTCACCAATTAATGGAATGTGTACTTCGATCCCCTCGATGTTCACAGACAACGACCGTCTATATACCTCTTCAAATTGAAGCCCGGATGCTGCAGTCATAAGGTCGATTCGCCTTGGGGCAACACCGATCTGAAAAATAGTCCCATCCTTCTGGAGGTCTTCCCTGGTCAAATTGTGTAGAGGTGCACCAAAGCGGCGCAGTGCTCGTAGCACGGCATCGGCGTTTTGAGGTGATGGCATGACCCAAATATCTATGTCCATGGTAGCCCGAGGGTAGCCGTGAGCTGCCATTGCATAGGCACCGACGAGGAGAAATTTAACCTTCTCGTCGGATAAGGCGCGTAACATGTCTTTGTAGTCTTCGTTCAGCATCGTGCTTTTTGCTCAGGGACATAATTTCTCTGGTAAGAATCCAGACGAGTTTAATGCGATCTGCCGGCTTGCCAGGAACAAAGTCGTCGTTTCGGCTGTCCGACATTCGGTATTTGGCTGTGTGTTTCCTGTTCATGGTCTTAATGTACCATTTTTATCGTGCAACAACAATTGAATAGTTACTCCGAACGTATGGCACACAAGCCGCAATGCGGCTACCGCAGTGAAACGAACCCTGACACAAATCGCTCGAAGACGAAAGCAATCTCAAGACGAGACTCGATAGCATTGTCGGCTTCAAGATAGACAGGGGTTAACCCTTGATATTTGACAGGATTTTGGTTAATACCCTTTTTCTCTTCAAATTCTTTTGCTATCTGTTAGGCAAACCTCTCACTCCCAGTGAGGATTCGCCTTTCCGGCCCGCAGGGGGCAAGCCGACATGGTATAGAGAACCTAAATTGGACGAAGTTTCAAATGGCAAAGTGAAAATTACTCAAATGAGCCTATAGAAGTATTTGTCCGACGGGAGACTGGCTGGTAGGAGTTACAATGGTAGGAATTCGACCCTGTTCTCGATATCTTCAGGCCCTCCCGCTTTTGCAATAATTTCTAATGCCTACTGAAACTCGTAACTGGTGTGCATAAATGACACCGCTGAAGCGAATACCACTCCTTTGCCGCCTTGTTGCTTCCTGCAGCAGGTCGTAGTCTCTGGTGAATAACGCACGGCCTAATTCCGTTGCTCGGCCGAACAGTTCTGAATCATCGAATTCACTCGTGCCATCTTCATATGAAGTAACGATGTCGACACCACGTGATCTTAGTCCGTCCACAATTGCGCGAGGCACGTTATGATCCGTGTAGAGTTGGATTGCCATTAAATCAGTTTCTTAGCCTTCAGCCTTTTGACAAGGGGAGTGGGTTTCACCGATCCTCTCAATTGGTCTACTTGCTGCAATTGAGTTTCTATTTCTTCATCAAGCTCTTCTTGGTGGTCAGCATAATAAGCCAAGGCCGAATATACTTGTCCCAGTGTAAGTTGAGGATGTTGATATTGGAGTTCCTCGGGGCTCCAACCATAGGCTATTTTGTCAAGTACGAGCTCAATTACTTTGATTTTCGTGCCTTCAATGATCGGTTGTTTTTTTTCGTTAAGGATAATATGTTCGTAACTCGTTTCGACGACAGACATTGGAAACTCCTAACTGAGATAGACAAGGGTCAGCCCTTGATCTTTAACAAGATTCTGGTTGATATCCTCTTTCTCTTTAAATTCTTTTGCTATTTGTTAGGCAAACCTCTCACCCCCCAGCGAGGCTTCGCCTTTCCTGCCCGCAGGGGGTAAACCGACAAGATACAGACGACCCAAATTTGACGAAGCTTCAAATGGCAAAGTGAAAATCACTTAAACAAGCCTTTAGAGGTATTTGTCCAATGTCAAGGGCAAACCCCGTTATTACACGCGTTCCAAAATCAACAACTATCCGTGTTGATTCTGTCCAAATTTCTACACATGAACCTCCAATTTCTTTTGTGCCTCTGTGAATTTTAAAGTTCATAGTTACAAAACCTTTGCATTCCAAAGATTTTCAGTTACAATTTGCTTAATGTTTCCAATAGAGTAATTCTGTATTCCTGAATATGCGGGGTTTTTAGTAATCAGTTTTTTCAATCTGCCGTTTTTCTGATCGTTATCAAAGCCGAAAACCAATAAAGTAACATTGTCTTCAATATCTGTTGGTTCAGGCAGTGATATACCAAAAATATCGTTAATAATTTTTACGTATTCAGTGTATTCTAAAAGTATTTCTGATTTTCGTTTTGCTATTTGCGATTCATATCTTTTTATTTGACTTATTACTTTTGGAGTTGTCTTTGACCAGATTTCTTTATTTGAGAAATGCTTTGCTTCAACAAATTGTAGAGTTTTGGAGTCTTTATTATATAGTAAAATATCAATTCTATCCTGATTGTATTTCTCATTCAGTGATTCAAACGAAATTTCAATATCCAAAACAAGAACATTGCTATTCGATAAGTATGAGTGTTTGTGATATAAGTGTGACACACCAGAAGCTTCTATCCCTGAATAGTTGGAACAATTTTCTTTAATTCTCTGATAATTTTTTTCAAAGTCAGAAGCCAACCTATAAGCTGATAATTCTGATTCAGTCAGATAATCCTTCCCGCTTGTTGTAATTACGGAAGCATATTTTAGGTGAGTTTTAAAACCACTGCTGTCATAGCAAAAAAGCTTTCCGCCGTTGTGATACAGATCGAATCGATTATCTCTGATTGCAAGAAAGACATTTTGATTTTTGCAGTCCTGTTCAATTTTATTAGACCACAAACTGCTTGCTATTAATTTATCTTCAATTATTTTTTCCAACCTTCTTTTCATATTAAAAAACTCCAGATATTCTTTGACACATAACGGCCTCGAGCTCAGCCGCCTTGCGGCTTGCGCAGTGTGACCAACCTGAACCTGAAGTGCTACAAAAGCAAAAACAGCCTCACAAAAATACTCGATAGCAAGGTCGGCTGCAGCGAGTGGTTATGCGGCGGCGAACAAATGCGCTACAAACGCCTGAAAACGTTTAGATCAACTTCAACCCTACTGTTGGCGTTTTCGAGATGCGGACGCTTGATTTGCTTCTTTGGAAACTGGCGAACAAAAGCCTCCTTTACAAGAAAGATGGCATCGGGTATCAACTCGTCAAAGAAAACAAAAGCGTAGTGTGTTGCCCCTGTTTCCCTATCGTTTTTCCGGTCCTTCTTTACAATTATGTAACCATTGGGATTGTCAGGCATTTTGGCGATGCTTTTAACTTGAATTCTTCTGTTCCCAGCGATTACATCATAGCCAGCATACGACTTGCTGGGAGGTAGTTCACCATCAAACACGACTGCTACAAGCCACTCGGCAAAGTCTGCTTCAGCGGCCTTGAATGAGCGAATCAGACCCGCTTCCAACAATGCGCGTTTCGCTTTTACGTACTCTGCCCACACCCCAGCGGCCTTTTGAATTCGTCCATCTCGCAACAACGATTTTGATCCTGTCATCTGCCCACCACTCCCATCTTTTTCTTTGAAGACAGACTACATTGCACTCCCTACATTCTGAACTTGACGTAGTGTCAGTGGAAAACTTGCCTCTCAATGTCACCAGCCGCCGCATAACTACGGCTTATGTTAGTCGCATAAGAACCTTATAGATGACAAGCTGTGTCGCATAACACCCAAACGATCCTTTTCAGTAACCTCTTGATATCCACGCCCTTATCTGCAGAATCTGACGGTAAAACTTGCATGTTATGCGACTCGTATAACTCCACGGCTCCCCTGCTGGCTCTCTTTCTCAATGGCTGTCCGCCGGAATGCGAATCCCACTGTTTCCACTCGATCCCTGACTCTTTGCGCCCCAGTTAGATAGCATGATGGAATGCAGAGCTTTTTAACTCCTCCTTTTCGGATGAGTATCTACTCATCCAAATGCAGCTCCAATCATCCTAAAGGGACGCCTTCAAATTCCGTAGGTTAGCTTAGGAGGCAGGAACACTTATTTTGTCTTCTCAAACCTTCCCTCCAGCTTCTTGCGCACCTCTGGCAGGGTGGTGTATTCCATGGCCTCCAAGGGGAGGCGGTGGGGCTCAAAGGGGCCATGCCTGCGCAGATAATCGGCAATGTCGTTGGCCAAATCCCTGGCCCGGTCAAAGCTGGGGTCGTCGAACATATCCCGAGGGCCCTCCAACCTCCCGTTGTTCAACTGGAATCCAGCAGCAATCACCCGGGGAGGACCATCGAACCTGCTGGGGGTAGCGTTTTTAAATGAGACCGGCATTAGGGGGCCATGGTGGGAACCCCTCATCCAACCCTCGACCAGATGGGGAAAGGAAAATGGCTCCAGAATCTCCCCTACTGCAGGAAACCCACTCTGTGCCCTAACAATTAAGACCGGATCATCCTTTCCCACATATCTGCCGGCTATCAGGGATAGCCTTTGGGTAGAGGGGACGGCGGCGATTTCCCCATCGCTCTTCCTGTTGATGGCCTCAACCACATACCTGCTTGGTGCCCCCAAGAAGACCAGCATATCGTATAGCTCCTCGGGACAGGCCAGGGTAACCCCCTTGCCCTCTAAGACATCCAGTATGCGAAACTTGAAACCGCCGTGCATAGAGGGATCGATCACCAGACCAGCGGTATTGAAGGGATCGCCGAAGATCTTAAACAAGGGGAGATTCCAGGCCCCCGGGGAGGTCTTGTCGGCCATAAAGATGATTAGGGGTTCGCTCTCCCGCTCCCCAAACTCCATCTCGGCCACCCCAGGCCCCAACCCCCTCACATTTCCGCTGAAGGCATCGGAGAGCATATCTTGCCCGGCCCCATAAAGCTTCAACCCTTTGGCTACCTGGGTGCACTCCATAAATGTGTCCCAGGCCAACTTGTGAATCCCCTCATCCCCCACCCCCTTTCTGTGGGTCATAATCAGATCGAGGTCATCCCCACAACTCATCACCCAGAAATCGATGAGTTTTCCATTCTTCTTGGCAACCTCCAGGTTTTCCTCAGCCTTCTCCACCAAGGCAGGATGCATAGCGGAGTGGCCTACATAACCGCCAACATCAGCCTTTATCACCGATACAGTAATCTTCTCAGCCATTCTCACCTCCATTTGGATCTGTTCAATTCCCTATTTATCAGTCAAGGCCCTTACTCCAGGCAACTCCTTCCCTTCCAAAAATTCCAGCGATGCCCCCCCACCAGTTGAAATGTGACTCATCTTATCCGCATAACCTGCCTGCTGCACAGCAGCCGCGGTGTCCCCACCCCCCACAATGGTGGTGGCCCCCTCCTGGGTAATCTGAGCCAACACCTCAGCTATCTTCATCGTCCCCTGGGCAAATCTCTCCTTCTCGAAGATGCCCATTGGCCCATTCCAGACCACCGTCTTGGCTTCCTTCAATTTAGCCGTGAACCCTTCGATGGTCTTGGGTCCAATATCTACAGCCATCCAATCCGGGGGAATGGCATCCACGGAGACCGTCTTTACCTCCTCACCATCTACCTCCTTGACGATCAGAGAATCACTGGGGAGGCAGATCTTTATCCCCCTATCCTTGGCATTCTGCAGAAGGTTGTGGGCCAGGTTCAACTTATCCTCCTCCAGGAGGGACTTACCTATCTCCAACCCCTGGGCCTTCAAGAAGGTGTAGGCCATCCCCCCTCCGATGAGCAGGATGTTCACCTTACGCAGCAGGTTGGCTACCACCTCTATCTTACTCGATATCTTGGCTCCCCCTAAAACAGCCACAAAGGGACGGCTGGGGTTAGTAAGGGCCTTCCCCAAGTAGTTAAGCTCCTTCTCCATCAGGTATCCGGCAGCCCTTTGGGAGAAGTATTTGGTCACTCCATAGGTGGAGCTATGGGCGCGGTGGGCTGTGCCGAAGGCATCGTTTACATAGAGATCACCTAACTTGGCCAGCTCTCTGGAAAACCTCCTGTCATTGCCCCTCTCCCCGGGGTGGAAACGGAGGTTCTCCAAAAGGAGATACTCCCCAGGTTTCATTGCGGCAACCCTTTTCCCCACCTCATCTCCCACACAGTCAGGGAGGAAGCCAACCTCCTTCCCCAAAAGCTCCCCCAACCTCTGGGCCACTGGCCTCAGGCTTAACTTAGGGTCTGGCTTCCCCTTGGGCCGACCCAGATGGGAGATGAGAACGGCCCCCCCCCCTGCGGAGAGAACCTTCTCTATGGTGGGCAAGGTGGCCCTTATCCTCCGATCGTCCGTTATCCTCCCCTGGGCATCCAAGGGGACATTAAAATCAACCCTGATCAGGGCCCGCTTCCCCTTTAGCTCCAGGTCATCTATAGTTAGCTTGGCCATAGCCCACTCACTTCTCGGCCCTTAAAGGATGGAAATCCCCAGTTACCAGATATTCCATCATATCCACCATTCTGCAGGAGTATCCCCACTCGTTGTCATACCAGGATATGACCTTAATCAGGTCCTTTCCCAAAACCTGGGTGGAGAGGGCATCAAAGATAGAGGAGTGGGAGTTGCCCACTATATCTATGGAGACCAGAGGCTCCTCGGAATACTCCAATATGCCCCTGAGTTCCCCCTGAGAGGCGGAGCGAAAAGCCTCATTTATCTCCTCCTTGGTCGTCCCCCGGGAGAGCTTAGCGGTAACATCCACCAGGGAGCCATCAGCTGTGGGCACCCTGATAGCCAGTCCATCCATCTTCCCCTTGAGCTCTGGAATAGCCAAGGCGGTAGCCGTTGTCGCCCCGGTGGTGGTGGGGATCATAGAGAGGGCAGCCGCCCGGGCCCGCCGCAGGTCCTGGTGGGGAAGGTCGAGTATCTTCTGGTCATTGGTATAGGAGTGCACGGTGGTCATAAAGGCCTGATCGATGCCAAAGTTATCGTTTAAGACCTTAGCCACCGGTGCCAAGCAGTTGGTGGTGCAAGAGGCGGTAGAGATTATCTGATGCTTATCCGGATCATACAGCTTGTGGTTTACCCCCATCACGATGGTGATGTCCGCCCCATCCCCCTTGGCTGGTGCAGAGAGCATTACCTTCTTCGCCCCTGCCTTGAGGTGCATTGAGGCCCCCTCCCTGGTCCTGAACCTGCCGGTGGATTCAACAACTACATCCACCCCTAACTCCTTCCAGGGAAGGAGGGAGGGATCCTTCTGGCTAAAAACTTTTACCCTCTTCCCATCCACTATTATCTCATCGCCCTCCGAGCTCACCTCCTTAGGCAAAATGCCGTGCACAGAGTCATACTTCAGAAGATGGGCTAAGGTGCGAGCATCGGTTATGTCATTGAAGGCCACAAACTCAAATTTGGAATCATCCATAGCTGCCCGATAGACAAGCCTTCCTATCCGACCAAAACCGTTAATGGCAACCTTAATGGCCATTTTCACCTCCGTTTTTGAACTTAGTTTCCTTCCCCTATCTATCCATAAACTACCATCAAGTTTGCACAACTTGTTGGAGTTTGAACCCAAAATATGCTATAACTACAGATGAACCCCGTTAAATAAAAACCATCTTAAGAATACAATGATGCCTATTTCTAAATTATTTCACGGGGTGAACACAGATTCTCACAGATTAAATAAGAACCTTCAAGAAGGGAGGGTTTCACCCTTTAAGTGAAAAACAGGTTTTGAATTCAATCCCTGTAAGGACCCTTATTTTGTATATCTTGTGGAATCTCGTGGTTTCTTACTGCATAATCTGGGTTGAAATCTTATATATAGTTCAGTAGGGAGGGACCTTCAGGTCTGTCCGTTCTTCTCGGACAGGTCTAAAGACCTGCCCCTATATCTAAGAAGCCGCGACCATCCAAGCAAATACATAAGATTTTATGAATAGTTCGGGGGGCTTATCCCCTTCCTCCACTTCCCAAAAGGTCTATCTTCTGGCTAATTACCCCCTTCATCGCTTCCTTCCCCGCCCCCAGTATCTTTCGCGGATCAAAGACCTCAGGCTTCTCCTGCAGGAACTCCCTCACCCCAGCGGTAAAGGAGAGCCTCAGATCCGTATCTATGTTCACCTTGGTAATCCCCAGGGAAACGGCCTTTTTTATGTGTTCATCGGGAACACCCGCTGCTCCGGGGAATTTGGCCCCATACCGCTCCCCCCATTGGACGATCTCCTTTTTGACGGAGGAGGCCCCGTGCAGGACAAGGGGAACGGAGACCCTTTCGGCTATTTCCTTGAGCCGATCAAAGGCCAGCCTGGGCTCCCCCTTAAACTTGTATGCCCCGTGAGAGGTGCCAATGGCCACAGCCAGGGTATCACACCCTGTCTCCTCCACAAACCTCACCGCCTCATCTGGGTCGGTGAGGCTGGTCTCCCGGGAATCTACGGAGATCTCGTCCTCTATCCCCATCAGCCTTCCCAACTCTGCCTCCACAGAGACCCCCACGGCGTGAGCCACCTTCACTACCTCCTTGGTCAAATTAATGTTCTCCTCCAAGGGATGGCTGGAACCATCGATCATTATCGAGCTCCAACCGGCCCTTAAACAGCCGATAATGATGGAATAATCGGTGCCATGGTCCAGGTGGAGGGTAACCGGAACGGGTGCCTGCTCGGCAAACTTTCTCACCATAAGGGACAACATCTCCATACCCACATACTTTATGGCCGATTGAGAGGCAGCCACAATGACCGGAGATCTCTTCTCGGTTGCCGTTTCAATTATGGCCTGGGTAATCTCCAAATTACTGGTATTAAAGGCGCCAACGGCGTACCCACCCTGCTGGGCCGCAAGCTGCACATCCTTATTGGTTACTAAAGGCATTCCCACCTCCCTAAAAAGCAATGTAATAGTGCACAGAGATCAGGGATCAGCAGTCAGCAATCAGCTAATTCCAATAGTAACGGATTTTCCCTGATCCTTGGAAACTGATCCCCGGGAACTGTTACAAAATCGTTAACCGAAGAAGACCTCCGCTATATGGTAAAGATCTTCATCCACTGTCTTTATCCTCGTGGTAACCACCTTCAGGTCCACGGGGACAACCCTGTTCCCCCGCAGGGAGACCATTTGGCCAAAGCCACCCTCGTGGATGAGGTCAATGGCAGCTATACCATATCTGGTGGCTAAAATCCGATCAAATGCGGTGGGAGTCCCTCCCCTTTGGAGATACCCCAAGACAGTAACCCTGGTCTGAAAGCCCGTTCTCTTCTTGATCTCCTTGGCCAAAACATGGCCGACCCCCCCTAACCTGATGTGACCAAAGGCATCAACCTTCTTGTCCTGGGCGATGTAACCCTCTCCCTCAGTCCCCTCAGGCATCTTGGCCCCTTCCGCCACCACCACAATGCTGAAATCCCTCCCCCTCTTGTGTCGCTTGAGGATGGCCTCACACACCTCATTGATATCAAATGGACGCTCCGGGATAAGGATCATATCTGCCCCTCCGGCCAGACCAGCCTCCACGGCGATCCAACCGGCATGCCTGCCCATAACCTCCACTACGATAACCCTGTTGTGGGATTCGGCTGTAGTGTGTAATCTATCGATAGCCTCAGTGGCGATGTTCAGCGCGGTATCAAAGCCAAAGGTGTAATCCGTGCCCGGGAGATCATTATCAATGGTCTTGGGAACACCTACCACCTTTAGCTGATAATCCTGGAAGAGCCTATAGGCCACCCCCAATGTGTCCTCCCCCCCCACGGCAACCAGGCCATCAAACCCAATCTCATCCATATTCTCCCTGACCCTCTGAGGGCCATCCTTCTCCTTAAGCGGGTTGGTGCGTGAGCTCTTCAGTATGGTCCCACCCCGGTGGAGGATCCCGGAGACCTTATCTATATCCAATTCCTCCGTCATCCCCTCCTCTAACAGACCCTTCCAGCCCTCCAATATGCCAATGACTTGGTCACCATAGAGGCTTATCCCCTTCCGCACCACTGCTCTGATCACCGCATTCAGCCCCGGACAATCTCCGCCTCCGGTTAAAATTCCTATTTTCATGGAAACCATCCTCCTTAGACTTTCCCGAATAATAAACTTAACCCCTTCCTCTGTCAAGCTCAAAATCACTGCACTCCGGCCCCAGAGCAGATAATGAGGTTAACTCAAATTATCTAAAATGGGAGTCAATCTTTCTGGCCTGGGTGAGGGAATCCTCCTTGAAAAGAGTGATGAAGCTATTCAGGCCAGCTTCCATCTCTGCGATTCTCTGCAGGGCCGCGGAGATAATCTCCTCAGAGGAAACCTTCCCCTCCTTCAACAGGGCCAGCAAGGAATGGGCGGGCAGTAAATAGAGGTCGGACTTCACTCAGCTATAGATCTTCCCGAACAAAGAGGCTATCTGGGGTTTTCTCTACTGGGACCAGCAAACAGCAGAAGGGCTCCCTTCCCCTTGAAAGATAGCCGAGGAGGAAAGGGCAGACCCCCTTGTTAGGCAGTCAAAAGGGCTGTAGCTAAGGAGGATCAAATTGTCCCCATTGACCCTCACTTTTCCCTCTTATGGTCGGTTATTTGGCCATCCTTTAGGTTTATGGCTGGATTAGGCGGGCAGGTATTCTGAGGGCAATCGGCGGAGGCGCAATATAGGGAGGAACCAGTGGGGTTGGTGATCACATTGTCATTGCCGGGTCTCTCGGTCAAAAAACTGATGGGAATGGTTTGACCATTCCAGTGAGGACTCAACCAAAAGGTGAACAGGGCTAAGGTGTCCGGTTCTTGGCTGGGGGGCAATGGGGGGTTATCCTCCCCAATGGATTGACAGAGCCCCACCAGTCTGTTCCGCAGAGAATCCCCTACCCCCTGGGTGGTAACCTGGAAGTAACCCAGACGATACTCCTTCCCTCCTACCCAATAGGGCCAATCCCTAATCTGCGCCGAATCCACTGACCCCTTCTCCCAATTGAGCAGGAGGCTGAACCCCCCCAAGGGGGCACAGCTCCGCAGGGTAAGGGGAATGGCAACCTTCTCCCCTGCCACTCCCACCCCCTCCCCCATCCTCAGATAGAAGCAGTAATCTCCCCCCTGGGTAAACTCAGAAGTAAGGTTGCTGACGCGCGGGAAGGTATCCGTGGAGAGAACATAGACCCGATAGTAATACCTGGTGTTCTCAGTCAACCCGGTATCGCAAAAGGTTGTATCATAACTGAGGGTGTCAGTGACCAAGAGCTGGGAGGTGGTATCCACTGGGGCAGTGGTGGAATGGTAGAGCCGGTAGGAACGAAACCCGGAGTCCACATAGGGGCTCCAGGAGAGGAGCATAGAGTGCCCGGTGATGTGCGCTGGGGCATGGAGCTCAACGCCCGGAGGCGGAGGGGGCGGAGGATTATGGTTTGACTTTGTCCCTTTCTTGGCACACCCAAAGAGAAGGAGGAGGACAAAAAGTAACTGGAGGAACCTCACTTTGGGGTTCTAAACACATCCCAGGCACCCAGATACTCCCGATATTTGCTCTTCCCTAAGTTGTAGGGGAGCTTGCCGGATGATCCTGGAGGCAATTGGACATCATAATTAGCCTTCAGATTAACCCCTCTGAGCCCCTTTATCTTCTCCTGAGGGATAATATAGAAGAGGTGATCCCCCTTCCCCTCATCCAGGACGAAGATGTAGAAGTCACATTTCCGGGGGCTAATATGAAAACGGAAGTAGATCTGAGGTTCCCTCCCCTTGGTGTTGTAGAACACCCTCTTGGTCTTGGTGCCCGAAACGATGACCCTGTACCCATTTATCCATAGTCCCACATAAGAGGATGTGTTACCTATGAGTTTCACATCCAATCCCTTTTTCGTCGCCTCTGCCCGCACCACCTTTGTATAAAATATCCTCCGCCAGGCACTCCCCCCCTTGCGGTAGAGCTCCAGTTTCCCCTCTAAGGTGTTTGTCCTCCTCTCCATCGTGAGGAAGGTCCTCTTGTTCCTGATCGTCGAGAAGGGCTCTTTGTAAAGATCATTGTAAAGTTGCCAAGCATTCTGCCGGGAAAAGCCAAAGTAATTCCCGATCTGTTGCAGGGTGTCGAGCCTCTCCACCATCTTCCGGAATTTGGCTATGCCCCCCTTAGATTTAAACTTGTGGTTAAACCTTTCTATCTTCTTCTTCACATTCTTAACCAACTTTCCCTCCTTATTTTCCTAATTTATACCAAAGAATTTTCCCCCTGTCAAGGTTTTTTTTTAAAAAAATTCCCCCAAATGACGGCTTGACTTTAAAAATTTAGCAGATATATTCTCATAATCCGCATTAAAGCTATAATCTCCTGGGCTGTTTAGCCAACTGAAACCCGACCTATTCATTCATAGACTATTGGAAATTTTCTACAACTGACTGGAATTAGAAATTTTATGAATATTCGACTTGGAACTAACCCGGATAATGCATATGCCACAAAGCCCCGAAGTTTTGACTTAAGTTCCTGCTCAGATCCTCCGAGCCACCAATGATTGAGCGGTCAGATACCCTCACCTGACGGCCCGGGGGAACGGTGGCAGAATCTGGGTTCTGCCACCTCACCTTTAAGATTGTAGTAGGGATGAAATTTAGATTCTCAAAAATTACCTCCTACCTTACCCTTTTCATCCTTTTCCCCCTTGCTTCCTCCTTTGCTTTCCCCCAAAGGGTAGCAAAATTGCAGGAAGATGCGGAGAAGGCCTTCATCTGGGGAGATTATCTCAGGGCCAAGGAGGACTATCGCGAGCTGATTTCCATCTGGGCGGGACCAGAACTCCTCTTAAAATCCCGCCAGAGGCTGGCCCTCTCCCTGGAGATGCTCAACCAGAGGCAGGAGGCAATTAGGGCCTATCAACTCCTCCTCCTCCTCCTCCACCCCCCCCAAGCAGATGAGGCTAAGCGGTCCTTGGCCAAACTGTATCTGGAGGAGAGAAACTACCCAGCAGCCCTGGCTTGGCTCTTCTCCTGCCAGGAGAAAGGGGCAAATGTCCAATTTCAGATGGGATATTCCTTTACTAAATTGGGGGAATGGAGAAAGGGGATAAAACACTTGGAGACTTTAACCCCGGATTTCCTCTTGTGGGATTGGGTCCTCTACTTGTTGGGAAAGTGCTATTTAGGCCTAAAGAAACCAGCAACCGCGCTAGATCTTCTCTCCCACATCCCCCGGGCGAGCCTACTCCACTGGAACTCTCAGCGGATGTTGGTCAAAGCCTACAGCCAGCAGGGAAGTTACCGGCAGGCGGTGAAGATAGCAGAGGACTGGGGAGACAATGCCAATTCCCTCTTTCAGGTGGGGAAGATATATGAATCGTTAGGGGAAACATCCAAAGCACTGAGCTACTACTGGAGGGTTGTTAAATCATTTCCCCGGGATTCCCTCACTTGGAAAGCAATAGAGAAAATCAAGAAATTACAGGGTGAAAAACTCAGCCCTGAAGAGAGGTTTCAGATGGGAAAAGCCTATTTCCAGAGGAGGGAATGGAAAAACGCCCTAAGCCAATTTGGGGGATACCTCAAATCCGCCCCCCAGGGGAAACGGGCTGAGGAGGCCACCTTCTTGCAGGCCAACTGCCTCTTTAAGTTGGGGGATTATGCAAGGGCAAAATCCCTCTACCTTTCCCTGATCTCCGGATTCCCCCACAGCACCTTATCCCCAAAATTCAGGTTTAATGCTGCCATGTGTGATTGGAAGTTAGGAAAGATAGAGGATGCTTTTTGGCGATTCAGGGACTGTTCCCTGCGCTACCCCAGGACAGCGGATGGGGAAAGGGCGCTCTTTTTGGCCGGAGGGATTTTGGAAGGAAGTGGGGATTATGAGGGCGCGGCAAATCAATACCTGATGGCTCAAAATCGCTATCCCCAAGGGAAATTGGCTGATCAGGCCCTTTGGCGGGCGGCTCTCTGCCTCTACCAAGGGAGAGATGAGCTTCGCTCCCTTTCCCTGTTAAACCGGTTTCGTGGACTCTATCCTCAGAGCCCCTTTTGCAGAACGGCCATCTATTGGATTTCCAAGATTTATCAGAGAATGGGCAAGGTCAGCCAGGCAAAGAAGGCCCTGCGGGAACTGGCCAGAAAGTACCCCCATTCCTACTATGGCCTTAAGGCCAAATCCCTCCTTAAGGGAAGGGATGAATTCCTTCCCCTGAGAAAAACCTCTGCCGGGCCTCTGGTAAGAACCCAAAGGTTCGAGGAAAGGCTAAAGGAAAGGATGAACTTCTCCTCCTGGATGAAGGTCAATCTCCCTCGAGGGGAGATCCTCTCATTGGAGAGGAATTCCCATTATCAGGAGGGAAGGATGTTGGCCCGTTTGGGATTAACCAGGGAGGCTAAAAGGGAGTTTGTGCGAGCAGAAAAAGCTGCATGGGGTAAACCTCCGGCCCTCACCCTTCTTCTGGGATATTATGTCCGACATGGCTGGAATTTAAGGGGTCATAAGGTGGCTAGTTGGATTGAAGATTGGGCTAAAGGGAAAAGGGTAGAGGACCTTCCCCCTTACCTCCTCCGCTGGCTCTACCCTGTACACCTCCTTGCTGATGCCTGGGAGCGGAGCCGCAGGGTTAACCTTGATCCTCTCTTTGTCTTAGCCCTAATTAGGAGGGAGAGCAGATTTGATCCTTATGCCACCTCTAAGTCCGGAGCCCGGGGCCTGATGCAGATTATGCCCCTTACCGGTGAGGAGGTGGCCCAGTCCTTGGGGAGGCACATCATCTCTTCCCAGGAGCTTTACAGGAAAGATATTAACCTAGACCTGGGCATTTACTACTTAACCCAACAGCTATATCGCTTTAGTGGGAGGCCAGAGATGGCCTTGGCCGCCTACAATGGCGGACCAACCAATGTGTTCAGGTGGAAGAAAGGGTTGAAGGAGCCACTGGATATAGACCTCTTTGTGGAGAGAATAGATTACAGCCAAACGAGGGCCTACCTCAAGATGGTTCTTAAGGATTATGTCAGATACAAGGAGATCTGGGGGGAGAAATAGCGGAGGGGAAACTCCCGGGGAAGACTTCCTTCTCTCCACCTGAGAGAACTTAGGTCCCTTCGGTTATCGCCATCAGTAGATGTTCCCCACAATACACAGCGCGGCAAAGCCGCAACCAAATACTTCACCGCAGAGTTTAAAGATTTTTAACCAATCGTTTTATCTCATCTTTCTTTGAACCTTTGCGTTCTCTGCGTCTACTTTGCCTGCCTTGCAGTTTAAAAAAGTCTGTCAAAAAAACAAGATTTTGCAAGTATAGCGTGCAGAAGCCCGATTCTGTTCCCAGCGCTTTCAGACCAAGAAATTTCGCCAATTGGTTCATGAATAATTCAGGTTACAATCTGCAATGTTCCCAGAGATAATTAACCAGGTCATTGAGGGAGCAACTTAAAAGGACGATGTATTTGTCGCCTGCCCCACAGTAAAAAAGCAGCTTTCCGTTCCAAATGATAGCACCTACAGGAAAAACAACTGCAGGAACATCCACAGGGTATTGATCACTGCCTCTCAGTTCGTAGGTGGCTGAAGGAATGTAGATCGGGTTCCTGGTTCGACAGAGCACCTTCCCGGGATCATCGGGATCCAACAGGACAGCAGAGATGGAATATCCCCTCTCGATCTTTTCCTGCAACCCATAGGCCCGGCAGATGTCAACTTTTATCTCGCCGACAGCATGGTAGATGAGCAGCCAACCCTTATCTGTTTTAATAATTTGGGGGCCTGGACCGATCTTCTCCCTCTCGTGGGGAAGATGCCCGGCCTCCAAAAGCAAGTTCTCGCTGCGACGTTCATAGATTTTTTCCCAAGCACCTGTATGCCTGGAGGGATTAAGTAATTGATCGATACTACCCTCCAGGATGTCCAAGTGGATATTGGGATGAAAACGGAAGAGCATATAATATCGCTCACCAACCGACTGCGGGAGGGGAATGGCGTTGCGGGAGTCGAAGGATCTAACCATTCCATGATAGGTGATCTTCACGAAATCCTCGGTGGAGTAGATGACGATCCGATCTGCATTCCCGCCTTTAAATGGTGGCTTGATCTTGCCACATCCGATGAGAAGATACCTTCGTCCGAACCTTACGATCCTGATGTCCTCTATCCCATAGGTGAAATCCCGATGCTCGCTGCCATCGCCCCGGACCACCATATTTCGGAGTCTGGAGAAGTGGAGGCCATCTTCACTCACCAGAGGCCAGACCTCAGAGATGTAGTTTTCCAGACAGTATCGTTCAATGCCAAGCTCCTCATCGAAGTATTTTCCCTTCCGATAATTACGGTGACATCTTGGCAAGAGAAAAACCTTATCATCAAACACTTCAACCCCACCGTTGAAGACAGCCCCTAACTTCAACCTCCCATCCTCGTACCAGGTAAGGCCAATGTCCTGAGGCTTCACAATTGGATTCTTTTCGTAGGAGGAGAGTTTGAAGATCGTCTCTCCTGGCTCGATTTGAATAACCTTTCCATCCCCTAACCCTTTGACAGTGCGATCCAAGGAAGATTTCATCTCCCCTCCTCTCCTAATAACCCGGCAAACAGCCTTAAAAACTTCCCTGCAACCCTTTGAGGGGAGTATTTAATTGCATACTCTTCAGCAGATTTCAGGGTTTCATCGACGATTTTATCTCCCTCAAATGTCTGGATAAGTAGCTTGCAAAGCTCATCCCTGGTTGAATACCTCATAACTTCCTTCTCCAAAAACCAGGCGAATTCTGTGGCTGAGGTAATTATAGGAGTCGACACTCCCAAACACATCAGAATTGCGCTGGGGACAACAGCCTCACCCTGGCGCACCTCCTCCACCCGCTTGTGAATAAGGTATGCATCGGAGGCATAAAGATAGGTGTAGATTCTTTCCAGCGGGGCGAGTTGGTATCTCAATTCTACGAACCCGGCATCTTTTAATGGCCGAATGTCTGCTGCAATATACCTTGGGTCAGCCAAAACAAGATAGACAAATGGATGCTTTTCATTCAACCTTCGAAGCGCTGGGAGCATAGGGTAGATATGCAATTGCGCCTTTTTCTTTATCTGGGGGAAACATCTCTTCAGCGGTTCTAAAGGCACCCACTCCACTCGCTCCACAACTAGGATCTCATAATCTTTTTCCAAAGAGGGTTCGGAATGGAAATATGTATCTGTATGATCGCCCTCGTCGCTGAAGCATCTGAGCACCACTCCTCATCTCCTCCCACAGGTCTTATGTTGTTGGGTGCAAAGACGGCTCAACTATGCCCACCTTTTACCCATTCTCTGCCGATAAGTTCAGCGTGAAGCGATACGCCACAGGCGGTATTCCATCTCGATAGTATCGCTATCTTCATCTTATCCGAACTTAGCTCCCTTCGGTCGCTAATTTCCCATAGGGGCTTTCGCCCCTCTGGTGCTTCGCAATCCTGCGCTCGCTCGGATTGCTCCGCTGTCACCCTTGAAGGGGGCTTACCCCCTTCAAACATCCCCCGACATTTCGGAATTTCTTAGAAATTCCGAAATGTCCCTCTATACAACTCTAAGTGTTGGCTGGCCACGGCTCGCCAGGAGGTGAGTCTTCTATACTCCTCAGTGCGGTCAACCACATATTGCCAAAATTCTTGATCTTCAAAAAGCCTGATAACTATTCCGGCTATTCCAGAGGAATTATAGGGAAGGACAAGGAGTTCATCACAGATATTCTTCAACTCCTCGAACTTGGGTATTCGTGAGGCAATGATGGGCTTTTTTGCTCCTATGGCCAGATGAAATGAGCCCGATGCAGACCGATCCTCCTCATAGTAGGGAAAGAGGACGATGTCAGCGGCCCCAAAAAGATAGGGAACATCCTCGTTGGGGAAGAAACTGTTTGGATAGATAACATTCTTTTCAATTCCCAGTTCTGTTATCCTCTTGCCTATAAATTCTGCATACTCTCTGTCTTTTTTAGAGGGTGATGGGGCAAGGCCTCCGGCCACAAAGAGGTATGTATCCTTGAACTTTTCCAATATCTCCCCGAGGGCCTCCAGAACGATGTGTAGACACTTGTGCTTCTTCACAAACCCGAACATAAGGAGTATCCTCCCCTCTAAGGGCAGTTCCAACCTTCTCCGTGAACCCCCTTTGTCTTCATCGCTGATCTCTGTTCCATGGGGAATGATGTGAATTTTTCCTGGTGTTATCCCCAGCCGGGTCAGGATCGCCTTTTGTGACTCCAGGTGAACGATGACCTCATCGGAGAGTTGGGCGATCCGAGCAGCGAAGTTTTCATCTACAGCTCCTCCCTCCGAAAATTGAGCTGGCCGCACGCAATGGATGGTTATCACCTTTTTGGTAGCAAGATCAAGTCCCTGGAGCACTGTAGGCAATCTATCATCAAACTTGTATATGCTGTATTCGTGCTGGATATGAACTACATCCACATCTTTCACTTGTCTAATGATAGGCTCCACATAATCCTCATTCCTTTCCCAACAGGGAATTACCTCAAACCTCTCCTCCTTGATGGGTGATGCGCCCCTTTCGGCAACGACCTTGATCTGTAGTTCTGGGGCTTCCTCCCTAATGCCATGAATGAGATAATCCGTGTAGGTAGCGATCCCACACTGTTTGGGAAGATAGGTTGATACATAGGCAATTTTCATCTCTCAAATCTTCCTGTTATATGTTCATCCTTAAACTTAATCATCTCTTCCACATCTAAGAGAATCGATATCGCCCTCTCATTATGAAGGTGAAGCTCCCTCTTCAGGAACCCTTTCCCTCTAACTCCTTTATAACCCAGAAGCGGGCTAATAGATGTTAAGAACCAGGCACATATTAAGCCTATTGAAAAGGTCAGCAATAGAGCAAATATAGCACAAATTTTTATACTCGCAAGAGATAAGATCAACAACAAAATTTACTCCGCAAGGTTCAACCCGTCAGCGGGATACATTCATCTACGATAAGAATTTGAAATTTGCAGGCTGACCCTAATTCTTTTAGCGAAGCTTCGAATGTAAAATGGAGAATGTAGAATTAAGAATGAAAAAACCTGCAACCAAGGGGCCTGGGGCTAAGCTTATTCTTCACCTCTTCCTTTAGGTCCCCAAAACTTGACACAAATTTTAAGATCTTGCCTTATGAGGCAGTCTCGAAAATTTTCCTTGACAGGAAGGAATCGATTGATTATTTTATATAAAACTAAAGGTGCGAGATCTGATGGCTAATTTTCCGAGGATAACAATTTCCCTTATCATTATGAATCCAATTTCATTCATTCAAGGGAGGAGTCTATCCATTACCGAAAGTTAACCATTAATCGATTGTTTACTTAACTTGGCCGTGGATGCCTCCAAACCCACGGCCTTTTTTATTATATCCATCTTTTAATCAAGGAGAATCCAGAAGATGAATTTAGCCATTAATTGTCAGGGAATTACCAAGTTTTTCTATGAAAAGAGACCAGGTGGGGAGCCAAGGAAAGGGCTGTTTGGTTGGGGCAGTAGAAAGAAGAGGACAGTTGCAGTAAACTCCCTCAACCTTGAGGTGAACCGAGGGGAGATATTGGGGGTCGTCGGCCCCAACGGATCCGGGAAGTCCACCCTGGTCAGGCTTATCTCTACCCTACTTCTGCCAGATACTGGCCAAATAGAGGTTTTCGGACTGGATGTAGTTAAGCAGGGGTTAAAGGTAAGGAGGATGATAAATAGGGTTTCGGTGGATGCGGCATTTTTCAAGAAGCTCTCCTGTTGGGAGAACCTGAGCTATGCGGCCCGCCTGTATGGCGTTCCCATAAAAGAGGCCAAGGGGAGGGCCAGAGAGATCCTGCAGAGGTTCGGTTTTCAGAAGGGAAAGATAAATCAACCAATGGAAAACCTCTCCCGGGGGATGCAGCAAATGGTGGCCATTGCCCGGGCATTCTTCACCTCCCCGGTGCTCCTGCTCTTAGATGAGCCCACCACTGGCCTGGACCCAAAATCGAAGAGGCAGGTGCAGGAGTTCATCCTCCAGGTGAGGGAGGACCACAACTCCACTGTCCTGCTCACCACCCATGATATGGACGAGGCAGAGAAGATATGTGATCGGGTAGCCATAATTGACCGGGGAAGGTTTGTGGCCTTGGATACCCCCCAGAACCTAAAACTTATGGTAAAGGGGAAAAGTTTAGAGGATGTCTTTATGGAACTCACCGGAAAGGGTTGGGAGGAAGAGGAATGAGCCAAGCAATCTTTGAATTAAAGGCCTGTTATGGCTTTGTGGAAAGGAACTTCAACTTAGTGAAGAGGTATTTGGGTTGGGAGATCGTCTTTCTGGTCTACAACATCGTCAACGCCTTAACCATTGGCTTCATCGGGGTAACCCAGGGAAAAGATAAGGTCCTCTATCTGGTAGTGGGGGCAATGATCTGGGGCTTTCTCTCCATCCTCTTCCACGAGGTGAGCGAATCGGTCTCCTGGGAGAGATGGGAGGGAACGATCGAATACACCTTTATGGCCCCTGTGCACCGATTTACCCACTTAGGGGGGATGTGTCTCTATGCCATTGGCTATGGGATAATCAGGACGGTGGTTTTATTGCTCGCCGTTGCTCTCTTCTTTAACCTCAGCCTGCAAAATGCCAACTTTGGCGCTGCCCTGGTGATTCTGGTGGTCTCCAGCCTCTCTTTCATTGGGTTGGGGTTAATGGCTGCCGTCCTCCCCCTGATGTCCCCAGAGAAGGGCTCCCAGGCGACCCACATCTTTCAGGCTGTCCTCCTTTTGGTCTCTGGCGTCTATTATGAGATAAGCGTGCTCCCCAGATGGATTCGTCCCCTCTCGGTCGTCTCCCCGGCCACCTATACCTTAAGGGCAATGAGGGCCGCCCTTCTGAAGGGAAGCTCTCTCGGTCAGATGTGGGACACTCTTTTGTTCCTCCTAATTATCGGCCTTCTGTTCATCCCCTTAGGGCTCTTCATATTCAATTTGGCCGAGACCTACGCCAAAAAGACGGGGAAGTTGAAAAGGAGTGGGTAGGTCATAGGGGAAGCATTGCTGAAGAGACAAGGACCTATGGTTAGGGATAGATAGCGACCAGAGGAAGAGGGGTAAAGGAACCTGTGAGGAGGTGGAGTAGGGGTTTTGGGTTAAGTGCCCCAGGTAATCTCCTAAGGGAACTTAGGAAGTGTAGCAGCCTTGCCGTCTCGGAAATTCCACAATTTCCGAGACGACCATCAGGGGGTTTGGGGGAAAGGATATGCTTTCCCCCAAGGGGTAACAGGATTTCGGTGTGAGCTGGCGGGACGCCATATCCCGAGAGAATCGGGATTGGAAGTTAGTGAATGAAGTGAACTAACTTGTGGACTTCTCAGTCACCAAAAAAGGAAAAACAAAAAAAATAGAAAAAATAGGGACACTTCCTATTTTTACAAAAAGAACCGTGGGTGAACTTGGCCATAAGCGGTGGGGCTTTTTTGACAGGATAACAGGATTTCCATACTGGTGAGGTTCTGCCCTCATTAAGCCCTCCTCGGAGAAGACTAAAGATCTATCTCTACAGGGAACCCCTCCTCACAGAGCGGGAATCAAAACACTCTCCTCCCCCTTAACGGGGGAGGATTAAAGAGAGGGTGAAATCACTTCTATCTTCTCCTGGGTGGCGATGGAACGCAGACTGAAGTCTGCGGCTACCAGGGTTTGGAAGTTAGAGGGAGAAGAGTCTAAAAAAGAGTTGCGGGAGGTTTAACATTCTGGGGACAGAAAAGGGTTTCTGCCCCCTCAGTGAACAGATCAGGTTAGGGCCTATTTGTGCACCGGGACCTCCCACTCCATCAGATCCCAGGCGATGGTTGTCCGAGGGAAAACCGCCCTGGCCTGGGCAAGCAATTCCTTTACATCTTTGTATCGGGGGCTGATGTGGGTGAGGATAAGCCTCCCCACCCTAGCCCTTTGGGCTACCTCCGCCGCCTGGACTACGGTGGAATGGCCCCGCAAATTGGCTTCCTCCCTGAGCTCCTCTCCAAAGACCCCCTCGTGGACCAGAACATCTGCCCCTTGGGCCAGACCCACTACCCCCTCGCAGGGCCTAGTATCCACCGCATAGACAATCCTCCTTCCCCTTCTATTAGGACCGAGGACATCGGAAGGCTCAACCACCAAACCATTGGGGATGGTTATCTCCTCTCCCCTCTGTAGCCTGCCGAAGAATGGGCCTTCGGGAACCCCCAAACTCAGTGCCTTACTCTTATCGAACTTACCCGGCCTCTCATCCTCTATCAGGGCATAAGCCAAACAGAAGATGGTGTGATCCACAGGGGTTGCTTTAATGCTATAGCCATCACCCTCCATCTGGAAATCCCCTTCTATCTCCTGGATAACCACCTCATACCCCGTTTTAAATCCCAATGTCCGACCAAGGGCGCTCCAGAAACCCTTTAACCCAGGAGGTCCAAAGATATAAAGGGGATCCTGGCGGTTGGTCTGGCTTAAGGTCATCAGGAAGCCGGGGAGACCGGTTATGTGATCTCCGTGGAGATGAGAGATGAAAATCCTCTTTATCCCCCCGAAGCCGATCCCTGCTTTCATCACCTGAACCTGTGTTCCCTCCCCACAGTCAAAAAGGATTATCTCCCCACCCCTCTTCAAGGCAGTAGAGGGCAGCCCCCTACTCAGGGAGGGGATCATCCCTCCGGTTCCCAGGGTAATCAACCTTAAATTGGCCATCTCCTAAAAGAGCTCCATCTGAGGAGGGGTTTCCTCTCCTGTTTTTATCCTCACCTGGCCATAGACCCCATCATATCCTGGGGTTATCTCTACCTCCCCCTCCCTCACCTGGAGAATGGCATCAGCCACCTGAGGAGGGGCAACCCTGGCTATCTCCTCTCTTCCCTTATCTAAGAGGATCTCAAACTCCGGTCCAAGGGAATCGGTCATCCTCTCATAAAGGGAACTCACAGTAACGGTATCCCGCCCCTTCCCCAAAACCTGAGATATAATCTCCACCAAGGGAACAAGATGTTTGCAGGGAATGGCCCCCGGGGGGCGAAAACCCTCTGGACGATCTGCCAACTCCTCTATTCTGTGCATCACCCCTATGGTCAACCTTCTCTGACAGATGGGGCAGAGGTTATAGTTGGCTATGGCTTCACGGGGAGAGAGGCGGACGCCACACTTCCGGTGGCCATCCCAGTGGTATTTCCCCTCCTGAGGGAAGAACTCGATGGTGTAAAGGAGTTTCCCGGAGTCCTTTTCCTTTATGGCCTTGACCAGCTCTAAATAATTTAGGGGCTGGGAGAAGACATTGGCCTCCCGACCTAAGCGAGTGGGGGAATGGGCATCGGAGTTGGAGATCAGGGTATATCTATCCAAGCTCTGCAGTCTCCAATTCATCGGGGGATCTGAGGAAAGCCCCGTCTCCAGGGCATAGATGTAGGGAGTCTGCTGGCCAAAACACTCCTCCACTGAGTTAAATCCGGAGTTGGCCCCGAAGAGGGAGAACCAGGGGGTCCACACATGAGCGGGGACAATCAGGGATTGCGGGGAAACCTCTAAGATCAACCTTACTATATCCTCTGCGGGAAGGTGCAGGCTGGGACGGCCATCCTTCTCCAAGCCACCAAATCGGGAGAGAACTCGGTTTATCCTCTCGACGGCCTCAAAGCTGGGGGCAAAGATGAGGTTGTGTATTCTCTTGAACTTTCCCTTATGATAGAAATCGTTGCTCACCTCCACGGTGAGGATAAAAAGGACACCCTCGTGCTCAAAGAGGCCATCACCCTGGGGGGTAAGATTTCCTTTAAGCTCCGCTAACCATCCGGGATGGGTAAAATCCCCTGTCCCTAAGAGGTTGATCCCTTTCCTTCTGGCCTCTCGGCTGAGGCTCTCTATATTTATCGAGGAACTCGTGGCCCGGCTAAATCGGGAATGTATATGGAAATCAGCTATAAAGAGACCCATCTCTTGCTCCTTTCGAACGATAAATTGGGGTCAGGAATTCAATCCCTGAAGCGTTCGTTCTCAACTAAGGCAAAGCAATATCATCCCAAGATACAGTTCCACCTAAAAAAAGCAACCCCAAAAATTGGTTGTGAAATCTAAAATCCCTTGACCTAAGGAGATTTATTTAGTATAATCTTCTTTGATGGAACAGGAATTTCGCCGTAAGTTAAAGGATAAAGTAGAATCACCCCAGGAAGTTGACCCAAACTTATTGGAGGTCGTTAACTACAGCTATCAGGGGAAGAGAGATATCCAGGTGGAGATCTCCTGTCCTGAATTCACCTCCCTCTGCCCCCAAACTGGTCTCCCCGACTTTGGTAAGCTCACCATCCGATATATCCCCGGGGGGCTGATCATAGAGTTGAAATCCCTCAAATACTACCTCCTGCAATACCGTCAGGTGGGGATATTTTACGAACATTTGGTCAATCAGATCTTAAATGACCTGGTCTCGATGGCCCAGCCCAAATATATGGAGGTCTTGGGGGAGTTTACCAGCCGCGGAGGAATCAGCACAAAGGTGAGAACCGAATACAGAAAAGAGAAGGAGAAAAACTGAGTAAGGTTGTTTTCATCGAGCCTCGAGGCATCTTCAATGCCTACAGTTACTTTAAGCTTCCCCTTTTAGGACCTATCTATCTGGGCACCATCCTGAAGAAGGGGGGACATCAGGTTAAAATCATAACCGAAAACTATACCACAGCCTACGACGAAAAAAAGGGAAGGCTGCACCCCGCAATACTGGACGCTGATGTGGTGGGGATTTCCTCTATGACCTCCACGGTCAATCGTGGCTACCAGATAGCTCAAGCCATCAGAAGACAAAGGCCGGACATTAGACTCTTAATGGGCGGTCCCCATGCCACCTTCCGGGCCGAGGAGGCCGCGGAATACGCGGACACGGTGATCACCGGGGAGGCAGAACACCAGATAGTTGATGTAGTAGAGGGGAATACAACCGACAAGATAGTTAAAGGGGCGCCAGTGGAGGATCTGGACACCCTTCCCATTCCGGATTTATCCCTTCTGGACAGGGTGGATGCAAACCTCCGTTTTGTCCCCATCTCCACCTCCCGCGGCTGTCCCTATGACTGCATCTTCTGTTCGGTGACCAAGATGTTTGGCCGTAAATACAGGTTTCGCAGCCCAGAGGCAATTGTGGACGAGATCGGCTATCGCCTGCGCTCTGGCTACCACAAATTCTTCTTCTATGATGACAACTTCGCCGCCAACCAGGAGGGGACAAAGGTTATGTTAGAGGGTTTACTGAGGAAAGATTATAAGTTCACCTGGTCAGCAGAGACCAGGGTAGATGTAGCTAAGGATGATGAGCTTCTCAGGCTTATGTCCCAGGCAGGCTGTCTGGTCCTCTTTTTGGGGTTGGAGTCGGTGAGCCCGCAGACCTTGCTGAGTTACAACAAGAGACAAACAGTAGATGATATTCTCAACAGCATCAAAAAGGTCAAAGCCAACAATATAAGGGTACACGGTATGTTCGTTTTGGGCTCAGACGAAGACGATTCCCAAACGGTGCAGCACACAGTGGATTTCTGCCACAAATACGATTTAGACACCGCCCAGTTCTCTATCCTCTTCCCCATCCCCGGCACCAGGCTCTATGACGTCTTGGAAGCGGAGGGAAGGATCTTCACCAAGGATTGGTCCTTATACGATGGCACCCATGTGGTCTTCAAACCCAAGAAGATGAGACCCCTGGAGCTACAGAAACTCTACATCTGGGCTTGGAAGAGCTTCTATTCTCTGGGCCATAACATAAAAACCTATATCGCCTCCCGCTATCTCTTAAACAGGTGGAGAAGGTTAAACGGGAAGTTCTTAGGTCACTTAAAGAATTTAGGGAAATCCTATTAGGAAAGTCGGATAGATAAAAGAGGTTTTAGCTTTCTGCACCTAAGGGAGAAATGAGATGAAACGGTTACTTTACCTTTCTTTTGCCGGGATTCTTCTGATCCTGACCATCTCCCTGGTCTGCCGTTTTACCACCAGGGGACCTTCTCCTCAGGTTCCTCCAACCAAGGGGAAGAGCGCTCAGGGGCCAGATATCTACTTTAAGGAGAAGGTTTTTGACTTTGGAGAAGTGGATGAGGGGAAGAAGGTCGCGCATAGTTTCCAGTTTAAGAACAAGGGAAATGCCTTACTGAAGATAAGGAAGGTGGGGAGCACCTGTGGCTGCATTGCCGCTTTGGACACCAAGAAGGAGCTCAAACCGGGGGAGTCGGGAGAGATAAAGGCCGTCTTCAACTCGCAGAACTATATGGGCTGGGTGCGAAAGGCCATCTATGTTCAATCCAACGACCCTGATGAACCCACGATTGCCCTGCAGATCACCGGGAAGGTTCTGGTGGACATCGGGGTCAATCCCCGTAGGGTAGACTTCGGCCAGGCGGAGTTAGGGGAATCCCACCAAAAGGTGATCGACCTCTTTCCGATGAAATTAAAGAGGCTTAAGGTGGAAAGGGTAGAGTCATCAGCTCCCTATCTAACTACCCACCAAGAGGAGAAGGTTATTGAGGACAAACCCGGGGTAGAGATAACCCTTACCCTTTCGCCCAGGGTCCCTCAAGGTAAACTATCGGAAAGTTTGAAGATATATACAAACAGCAAGAAGCAGGCAATAATCCCTATCCCCATAATTGGCACCATCAGGGGAGGTATCTGGACAAGTCCAGAGGAGCTGGTCTTCGGCTGTCACCGGGGGCATAAGAGAACCCTTAAACTTACAGTAAATGTGGGGGAGAGAAAGGAATTTAAACTATTAAGGGCCAAGGATGAGTTGGGATATGTGACCGCGACAATATCCCTTCTCCAGAAAGAAAAACTACATCAAAATTACCAGATAGAGGTACAGGTCAAGCCAGACGCCCCAGTTGGATCATTTATGGAAAAGCTACACCTTTATACAAACGATAAAAAACTGCCAGTTATTGATGTCTCCCTCCAGGGCTTCATCCATTAAACTATTCTTTTGGTTTCGTAGCCTACCAGTAATATGTTTCCATAGCGCGGCAGAGCCGCAGCCAAATAATTCACCGCAAAGTCGCAAAGGACGCAAAGTTTAAAGATTTTTAACTAATCGTTTTATTTCCCTTTTGCTTTCCTCTGCGATCTTAGCGTTTTTGCGGTTGGAACGAAAAACTTTGTCAAAAAAAACAATATCTTGCAAAATTGTAGTACAGGGCGCCCGATCAACTTAACTCAGAAAGTATGGCCTCTTATTGCCACTGGTTCCTTCAGGCTTTGTGACTTCAGTCCCCTCCTCGGCCCTGAGCCTAAAATATAAAGTAAATACACCAAGGCACCAACCTTTGCTAATTCCCACATAAAAACTTCTGCGGCCACCGGTTTTGAGGGTTACTGACCTCGACATCCCGATTTATCGGGATATCACCTCACTTTGCAAGTTATCCCTTTCTCTCCAGCAACTTCCCCCCATCCCCTTGACATAACAGCCCAAATCCCGAGTAAACCCTTCCATTACACCCGGGAGAATGTAGGAGTCCGGAGAAGATGGAATCTCCCACGAACTTTCACATTTTGGGAGAAATGGGTTGACAGAAGGGTAATTTGGCCCTTCCTTTTCCTTTCTATGGACCGCCAGCGGAGAAACTTCACCTTGGGTGTCCTAAATGGAGCCCTCTTCAACCTGGCCTCAGCCTTTATCCGGGGCTCATCCGTCCTCCCCGCCTTCCTCTCCCAACTAACTACCTCTAAAGTGCTCATTGGCCTCTCCTCCAATTTGGGAGCGGCCGCCTGGTTTCTCCCGCAGATGTTGGTGGCTGGGCTGGTGGGACATAGAGGGAAAAAACTCCCCCTCTACATCTGGATGGCTGCCTTAAGAAGCATCTTCTTTGCCGGGTTAACCATCTCCATCTTCCTCTTCAGTAACCAGAAAGGGCTTATGCTTCCGCTCTTTTTCTCCCTTTTCACCCTCTATGCTGTGGCTGGAGGGATAGCCGGCGTTCCCTTTATGGAGATCGTGGGAAAAACAATCCCCCCTCAGAGGAGGGGATCCTTCTTTGGGATGAGGACGTTCTTCGGTGGCCTCTTAGGGATAGGAGGGGGATGGATAGTAGAGAAGATAATGGTGCACAATTCCTTTCCAACCAACTTTGGCCTCATCTTCACCCTGGCCTTCATCTCCATCACCATTGCCCTTATTTTCTTCTGTTTTGTCAGGGAACCATGGCTCCAGGGGGAGAGGAGAAACCTCAGGGATGCACTGCTCAAAGGGCCCCAAATATTCAAAGAGGATGCAAACTACCGTCGTTTCTTCTTCGTAAGGACCTTATTGGGCACATATCTTCTGGGAATGCCCTTCTATATCCTCTACGCCCAAAGGATTATGGGTGGGCAGGATAAGCTAATTGGATCATATATCTCCTTTGAGATGGCCGGATTGATCTTCTCCAATGTAATCTGGGGGAGGTTGAGCAACAAGGGGGATAATAGGTTTGTCCTCAGCCTCACCTCTATCTCCGGCCTGCTCTCCCCCTTATTGGCTATTGCTTTTCCCCCTTCGCCAGTCAGTTTTCGCTTGGTCTTCTTTTTCTTAGGGGCTACGACAAGCGGTTTAAACATAGGCTATAACAACTACCTCTTGGAGATAGCGCCTCAGGAGGAGAGATCCACCTATGTGGGGTTTATGAACACAATAGTCTCCCCCACTGTCTTCTTCTCGGCCCTGGGCGGTTTGATAATTAACATCTCCTCCTATATCTTTCTCTTTGGCTTAGTGGGAGGTCTCTGTCTTCTCTCCTTCATCCTCTCCTGGAGCCTGAGCAGGGGAGGAGCGAAACCCCCTCATAACCCCTTAGACTCGAAACTGGGGAGATGAGGGAAGACAAATTTAGCTAGATTTTCCCCTCAGACTAAAAAAAGTGCTTGCTTTTCGATGGTTTTTTTGTTAAACTTAGGATGGAGGGTGTAATTCTGAAAAACCTTTAACAATTCTCCAATGAAGGTTGCCCCCGGAGGCTGAGGCAACTTGCCGTGACCTTCCGCTTTGCGGAAATAGCAAGGACAAAATGCCGAAGGTGGCTGTAAAAACCCTTTACAGTTTGTGGTGGAGAGAGTTTTCTCAGAACTTATGCCCTCCTTTTTATAAAAGGTGAGAGCCTCTTCCAAATCCTATTGAGGAGGTTTTTCTTTTCCTTTTCTCTCATAAGAAGGTATTCCTTTTTCTTGTTTTTGTCCTCTTCCATCCATCTACGAGCGAACTCGCCTTTCCTTATCTCGGTAAGAACAGCTCTCATCCTATTCTTAATCCCTTCATCTATTATTCTGGGACCGGTTAAGTAAGCCCCATACTCCGCCAAGTTGCTTATCCTTTTCCTCATCCCCACCAATCCATACCTTAAAAGAAGGTCAATGATGAAACCCAATTCATAGACGCATTCAAAATAAGCATTTTCCGGGGAGAAACCGGCCTCAACGAGTACCTCCACCGCAGCTCTGGCCAGTTCTACCAATCCTCCACAGAGAACTACCTGCTCACCAAAAAGATCTGTGACCGTCTCCTCCTCAAATGTCGTCTCTACAATGGTTACTTCTTGGCCCCCTATTCCCTGAGCATAGGAGAGGGCTAAGGGCTTGGCCTCTCCAGAGTAGTCCCTCCCAATGGCCACCAAACAGGGAAGACTCTTCCCCATTGTAAAGGCCTCCCTGAGCAGTTGACCAGGTCCTTTGGGGGCAACCATAATCAGGTCAACCCCCTCTAAGGGGGAGATGAGGCCAAAATGGAAGGAGAAACCATGGGCAAAGAGGATGGCCTGACCCTTCTGCAGATGAGGCCTGATAACCTCTTGGAAGACCTGAGGTTGCTTTTCATCAGGAAGAAGAAGGCAGATCAAATCCGCCCACTCCGTGGCCTCCTCGTCCTTAAGGACCTGAAAACCATCTCTTTTCGCCTTATTCCAGGATGGGCTCCCCGGATAAAGCCCTATTTTCACATCCTTACCCCCATCTCTCAGGTTGAGGGCCTGGGCCCGACCCTGGTTCCCATAGCCAATGATGGCTATCCTCTTCCCCTCTAACAAATCTGGTTCATCCCGTCTCAACCTATATAACTTCACACCATCCCCCTTCTGAGATTGGTTTAGCACGGAATGGTCAACTAAACAATTAGCAGGTTAAAATGGGATAAAGGCGAAGACTTCATTTTCCATTGATAATTGTTCATTGACCATTGACCATTTTTTGGTCAGTCCGTGGTGAATTATCACCTAAAATTAAAGCCACCGAACCCTTGAGGGAATTCGATGGCTTAAAAGAAAAGATCTGAGAGGCTTTACTTCTTCTCCCCTTCTTTCTTTTTCCCCTCCTTCTTTGGCTTTTCTTCCTCTTCTTTCTTCGGTTTCTTCTCCCCTTCCGTCTTCTTTGGCTCCTTTGCCTCCTCTTTGCCCTCTACCTTTTCCTCCTCTTCCTTTTTCCCCCCTTCTTCCTCTGGAAACGTCTCCTCTTCCTCTTCTTCCTTCCTCTCTAAGAGGTTCTCTTCATCTTTCTTCAACCTTAAAATGATATAGATGAGGGTCTGCCCAGCATTAAGTATTGCTCCACCATAGGCAAAAATAAAGAAGCCAATTAAGATGAGGGTAATTCCGATGATGATGCCAGCAACATCCATCGTCCAGACCATAGGGCCGGGATTGCCCAAATTGGCCCAGAGGGTGGAGAAATGGGGAAGGAGCTGGGACTCACCCAAAATCGGAAAGTGGAATTTGGGTAAAAGTCCCGCTGCCGAGCCAAGAAGCTTATCAAGTTTAACCCCCATAGACCAACCCATAACGAGACGGATGACCCTCAGTCCCTTTACAGTAAACCAGGCCATCACGCCCACTGCCAAAAATTCGGTGAACTTAAGGACAATCTGGTAAACAACCAGCCTCCAGGGTTGATTCCAAATGGTAGAGAAGAGCTGGATGACCGTTTCGAAGGTATCCTCCCCAGTAGTGGCCACAATGGCCGGACCCAAAATTAGGGAGAAGAGAAAAATTACGGCCATAAAAACGGTAAATACGGCAGCCCCCACTATGGGGATGCCAAAGATCAGGGAGAAGGCAATCTCCCCCACATAGGGAATAACCTTGGCTATGAGTCCAATCAGCGCCCCCACAGCCAGGAAGAAAACGATCATACCTATCAGGGTTAGGGGAGAGAGGAGAACAGGCTTCCAATTTTTCTTGACAAAGCCAAGGGAATCGCTTACGGAGTAAAAATCGTCACCCTTCAACTCCTGATAGGTTATCTTGGCCACAGCGCTGGAGGCCAAAAGCCAAATAGCTAGCGCTATGGCCGCGCCCACTCCAAATATCACCCAACCAAACCAAGGGAATCCCAAGAAGGGAAGGGGGAAGAGCCCAAATAATTTCCAAATCTCCCCAATATTCATCCCCTTGGAAAGAAAGGCGATATAATTGAAAATAAGATAGACAATATAGCCAAAGAGAATGCCGCAGAACTGCACCCAAACCTTCTTTCCGGCCAATCCAAATCTGGCTGACTTAAAGACATCCCGGAAATCGAAACGCAGGTTGGCTTTCAACTTTCTCCTCCTTTCTACTTAGCTTCTGGTTTTGTCCTTAACTCTTTTCACAGAATTAAGCCTTATATTAACTCAACAGGGGCTTAAAAGTCAAGTTTTATTTTTAAGTTTTTTTTAAAATTGAAAATGATTGCCTTTTTCTTTTTATGAATCAAGAAGTTATGTCCTAACTAGCCGGAGAAGGTATTTCAGGTTCCTCTTTTACCCGCTGATTATATCTAAGGAATCGGTAATCCCATTGAGGAAGATATTAACCTGGATTACACACAAAATCCTACCCATCAACTCCTACAGTCCGGGTAAACGAGGATATTTATGGAACTTAGCTCCCAGTCAATAGAACACAAAAGCTCCCTCAAACGCAGGTTACCTTCAAAAAAATCCTTGACTTTGGGGGCTGAGATTGTTATATTTGGTTTTGATTTGAATCTGCTGGGAAACATTTCCCCTGTGAGGTGATTGATGATGAAAAAGTTGGGTATTATCCTATTGACTATAGCCTTTCTTCTTTCCATAGTTAGCTTTTTGCCGGTGAGAAAGGCATCTGCCAGTGAAGAAGAGAGACGGATGCTTATGGCCGCCGAGCCGTGGGATTGGGAGTATCATTCAGGTAAAGGTGGTTCAGGATCAGCGGGAGGAGACAACCAGGCAACATCTGATCCTGCCAACCATTCTGTAACTAAACATTCCCTTAGCAGTTCGACTCAGACAAGCAGTTATCAGAGGGAGCGCCAAAATACCACCAAGAACAGGGATTCATTCCTCAACTGGAAACTAAAGCTTCTCTTTCTCTGGCAGATGATCTTCAACAAATAGATCTAAAGGGAGATAATGGATAGCTTTGAGAATCTGCTTAAGTCAGCTACCAATTACATAGACTCTGGGAAGTTCTCCCAGGCGATAGGGCTTTACGAAAAGGCCCTTAAGAAGGCAAAGCCTAAAGAGAAGGCAAAGATTAAGGGGGAGTTGGCCTATTGTTATCTGAGAAGTGGAGACTTGAACTCAGCCCTCAAAGAGGCGAGGGAAGCAGAAGAGAGCTTTGCTCGGTTGGGAGATGAGATAGAATTGGCCAGAACACGGCTGCTTCTCACCAGGGTATTACTGGAGATGGGGAGGGATGAAGAGGCCAAGGATCTCAGCATGAAGATTTATGAATCCTACAAAGGGACAGCCCAGCATAAAATTGTAGGGCTCTGTCAGAAATTCATTGGCCGAGCATTTGCTCAGTTGGGCGATTATTTGCGGGGAAGGAAATTCCTCCAGGATAGCCTATCCACGTTCCGTCGTGCAGATGATGAAATGGAGATGTTGATTGTCTATAACTACCTTGCCAATGTAGACTTCGCCACCTCTGATTATAAACAGGCTCTTGTCAATTTAAAAGAGGGCTTAAGCATTGCTCAAAAAAGGGAAAACAAGCGGAATGAAGCCCTTATCTTGAATAATATAGGAATGCTTTACCGGAAAACGGGGAGGTGGGCAAAGGCAGAGGATTACTTAAATCGGAGTCTTAAGATTAAGAAAAAAATGAGCGATCCAATTCATTTAGCTCATGGATATATATCCCTTGGACGTCTGAAGGCTCTCCAAAGAGACCTTGGCGGCTCAGAAGAATTGCTGAAAAAATCCTTAGCTTTAAGTCAAGCCCACAGTTATGAAAGGGCTGAAGCGATGTCTCTTGAATCCCTGGCAGATGTGGCCAAGGAGAGAGGAGATCTTGGGCTTGCCAGGGACTGCTACCAGAGGACATTGGACATAGGGAGAAGGCTGGGGCAGAAGGATTTGATAAACCAGGTGCAGAGGAGAAGGGCAGAGCTTTTCTTAGCTGAGGGAAAAGGCCTTGATGAAGCCTCAGAATGTGTTCAAGAAGCCCTCAGGATCTCTCAATCTTTAGGGGATAAGTTTGAAGAGGGTTGTTGTTACAGAGTGCAGGCTCTTATCTTTGAGGCTCAGGGCAACCTAGATGGAGCCAAGGAAAGTTTTCAGAAAGCGGTTAGGGTTCTGGAGTCCATAGAGGACAGGTTCGAACTAGGCAGGACATTATTGGAACAGGGCAGATTCACCGCCTCCGCACTCAAAGAAAGGGAACGGGGGCTGGAGCTCCTCCAGGAGGCTGATCGTTTGTTCTCTGATATGGGGCCTGGATGTGGACACTACCGTGGTTTGGCTAAGCTGGAGATGGCCCGGGTTGAGCTCCTCTTCTCCCATTCCGATGAGGTTTTAAATTTCATAGCCGAAGCTGAGACTCTGTTGGGTGAGAAAGAGGCTCTGAAAGTGACGGCAAGGCTCCGCTCTCAGGTGGAGAGCCGGCTTGATAGCGCCACCGACTCCGAGGAGAACCCCTACCTGCTTCTTAAGGAGCTATCCTTCAAGCCCACATCTGAGGCTGGGTTGAGGAATCATTTAAAAAGCCTCCTTCATACCATTGCCGAGAGGGTGGGGGCAGATCAGGGCTTTGTTGCCTACAGGGAGACCGATGGTCTAAAGGTAGCGGAGAGAGTGAAGTTGAGGGAGGAAGAAGCTGAGAAGGTACTGCATCTTTTGGCTACCAATTCCTTTGAACCTGGGAGGCTTACAGTGAAGCTCTCTGCCGATGGGAAGTTCTCCTCCCTTAAGGTGGGGGCCCTGTTGGTTATGCCCCTGGGGTTAAAGGAGAGGCTGGATGGGATACTGTATCTGGCCCAAAAGCCTGATCGGGGAGGGTGGAGGCAGGAGGATGTGCAATTCTTTGTAGCGGCATCTGAGCATATACACAGGGTAGTTGACGAGCTAAGGGTAGAGGGCTTGGAGGCTGAGAACCTGGTTTTGAAAGCTTATCAGATAGCGGACAGCTATGGATTTTCCCGGCTGATAACCGATGACAAAAAGATGAAGGAGGTTCTCAGGGTAGTAGAAAAGATAAAAGACGCGCTGGAGGGGGTATTGCTAACCGGGAAATCTGGGACTGGCAAGGAGCTGATAGCCAAGCTGATTCATTATAGCAGCCAGAGGGCTTTGGGGCCATTTGTTACGGTGGATTGTGCAAGCATAACGGAGTCACTGCTAGAGGATGAACTGTTTGGCCATATCAAGGGAGCCTTTACCGGGGCCACTCAGGAGCGGAGGGGGAAATTTGAGGAGGCAAATGGGGGAAGTATCTTCTTAGATGAAATCTCCACTTTGAAGCCTGATCTTCAGGTAAAGCTCTTGCGGATATTGGAGGAAGGAGAGATGCAGAGGAGAGGTGATAACAGGTGGAGAAAAGTGGATGTAAGGGTAATTGCAGCCACCAACAAGGATTTGCAAGCTGAAGTGAATGCAGGGAGATTCAGAGAGGATGTTTTCTACAGGTTGAACTGTTTTCCCATAGAGCTTCCTCCCTTACGCCAGAGGAAAGGGGATATGCCTTTATTAGTGAACTATTTTCTGGAGAGATTTAACCGAGAGAATCACCACAAGAAGATTATGACCCCAGAGGCCATGGAGAAGCTGATGGAGTATGATTTTCCAGGAAATGTGCGGGAAGTGAAGAACCTGATCCGCAGGGCTGTAACCTTGGCAGATGGGGATATAATAACACCATCTCTGGTGGAGATTGGCAAGAAAAGAGCATCTGTTCTTCCACCAAAGGGGGGTTCCCTTCCTGAGAAGATAGCTTTGATGGAGAGAGAGGAGTGCTTAACGGCTTTGGAAAAGAGCAATTGGAAGATTACTGAAGCGGCAAACATGTTGGGAGTTCCACGCACTACCTTACACAACAAAATGAAAAAGCTCAATATTTATACCGAAGGCGAGTGAGGATTCTATTGGATGAGTGTCCAAATTTGGTCAAATAGCGTTCTTTTTTGGTCGCTCCTAACTATTTGTTAAATAAACAGATATTCTGTAAGCCCAAAAAATGATGTCCAAAAATGGACGAATAGGCTTTTGTTTTAATAAGAGTTGATATAACCATCTTTTCACAAGTTGAATATCTCTATGTTTTTGAGGCACTTAGTTCGCTAAGTGCTTTTTTATTTTTTCGGCCAATTCAGGCACACTTTTTGCTACATGAATAAAAATGTAAATGTCTCCGCTTATGTCCGTGGCTTAAAAGGCGGGCAAGGAGAGGGTCGATGCTGCCTTGTTCTTGCTTGGTGGTTGGAAGCAGCATTTTGGGAAACATAAAATAGCGGAGATGCCCCGTAGGCTCTCCCTTGCCTGCCACCCCTTCCAATAAGGAACACGAATGGCACGAATGGACGAATCTTCACGAATAAGAGGATTGTAGTTCGTAGATCGTTAAACTCTGCGTTCTTTGCGTCTTTGCGGTTAGATTATGAGGTGGCAAAACCCTGATTCTGCCATCTACCTTTGCCGTCAGAATCGGGGTTCTGACGGCTCGGTGGTGGTACTGTCAGATGAGAGCACCTACCAGCTCAGACTAAATTTCCATTTTCCAGCCCTAAGGGTTTCCCATCCTACCAGCACAGGAAAATTTCATTTTTAATTCTTAATTGCTTTTTTCCTGTGAGGTTCCGTGGTGAACTGTCACCAAGAGGCAAGCGAGGGCAGGGTAGAGGTGACCCAATAGCCTCCTTATATCCCAGGGGGGAGCTATTGTGAGGTGGAGTGCCCTCGGATGAGCTTGGTCACGCAGAATTCCGGTTTGCCCTCGCATTGTCTCAACAACCTGGTGGGTCTCATTGAGGGGTCTGGGACCCGCCAGGTCCCCTATTACTTTTAACCATACACCTTCCACCTTTTGTTGTAGGAGGAGTCTTACATTCACTATGAATTCTGATCCTAAGATAAAGCCGAAACCAAAGTTAGAGCTTGACCAGGAGAAACCCTCCAAGAAAAGCCTTTGGCAAAAGATCAAAAGGCTTATCTCCAATGCACTAGAGAGGAGGGCCTCAGAGGAAGGGAAATGGAAGGACTTGGATGATTGGTAGTGGATTATACTATCTATATTCCCAGTGCTTGGAAACATCTTGACTAATCCCATTTTTGATGCTTAGATATAGGAAGGCGGTGCTGTATGGGGGGAAACCCAACTGAAAGGAGGTGCAGATGGAGAAACTCAGGAGGGTAGCGGATACTCAATTTGAGTATCCAGGGCTGTTAACCTTTTAGAAAGAAAAGAGGTTTTTAAGATGAAACGGATTTTAGGCTTATTGATTGTCCTCGTTGCACTGGTATTCTTAGTGCAAGCTATGGCTACAGTGGACACATCTAAGTCCACATCCACCAAGTCTTATACTACCACTACCAATCCCAAGTTTCCCTATTCTGCTAAGTGGGGCTCGAGCACAGGGCCGAGGATCAAGCTTTTTGCCACAGAGATAAATCCCGACTTAAATGAGGTGATAACCCTTCGATTAGAATGTTCACCTGGTGGTAGAGTGGAGGCAGAAAAGGCAACTATCAGATTCAAAATACCAGGAGGAATGGAAGTCATAAGCGGGGATACCCTTTGGAGCGGGGCTGTAGCCAGGGATGAAACTGTTGTGCAAGAGATCGTGATTAAACCGGTCAAGAGGGAACGCTTTCTCTGCTATGGTTATTTCGATGTTAAGGGTTATTATGTTAATGGAGGCAAGAAGTATTCCGTCTCTGGATTTGGTGATAAGGGAATCCAGATCAAGGTTAAGGGCGCTCCAGACCCCAGGGTGAAGATGCTCAAAAAGGCGATTGAGAAGCTGAAGAAGGAGCTGAAGGAGGTTGAGGAGGGTAAGGTGCCAAAGGACACAAGTGGGCATCCCCCTGGGTTTAGAATTGTCGAGCCCTTATTTGGCGCTCCAAAGCTTACCCCCAGCGGAGTGGAAGTAGTCCCCGCTGATACTCTTATCCCTGATAGCTTGAGAGCTATCCTGGATAGCTTGCAGCAGGAGTATGATAGCTTATCGCATGAACTATACAGGAAGAAGAACCCGGGCATCGGGATACCCCTCAAGCTTAATGAGTCATCTCCCAAGGGGAGCTATGATCTCCAGGCGGTAGGAGAGGGTAAAGTCAAAAGAACACAGTTCCTTAAATCTTAAAGAGAACATCAATAAATATCCTGTATTTTTAAGAGAAGAGCTTCATAGATAGAGCAACTATAAGAACACTTTGTAATTATCTGGTTTGTAAATCAAAAGGAAAAGTAAACCTTAAACTCTCAATTGAAAGGAGGTGTGGATGGAGAAGCTCAAGGAGGTAGCGGATGCTCAATCAGGGTATCCAGGGTTGTTAACCTTTTAGAAAGGAAAGAGGTGTTTAAGATGAAACGGGTCTTGGTGGTAATCATATTGGTAGTACTGTTTTTTCCAGTGCAGGCTACCCTGGCACTTGATGGGATTTCAACGGAGAAAAAGAGCCAAACCGAGTTTGTTTATGTAGATAGTGGTGGCGGTGAAATGCAGGTGGCCCCAGTACAAATTAAGCTTTCTGCAGATAGAGCGAAAATGGAGGTTGATCTTAATGAGCTAATTACTTTTAGACTCGAATGCAGCCCTCTTATTAATGCCCCAAACTCAACTATTCTGTTTTACAGGATTCCTTCGTGGGTTGAAGTTGTAAGCAATGACACTGTTTGGACAGTTAATATGGAGAAGGGGGGAAAGGCAGTTAGAGAACTCGTGGTAAAACCAACCCAAAGACGGCGTTTCCGGATCTTTGGGGGATTTGTCTTTTCAGAAGGAAAGCGGGGACTTGCAGAGTGTCGCTCACTAGATTTTATTGTTAAAGGCACACCGGATCCCAGGATAAAGATGATCAAAAAGGCGATTGAGGAGTTGAAGAAGGAGCTGAAGGAGGTTGAGGAGGGTAAGGTGCCAAAGGACACAAGTGGGCATCCCCCTGGGTTTAGAATTGTCGAGCCCTTATTTGGCGCTCCAAAGCTTACCCCCAGCGGAGTGGAAGTAGTCCCCGCTGATACTCTTATCCCTGATAGCTTGAGAGCTATCCTGGATAGCTTGCAGCAGGAGTATGATAGCTTATCGCATGAACTATACAGGAAGAAGAACCCGGGCATCGGGATACCCCTCAAGCTTAATGAGTCATCTCCCAAGGGGAGCTATGATCTCCAGGCGGTAGGAGAGGGTAAAGTCAAAAGAACACAGTTCCTTAAATCTTAAAGAGAACATCAATAAATATCCTGTATTTTTAAGAGAAGAGCTTCATAGATAGAGCAACTATAAGAACACTTTGTAATTATCTGGTTTGTAAATCAAAAGGAAAAGTAAACCTTAAACTCTCAATTGAAAGGAGGTGTGGATGGAGAAGCTCAAGGAGGTAGCGGATGCTCAATCAGGGTATCCAGGGTTGTTAACCTTTTAGAAAGGAAAGAGGTGTTTGAAATGAAACGGGTCTTAAACTTATTGATCGTCCTGTTTGCACTGGTATTGTCAGTGCAAACCCTGGCTACAATCATCACTTCTGAGACCTCCAATTCCGACACTGCCACTACCAATCCCAAGTTTCCCTATTCTGATATAGGAGGCTCAAGCACAGGGCCTGAGATCAAACTTTTTGCCACAGAGATAAATCCCGACTTAAATGAGGAGGTAACCCTTCGGTTGGAATGTTCAGCGGGCGGCAGACTGGTGGCAGAAAAGGCAACTATCAGATTTAAAATACCAGGAGGAATGGAAGTCATAAGCGGGGATACCCTTTGGAGCGGGGCTGCAGGCATGGGTGAAACTGTTGTACGAGAGATTGTGATTAAACCGGTCGAGAGGGAACGCTTTCTATGCTATGGTTATTTCGATGTTAAGGGTTATTATCCCAGTGGAGAAAAAAAGTATTCCGTCTCTGGATTTGGTGATAAAGTAATCCAGATCAAGGTTAAGGGTGCTCCGGACCCCAGGGTTAAGATGATCAAGAAGGCGATTGAGGAACTGAAGAAGGAGCTGAAAGAGGTTGAGGAGGGTAAGGTGCCAAAGGACACAAGTGGGCATCCCCCTGGGGTTAGGTGGGGACCGCCCTTGCTTAATGTTGCCCCGCGACTTGATGCCAAGGGCAGGGAAATAGCTCCTTGTGACTCTGTTGACCAAGACAGCCTCAGCGCTCTCCTGGACAGCCTGCAGCAGGAGTATGATAGCTTATCGCATGAACTATGGAGAAAAAAGAACCCGGGCATCGGGATACCCCTCAAGCTGAATGAGTCATCTCCCAAGGGGAGCTATGACATCCAGGCTGTTGTCAACCATCCATCCGCCGTAGAATTCTGGTTTGAAGATCAATGGGGGAATGTGGTGGATATGGATAGTTGGTGGGTAACGCCATCCAGTTTAGGAAGCGTGGAGGAGAATCTTACTACTCACAAGGCCATACTCAACGCTGGGAGCTCTGCGGGAACAGGAGAAATCTGGGCATCCTACGGAGGACAGGATTATTATGGAGGAAGTGTGCGGGTTATCGCCAACTTTTCTCTGCATGGTATTTACCAATATGTTTATGGGAAAGAACCAGGAGATACCCGGGTCTGTCCCAATACTCAGATCAGGTTGATTGATGGTGATACTGGTGAACAGGTAGAGGTGACTTATACCGACAACACCGGCCATTGGACATTTGAGAATGTTAACATTTGCTACGTCCAGGTTTGGATTATCTCACAGGCAGAAGCGGCTGATGTCTTTGTAAATGACGATCATGACCATGTCTGGGGGAGGTATGTTTATTGCGAAAATGTTGCCCAGTTAATCCCTGACAATGACATTTTAGACTGGGGAACCTGGACTTGTGAGTCGGACTGGAATATCTCTTCGGCGCTAAACATCTGTCGGACAACCGGGATCGCCAGAGATTTTGCCACCATCGGGACACCGCCGGATAGGGTTGAGGTTGAGTGGGGGCCAGAAATCCACGGGAGCGGATATAGACTAAGTGACCGCGTGATAACGATTCGTTCTGATGCCGGAGATGAGGATCAATGGGATGAGAACGCGATCTATCATGAATATGGTCACTATGTTATGTTCGGGTATGGGGGTAGTAGTATTCCTCCCCATATTGGTGGAACTCACTATTGGTCTAAGCCTCAACATCCAAACAGTGCATACTGTGAGGGATGGGCCAACTTCTTCAGTATGGCGGTTAATGATGATCCGCGATTTTTGAATAGAATGGCAAATGAGGGGTTCTATTATTGTATGAACGGTGAGAACTGCTGTGACACTCTGATGCCGGTGGGTGAGCCCTGTCCCAGTGGCAGAACCGAACCCTGTCCACTTCCCGGTGACAGCATCGAGGCCCAGGTAACTGCCCTTTTGTGGGATATGTATGACTCTGATGACGATGTGGATGACTGCAATAATGATGTGGGGGTTAGCGAGATCTACTTAACGATATGGTCTGTCCTGGATGTATTCAAGGTTAACGACCACAACCCCTACAACATCAGGCAATTCTGCACGGGCTGGTCTGATATATATGGTGCTTCGGAGGCGATGAGGAATCTTTGGGCGGCACATGGCATTCCCGAATACCCATATATCCTGAGCGATGTGAACTGTGATAGGCAGGCATATACAGTTGATGATGCTGTGTTTTGGATAGAATATATTAAGGAACACATTGATATTGCCGATGATGACTGTCCAGATGAGGAGCAGGAAATTGCCTCTGATCTGAATGGAGATGGACATTACTGGACTATTGCTGACCTTTGTTATCTGGTGAATATCATCAATGGTTCAGTCGGCCCCCCTCAGGAGGAGAAATCCTCTGGGAGCCTTGCTATGATGGGTGATCCCAGCGATAAGGATAGCCTGATAGTGGAAGGTGCCACGGGCTCTCCAGGGGATACAGGGATTGTTCTACCTGTCTCCTTGGTCAACTCCTTTGTGCTTGCGGCATTTGATTTCCAGATTGCCTTTGACAGCTCAATACTAACTGCTACCAGGGTGGAACGCACCACTCGCACGGATTCGTTTAAAATCTTTTCAGTCCGAATTGATTCTGGAGTGGTCAATGTCTTGGGCATTTATGAGGACTGGAGTTCAGATACCTGCTATCCAATGCCTATAGGATCTGGTCCTATAGCTAAGGTGGTGTTCACCATCTCGCCTGATGCTCCATTGGGAGATTACCCCGTTGTATTTGACCAGTCCCGATACTACTTTAACGACCTGGCCAGCTATGACAACAGTCCTGTGGATCGCCCAACCTTGGTTGATGGGGTATTCGAGGTAGTAGAGGAGACGGAGGTGGAAACCCACCCTCAGAATCAACAGCCAATTACTTTCTCCTTGGGTCAGAATTATCCAGATCCGTTCAACTCGGCGACTAACATAGAATACTGCATCTCCCACCGCGTCTATGTCAAAATGGAGGTTTATAATTTGCTCGGTCAAAGGGTAGTTACCTTGGTAGATGGGCAAAAGGAGGCGGGAATCCACAGGGTCACCTGGGATGGAAGAAGTGCTAAAGGGAAAAGTCTGGCCAGTGGAATTTACTTTTACCGGATCCGGGCGGGTGATTACATCTTCACCAGGAAGATGTTGCTCTTGCGATAGCCCCGACCCAGATCCGGCTTGGGCGCAGAGGTCACCAGCAACGGTGGCCTTTGCTTTTTAAAGATAGGGAAGCTCGTCTGATTTGTCAAGGACTAAGTTGATGGAGAAGAGGCAAGCGAGGGCCGGTAGAGTGTGGCCCGATAATTTCCTAATGGTCCAGGGGGGAGATGTAATGGTGTGCCGTAGGATGGGTGGTCACTTTTACAGAATTCCTGTCGTTCTCGCTTGCCTCAATAACCTGGTGGGTCTCATCAGGATGCTTCGAATTCTCTGAGAAATTCCAAAATGTCAAAGGTTAACTACCTGAAGATCCAAGGAGCCCAAAGAGCTTGACAAAATGGCAATGTAGGTTATCTTTCGTCAGGAGCTCCATACCCCCTGAAATTCGGTTTGGCCCTGAATATGAAAGGATAGCTACAATGAAAGGAAAATCGCCTCACCTGATCTTGCTTCATCCTCCCAGTCTCTATGACTTCCGCCAGAAGAGGACAAATTGGGGGTTAATTGGTGGAACCATTGCCAGTTCCCCTATCTTTGAGTATTTCCCTATCGGATTCCTGAGTATAATGGATTTCTTGGAGAGAAACGGCTTCTCCGTACGGATTGTCAACTTAGCCGTTAAGATGAAGGGTCATCCTAAATTCGCTGTGGAGAAATTCATCAGGGGGCTTGATCCTATGGCCTTTGGCCTTGACTTACACTGGTTGGTCCATGCCCAGGGGAGCTTGGAGGTGGCCAAAATAGTGAAGAGAGTTCATCCCCAGACCCCGATGATCCTCGGAGGGCTATCGGCATCCTATTATCACCGTGATTTGATCAAATATCCGTTTGTTGATTATGTGCTCAGAGGTGATTCCACTGAAGGGCCATTACTTGAACTTTTGCGATGTATCGAAAGCGGCAAATCTCCCCACCGGGTTCCCAATCTGACCTGGAAGGAAAATGACAAAACCCACACCAATCCCTTCTCTTATCTGCCAGAAGAATTGCATATTATGATTAACTACAAAAGCCTTTTAAAATCAATATTTAAATATAGGGACCTGAGGGGCAACCTCCTTACCGGAACCAGGTGGCCAATGAAATTTGCCAGCGCTCTTATCACCTGTCGAGGCTGTCTCTTAAGGTGTGTAACTTGTGGAGGATCAAATTGGGCCCTGGGAAGAAAGAAGATAGGCCAGAGAAGCCCTCAGATCATAGCCAAAGAGATGGATATCATTAGCCACTTTTCACCATTTGATATCGTCCTTTATGGAGACATCAGGATGGGCAACTCAGAGGAGTTACTTGAAGCAATCAGGAAAAAGAGGGTTAAAAACAGGGTGAAGTATGAGCTTTTCTGGGGAGCAAAGTTGGAATTCCTCAAGAAGATAGGTTCAGCCACCCCCAGATTTGTCATCTCACTCTCCCCAGAAACCCACGATGAGAGAATAAGAAAGTTCTTTGGGAAAAATTACAGCAATGAGAGCTTAGAGGAGACCATCAAAAATGCATTGAAGGCGGGGGCGGCAAAGGTTCAACTGTTTTTTATGATCGGGCTGCCCCACCAAACCCGCAAATCGGTCCACCAGACCATCGATTATGCAGAAACCCTTCTGGAAAGATATAAAAAGAGGTATCCCCAGAGGATAGAGCCAGTAATTGCCCCACTGGAACCATTTATTGACCCGGGCAGCCCAGCCTTTGAGAATCCAGAGAGGTATGGTTACAGGCTTCTCTTCAGGAGTTTAGAGGATCATATAGAGGCAATCACAAGTCCCGAATGGAAGCTGATGCTTAACTATGAGACAGAGTCGATGAGCCGAGAGGAGATCGTAGATGTGAGCTATGAGGCAGTTATGAAGATGAAAGAACTCAGATTGAGGTTCGGCTTAGACCGAAAGGGACCAGCAGAGAGGAGGATAAAGGAACTGGAAAAGGAGAGAAAGGAAGTCAAGAATATCTAGATGTTTTCAATATTTCTTTCCGTCTTGCCAATTAACCCCTCCCGAATCAATCTCAAAGGGATTGAACCGAAACTGAGCAATCTACTATGGAAATCCTTTGGATTGAATCCTCTACCAACTTTCCTACTATATTCCTTGCGTAATTTCAAGATCTCCAATTTGCCAATTAAATAGCTCAATGGTTGAGTGGGCTTAAGTGCATACCGTTTTACCTCTGCGACAGCGGCAGATCTTTCCATCACTCCTTTAGTCCTGAGGGTTTCCTCTGCTTGGGAAAGCCCCATTTCAAAGCAATGTAATCCCACATCCAGAAGCACCCTTAGCGTCCTAACAGATTGAGCCCATAACTGAAAGATATGAGCTTTTCGGGAATAGAATCCTTGCTCTCCCATCATCTCCTCGCAATAGAGAGCCCAACCCTCCTTAAATTGTGAGGTGGTAAAATGCTTCCGTACCTTTGAGCTTATCGAGTTGGCTAAGGTAAGTTGCAGATGATGCCCAGGATAAGTTTCATGGGCTACAACAGAGTCGACTCCGTAAACTCCGGGCCAGCTAAGCTTAGCCTCTTGCTCCTCTGGAGGGAGGTTTTCATCAACCGGGGAGACATAGAGAAAACCTGTCTGGTCTGCTTCGTAGGGAGCCGGTGGTTCGTAAGCGGCGTAGGGGTGGGTAGGTCTAAGGTATATCGGCGTAGGAACTATTTTTAAACACTCATTCTGGGGTATGGAGACCAAATTTTCATCTATAACGAACCTACGAGCTCTATTAACCGTGACTCGATAAAAGGGGATCACCTCCTCCCTTTCCGGGTGTTCTCCCTTCATCTCCAAGAAGATCTCCTGCCAGCTTTTATAGGGATCTATTTTCTTAGCTAATTCATTTAACTTCTCTTCTGTTTCTGCAAGGTAGAATTGAGCCAGATCCGAAAGCTCCTCTGGGGTATAATCGAGCATTTGTCCATATTTAAGGCGATAGATAAAAGCCTCCCTGCCAATGGCAAATCTGCCGCTGGCCTTGGGATAGAGCTCATTCTCCAGGAAATTAAGATACTTCTCAAATGCAACCAGGGCCTTTTCCCGAGAAGTCAGAAGGGGAGCCCCCAGTCCCTTCGTTCTTTTAGTCAAAGAAGGTATAGCTGTGGAGATAAACTTTAGGCCTGCCTTGGTAACATCAATGGCCGTTTGGGTGAAAACCCTCGGCGGGTTGACCAAATTTTTCTGACCATTGGATAAGAGCTCAGGGATCTTTTCTAATCGGGATATTATGTTCTCTGCCCTTTCTTGAAGGGAGACAGATTCTCTCACCAGGAGATAAAACAACCCATCAAGGGCTAAATCCAGATAGAAACCTGGATTTCTCTCCCAATCCCTGATGACCTCCAGATTTAGTATCTCTTCATCAATTCCATTTTTCAGAAGTCGATAGTCGAGGATCTCATCGGCAGCGAGATCGGCTTGCTCGATCTGGGTTTTTAGCCTTCTGCCATACCCTTTCAATGAGCTAAGCCTATCGTAAACAGCCTCCTTATTGAAACTACCTAACTCACTGTCATATTTGTGGATTCCCAGGGAGGTAGCCTTAACCGGGTTTGCCTTCCAGGCCTCTTCTAAGAACTGGTCAACTAAACTCTTCAATTTCTCCTTTTTGCTCATCGATTACACCAGAGATTCGAGGCTCTTTCTAACCAAGAGCTTCTCCTACCTACCCCTGATGCTTTTCTGCAGGATCTGGTATTTTACATAGAGGAGTTTGGCTGCTGCATCGAAGGCTATTGTTGTTTGGGCCAAATTGGCCATCTCCCTGTCGACATTTACATCGTTGGCCCCATTGAAGTAGTCAGTCCTCTCCTTCACTACCTGAGGCGTAACCCCCTTTATATCCCGTTTGCCGATAGGTAAGTGATGGGGATCGGTCCTTCTCCCCTTAACCCCCAGTCTCATCTTGAGCTGGGAGGAGAGCATCTCCTCAAACTTAACCTTCTCTGCATGGAAACCGGGGGTAGTCAGGTTGGCTATATTGTTGGCTATTACCCTTTGCCTTAAAGCATAGACATCCATTCCCTGCTTCAAACAGGGGATGGAGAGGTCGTTGAAGATGAATTCACCCAAATTTCCCTCCTTTAGGCAGTTTAAGGGGACCAAAGGTCAGCTCTCAGCCTATAAACAGTTGTCGGTTACCAGTTGTCAGAGATTTTGCCTGATCCCTAAGAGCTGGATGTTAGCATCCACAAAGAGACGGGGCCATTGAATCCTGTGAGGCCCGATCTTATCGGAGCCCGCATAGCTCAGGCCGCAAAATGCGATCCTTGACAGGCTCTCATTTCAGCGAGGTTCTACCAGATCCTCTTTTTACCCCGCTTGTTCCGTGTCGGGAAGGTTAGAATCTTACTCTTTTTGCCTGCAAATACCATACCTAAAAGGTCCGATAAGCCAAAATGGCTTAAACATCTGAACGGGTTTAGGAAAACGCAGATCTTCCGGGGGCTAAGGTTGCGGCAGATTTTTCCTCAACATAGCCTTATTTTCCCGTCCACCCCTCCTCTCTGTACTCCTTGAGCTTATTCCTCAGGGTGCGAACCGTTATGCCCAATACTTTGGCAGTCCTGGTTCGATTCCCGCCCCCTTCTTCCAAGGTCTTCAGGAGAAGGTTTTTCTCCACCTCTCTCAGGGAAAGGCCTACCAATCCGGAAAATGAGTTGGCCTTTTCCAATCGGAGGTTGTACTGGAGGCTAAGATGATCGGGCATCACCTCTGGAGTGGAGTTGAGGACAACGGCTCTCTCCATCTGGTTCTCCAACTCTCTGACATTGCCCGGCCAGTCATATTTAAGGAGTATCTCCATCGCTTCCTTAGAGATAGAGGACATTTCCTTGTGATATAAGTCCCTGTATTTACTTAGGAAATGTTTAGCAAGAAGGGGAATATCATTGCGCCTCTCCCGCAAAGGAGGAAGGGAGATCTTGACCACATTCAGCCTAAAGAAAAGATCCTCCCTAAATTTCCCCTCCTTTATTGCCTGCTGGAGATTCTGGTTAGTGGTGGCTATTACCCGCACATTGACCCTGAGGGGTTCGGAACCTCCCACCCGATAGAACTCGAACTCCTGCAAAACCCGCAGTAACTTCGCCTGTAAGCCGAGGCTCATCTCCCCAATTTCGTCTAAAAGGATGGTCCCCTCATCGGCCAGTTCGAATTTACCCTTCCGTCGGGAAATGGCCCCGGTGAAAGCCCCCTTCTCATGGCCGAAGAGCTCAGATTCTAAGAGGTTATCGGGCACAGCGGCGCAGTTTATGCTGATAAATGACCTCTCCCGGCGAGGGCTCACCTGGTGGATGGCCCTGGCCACTAGCTCCTTTCCCGTGCCACTCTCCCCCTGGATGAGAACCGTAGAATGGCTTTGGGCTACCAGCTCAATCAATTTGTAGACATCCTGTATCTTTTTGTCCTTTCCCACCATCATCCCATATCCAGATTGGAGGTCCAACTGTCCCTTGAGCCTTCTATTCTCCTGTTTAAGTTTCCGATAATCCAATGTCTTTTCTACGGTTGCCTCTAACTCCTGAGTTGAAAACGGTTTACGAAGGTAATTTGATGCCCCCATCTTCATTGCTTGGACTGCTCCCTCGATGGTGGCATAGGCGGTCATCATCACCACCTCCGTAGAGAGGGAGAGTTTCTTTAACTGGGAGAGGAGATCCAGCCCACTGAGATCGGGCAATTTCACATCGAGAAGCGCCAGATGATAAGACTTTCTCTGGATCATCTTCTGGGCCTCTACTCCCTTGGATGCGGTTTCCACAACATAGGGACCTTGTGACAAGGTCTGATAGATAAAATCCTTCATCAGCACATCATCCTCAACAACAAGCAAATTAATAGGATCCAAAGTTTTCCTCCCCTTGGTTTGTAAGTTCTAAAGACGGTTTGCTCTCCCTTAACTTACGAGAAAGAGGTCAAAAGGTGGAAACCCCCTCAGTATCGAGCGATTATGGTCCCTCTTTGCCTGCTGATGCCCTGGCCAAGGGGAAGGAGAGGGAGATGGTGGTCCCCCTCCCCACCCGGCTCCAAACTGAGATCTCACCCTTATGGGCAACAACTATCTTTCTCACCAAAGCCAAGCCTAAGCCGGTGCCCCCCTCTCTTCTGCTAAAGAAAGGCTTAAAGATCTGGGCTTTAAACTGGGAGGGAATGCCACAGCCTGTATCGGAGACAGAGAGGCAAACCTTTCCCCCCCTTTGGAAGGTCTTTATAGTCAACTTCCCCCCCTGGGGCATAGCCTGCACTCCATTTAAGAACAGGTTCAAAAGGGCTTGCCTCAGCTTGAAACCATCACCTTTCACCCTCACCCCCCCCTTCATTAACCGCCTCTGCACATCTATCCCCGCAAGCCCCACCTCCTGGGTTAAGTATACCAGCGCCTCCTGAACCACTAAATTTAGATTGACAAGTCCCTGGGAACGGGGTTGCGGGCGGGTAAAGTCAAGGAGGTCATTCACCAACTTATCTATGTTAGCCACCCCATCAGCTATGCGAGATATCAACCTCTCCTGGGATTCCTCCTTTGCCTCCCTTTGCAGGAGGCTGGCAAATCCCCTTATCCCTCCCAAGGGGTTTCTTATCTCGTGAGCCACCTGGGCAGTAGCCTCGCCCACCTCGGCCAGAGCCATCCTCTCCTTCAATTGAGAGTGATCCTGAAATATCTCCACCCAACCCAAAAGCTCCCTCTGCGCCCCGGTAACTGGAAAGATCTTCGATTTAATAAGAGTTCCCTTATTCCCAACCGGTATCTCCCTCTCCTGAGGTGCTACCGGAAGATCAGCACCCCAGACATCCTGGTAGAATTTTCCCAAAATCTCCCTTTTACGATAGCCGCTAATCATCTGGGCCGCCCTATTGCACTCCACTATCCTCCCTTCCCTGTTCAGGATGAGCAGACCACTCTCCATCCCCTTGATGATGGCCCGGATAAAATACTCCCTCTCTCCAGTCCAGGAGAAAATCCCATTCCCTCCCCCTAACTTTCTCTCCAATCCCCTCACTGCTACCGGCAACTTTTAGCCCTCCTCTGTAAGCGGTCGAGCTCAAAGAGGTAGTGGGTGAGCCTCTCCCTGTCCTTTTTGGTGATGACCAAAAACTCTATAGCCGCAGCTACCCTATTCTCCCCTTGGTCTATTAACCTTTTCACCTGACCCAAGGCAGGGATGGGCTCTTTATCAGGAAGGAGTATCTCCAATTTAAACCTCTCCCCCTTTCCGATCTCCCCCCGTCGGAACCCGGCAAGCAAGGCTCCTTTGTTGCTTATATCCTCACTCGTCCCCAACACCTCTCCCCTTTGCGGGAAACAGCGCACCTTCACCTCCCCCTTGAGCCTGAAACCACCACGCGTAATTGCCTTCTTGGCCAACTCCTGGGGAAAGGAGATAAGGATGGTTGACTCTTCATCCAGGTAGCGAAGATCTAAGACCTCAGCGCGAAAGAAGAAGGTGGCCTCATCAGCCAGCAGGCATAGGTTCACCTTTTCCCCTACCCTTACCCTCACCCAATCCCCCCTCTCCACCGGAGGGCTAACCCTTAACCCCTTCCCCTTCATCTCCTTTATCCAGACAGGGTAATCCTTGCCGCCGACCTGCATTAGGAGAAGTTGCTCAAGTTTAAATAACATTCTCCCCCAAATTATCTATTAAAGGGCGAAAACCGTTGAAGGGAAGCCAAATTTTGCTTCCCCCTATTTCGCTGTCATCCGCTGTGCTTCCCGGGCCTCTGCCCTGCGGAAAGAAACCCTTTGTCAAACCCCATTTCCCCCTATAAGCAAATACCATACCAACATCCATCAGTTAGGTAATCCACAGGTAGGCAATAACTTACTACCACAGGGTAATTTTTACCAGGTTAAGAAATGGGGCAAAAGGCCACAGAAAACGGACAGGGCTTCGTTATCTTCAACAACCACACAAGGTTTCCTTAGAATGGGGTATTTCGCTACATAGGACAATATACCACAGGGGAGAAAACGCTAAAGTTCTTGGCAAATCAGCCGATATAAAAAGAAGATGCGGCCAAAAGGTAAAAATCCAGGGAAGGGGTTTTGCCGCGTTAGATGAGCCCCAAACCAAGCCAATTTTAGCTGAGAGCAGGAGACCATAAAATGTTGAACACGGTGCAAGTCCCCAAAAAGTTTGAGCCGATCTTTAGGCAAGCCCAGGAGTATGTAACCAGGTATTTTGGGGAGAAAAGGGAGTTGCCGGAAAAAGGCTCAATTGATATCGGCGGACAGAGGTATGTAATGGTGCGGGCAGCCGCTCTATCGGTGGAGTTCTTCGAGGCGGTAAAGAACTTATACCTGGAGGACGGGGAGCAAGAGGCTCTGAGGATAGCCAGGGATCTGCTCTTTGACATAGCCCATTCCATAGGCAAGGCAGATGCCAGGGACTTTCATAAGAGGATGGGGCTTAAGGACCCTGTGGAGAAACTCTCAGCAGGTCCCATCCATTTTGCCTATATGGGCTGGGCATTTGTGAACATTCTCCCCGCATCCAACCCTGTTGCCGACGAGAACTATTATCTTATCTATGACCATCCCTACTCCTTTGAGGCGGCATCCTGGATAAAGTCCGGGAGGAAGGTGGATTTCCCCGTCTGCATAATGAATGCCGGATATTCTTCCGGATGGTGTGAGGAGTCCTTTGGCATTGAACTCATCGCCTCCGAGATCTCCTGCAGGGCAAAGGGCGATGAGCAATGCCGGTTTATTATGGCCCCACCGACAAAGATAGAGGGCTACATCAAGGAATATTTAAGGCAAGGTCATGGGATTACCAAGGGGGCCAAAAGGTATGAAATCCCCTCGCTCTACTTAAAAAAGGAACTGAAAGACAAGCTCGCCACGGTGAGGAGAAGTGAGGAGAAGTACCGGGGATTGTTTGTCAATATGAATGAAGGGGTAGCGGTGCATAAGCTCCTCTATGATGCAGGGAAGAAACCCATCGACTATGTCATCAAGGATGTGAACCCACAATTTGAATCAATTATGGGGATCAAACGAGAAGAGGCCCTTGACCAAAGGGCTACAGCGCTTTATGGCACCAGGAAAGCTCCTTATTTGGAAGTCTACTCACAAGTTGCGGAAACAGGTCAGCCTACCCAATTCGAGACTTATTTTCCGCCGATGAAGAAGCATTTCAGTATCTCCGTTTTTTCTCTCAATAAAGGGGAGTTTGGCACCATATTCGCCGACATCACCAAACGCAAGAGGGCGGAAGAGGAACTGCAGGTAGAAAAGGCATACTTCGAGCGGTTGTTTGAATCTTCCCCAGAGGCGATTGTCGTGGTCGATGGAGATGGCCGGGTGGTTAGGGTAAACAGCGAATTTAGCAAGATGTTCGGCTATGAAGCAGATGAGACACTTGGTAAGCTGATTGATAAACTACTCGCCCCGGAGGGCCTCAGCCAAGAGGCCCTCTCCCTCACCAAGAAAGTCTTAGGGGGAGAAAAGATCTTCCTGGAGGGGGTGCGACGGCGAAAGGATGGAACCTCAGTTGAAGTCTCCATCTTAGGCACGCCAATAAATGTAGGAAAAAGGGGAAAGGCCGGCTACGCCATCTATCGGGACATCACCGAGCGCAAGCGGGCCGAGGAGGAAAGGGCAAAGCTGGAGCATCAGCTCCGCCAGTCTCAGAAGATGGAGGCCATAGGCACCCTGGCCAGTGGCATCGCTCACGATTTCAATAACCTGCTGGGAGGTATCCTGGGCTATTCCTCCTTGCTTCTGAGCAAATTGCCTAACGAGGATACCAACCGCAAATATGTGGAGCTTATTGAGAGAGCAGGCAATAGGGCTGCTGAGTTGACCAACAGACTGCTTGGCTTTGCCCGCCGGGGCAAGTATGAGGTGAAGCCTGTGGATGTCAATCAACTGATCCGCGGGGTGGTGGAACTGCTTTCCGCCTCTATAGACAAGAAGATAAAAATCAAGACAGAGCTATGTGGGGAGAATCCCTGCGCCAAGGGAGATCTCAATCAACTGGAGCAGGTGCTGATGAACCTTTGTGTCAATGCCCGGGATGCTATGCCCGGCGGGGGAGAGCTATCTATCTGCTCCGAGGTGGCCCATCTGGATAAGAAGTTTGTCTCCAAGCATTTGGGGGCCACCCCAGGGGACTATGTGAGGTTAAGTATCTCAGACACAGGTATGGGGATAGATGAGGAGACGATGGCCAAGATCTTTGATCCCTTCTTCACCACCAAGGAGCAGGGCAGGGGCACAGGACTGGGCCTGGCTATGGTCTATGGCGTCGTGAAGAACCACGGTGGCTACATCTCTTGTCACAGCAGGTTGGGGAAGGGGACAACCTTTGAGGTTTATCTTCCTCTTGCTCAGAGGGCTTTGTCCCAGCCCAGAAAAGGGAGGGTAGAGCCAATTTCTGGCTCGGAGTCTATCCTGGTGATTGATGACGAGGAGATTCTGCGCAATTTGATGAAGGATATACTGGAGGATTTGGGATATGGGGTGATGTTAGCCTCTGATGGGCGGGAGGCAGTGGAGATATACCGGAAACAAAAGAAGGGAATTGACCTGGTAATCGTTGATATGATGATGCCTGTGATGGGAGGAAGGGAAACCTACCAGGAGCTCAGGCGGATCAACCCCGAGGTAAAGACATTGTTGGCCAGTGGCTACTCCCAGGATAGTGCTGCCCAGCAGATATTGGATCTTGGGGTAAAAGACTTCCTCCATAAGCCATTCTCTCTGGAGGAAATATCCCACAAGGTAAGGGAAGTCTTGGATGCCAGGTAGTCATCAGCTTGATTAGCATAAACCTCAGGTTTTTAATCTGTGGGAGGCATCTCCTGATGCCGATAATCAAGGTCAGGGGACCTTACCCCGTAAAAATTCAGTGAACCCTGTTCCATGTGTGTCATTTCGAGCCCTTCGTTCCTTAGGATAAATTCCGCGCAAAATCCTTTTGGCAACAAAACACTAAATTCTAACGAACACCTCACTTTTAGGAGCGGTGTTCATACAGATTCCTCCCTTCGGTCGGAATGACAACGCCCTTTACTCTGACGGCATAGGAAGGTAGGAGTCGCATTTATGCGATCCATTGAGCGGTCAGATCCCCTGATCTGACAGTGGCAGAATTGGGGTTCTGCCACCTCACTTTGAAGGGCGAAGGGAAATCGGACAGACTTGACTCCCTACGAATACGGTAGGCACAGGTCCTTAAGCATGTCCAAGGGAAATGGATAGGCACAAGACTCTCCCTACAGGAACATAAGATAGCAAAAAGCAAGACCTGTCCCCATTGACCCTGTATACGCGCTAAAGTCCCAAAAACCCTCAGCTAAAGCTGGGTAGAAGTATAGAAGGTCGCGTTTATGCGACCCGATCTTGCGGGCTTGCCCCTATAAAGGCAAGTAGCCGCAACCTTTAGGTTGCGAAAGGACGCAGACTGAAGTCTGCGGCTACCAAGGGGAGAGAGTTTTTATTGAGCGGTCAGATGCCTGATCAGACCGGGAGTATCCCCGTGAGGCGGTAGCATCGGGGTTCTGCCCCCTCTTTTTGACATCCACAAAGGATAAAAAGCTAAATGAAAACTGCAACCGTTAGTGATCGGTGGAATGTCTTTGGGATAAAAAATGAGGGCACCCTCAACCATATATTGAGGTGGTCTCTGACCTCCTTCATCATAGGCACGACAAGCGGCCTGGTGGTTTACCTGTTTAAAAGCGCGGTCCTCTTCCTCTCCCGACTCCCCAGTCTGCAGATCCTGACTTATGCTGGGCCAGCTTTGGGCGGACTGATAACAGGGCTTTTCATCTACCGAATAGAGCCCAGGGCCAGAGGGGAGGGAATGCCCACCTATATCCAAATCGTCAATGAAAAGAGCGGGTTTGTCCCCCTTAGGTTGACCCTTCTCAAATACCTCGCTGGTCTGTTTACATTGGGCTTTGGGGGAAGCGGGGGATTTGTGGGACCTATGGCTCTGGTAAACGGAGGTGTGGGCTCATTCCTATCCAGAAAGCTGAAAGGGCTCTCTCATCCTTTCTATCTCAGAGGGGAAGAGTTACACACAGCGACGGTATGTGGTGTTGCTGGAGCTTTGGGGGCCCTGTTGAAGGCCCCTCTGGGTGGGGGCATCTTCGCCGTGGAGATTCTCTATGCCGCCTCTATTAACTACCGTAAGCTATTCCCGGCAATCCTATCGAGCGGCCTGGGGTACACAATCTACGGTTTGCTAACCGATTTCACTCCCCCTTGGGGGAGGATGGCCTTTTCCTTCCGGCCAAAAGAGATCCCCCTTTTCCTCCTCGCTGCCGTCCTCACCGGCTGGACAGGGCTTCTTTTCATCTCCGTCTATGAGAAGGTCTCCGCCTTCTTGAGGAGGATAAAGGTAAGTGACGACCTCAAGCCCGCCCTGGGAGGGATTGGCTGTGGTCTCATTGGCCTCTCCATTGGGATAAGGGTGATGGGGGTGGGCATCACCACCCTAAAGGAGATTATGCAACCAAGGTCAACATTTACCCTTTTTGCCATTTTCTCTATCGTTCTGCTTCTCCTGGGTAAGATTTTGGCTACCGCCTTTACCATTGGCTCTGGGGGGAGTGCGGGTTTTACCTTTCCCTCTATAATATTAGGAGCATTGGCCGGTGACCTGGTGGCCATCTCCTTTGGGGTCACCGCTCCTGGCACCCACCTGGCCCTTATCGTGGTAGGGATTGCCGGCTCCTTAGGAGCCATATTAAATGTCCCCATCGCCAGCATTGTCATCTGTATTGAGGTATTCGGATTCAGCTTCAGCCTCCCTGCTATCTTGGGAGGTGTAATCGGTTTTATGGTCGGCAGACCTAAGGTTATCTACGAATATACCTCGGTTACGGCCAGGCCCTGAAAAGAAAAACAGGTTGGTAACCCCCCTACTATTTACCCCTTTCCCCAGGTAGCCGCAGACTTCAGTCTACGTCCTTTCGCAACCTAAAGGTTGTGGCTACCACCGCGATATTTTAAAGGCTGGATTCCGTTAGTAGGAATTCAGCCTTTAGGGTTTAGGCTGAGGAAGTGGACTCCTTGAGGGCAAAGGCCCTACCAAGCACAATAAAAAGTGTGCTGTCAGGAGTTACCTCTTCCGCCAGGAATCCCGTCGGAACGGGGCTGACAGCTCTTGAAAGGTCTGGAGGCCCCTCCCCCAAGTGGCAGAATCGGGATTCTGCCACCTCATTTTGATGAGGCTTTGAAGACGAATTCCACAAATGTAGGATTGTGGAACTAAGTTCAAAAAGTGACTATCAGACAATCCTCCCACAAATACCTTGACAGAGGGGAGAGGTCAACTTATATTCCCAGGTGAAATTTAAGAGGGAGGGTTGATGGCGACCGCAGGCGAGAGGACCCCTTTTTATGAGATGCATATCGGAAATGGTGGTAGGATGGTGAACTTCGCCGGCTTTGCTATGCCTATCTTCTACCACAGCATACTGACGGAACACAGAAAGGTAAGGTCATCTGTGGGGATGTTTGACCTCTCCCATATGGGGGAGGTCGAGGTAAGAGGGCCAGATGCCCTCCAATTTGTGCAGAAAGTAACCATCAACGACGCTGCCCAACTCGCCCCCTATCAGGCACAATATTCAGCTCTCTGCTACCCTGATGGTGGCATAGTCGATGACCTCTTGGTCTACAGGCTGGAGGGTTATTTCCTCTTAGTAGTTAATGCCACTAACATCGCTAAGGACTTTAACTGGTTGCAGGAAAACTTAAAGGAAGATGCAGAACTGGAGAACAGATCCGACCAGACCGCCCTTTTAGCCATTCAAGGCCCGCGGGCTGAGGAGGTTTTAGCCCAGCTAACCAAGACCGATTTGGGGTCATTGAGATACTACTGGGCCATAAGGGGAGAGGTAGATGGGGTGGAGATGCTCTTCTCCCGGACAGGCTATACTGGAGAGGATGGCTTTGAACTCTACTCCCCCCCCCAGTTCGCCGGCCAGCTTTGGGACGCGGTGGAAAAAACCGGAAGGAAGTACGGAATAGAACCAATCGGCCTGGGGGCCAGGGACTCTCTTCGCTTGGAGATGGGATACTGCCTCTATGGGAATGACATAGACAAAACCACTACCCCCTTAGAGGCCGGGCTGGGATGGATAACCAAGCTACAGGCTAAGGATTGCATCGGCAAGGAGGCTTTGCTGGCTCAGAAGGAAAGGGGAATAGGAAGAAAGTTGGTAGGTATAGAACTGGAAGGTAAGGTCTTCCCCCGCAAAGGCTACCCAATCTACTTCGCTGGGAAAGAGCAGGGGAATATCACCAGCGGCATCTTCTCCCCTTCGCTAAATAGAGGAATTGCCTTGGGTTATCTCCCCCTCCAGGCTGCAGCGATAGGAACTAAAGTTCAAGTGAAGATTAGGGGAAAACTGGCCGCCGGGAAAGTGGTTAAATCCCCATTTTACAAGAACGGATCTCATAAATGAGAAAGATCGACCTCTATTTTACCCCCTCGGAGATCTCAGAGGAGGAAATAATTGGGAAGACCGTAGTGGTGGTCGATATACTGCGGGCCAGTGCATCCATAATCAGGGCACTACAGAACGGAGCGCGGGGGATTATCCCCACCCAAAGCGTTGATGAGGCAACCGAATTGGCCCACTCCTTGGGGAGGGAGAATGTCCTCCTCTGTGGAGAGAGGGAGGGAAGGAGAATTGATGGGTTCGATCTGGGCAATTCACCCCAGGAGTTTAAGAAAAAGTTGGTTGATAGCAAAATCCTCATCTTTGCTACCACCAATGGATCGAAGGCCATTGTCCGGGCCCAAGGGGCCAGCACCGTACTGGTTGGCTCCTTCCTCAACTTTAGAGCGGTCCTCCGTTACCTCTCCAAGCTTGAGGCCGATCTGGCCATTATCTGTGCGGGAAAGTTGGGGAAATTCGCCCTGGAGGATGCCGTAGGCGGAGGTATGTTCGTCAACCATCTGCCGCTGGCGGAGCTCAATGATGGGGCCATGGCCGCTCAGGCCCTCTACCAAAAGCACTCCCCAGACATATTGGGAATGCTACAGAGCTCAAGCCATGGCAAATACTTGATTGAATTGGGCTTCGAGGACGATCTCCCCTACTGTAGTCGCCTTAATCTGCTTAATCTTATCCCCAAAATGGAGGAGGGAAGACTGGTAAAGTTACTACGGGAGAAGTAAGCGTTCGATTCTCGCACACAAAGGCTTCTTTATTTAACCCTTTGAAAACCCAGCAATTAAGCTGGATTTTATTTTTGGGGCCCAAGGATTTATGGTCTAATTTCAATCAGGAAGAGGTTCTGGAAGTGGAGATAACCACCTTGTCTCCCTGTAAAAACAGGACTTTTAGTGAACCAAACCCAGATGGAGGAATGGCATAGATTTTGCAGAATAAGCAAATAACAATAATCCACCAGGGACGAAGAAGAAACGGCCAATGACCAATGGAAAATGGCACTCCAGATTCTCTGATTTCATCCCGTTTTAACTTGCTAAATGTTAATTGCTAATTGATCATTGTATAATTTTTCATTCTTTAGTCCCCTAAGGTCCCGTGGTTAGCTGTTACAGGTGATAGGCAGAGGAGGTCAAAGCATGAACGATAAGATAACTGGGGCTCTATCCCAACTGGAGGAGGTGGAAGGAGTGGTCTTATCCTCTCCAGAGGGGATAGTCTTGGCTCAGGGTGGAAAGGGAAATCCTCAGGAGGCAGCCGCCCTTACCGTCTTTGTCGCTCAGATGGCCCAAAGGGTGGGGGAAGCATTGAATTACGGGAGATTTGAGAAGGGGACCTTTAATGGTCAGGGAAGGAGGGTATTAATCTACGGCCAGGGGGACCACAGCCTGGGGCTGTTCGTTAAACCTGAAGCCTCCTTATCGCTCATTGAGGACCGGGTAGAAGTAGAGTTGGGGGGCAAAGAGAAAAGATGAAAGACATCTTAAGGGACATAAATGCGATGGTGGGGGTGCAAGGGTCATTTGTGGCGGATGGGAAAGGGAAGGTTCTCTCCTCCGTTGGCGAAACCAATTTCCCGGCAGGATCCTTAGGGGGAGTAAGCCAGGAGATCTTTCAGGCAGCCAGATCGCTGGGGTTTGCCCACCTCAACCCAGATGAGTTTGACCTCTCCTTTGGAAAGGGCCGGGTAATAGCCAGGTTAATTGGCCCAGGTATGTTGGTCATATTATGTAGCAGGGATATTAACATTCCCCTTTTGAACCTCACTGCCGAAGTTGCCGCCAAGAGGATAGAGCAGCTGTTGGAATCAGCCAAGGAGTCAAAATTCGAACCCTTAGAGTTGAGGGTGGAGTATATGAAGGGCCTAACCCTCAAGGGTGGAGGGATTTGGGTAGATGAAGAGCTGGTTAGGGGGTGGGGGCTAGAAGGGAAGGGTAGTAGCCATAAGGCATCGGTGAGGAAAGGGGGAAAGGTCAAGCTCCTGAGGGTTGTAGGAAAGAAAGGGCTGGGCCGAACCGTAAAGATGCTTGTCCATGACGCCAAGAAGTTGGGTGCAAAAGAGGGAGATACAGTTCAGGTCTTTGCTTGACATTTTGTTAGAAATTTCAAAATGTCTGGGGTAGTTTGAAGTCCCGCACTTATGCATAAGTGCTGGATTCAATCTGGACAGCGGAGCAATCCGAGCGAGCGCAGGATTGTGGAGCGCCAGAGGGTCGAGAGACCCTATGGAAAACTTTGTGAGCGAAGCGAGCTAAGTTCAGAAGGGGGATAGATGAGCAAGGTTAAAAATAGGGTCTTGATCGTAGATGATGAGGAGACACTCACCTGGGGTATGTCCAAAAGCCTTTCTAAAGCCCGCAGCAACTTGGAGATCCTCAGCGCAAACAGCGGTGAGGAGGCATTGAGCATACTGGAGAAGACCCCAGTTGACATAGTGATCACCGATATAAGGATGCCCGGAATGAACGGCCTCAAGCTCTTAAGCAAGACGAAATCCATCTATCCATCCGTCGATGTGATCGTGATGACCGCTTATGGTTCCTCACAGGTCCAGCAGGAGGCGGTAACCTCCGGGTCCCTCTATTACATAGAGAAACCCTTTGAGATTGAGGAAATGGAAGAACTAATAGATAAGGCCCTGAAGAAGAGGCCCCCTCATAAGGGGGCCTTAAAGGACAAGCCAAACAACCTTCAGCTCACCGACATAATCCAGATAAACTGCCTGGGGAAGTTAACCTGCGCCCTCAAGGTCTCCCAAGCCAGGGAGGAGGGGGAGATCTATTTCCAGGGAGGGGAGATAATCCATTCCCAATGCGGGGAATTGACCGGGGAGGAAGCCTTTTTCAAAATCTTAGGCTGGCAAAACGGGAAATTTGAGACCAGGGATCAATTCACCACCCCTCCAAAGACGATTGACTCTGACTGGCAAAGTCTTCTCTTAAGAGGAAGCCAGGTCTTAGATGAGAATATGAAGGGAGAGGCCATCAGGTATGAGGATGGCAACCCCACAGAGGTCCCTCACTTGGAGGAGTCCAAAATAGCGGGGGTAAACCACAGAATGAAGGGGACATCACCCTCAGAGCCTCCCCCTCCACCCTCCCCTACCCCGGGGCCCACCCTGGAGGAGACTCCTCCCTCAGAGCCCTCCTCCCAGGAGACATCCCAGAGAAAAGGGAAGACAAGATATGCTGATCTCTCCTATGAACTCAAAGGGCTAAAGGGGATAAGGGGAGCGGTCATTGTCGCCAAGGATGGAGTTGTCTTAGGCTCCAGCATAGAGGGGCCCGACTCCTCCCGCCTCACAGACCTCTGGGGAGCAACATCCCTCTATTTGGGTGGGGCGATATCCCAGGTCTCGGATCTATTGGGCCTAAACGGCCTGAGATCCGGTTGGGTTCAAGTGCAAGATGGCCAAGTCCTCATTATGGAAGGAAGGTGCCTTTATTTGGGCCTTCTCCTCGAGGAGGGAACCCAAAAGGAGAAGCTAGAGACTGAGGTGAAGAATATCTTAAAGGATGAGTGAAATGGAGGAGATAGTAAAGAGGATAGGGGCTATCCCAGGGATAACTGAGATATTCCTCAGTGATAGGGAGGGTAGGCTCTTAGCCTCCTCCCTCAAAGAGCACAGGGGAGAGGAGGAGGTAGCTAAGGCCTCCTCCATCCTGGCCAGGTCCATCTTTGGCCTCGAGGGGATTGGTGAGGAGGTAGAGGAGATGGAAATTAGCTTTCAAAAGGAGAAGGCCCTAATCAAGAACTTAGAGGGGGGAATCCTCTGCCTATTTTATAGCCCAAAGATAAACCCCGTTCTCCTTCGCCTCTCCACCGGCTTACAGATCTCCGACTTAAAAAACAGGCTACGGAAAGGAGTTGCCCCCCCTAAGCAGGCCACCGAGAGAGATGAGGTATGGTGGGCATCCATAGAGGAAGGGTTAAAAAGGGCGATTGGGCCCATTGCCGACTACATCTTAGAGGAAAGGAAGAAGGGTTTTTCAGTCCCCCTAAATGCCACCCAGAAAGGGGAAATCATAGAGGGGTTGTTGGAGGAGATACCCACCCCGGAAAAGAGGGAGGAGTTCAAAAAGGGAACCCTCAAGGGAGTATGATGAGAAGAACACTGGCTATCTCTTTTCTTCTAATAGCTTTTGGGGCAACAGGGAGAGGGAAATCGATGATGCTCCAGGGGGATACTGCCTGGAAAGGCGAAGTGGTAGTAGGCTCTGATCTGATTATACCCTCAGGGGTAACCCTCACCCTAGCCCCTAAGACGGTAGTCAAATTTGTCCCCCGGAAAGAGCCATTGAAGATATTGGTAATGGGGAAATTGGTGGCCAAGGGAGAGGATAAGGGGAAGATTATCTTCACCTCGTCCTCCCCCCAACCCCAGCCAGGAGATTGGTGGGGGATAGAATTCAGATCATCAGATTCCACTTCCATTCTGCAGAACTGCCTCATTGAATATGGCCGCTATGGGGTATTCTGTCTGGCCTCCTCGCCTAAACTCATAGGGAATATCATCTGTCAGAACCTGAGGGGGGGGATAGCCTGTGTCAACCGTTCCTCCCCCCTGGTGGAGAACTGCCAGCTATGGGGGAATGGAGAGGAGGGCATCCTCTGCAAGTACCTCTCTCGTCCCATTGTGCGCGGTTGCCAGATTAGGGCAAACCGCTATGGAGTTGTGATACTGGACTACTCCTGCCCTTCCTTGGGTTCCCCGGAGGAAGGGGGAGGCAATCAGATCCACAGCAACACCCTATATGATATCTACAATCTCTCCCCCCTACAGATTCAGGCCCAAGGGAATCTCTGGAAGGAGGGCCAGCCATCAGAGATCGATAAAAGGATATATGACGATGAGGAGGATAGTAACTTGGGGGAGGTCATCTTCGCCTCCCTTTCCCCCCCTCTTGCCGACAGAGGGGAAGGGTCAAACCAAGGAGAACCCAACCTTGTCGCGGTGGGGATGTTGGACAGCTTACCCCGGATCATTGGGCGACCTCCCCTTCCCACCAATGGGAAATGCCTCGGAGAGGTTTTAGTTGAAGCCTGGGTTGATGAGGAGGGGAAAGTCACGGGAACAAAAGTAAAGAGATCTGACCTTGATGGAGACTGTCAGAACCTGGCCTTGGGGCTTGTTAAGAGATGGAGGTTTTCTCCTGGCACCTACCAGGGGAAAAGGGTAAGGTTCTGGACCACCGTCCCCATAGAATTCTCTAAGGGGGAGATATGAAATTGGGAGTACAGGGAAAATTTATCCTTATCGGTTTGAGTTTGACCACCTTTATTGCACTCTCCGGCCTAACCGGACTCAGACTCACCCACGAGAGGATTTTATTGAATGACTCAATTGAAGAGGGAAGGATATTGGGAAGGGATTTGGCCTTACAGAGCGAGGGATTTCTGGTAAGAGGGTCAGATATAGAGCTGCGGGACCTGGTAGAGAGGTTTGCCGGCATAAAGGGGGTCTCCTACATCCTGATAACCGACCAGAAGGGAAAGATCAGGGCCAACACCCTCAAGGATCAGAGGAGGATAAAGTCCATCATCCAGGGGGGGGAACAGGATGCTGAGGTGGTTAAGGCAGTTAAATCTGCTCAGGGTCCAGGATATGAGTTAACCATCCCTATCTTAGAGGGGACACTGGGAACCATCTATTTAGGTTTCTCCTCACTAGCCCAAAATCCAAGGGGTTACTGGGTAACTGCTGGGGTATTCCTTGGCGGATCCCTCCTGCTCTCTTGGGTCTTGGTCCTCCTCTTTTCTCACAGGTTGTCCAAAAGGCTCCTCCAGTTGGCGCTCATCACCGAGAGGGTAAGCCTGGGATATATGGAGGAAAGGATACCCACCAATTCCGGGGATGAGATAGGAAAGTTAGCTCAGGCAACTGATAGGCTCAGGATAAGCCTACAGAGGGCCCTGGAGAGGTTGGGGAAAGGAGAGGGGATTGGACCAACTTAGCCAAAGGATAGCAACCTGCCAGAGGATACTGGCCCAGAACCCCAACTCCACAATTTTTGCCTCCTTGGCCGATGCCTACCGGAAGAAGGGGATGTTGGACAAGGCCCACAAGGTCTGCGAGGCGGGACTAAATGTTCACCCTCACTATGGGTTGGCCCACTTGGTTATGGCCAAGATCTCCCTGGATATGAACCTTTTTGATGAGGCCGCATACGAGGTCGACTGGGTTAGCGATCATGGCCTCCCCCAGGACACCGTGGGCCCGCTCTTGGCTAGCCTGCTTCTGAAAAGGGGAAGGATAAACGAGGCAAAGGAGATGCTCAAGGAACTCTCCCTTTCCCAACCCGGCAACCAACAGATAACCGGGCTGCTCAGAGTGGCAGAGGAGAGGGCCAGAAGGGAGAGAAGGGGGGGGAAGTTGCTGACCGAGGTGATAGACGGACTCTATAAGGATCCTGGAGTTGCCGGTGTGACCCTTGTGGATAAGGAGGGCCTCCTCTTCGGAGGAAACTTGACGGAAGGGAAACCCGAAGAACTGGCTGTGGCTGGGGCAGCCATCTACAATTTAGCCCAGAATGGAATGAAGAGGATGGAGTTCGGGGCTACCCAAGAGATAGAGCTCGTCACCACAGCCCATAGGATCTGGCTCTTCGACTCCTCGTTTGGCTATCTTATCCTTTTCACAGAGAAGGAGATCTCCCCCGCATCCATTAAGCTTAAAGTGGGAAAAGCTCTCGAGACCATCAGAGGAGGCTAAGGGTGGAAGAGGTGCTCACACAGTTAAATAAAACGAGTGGGGTGAGGGGAAGTATGGTGGTGGGGAGAGATGGGATGATCATCGCCTCTGAGGTGGAGGAAGGGATAAATCAGGAGGTTGTGGCCGCTGAAACGATTGCTCTCCTGCAAACCTCAGAAAGATCGCTTTCCAACTTAGATCCTGGACCCGTCATCAAGGGGATGATCTCCGGGGAGTTAGGTAAGGTGCTCTTTGTGGGGGCGGAGTTGGGGCTGTTGATAGCCCTCACCGAGCCAGAAGCCAATCTGGGGCTTGTCTGGCTGGAGTTAAAGAATACCCTACAGCGGTTGCATGCAAGGTTTCAGGAGGAGGAGAATTGGTCTCCATAAATTATGCCTTTAGGGAAATATCTTGCAAGGTAGTCTATTATGGCCCTGGACTTTCCGGTAAGACGACCAATCTGCAATGGGTCCATCAGAAGATACCCAGAGAGAGAAGGGGTGAGTTGATCTCCTTGGCCACGGAGAAGGACAGAACCCTCTACTTCGACTTTCTCCCCCTGGATTTAGGGTCAATCCAGGGGTTTGCCACCAAGTTTCAGCTCTATACGGTACCGGGGCAGGTCTATTACAACGCCACCCGGAGGCTTGTATTGCGGGGAGTAGATGGCATAGTCTTTGTGGCAGACTCTCAGAGGGGCAAGATGAAGGAAAATATGGAGAGTCTGCAAAACTTAGGGGAGAATTTGCAGGAATATGGATATAGGTTGGATGACATTCCCCTGGTCTTCCAATACAACAAGAGGGATCTGCCCGACCGGGCATCCGTCGCGGAACTCAACAAACTCCTCAATTATAGGGGGGTTCCCTCTTTTGAGGCGGCGGCCAACAAGGGGATAGGGGTTTTTGATACCTTAAAGTCCATATCCAAGATAGTGCTGGAAAAGACCACCACCCGGGATGCGATGCCTCCACCGGAGCCAACGGTTCCTCCTCAGCCAAAGCCAGTGCAAAGCAGAGCAATGGAGCCCACCCCTTCCCCGGCGATCCCCAAAATCCCTCGGGAGGATTACCATCCCCACAGAATAAGCCCACTGCGGTTCACCCCTCCCTGGGTTGCGCAGCCACCCAAACCTAAGGAGAAACCAAAAAAGAAGGGCTTTTTCCTCTGGCGGATCTTTAAGTTTCGGAAATTCTAAGAAATTCCGAAACTTTGGGGGTTGTTTGAAGTCCCGCGCTTATGCATAAGTGCGGGATTCAATCTGGACAGCGGAGCAATCCGAGCAAGCGTAGGATTGCGGAGCGCCAGAGGGTCGGGAGACCCTATGGGAAGTTAGCGACCGAAGGGAGCTAAGTTCAAAAGAGGAGGCAGAAAGTGAATGAAGGATTTTCTATTATCCATAAAGGACAATTCGAAAGGATAGAGGAGGTTTTGAAGAAACTCCTCCGGGAGAGTGAGGCCAAATGCTCGCTCTTGGTGGACAAGGACGGTCACCTCATTGCCAAACAGGGCTTTACCCATTCCTTAGACACTACCAGCCTGGCCGCCCTCCTGGCAGGGAGCTTTGCTTCCACCAAAGAGATGGCCAAGCTCTTGGGGGAGTCAGAATTCAGTGTTCTCTTCCATGAGGGCAAGAGGGACAACATCCTAGTCTCCCTGGTGGGGGAGAGAAGCATTCTGGGGGTGGTCTTCGATGACCGCACGACCATCGGGATGGTCCGGCTCTATGTACGGGAGGCCGAGGCGGAGTTGGAGGAGGTTCTTAAGAGCAAGCCCGAGGAGGTGGAAGGGATCGGGACAGGGTTCACCGATCAGGCCAACGAGAGATTGGACCAGATATTCGGGGATTAAGGAGGAAGTGTGGCCAGTAAATTAGGCAGCCTGCTGGTAAAGGCTGGCAAGATAACCCAAGAGCAATTGGAGAAGGCCCTTTCCATCCAGAAGGAGAAAGGGGGGAAGATAGGCCAGATCCTGGTGGAGATGGGGGTGGTCAAGGATGAAAATGTGATCACAGAATTCTTGGGCCGCCAGCTAAATATCGGAACACTGAACCTTACAGAGATTGAACTTAACCCCCAGGTGGTCAAACTCATCCCCGTGGACATCGCCCGCAAATTCAATGTCATCGCCGTGAGCAAGCTAAGCAAAACCCTGATTGTGGCCATCTCCGACCCAGAGAACATATTCGTAATGGATATGATCAAGTTCATTACCGGGTTTAATGTGCAACTGGTGATCAGCAATGAAAATGACATAAAGGGTGCCTTAGATCAATATTACGACGAATCAGAATCCCTCTCCAGGTTGATGAAGGATCTGGATGTGGGTAACCTGGAGATCGTTGAGGAAGAGAGTTTAGACGAGCAGGAGCTGAAGTCGGCCATCGAGGACAAACCCCTGGTTAGGTTGGTTGATGGCTTGATTACAGATGCCATCAGAAGAAAGGCCAGTGACATCCACATAGAAACCTACGAGAAAAAGTTACGGGTCAGATATAGGATAGATGGGATCCTGCAGGAGATGGCTCCCCTTCCCTACAAGCTGCGGGCAGCCGTCGTCTCCCGGATAAAGATAATGGCCAATTTAGATATATCGGAGAGGAGAAGGCCTCAGGATGGCAGGATAAAGGTAAAGGTTGCCGGAAGGAAGATCGACTTACGGGTCTCCACCATTCCCACCATATTTGGGGAAAAGGTGGTGATGAGAATCTTGGATCCCAAGAGCTTAATGCTTGATCTTACCAAATTGGGCTTTCCTGAAGGCTCCCTCAAGCAGTTCGATTACGCCATCCATCAACCCTATGGGATGATCCTGGTTACCGGGCCTACCGGAAGCGGGAAGACAACCACCCTCTATTCGGCCTTAAGCCAATTAAACAAACCAGATGTAAACATAATGACCGCAGAGGACCCGGTGGAGTATAACATTGGAGGGATAAACCAGATCCAGATGCACCAGGAGATAGGTCTGACATTTGCCGCCAGCCTCCGTTCATTCTTAAGGCAGGATCCGGATATAATTATGGTTGGAGAGATAAGGGATCTGGAGACGGCCCAAATCGCCATTCGAGCTGCCCTCACCGGGCACTTGGTCTTCAGCACCCTGCACACCAACGATGCCCCCAGCACTATAAACAGGCTGGTAGATATGGGAATTCCCTCCTTTTTGGTAGCCTCTTCGGTGAGGATGATCATCGCCCAGCGGTTATTTCGCCAGATATGTGTGCATTGTAAGGAGAAGGTAGAGATCCCCGCGGAGATCTTAGGGAGACTAGACCTCCCCCCTCAGGAGCTCAAGGGGATGGAGTTCTATCGGGGGAAAGGATGCCCTACCTGTAACAACACGGGCTTCTCTGGCCGCACGGCAGCTTATGAGGTGATGCCCATAACTGGAAGGCTGGAGAAATTGATCTTAGAGGGGAAATCATCTCAGGAACTGGAGGTTGCCGCCAATGAGGAGGGGATGCTCAGCCTCAGGGAAGCTGGCTTACAGAAACTAAAACAAGGGATAACCACAGTGGAAGAGGTCTTAGGGGAAACGGCAGGAAATCTGTAAGAAGACCAATTGAATTTTATGTAACATTCCCCACGGAATCTGGTGGAATGGACCATCATCAATGATCAATTAACAATTGGCAAGTTAAAATGAAATGACGCCAGAAAATCCTGAGGTAGGTGCCATTTTTCATTGATAATTGTTCATTGATCATTGACCATTTCTGTGTTAGTCCGTGGTTGTCAGTGGTAAGTAATTACAAATAGGCAAATTAAAAAAGGAGTTTAACTTGTTGACTCTCAGGGAACTGTTAGAGGAGATGTTCAGGCTAAAAGCCTCAGATCTTCATCTCACAGTTGGAGCCCCGCCGATGTTCCGGGTGGATGGAGCGCTGAATAAATCTCAACATCCTCCCCTCACTTCGGAGGACACCAAGAGGCTTTCCTATAGCATAATGACCGAGAAGCAGAAGCAGAGGTTCGAGGAGAGCAAGGAGCTCGATCTCTCCTTTGGCCTGGAAAATATGTCCCGGTTTAGGTGCAACATCTACCTGCAAAGGGGATGTGTGGCCGCGGCCATCAGGCAGATACCATTTAAGATAGGTTCCTTTGAGGAGTTGGGTATCCCTAAACAGGTCTCCGACTTGGCCAACCTCCCTCAGGGATTGGTCCTGATCACCGGGCCCACTGGGTCCGGAAAATCAACCACCCTGGCTACCATCCTGGACAAGATAAACAGGGAAAGGAAGTTGCACATCCTCACCGTGGAGGACCCCATTGAATACCTACACAAACACAACAATTGTCTGATAAATCAGAGGGAGGTGAAGGCGGACACCGACTCCTTTGCCCAAGCCTTGAAGTATGCCCTGAGACAGGACCCCGATGTGGTGATGATCGGCGAGATGAGGGATCTGGAGACTATGGAATCAGCCTTAACCATATCTGAAACCGGTCATCTGGCCTTTGCCACCCTGCACACCGGATCGGCGATAGAGTCCATCAAGAGGATCATTGATGTTTTCCCCAAGGAAAAGCAGGAACAGGTGAAGATCCAGCTCTCCTTTGTTATCCAGGCAGTGGTCTCTCAACAGCTCATCCCCAAAATCGGGGGGGGAAGGGTCCTGGCCCTGGAGGTGATGATCTGCACCCCGGCGATCAAGGCTATGATCAGGGATGGTAAGGTTCATCAGATATATAGCCTTATCCAAGCTGGTCAAAAATATGGAATGAAGACGATGAATCAATCCTTGATGGAGCTCCATCTGGCGCGGAAGATAAGCTTAGAGGATGCCCTCTCTCGCAGCACAAATCCACAGGAACTGAAGGAGATGATGGCCCGCAGACGAGCAATATAGGCTTAGCGAAGCTTCGCATTGACGGCAGGGACTTTGGTGAGATACTGGGGTGAACTTTTGTCCGAATTGAAAGAAAAGATCAGTTTAACTTTTGCACTTTACAATTTTCAATTTTTAGCTCTTACTGGAAAGGGGGTATATTTTGCCAGTCTTTGAATATGTGGGAAAAACGCTCTCCGGCTCTGAGGTGACCGGGGAGATAGCCGCCCGCTCCCAGGATGAAGTCCGCAGGATCCTGAGAAGGAAAAGGATCTTGGTTACCGAGGCCCGATCCAAGCCCAGGGAGATCCACCTCCATATAAGCAGAAGGGTCAAATCCACGGAGATCTCCAGGATGGCCAGGCAGTTTGCCACGATGATTGAGGCCGGACTTCCCCTGGTGCAATCCCTGGAGATCCTCTCTGATCAGGCAACGAGCCCTGCTTTAAAGAATGCCCTGAACGATGTGAGGGAAAGGGTACAGAGCGGCTCAACCCTGGCCGAGGCCCTGGGCAAACACCCCAAGATATTCGATGAGCTCTTCGTCAATATGGTGGAGGCCGGGGAGATAGGAGGAGCTCTGGATACAATCCTTTTGCGGTTGGCCAGCTATCGGGAAAAGGTTGACGCCCTGAAGAGGAAGATCAAGGGGGCAATGTATTATCCGGCGGTGATCAGCGTGGTGGCTGCGGGGGCGACCCTTTTCCTGATCACCTTTATCGTCCCCGTCTTCGCCCGACTCTTTCAGGGATTTGGGGCTGAACTTCCCCTCCCCACCAAGATAGTTTTGGCTCTCAGCGGCATCCTCAGGTCAAACATTCTTTGGGGTATTGTGCTCCTGATTGGGTTGGGCATAGCCTATAGGTATTTTTCCAAGACCCCCTCTGGGAGGCTGATCATAGACAAGTTTAAACTGAAGATCCCTATCATAGGGAACATGCTGCGCAAGAGCATAATCGCCAGGTTCAGCAGAACCCTGGGAACCCTGCTAAGCAGTGGAGTTCCTATCCTGGATAGCTTAGAGATTACCGCCAAGACCGCTGGCAACAAGGTTATCTACAATGCGGTTCGCCAAGCGGTAACGGCAATTGCCCAGGGGGATACCATCGCCCAGCCCCTGCAGGAAACTGGCGTCTTCCCCCCTATGGTGGTGCAGATGATCTCCGTAGGAGAGAAGACGGGAGGCCTTGACGAGATGTTAGGAAAAGTAGCCGATTTCTACGAGGATGAGGTAGATGCGGCGGTTGGTGCCCTCACCTCGATAATAGAACCTGTGGTGATAGTGGTGATGGGAGCAGTCATCGGCTTCGTCTTAATTGCAATGTATCTTCCGATGTTTGACCTCATCGGAGTCATCCAATAAAGAAGATGAAAATCCAGATGGAGGACGATTTAAGCAGGTTTAGATGGCTGTTGGTCTCCAGACTGGTGATTTTTCTCCTCATCTCCGGGGCTATCCTTTTCTTCCTCCGTGAGGAGAGCTTTCTCTATCCCCTTCTGGTCCTCTACGGTATGGGGACCTTGGTCTACCTTGTTGCCCTCCGTCGGGGGAGGAAGGTGGGGGATACACCTTACCCCGGCTTTTTGGGATTTCAGCTCCTCTTTGAGGTGGTCTTGGAGGGGGGGATAGTTCACTACTCCGGTGGGGTAAACAGTCCATTTATCCTTCTCTTTGTCTTCTCCATCATCAGTGGAAGCATACTCTTTGGGTTAAAGGGCGGGCTTTTAGTGGCCACCTGGGCTGGTGTGCTCTATGAGCTGATCATCTGGCTGGAGAGCAAGGGGATACTGCTTAGCCCCGCGGGGGCAATCTCCTATCCCAGCGATAAGATATTCCTGGCCCTTTACCTCTACATCTGCTTCTTCTTTCTCACCGCCTTTCTTAGCGGCTTCTTGGCCGAGAGGTTAAAGGAGAGGGCAGAGCAACTAAAGAGCGCCTCCATCCAACTGAGCAGGGCCAAGCTGGAGACAGACGACATCCTGCAACATATGAGAAGTGGCCTCATCACCCTGGATCGGAATGGAGAGATAGCCTACTTCAATCACACGGCAGAGGAGATTCTGGGGAGAAAGAGGGAAGAGATCGTGGGCAGGGGATTTGAGCAGGTTATCTCCCCTCAATTCCCAGAATTAGGTGAGTTGATGAGGCAGTCCCTTTACAGCGGGAAGGGGGAATCCCGGGGGGAACTGCTCATCAGGGATAAGGGAAGGGAGAGGCCGGTGGGGATAAACACCTCCATTTTAAAGGATAACCAGGGGGGGGTAAGGGGGATAATCGCCGTGTTTCAAGATCTTACGGAGGTAAAGAAGTTGGAGGAGAAGATGAGGAAGGCCGACAGGCTGGCCGCTGTAGGCCAGCTTTCGGCCAATGTGGCCCATGAGATCAGAAATCCCCTCTCCTCCATCAGGGGATCGGTGGAGGTTTTGCAGAGCGAGCTCAAATTGACGGGAGAAGAGGGGAAGTTGATGGACCTCATCATCAAGGAGTCGGACAGGTTAAATGGAATCCTCCAGGATTTCCTCTCCTTCGCCAGGCCGGGCAAGGGGAGGTTTAAAACCCTGGATCTGAGGAATTTGGCCGCTGAGGTGGCTGCCCTCCTGCGGCGGGATGCGGGGAGCCCCAAAAGGGGAAAGATAGAGGCCAAATTGGGGGATGTGCCCCTTTGGGTAAGGGGTGACGAGGATCAACTGAAGCAGGCCCTCCTCAACTTAGGCCTAAATGGCTTGGAGGCCTTGGAGGGAGAGGGGTGGGTGCGGTTTGAGGTGGCTGGTGCAAAAAACGGCGAGGTGAGATTGTCCATCAGGGACAATGGCCGGGGGATAGCCCCCGCGGACAGGGAGAGGATCTTCCAGCCCTTCTTCTCCACCAAGAAAGGGGGGACTGGGTTAGGCCTCTCCATAGCCGAGAGGATCGTTGAGGAACATAGCGGCCAGATAAAGGTGGAGAGCCAGCCAGGAAAGGGAACAATCTTCTTTATCACCTTGGAAGGGGAAGGATATGCCCGAGGCTAAAGGGAAAATCTTGGTTGTAGACGACGAGGAGAGCCTCTGCCAGGTAATGTCGTTTACCCTAAGAAAGGAGAATTATGATGTTGTTACGGCCTCAGACGGCCTGCAGGCCCTGAAACTTCTGGGCAAAACCCCCTTTGATCTGGTGATCGCCGATCTGCGGATGCCTCAAATGGGCGGACTGGAGTTGCTCTCCCAGGTGAGGAAGATGGACTCCGAACTTGGCTTCATAGTTCTCACCGCTTTTGCCTCCTTGGATACGGCCATAGAGGCCTTAAAGATGGGGGCAAACGATTACATCACCAAGCCATTCAAGGTGGGGGAGATAAAGTTAGCCGTAAGCCGGGCCCTGGAACACAAAAGGCTAACTCAAGAGAACAGGGAGCTAAAGAGGAGGATCAAGCGAGATTTTGACTTCAGTGACTTCATCGGCAACAGCCAGAAGGCCCAGGAGTTGAAGGAGACCGCTCAGAAGATAGCCCAGACCGAAAGCACGGTTCTCATCTATGGGGAGAGTGGGACAGGAAAGGAGCTTATCGCCAGGGCCATCCATAATGGTTCCCAACGATCCTCCGGCCCGTTTGTCTCCATAAACTGCGCTGCCCTACCGGAGAACCTCTTGGAGAGTGAGCTATTTGGTCACATCAAGGGTTCCTTTACCGGAGCAGTGAGGGATAAGGATGGGCTCTTTAAGGTGGCCGATAAGGGAACCTTCTTCTTAGATGAAGTAGGAGAGACCTCACCTTCCATTCAGGTCAAGCTCCTCAGGGTGCTGGAGGAGAGGGAGATTATGCCCGTGGGGGGGACGAAACCAATCCCAGTGGATGTGCGATTGATAGCGGCGACCAACGCAGACCTGGAGGCTATGATCAAGATGGGAAAGTTCAGGCCCGACCTCTTCTACAGGCTAAATGTGATCCCCCTCTGCATCCCCCCTCTCAGGGAGAGAAGGGATGATATAGAACTCCTCTCCAATGTATTTCTCCAGAGGTATGCCCAAGCAACCGGGAAGAAGAAAAACCTCTCCCCGGAGGCCCTGGAGCTTATGCTGGGCTATTCCTGGCCGGGAAATGTGCGGGAGTTAGAGAATGTCTTGGAGAGGGCAGTGATCTTGGCCCGAAGCAACGAGATCAAGCCAGATGAGCTGCCTGAGAACCTCAGCAACCCCCCTTCACCCCAGTTGGTTCGCAGGGAACCGCCTTCTCTACCCACAATAGAGGCGGTGGAGAAGGCCTACATTTATTGGGTGCTTAAGGAGACGAAATGGCAAAAGAGCAAGGCCTCAGAGATCCTCAGGGTTGATCCATCGACCCTCTACCGGAAGATAGAGAGATATGGCCTCTCCCCCACTTAGCTCTTAAAATAGGGACACTTCCTATTTTTTATCTCAAATTACAAATCAACTACTTAATGGCTGCCCGGAAACTACCAAAATTGAAATATCCGTCATTGCGAGCGACTGAAAGGAGCGAAGCAATCTCCTAAGAATAGAAAGATTGCTTCGTCGTTCGTTCCTCACTCCTCGCCCTGTTAGATAAGCCCCATAATTTTTGGTTCTTGCCAAGATGTTATTGATATCTAACAGGGCGAGCAATGACATTTCCCTCAAAACTGGAATCCCGGACAGACACTACTTACGCAACCTAAAGGTTGCGGCTACCTAATTTTTCGACCTTTTTGCAGTGCAGTCTATCATAAAAATCTGCACAGTAGCTGCAAATTGCCAAGCAGAGGGTCAGATCCCCTGATCTGACCGGGCAGAACAGGGTTCTGCCCCCTCAATTTTGCCGATGGGGTTATCCCTAATTTCCAAGGCGACATAAGATTGCACCAATCCATTGGAAATTTATGAATAGGTCGGACTAAAGACCTTCCCATTCATAAAATACTGACCTGTTGAACAAAACTATCGCATTTTCCTCAATTCCCATCTAATTAGCTTGTCGCGTTTCGATGAGGATTTTACAAGGAATTCATTCATCTGCCTGAGCCACTCCAACTTTTTCTTGGGAGGTATTTTCATAAGTCTCAGAAGACGCTCCTCTTCCGTCTCCCACTTAGTAATCACATATTCTCCTTTAGTTTTTTGATCTTTTCTAACTCCTCTATATCCAATTTATCAATAGTTCTTCCTGTGCTCTGCTTCATCTTGATTAGCTTATCTATAGAGATTACGGGCAAAACCAAATCATCAATCTTCATAGGTATAAAGCTTTCTCGAGCCTCCTCAAAGGAGACAGGAGATTCTATGATTATATCCACTTCCTTTAACTCATTTTCTTTATAGAAGTTAAGAGCCTTCATATGCTTATTTTCAATCCAATCCCTTCGTATCTCCCCCTCTGCAACTTCCATTGGGTCAACAGGTTGTCTTACCCGATAACCATGTTCTATTAAAATTTTGACGATCTTTCTGAGGTTATCATCGCTTAGCTCAACGAGAATATCTAAATCAGCAGTGCTGCGCATTGAACCAAGAAGATTGACAGCAAAACCGCCCACGAGTAGATATTTAACCTCATGTTTTTGAAACGACCTCAATATCTCCTCATAAAAGATCATCCTTACATCCCCTTTTCCCGCTAAACCAAGGGGCTTCGGAGGCCTGCGCCAGGCTATCAGGGCTAATACTCCTCCTCCGAAGTCCCTTGGCTAAGCTGGCCAAACCGCGAGCAAAGCTTGGGCCAACCTTGACTCCACCCTCGGTGGATTACAAAGCCTTTATGCGGCCTCCTTCTCCAAGATAACCAGCCTTGTCTGGGGCTTGGCCAACTTATCAAACATCTGCTTTAAGGCCCAGTACCTCCCCCTTCCCACCCTCTTTACCTTTAGGGTAAGCTTTCTGGTGTAGATGATCTGCCTCCCCTTTTGTTGGCAGCTAAGGCTAAATTCCCCCATAGGCTTATCGATCTTCATCTCTGCAGGGAGATGCGCCACCATAAAGCCAGGGGGGATCTCAATCGTCGTTCTCTCCTCCATTCTCACCGGGGAGGGGATGAGCATATCATATTTCCTGAAGGGAAGGGTAGGGAAAACCCCGAAGAAGGAGAGGGGATTCGAGGGAATCTCAAAGAGCATCATCTGCCCCTCTAAAATGGCATATTGGGGGGATTTGAAGGACACCTTAACCCTCACCGGGGTATTTAAGTTCTTCAAATCGGTGAGGCTATCGGAGACAAGCTCGGTCCCCTGGGAGACACGGTTTGCTGCCTCCTGGAAGAATTTCTCCAACTCTTGAGGTGTCTTGTCCTTAAGTGCAGATCTGGCCCTTTGATCGATGAACCCCTTTAACCGATTGGTCACCACTCCGGACAGACTGCCATCTGAGGCCAGATCAAACTTCATCGAAGCTAACGACCTGTTCTCTTCCGGGGGAAGCAGGGGAATGTCCACTATCTTCCCTCCGTTCGGTTTGACCACCAAGGCCTTGGTTCCCTGCTCCTCAGGGGGGAGATAACCCCAGCCTGAGTTTTCCGCCGCAGGGTCGAGCCAGAGGTAGCCTCCTTTAGCCTGCGGGACGGCGACAATCAAATCATTAAATTGGCCTGGAGAAGGCAAATCCTCATCAATTTCCACCTGAGAGTGGTTAACAAAAGCCGGATAGGCCTCTATTCCCACCCCTTTAAGCAGGGAAACCAGGAGGACGGCCTTATCCCGATAGTCACCATACCTGTTCTCCAAGACCTGGGAAGCTGAATTTGGCTTATATCCCGCTTGGCCTAAGGGGAGATAGACGGTCCTAATCTCTTTGACCACAAAAAGAAAGATATCTCTTATCTTCTCCTTCTCAGTTGTATCCCCAAAGGTAAGGGTTGTAGCCTCTCTTTTTACCTGGCCAGTCGGCTTAACCTGAGGATAAAACTTCTTGGCGAACCACTTTGCCACATCCTCCCAATTTCCAAATGTGGTAATGAGAAGGCGAGGGACAATCCGGGCCAGAGGAGGCATATCGGGCTCCTCAATTATCTGCCTTTTATCACTTACCTCCCAGGTATAAACTACTCTCTTCCCCTCCTCTCTTTTTTGAGGGGTTATATCCCCATTGAGAACGGCCGGCTTAAACTGGAAATCTGCCGGGGCATCGAAGGTAAAGCTCTTCTTCACAATAGGATCTGTGGACTGAAATCTAGTCCCAGTCCAGAAATCCTTTTTATGCCTTCCCTTAAGCCAGCCGAAGAACTTGGATAATAAGCCACCCCCCTTCTTCTCCGATCTGACCTCCCATTTATAGTCTATCACCGATCCCGGCTCCAGGCCGGCAAAGGAGACGACCTTCATCATCGCATTGGAGTAGGCAGAGGCCCACTGCACCTCAGGCGCACTGACATCGGAAATGGCATCGGCTGGCGGTTCCACTATTGAACTGTCCGGCTTAAATGTGCGGGCCATATCGATCTTCACCTTTTGGTGGGATTTGTCATACCTCTGCTTTATATCCCCCCACTTCTCAATTCCCCTCTTCTTAAAGAGCTTAACCAAAAGATGTCTCTGGGTTATGTTTCCTTTATCTGTGAGGACAACCCTGGTATCATCCAAAAGGATAAGGGCTCCGGCCTGGGGATAGTCGGAGGCAGAGGGTGAATTTCTCACGATCTCCTGGATGCTCTCCCCTTGAGCTATACCCTTTATTCCTCCCCCAATGAGCAAGCAGAGGGAGATAATCGCCAAGCCTATTTTCCTCCACATTTTTCCTCCCTATAAATTTTGTTTAGCCACTAATATGATCTTCCCCTTAGAAGATCTCTCCACTCCTTGTAACATATCCCTCAGATCCCCATACTCAGCGAGGGAAATCTTTGGCTGATTATAGAGGACTCTCCTGGTGAAGCGCACCTTCTTTCCCTGGGTCTGATAGGAGGCTTGAAAGGAAAAATGAGGATAGGAACTCTCTATCGCCGAGGGAATGGCCTTCAGGATAAAGCCCGGGGGGAGATTGATCTCCTCCTCAATGGAGGAACCAAAAGTGGTCCTGATATTCAGTGGATAATTCCTCTGGGGTAAACTTGCCCCCCTGAGGAAGGCAAAGGAGAGAAAGTCGAATGTCCCCACGGCAGTAGGGGCTGAGAAGAGATAGTAGTCGCCGGCTTTCATCCAATAGTCAGCAACTGTGTAGTCGATCTCTATCTTCACTGGGGTATAGAGATCGCTCAGGTCTGAGATCTCTATGTTTTTTACCATTGCCCCGGGGGAGACCGATTGGAGGAGGCCTTGAAACATCATCTCCCTCTGCATTGGAGGTATCCGCTTCAGCCAGGAGCGGAAGACAACATCATAGGACCCATGCGGCTCCATGGTCACCTGGCTCTCCAAGCTGCCGTCGGGTTTGAGAGAGGATACAGCCACTATATGGGCCATCCCATCGGTAGGTGGTATTACAGGGGTAAACTCTAAGTCCTCCCCCTGCTGATTGGAGACCAGCACGGCCTTGTCCTGCTCAAAGGGGGTGAGAAACTCTCTGGTATCCTCTGCAGTCGGATCGAGCCACCAGAACTTTCCCTCGGAATTCTTTATAGCCACTATGGCGTGATTAAACTGATCCGCTGGAAGTTCCTTCTCTACACGGATAACAGGATTGGTCAGGACGATATAGGCATCCACCCCCAGAACCTTGAGCATAGAGACCAAGAGGGCCGCCTTGTCCCGACAGACCCCAAACTGTTGTTTGAAGGTCTTAGGTGCAGGAAAAGGTTTAAATCCAGACTTTTTCCCGGACATAGAGGTGCCCACATATCTTATCTTCTGGGATACGAAATAGTAGAGGGCCCTGATCTTCTCCTCCTCTGTCTGCAGACCTGAGGTCAATTCGGTCACCTTATCCCTTATGGCCTGATCGGGTTCAAAGGTGGGGCTGGCCACCTCGTAATACCATCTGGACCAATCCTCCCAGGAGGGGACAGTGGTGATCAGGAGTTTAGTTGCCACATCCCATAGTGGTGGCATACCGGTCTCACGGATAACTCGGGGGACACCTCTTGCCTCCCAGCGGTAGAGTACTTTATCTCCCAGTTCCTGGCGGGAAAAATTTAGTTTCCCATTTTTCACCAGATGTTTGACCTCCATTCCCCTGGGTGCTATGAGCTCAAATACCTGACAGGAGAGGGGATCCATCCCCTCAAAGAGGAGGTAGGTGTCAAAATTATCCTCCATTGGTGGGTTCCTCATTATGTCTTTGGTGATAAACTCAACCGAAGAACCCAGGACTAAGTTAGGGAAGGTAATGATCTTCTCCCTCACATTGGGTAGGAAAAACTTCCCAAAGACAGGAAGGGGAATGTCCTTAATCTCCTCCGCGGGGACATTGATAGTTGTCCCCCCTCGTCCCACGACCCGAGCCATAGCCACTATGACGGTATCGTAAAGGCTGAAATAGCCGAAATTGGCCTGACTGTAGTTCTCCTTTCCCTGCTCAGTGAGTATCTTGACCAGCTTGTGCTCCCTCTGGACATATTTCCCCGAGGGCTGAAGGTCTACTCTTATGCTATCAAAAACGACCACCGCATTAGCATCCGGATATTTCTCGCCCTGGATCCCTTTTAGAGTTTGCACCATCCCCGTTGGAATCGCTTGGCGCTGGGCAGCACAGCCCCAGGCCAGAAGCCCCAATAGGAGGAAGGGGAAAACCCAGTAAACTCTCTTCATTCTAACCCCCTGATAAGGTTTGAATTTTCCCACCCCACCACCTCACTACAAAATTTACCATAGGCCAGCTTCCTTTCCAAGGTATCTACTTCGAGAAACCTCAGTAGGTTTCAGTTTTCCTCGATAGTTCAACACCGATAATCACACAGCAGGAGAGGCACAAAGGGGAAACTCTAAGCCTATGCATATACTGGGCTATATAGCTACTTTGACCCAGAACCATTTCAAGTATGACCCTATAGGACGTTTGTCTCCAGCCTCCTTTCGAAACTATCACGAATTAAGCGCAAAGTTGCTTGCAGTTGCCCTTCGTCGCTTAAGTCGATCTCAGTCTCTCCCACACCCCAGTGGCCGATCTTGCTCACATCACGAACGAAATCGGGCGGATTGGCCAAATCCTCATATCTAAGTTTTACCCAGATTCTCAAGCTGCTCTTCAGTATATGCAAACCACAGAAGATCTTCCCATTGTGTAGGTAGTTTATCACATGCTTGCGAGGTTGCTTTTGGATCCCTCCTGGAGCAAATGCCAAAATTGCTCCATCGAGCCGACGGAACAACTCCACAGTAGCTTGAGGTTTCCCTTGAATATGTTGTTCCAGAGAATACTGAGGTTTCACACCTTTCCCTACTTTTGCCGTCTCGAACTCCTGCACTCTTTGGGCCTTGAAAGCCAACTCTGCGTTCTGACCTTCTTGAGTCCCCTGCCAAATTCGCACGAAGGACTCCCTAATTTCCTTAGGCTGGAGGGAAGGATCACCGCTTACTGTCCTCACCAGGTTGAGTAACGCACGAGGAGGATCCATGAAAATCTGCTCTAAGGACTTCCGGATTTTCATATCTGTAAATATGGCTTTACCCCAAGAATCAAGTTTTCCCTCAGCAATCGCCTCCTTTGATAAGCGGCTAAGCATGCGAGCGATCTCCTCGATGGGGACTCCTGGATTATCCTTGGAGTCTAACGAACATTCAAAGAGAAGTTTGTCTGGTGCGGGAACTTTTTCGGAACTTCGATAAACTTGATACCGAACCCCATTAGTCAGCACAGACCAATCAAGTCCATCAGCATTAGCGTAATTGACAATTTGCGTAATGGCTTTAAGGTCTTTCAGGTCATCGTCCAGGGGTTTAGCTTCTAAATAGAGGGCTGGTTTTCCTGTAATCTTTAATGCATAGTCTACTTGTTTTCCGTCTACCGTTGTATATTCAGGCTCCACCTCATTTAGGTCTCTGGTATCCCAACCTAAAGCCTCCAAAAGCGGTTCGATAAATACCATACAGGTAGATTTCTCCTTAATGGATTTACCACGCCATTTTTGTAATTCTTTCCGGAGCTGTAGTATAATCTGCTCAAGTTTAGCCATCCTTTACCCCCTGCTTACGGGTTTAGCCAGCACCGCCGATCATACATCATCTGGAGATAGGAATCCAGGCCCCTGCTCCAGGCATCCCTCTGGGCTTTCTCCCTGTCTGCCTTGGACTCATTGATGGTCTCTACTACCTGAAAGGGAAGGATAACCCTTTCTATTTCCGTTCGCTTCCCTGGCCAGTAAAGCCCAGTCTGGTTGACCTCATTTGCTTTTGCGTTATTTTTAGGCATAATCAATCCTTTAATTTAATTCAAAATCCCCTGGTAGCCGCAGACTTCAGTCTGCGTATTTTCGCAACCTACGAGGTCGCGGCTACCATAGTAATACTCGGTTATAGACATCCCCGCAACACTTCCTCTAACCTAATGCCTATACTCCCCTTAAGGGGATAATCATTCCAGTTATTCACTAATCCTTTCCGTACAGGATTATCCAGAATATATCTAACCTGCGTTATTAGATTTTCGTTTTGACGAATTATATGATCGTAAAAATCCTTTTGCCATTGAAATAGACCATTGCGTCTCTTCAGGTAGAACCCTGTCTTTTGTTTAAAACGCACTACGGCTCCCCATAGGTTAGCATCGTCTTTTATACCAGAAAGAATAAAATGGACATGATCAAGCATAAAACGATATACTACCACAATGCATCCAGAAAGGGACGCAGTCTCTTCTAAAAATTCGATGCAAATCTCTGCTATCTGCGGATTCTCCAGGAAAGAAAATTTACCTTTTACACAGCGCAGCGAAGCCGTAACCAAACAAGGGCCACGGATTACACCGATTACACTGATAGAACACGAATAGATAAGAAAACGTTCCTATTCACTGCGATCTCTCTTGTTGAGGTGGCAGAACCCCGATTCTGCCACCACCTCTTTCTGCCGTCAGAATTGGGGTTCTGACGGCTCGGGGAGGGTCTGACAGCTCAGGGTGAGCTTTTTTCTACCCGGCTTTAGCTGGGGTGGATAGGGCTTTAGCCCCTTTTGGAGTGCTGTGACTCCTGTCACAGCATGCGTCAACAGGAGTTGACGCACTCCATAGTAACTCGCATTAAAGTGCAGTAGAAGCAGGAGATTGCTTCGGCTTGCCACCTCGCTTCGTTCAGGGCTTCGGCTCAGGCAAGCCTCGCAATGACAGGCAAAGGAATATGTCATTGCGAGGAGTGAAACGACGAAGCAATCTTGCGCCTCTCAGCTTTAACTGAAGATTCCCTTAAGGCACCCTGAAAAAAGTTTATCAAAAAAACAAGATCTTGCAAAAGTGTAGTACAGAGCGTGAAAGCAACAGCTATTTGCCCTCGATAAAGCTCTCTGGGCAGCCGATGTCCTTTCTCTCTAATGGAAGTATTCGGATTCATACGTTTCATTTGCGTTGGTTTCCCCCTGGTAGCCGCAGACTTCAGTCTGCGTATTTTCGCAACCTAAAGGTTGCGGCTACCTTAGCAGGCGTGGAAGCTATTTGATTTTTACACTTTGCACTTTCCATTTTACAATTCGAAGCTTCGCTATCTGTGTTACCCCTCCTGGAGATTTGATCCCCCCCCAGTGAATTTAACTGCTTTTCTTCGATCCTAGGTCCACTTGGGCTCCCTCAAAGAGGGCATCGATGAACTCATCGGGATCAAAGGATTCCAGATCATCCACTCCCTCCCCTGTGCCCACAAACCGCACAGGAAGCCCCAGCTTCTCCTTTATGGCCACCACTATCCCCCCTTTGGCGGTCCCATCCAGTTTGGCCAGCACCAACCCGGTTATCCCTATTCCCTCGTGAAAAAGCCTGGCCTGGGAGATGGCATTCTGACCGGTGGTGGCATCTAAGACAAGCAAAACCTCATGGGGACTCCCCGGAAGCCTTTTCGCCAGAACCCTCTTTATCTTCCGCAGTTCCTCCATCAGGTTTACCTTGGTGTGCAGCCTTCCTGCCGTATCCACAATAAGCAGATCGTAACCTCTAATTATGGCCGCCTCCAAGCCATCATAGGCCACGGAAGCCGGATCGGCCCCCGGGAGGTTCCTAACCACATCCGCCCCAGAAAGCTGGGCCCAGAGGGACAACTGCTCAGTTCCTGCGGCTCGAAAGGTATCCGCGGCAGCCAGCAAAACCCGATAGCCCTCCTTGTGGTAGAGATGGGAGAGTTTTCCTATAGTGGTCGTCTTTCCTGTTCCGTTAATTCCCACCGCCATTATCACCCAGGGCTTGGTCCGTGGCCTGAGATCGTCCCCTCCGCCCTCCCTCATAATGGCCTTTAACCTTCCCTTCAAGGCCTCAATTAAAAGGAAGGGATCCTGCAGCCTTTCCTTGCTTACCCTCTCCTTGAGTTCAATCAAGAGCCGGGTAGTCGCCTCCAGACCGATATCGCAGAGCATGAGCACCTCCTCCATCCCTTCCCAAACCGCCCCGTTGATCTGGGATCTGCCCAACACCTTAGCCAATCTTCCCCAGAAAAGCTCACGGGTCTTGAAAAGACCTGATGAAAGCCTCCCCATCTAACTTCCCTCCACCTTTACGGAGACCAATTTGGAAATACCTGGTTCCTCCATGGTTATCCCATAGAGGACGTTGGCCTCTGCCATTGTGCGTTTGTTATGGGTGATGATAATAAACTGAGAATTCTGAGAAAACCTCCTCACTAACCTCAGGAACCTCTCCACATTCCCATCATCCAAAGGAGCATCCACCTCATCTAAGATGCAGAAGGGACTGGGTTTAACCAAATAGAGGGAGAAAAGCAAAGCTATGGCGGTCAATGTCTTCTCCCCCCCGGAAAGCTGTCCCAGGCTGAAAAGCCTCTTTCCCTTTGGGCTGACCGATATATCCACCTCAGCCTCTAAGGGATCGGCACCTGGCTTCAGCCTCAGCCAGGCCTCACCCCCGGAGAAGAGCTCGCCAAAGACCTCCTGAAAGTGAAGATTGACCCTCTCCAGGGCTTGCAGAAATTTCTCCCGGGCCGTGTAGTCTATCTTGGCAATCGTCCTCTCTAAGGAAACCTCTGCCTCCTGCAAATCATCCCTCTGCGTCCGCAGGAAGTCCAACCTCTCCTTCTCCTTTTGGTACTCATCAAGGGCCAAAAGGTTTACCGGCCCCTGCCTCCGCAATCTCTCCTTTAAAGCCTCAATGCCCTCCTGGGTTACCTCCACCTGGACGGGTTCCTGAACCTGATCTATCTCCACCCTAAAATCATCCTGCACCCTCTTTCTCAAGCCCTTAACCTGGGCCTCCACCTGGGCATACTCCACCTCCAATTGATGGAGCCTAAGCCCCATCTCCGCAGCCTTTCCCTGGTGGGCCTTTAACTGGACCTCCCCCTTCTCCCGTTCCTGGCCAAGCTTCCTCTCCTGGTCGGCGATCTTCTCCATCCCCTTCCTCTTCCCACTCTCCTCGGAGAACAATTGGGCAAGCTGCTCCTCCATCTCGCTTTTCCCCCCCACAAGCTTCTCCCTCTCCCCTTGAATCCTTTCCCCCTCTTCCCTTCTCTCCCGAATATTTTCCTTAAGCGCCGCCTGGAGTTCATCTATCCGTCCCAACCTGGATATTAACTCTCCCCTTCTCCCCTCTAAGCTAATCAGTTTCATCCTTCCTTCGTTCAGATCCCTGGTGAGCTCCCTCCGCTCCCCGTTGACCCTCTCCCACTGAACATCCCTTTCCCACAGCTTCTCCTCTATCCCCCTCCTTTTCGCCTCCAGGTCCTTGAGATCTTCCAGGAGGGGAGCCAATAGATTCCTTAACTCTTTTCCCCTCTCCCTGTTCTCCTGGAGCCTAAACTTTATCTCCTTCTCTCTCTCTGCATGCTCCTTGGAGAAAAACTCCTCCCTGTCCAACTCCCTCTCAACCTCCTGCAACCTTCCCCTTATCTCCTCCCTCTCCCCCCCCCAAATCCCTATCCTCTCCCTCTTCCTTTCCAATTCCTCCTGAGCGCTTTCCACCTTCAGTACAATCTTCCTCTCCTCCTCGGCATAGCCTCTCCGGTCGGAGAGAAATTGCGCAAGTTTCCTCTCCCTCCCCACAAGAGGGGGGGCAACATCCGGGGAGCCTCCGCTCACCATCCCCCAGGCCAGACGGGTCTCCCCATCTAAGCTCACCCAGTTGAGATCCCCCCCTGGATGAGAGGGGATTTTCTCCACCACCACCCATCTATCAAGCAGAAAGTTCAAAATTGGGCTATATTGGGGGTTACACCCCACCAGATCCCTGGCCCAATCGCTGGCTCCCGGGGGAAGGGGGGGGAGCGGCCGCGGTCTGGGAATTCCCCTGAGGGGAATAAAAGAAGCCTTCCCCAACCCCTCATCCCTCAGGAGGAGAAGACAATCCTGAGCCAAAGCCAAATCCCTTACAATGAGCCCGCAGGCCATGGGTCCCAAAGCACCGGCGATGGCCGTCTCGTAGCCCTCTTTTGCATTGATTAAATCTGCCACCACTCCCCGCACCTCCGGGATTCCCTTCTCCAATAGGGCCTTGGCCCCGTTGGAGAGACCTTCCCTTTGGCTCACCAACTGTTTCCAAAACCTGATCTGAGAATCAAGGGAGGAGATCATCCCTTGCAACTCATCCCTCTTGGCAGTCAGCTTCTTCAGCCTCTCCTGGGCAACCCCATATCCCTCCTGTTCACCTCTCAGCTCTTCCTCTATCTCCCTCAGCTTGGCGGTTAGCGATTGCACATTAGCCCTTGCTTCCTTTCTCCTCCTCTCACTGGCCCTTAACTTCTCTTCAATCTCCTTTCCCTCCCCTTTTAGCCTCTCCTCCTGACTGGTTATCCCCTGTAATTCGGCAGTGTACCTCTCCTTCTCGGTTAGCCTGGTTCCATAACCCTCCATCAGGCCAGCGAGCTCCCTCCTCAGGGCAGCAATTTCTCCCTTTAGGCTTAGATGTTTCTCCTCTAATTGGGAGAGGGAGACTTCCTGCCGTTCACCCTCCCCCGCAAGCTTACTAATCTGAGGGGTTAAAACCTGCAATCCCCTCTCGATATCCTCTTTCTCCCCCTGGGTCTGCGCCAACCTATCCCTTAACCTCTCTTCCTCCCCCCTCTCCCGCCGGGCCAATTCCCTAAGGTTCCTTATCCTCTCCTCCCTGAGGGATACCTCCCCCTTCAGAGCGCTCACCCTGCGGGAAAACTCGTGCAACCTCTCCCTGCGGCGGGAGAGCTCCTCCCTCTTCTCCCTAAGCTGCGCGGCAATCCCATCTAATCTCAGGGAAATCTTATTTCCCCGGCCCTCCTCCTGAGAGATCTCCCCCCGCAGGGCCTTCATCTCCTCCCCAATTTGATTCAACCTGGCTTTCAGTTTCCCATAGTCCCTGCGGGTCAGGAGGAGGGATAGCCTATTAATTTCCTTCTTCCTCTCCTCCCACCGCCGGGCCAACCTCGCCTGACGGCCCAGGTTGGAAGTCCTCTTCTCCACCTCCGAGATGAGGTCAGCAATCCTTACCAGGTCCTTCTTGGTCAATTCCAACTTCCTCTGGGCCTCCCTCCTCTGGGACTTGTACCTGGTGATCCCCGCAGCCTCCTCCAGGATGGCTCTCCTCTCCTCCTCCTTGGAGCTGAGCAGGCTGTCGATCTGCTCCCTGCTCAATATGGAATAGGCACCTACCCCCATTCCGGAATCAAAGAGCAACTGATGGAAATCCTTGAGCCTGCAGGAAACCCCGTTAAGCAGGTACTCGCTCTCCCCAGAACGAAAGAGCCGGCGGGTAAGGGTCACCTCGGTAAACTCCGTGGGCAGCAGATTGGCGGAGTTGTCTATGGTCAGGGTGACCTCAGCCATCCCCAAAGGTTTTCTGACCTTAGTCCCGTGGAAGATAACCCCTTCCATCCTCTCCCCGCGCAAGAGGGAGGGCCTCTGTTCCCCTAAGACCCATCTAATGGCATCCACTATGTTGGTCTTTCCGCAGCCGTTAGGTCCCACCAAAGCACAGACTTGGCCATCAAATTTGAGATCCATCCTTTGAAGAAAGGACTTGAAACCAAATATCTGGAGCCGAGAAAGGTACAAGAATCCCTCCTAAAGCATAAACCTGGCCAGGAGACCATAGAACCCCATAGCCAAAAGGGCGGCCACAGGAATGGTCACCATCCAGGAAACAATTATCCTCTTCACCACCCTAAAATCTACCGCTTCCAGTCCCCTCGCCAAACCCACCCCCACAACTGCCCCGACACAGGCATGGGTGGTGGAAACGGGAAGGCCCAGTTTGGAGGAGAGAAGAACTACTGTGGCTGTGCTAAAATCTATGGCAAACCCGCGGGTGTTAGTCAGATTGGTTATCTTAGAACCAACCGTTTTGATCACCCGGTAACCCCAGGTGAGGATGCCCAGAGCTATCCCCCCCCCGCCGAAGGCTAAGAGCCAAAAGGGGACCTCTACCTTTTCGGCGATACCCCCGTTGGCAATCACCGAATGAACGGTGGCCATAGGCCCCGCCGCATTGGCCACATCGTTGGCTCCATGGGCAAAGGCGACATAGCAGGAGGTCATTATCTGGAGGTTGCGGAAGACATCCTCTACTCCCCTCCCCTCTTCTCGTCGCAGATAGAGGCTGACCCAAACCCACCCTCCCCCCCCGGCCAAGACAGCTAAGAGAAGGGATAGGATGATCTTACCCGATGTACCTATACCTAAGCTATCGCCCAAGGAGGTCTTCAGGAAAAGGGAAAGCCCTACTATCAGAAATGTCGCCCCCACAAAGTAGGGGCTCAACCGTCTAAGGTTTTCCCTCCCGCTTCGGAGGAAAAGTTTTTCTATGGCCTTGAAGAGAAGGTATGCCAAGACCCCGCTAAGGACCGGTGAGGTGATCCAACTGGCTACCACCTCCCCCAACTTCCCCCATCTTATGGCCGAGGCATTCCCGGCTATCAGACCGAAACCGATGAGGGCACCGATGATGGAATGAGTGGTGGAGACCGGGAAGCCCTTCCAGGTAGCCAAAAAGACCCATCCGCTGGCTGCCAAAAGGGTGGAGAAGGCGCCCAAGATGACCATTCGTGAGCTGGCTATTGCCTCAGGGCTGACGATGCCCCTGGTCACCGTATGGGTCACATGAGAGCCAACAAGGGCTGCCCCAGCCAAGTTCAAGATCCCCGCTATTACCACCGCCTGTCTGATGGTTATCGCCCGAGCCCCCACCGCAGAGGCCATAGAGTTGGCGACATCATTGGCTCCTATATTCCAGGCCATATAGAGCCCAACAAGCGCGGTGGCTATGAAGAACAGGGTCCCAAATTCCATCTTACTTCCTCCCCATTATCTGGCCATCATGGCCCTTACCCTGTCTCCGACATTCTCGGCATGATTGGCTATATCCCCTATCAAATCAACGACTTTTAGCAGATGGAAGAGGGAGATGGGGTCTAACTCGTTGTTAAAAAGATCAAGGGCCAATCTCCTCTCTACCTGATCGGCCTCCCATTCCTTGTGGTGAACCTCCTTCAACCTCTCCTTGCATCGCTCCCTGTCCCCTCTGCGCGGGGAAGTAACCAGGGATTTAACATTCTCCATTACCTGTTCCAGGATGATAACCGTTTCCACTACCTTTGATAGGTGATCCAGAAATCTCTCCCTTAGCTCCTCTGGAATTGGCGTCTGGCGAAAGGAGAGCCAGACAACTGCATCCTCGGCAAAGTCCAGTATGGCATCCTGTTCCTTCAGAGCCATAAGAAAATCGGCCTTGTCCACCGGCATCCAGATCCCGCGCGGGAGGTGATTTCTGATATTTCCCTTGATCCAGTCGGCCTCCTCCTCCAACTTTGATACCTTATCGGCTAAACCTTTAAATTCCCCATATCTTTCTTTGGAGTACACTTCCAACGCCTCCTGGAGGACGGTAACGCACTCTTTCACCTTGGCCGCGTGTTTAAGCAATCCGTCAAAGGGAGATCTTGTAAAGGTCCTAAATACTGGTACCCTCATCCTTCCCTCCTTCTATGATTGAGCCAGGGATTGGATGAGAAGAAAAAAGTATCTTTCCTTTTCATCGTTGGTTTCCTGTTGTTTTAAGATCTTCTCTTATCCCTGTTGGCCTCTTTTAAAACCTTTATAGTTTTATCTTAGAGCTCATCCTTAAGCAGCTCAGTTATCTGCACCGCATTTAATGCTGCCCCTTTGCGCAGATTATCAGCTACCACCCATAATTGGAGGATGTTCTCCCCCTCTCCCCCCTCCCTTACCCGGCCTACCAGAACTTCATCCCTTCCCACACAGTCAAGGGGTAGGGGATAGTCCTCCCCTTCGCTAAGCTTAACCCCAGGGGCTTGGGAGAGAAGCTCTTTTGCCTGGGAGGCGGTGAGCCTCTTCCTAGTCTGCAAGCTTACCGCCTCGGAATGACCTCGGAAGACGGGAACCCTCACAGTGGTGGCATAGACCCTAATCCTCGGGTCGTGAAGGATCTTCTGGGTCTCCTGCGCAAACTTGATCTCCTCCATGGAGTAACCTTTACGGTCAAAATCCCCTATTTGGGGGATGAGGTTGAAACCTATCTGGTGGGGATAAACGGAGGGATGGGGCTTCCTCCCCCTGAGCAGGTCCCTGCTCTGCCTGGTCAGCTCCTCCCAGGCATCCTGACCAGTTCCGGAGACGGACTGATAGGTGGAGACAAAAACCCTCTCCACCCCTGCGGCCAAATAGAGGGGATAGAGGGCCAAAAGCATCTGAATGGTGGAACAGTTAGGATTGGCCACCAAACCCCTTTGGTCCGCAAGATCACCAGAATTTATCTCCGGGATCACCAAAGGAACCTGGGGCTCCATCCTGAAGGCAGCGCTATTATCTACGACGATTGCCCCATCACTTTGGGCCTGCGGGGCATACTTTAAACTCACCTGAGCTCCTGCAGAGAAGAGGGCCAGTTCTATCCCCCGAAAACAGCCCTTCTCCAGCCTCTCTACCTTCAACTCCTTGCCCCGAAAGGGTAGGGCTAACCCAGTCGACCTCTCTGAGGCAAAAAGCCTCAACCGGGAAAGGGGAAAATCCCTCTCCTCCAATAGATTGAGCATCTCTTTTCCCACCAGACCTGTGGCCCCCACTATGGCCAGGGAAAATTCCCTCATTCCTTCGCCTTATCCAGGCCAAACGCCCGATGAATAACCCTCGTGGCCCTTTCCGCGGCCTCCTCTTTGACCAGCGAAGTTATGGATAGGTGGGAGGAGCTGACAAATCTTACCCTTATGCCCTCAGCCTCTAAGACAGAGAACAGCTTAGTGGCTATCCCGGGGCTCTCCCCTATTCCACTGCCGATGATGGAGACGGAGGCCAACCCAGCAATCGCGGTTATATCCTCGATCTCACCTTCCCCTTTTAGCCTCACCAGGACCCTCTGCGCTATGGGCAACTGCTCCCTCTCCAGGGTGATGGCTATCTCCCCTCCCTCCCCTTTGACAATGAGATCGATGTTCACTCCGAAATCTGATAGGCTGCGGAATATATGGGAGACCCCCTGGGCCCCCTGGGAAAATGGCCTGATCAGGACAACCCCCATTCCCTTTCTACAGGCCACAGCGCGCACGCATATCTCCTCCATTCTCCCGTCCTCCTTGATAACTGTTCCCAACTTTGAGGAGAAGCTTGACCTCACCGCTAGCGGTATCTTAAACCTCTGAGCCAGCTCCACCGAACGGGGGTGGAGGACCTTCCCTCCATAACTGGCCAACTCCAACATCTCCTTGTAGGAAAGCCAGGGCAACCTCCTGGCCTGAGGAACAATCTGGGGATCAGCGGTAAAGACCCCATCCACATCGGTGAGTATCTCACATTCTTTGGCCCCCAAGGCATAGGCCAAGGCCACAGCAGTGGTATCCGATCCCCCCCGACCCAGGGTGGTCACCTCCTTCTGCTCTGATACCCCCTGAAATCCAGCCACAACAATCACCTTCCCCTTACCAAGTTCCTCCTCTATCCTGAAGGGCCGCACATCCTTTATGCGGGCATTTGTATGATGGTCATCGGTAATGATGCCACATTGGGAGCCGGTAAAGGATATGGCCGCAGTCCCCAAGGAATTTATGGCCATAGAGAGGAGGGACATTGAGATCCTCTCCCCGACGGTGAGGAGCATATCGGTCTCCCTTTGGGGAGGGTCTTCGGCCACCTGATGGGCCAATTTGAGGAGCTCATCGGTTGTATCCCGCATCGCCGAAACCACCACCACCACATCCTTTCCTTCCCTCTTTCGGGAGACGACCTGGCGGGCTACCCCTTTGATCAGTGCGGGGGTAGCCAAGGAACTCCCCCCATACTTCAACACACAGATCATCTAAGCCTGTAGATAAAGGTGATGATCCCCCTCTGTTCGACCTGGGGCTTCTGGGGGGGAAGGGGGTTAAACCTCCATTGCCGCAAGGCATCCAAGGTCAAATCCTCTAAAAGGGGCTCCCCTTTTTGCAGGGGCATCACCATACCCACTGACCCATCTGGGAGGACGGAAAAGCTCACTTTGATTTTAGCCTCTTTCCCCAACCCTTGAGGATACTTGGGAAAAACCTGAAAGAGAACGGTTCTCTGAGCCGCTGGCCCCTCAATCTTATAGGCTTGACCCGGCCCTTTCCCCACAGGAGTCAGAGGAGGGATTCCCTTCTCCCCCTTTCCCAAAGGGCCAGGGGCGAGAAGTTCCTTCTCCCCCAAACCAGGGGAGAGGGCCTCTTTCCCCTCCTCTTGCATCAAATGGGGAACCTCCTCCTTTCCTTTTAGCTCAGGGGTGAGCTTCCCCTTCTGAGGCAAGGGAAGAAGGGGTAACTCCTTCTCCTCCATCCGACGCTTGGGCAGCCTGACCAATTCCTCCCCTCCCTCCTTTCCCCTTTTGGGCTTCTCCCCAGGGAGGGTAGGGGCCGGAGCCACCTTTCCCTCGGCCTCTGGTGGGCTACTAAAGCTCACCTCCACAGCAGGAGGAGGCTCAATCTGGGGGATGACCTTTATCCAAAGAAAAATAAAAAAGAGTGAAGAATGAAAGAGGAGTGAAATCAAAAAGGAGAATTTTAAGTTAAACCACTTCATAGCCTATTCCGGTTGGGTGGCAATGAGGAACCTCTGTGCCCCGGCATTCTTGGCTATATCCATTATCTTTATCATCTCCTGCAGGGTAAGCTCCTTGTCCGCTTTAATCACCACCAACTCCCCCGGGTTCTCTAAGAGAAGCCCCCGCAATTTGGCTCCTAATTCCCCCTTCCCTACCTTCTCCTGATTTAGATAGAGACTGCCCGATTTGGTAACGGTCAGGTAGATTCTCTTCTTTGACTCTACCTGGGAAGCGGAGGTTTTGGGCAGGTTAACCTTTATACCAGGTTGCACAATGAAGGAGGAGGAGAGGAGAAAGAAGATGAGCAGAAGGAGGATAATATCGGCCAAGGAGATTGTGCTGAAGGTGGTTATTAGCTTGCGAGTAGGGCCGAAATCCATAATTAGCCTCCTCTCTTGCCCAAGGTCTCCAGGAGTTTGCTGGAACTCTCCTCCATCTCATAGACGAACCTATCTACCTTTCCCTGGAAATAATTGTAGAATATCAAGACCGGTATCCCCACGGTAAGGCCGGCAGCGGTGGTCACCAAAGCCTCCCAGATCCCTCCAGCCAGGACGGTGGCGTTCACATTCCCCCCTAAAGCTTCAATGCGCATAAATGCCTTGATCATTCCGGTAACTGTCCCCAAAAAACCCAAGAGAGGAGCCACAGCAGCTATGGTCGCCAGAACACCCAAGTATCTCTCCAATTGGTGCACTTCCACCTTCCCCGAGCTCTCCACAGCTTCCTTGACCTCCTCCTTGGTCTCCTTTTGCCTTTCTATGCCGGCCTTCAATATGGAGGCAACTGGACCGGGGGTCTTCTTGCACCTCTCAATGGCCTCGGTTATCTCCTCCCTCAGGATCAATCCCTTAATCTCCATAAAGAAGGAGTGGGTATTTATCCTCGCCTTGTGCAGGGCTATCCACCTCTCCACGATAATGGCCACCGCCACCAAAGAACAGATGAAGATGGCCACCATCAACCATCCCCCCTTGGCCACAATGGAAAAAAAGGACATAAAGGCCTCCTTAAGATTATAATTTTCAGGTAACGATGGGTCGGCCTTATTATAGCAAATCCAGGCCCAAAGTCAACCCCTCTTTTTGATTGGGCAAGGAAAATGATGAGGGAAGCCAACGGAAGTTTGGCTTGACAATAGGCCATTTGATCTGTATATTTTTTGTAAGGGCCATAAAGAGATCAGCCCTTAAATTTAGACAAATTAGAATAGGGAATCGGATTACCTCTCTACCTCTGATTTTAGGTTATCTTCAGCCATAACATACACATCAATCAGCTTCTCCCCTGCAAAAAATCGAGGATAAAGATCCGACTCCCCTTTCGCACATCCGTAATTATCTTCAAATAATGAGAAAACATTTACGCAGACCCACTCGTGATATTGTCTATACCTACTTCCTCGCTGGGATTAGTATTTTGGATTTTATTTTTGGCTTTTCCCTCTTAGTGGGATAAATTGGGGTCAACCCTCAGAAAATAAAAAATGACCGTGATCGGCAACATCTGCTAAAGTGTCTCGAAGGTGCTGTGGAGAGATTCGGCCTTGCTGGTGTATCTGAAGAGGCCCTGCGTGCCTGCAGATGGCATGGAAACGAAACCCGTGTATCTGGACAAAGGTACAATGGGGAGAACAACTTAGCAATCGGCATAGAGTTTGGGGGAATTGCGGGAACAAATATGAGCTATGTAACGCAAAAAATGAAAGGGTGTCTCAGTGGGGATAGCCAGTTGAAGGAGTGAACAGAGAGGTCCCTAAAGATCTATTTTCTGAGGGTTAACCCAAATTCTGTGCAGAGGGTGGAATTCAACCTGTCGTTAAATTCGTAGGGAGGCTCAACGTCATCGAGAGGGGATCTGCGCTCCTTATGGATGTTATCATCCACAAGGAGCGATGATATCTATTTCCCGACTGAAATCCAGCCCGATTTGATCCAGAATTTCCTCCATCATCCCGGCTCCTCCCCCAATTGGCCACTTTTCGTTCCCCTCTCAGACAGGTCTCCTAACCGCCGGATCTGAGGGGAGAAGTTTCGGCCTGACCTTCCAGCCTCACTTGTTGAGCAGAAATTTCCCCTAAAAAGACCTTGACAAATTGATTCTGATGCAGTATTTTGTACATACACTTGTAGTCACACTTTGCAGGAGGTCATAGATGAAATTTGCCACCATTAGAGAACTGAGTTCAGGTACATCTCAACTGCTCAAAGAACTCGAGGGGGAGAAAGCGATCATCATCACCAAGTTTGGGAAACCACGATATCTCCTTATCGAGATTCATGAGGACGAAATTGAGAATTTTATCCTGGCGAAACATTACAACCTTGAGGGAGAATTCGAAAAAGCCCAAGAAGAACTAAAAGGAGGAAAGACAAAAAGTCGCACGGCTCTCCTTAGCAAAGGAGTAAGGCGTGGCCGATAGGTTCCGAGTTGAATTTGCTTCCCACGCACAAAAGGACCTATCGAAACTTCCAGGAGGAACTCGAGATATCATTTTAAAGAGAGCAAAGATTCTGGAGCAAGACCCGTTCCCCCGCGGCAACATCAAGAAGAAAATCAAAGGTATGAAATATCCTCTCTTCCGGCTACGGGTAAATACTCCGATAGATAGTTTTCGTCTCTTTTATGGAATTCACCAACAAACGGTCTTAATCCTCCGAATTGTGTCGAAGAAGGAAACAGACAGAGTTCTGAGGCTTTTCCGACAGTAGCAAGGAAACAACCGTCTCGTTGGCAATTGCAGGGGGGATTTCTGTTCGTCCTTTTTGATTTGAGACCGAGAGACTCGGAAGTCAGAATTAGGCGTTAGATTAAGGGGGAGAGGACGAGCATGGCAGTCTGTTCAGATCGGTGCTCATCGTAAGTTCCGAGATTCTTGAAAGTCTATTTTCTGAGGGCTTGCCCCGTAACTCAAAGTGGGATTGGTATGTTCTTTTTTGTTTCCCAGAGCGGGGTGGATATGGAACAATGAGGTAGGCGATCCACTAATGGATCGATCTCCACTAAGCGGATTGCCCTGAGGCCCTGGATTTTCTCAACCTCATACCCAGTGCTCAGTCCCGTGCCCCACCACTCCGTTCTTTCTTTTCCTCAAAGTCAATTTGCCAAGCCCAACTGCCAAGAAATATAGGAAGTGTCCCGAATTCCCCCCCAATCCATAGAATCAAAATTGCAGCGGTATTTATTTCTACTCTTCAACCTAACCTCATTTACCTGACCCCATTTGCCAAGTTGTGTGCCATGTTTATGTCAAGAAATAAGTATGGTGTCCCCTGAATTAGTACTACAAGATGATGGAAGAACTTAGAGAGTCTAAGGACAAAGAGAAAATGGAAAAGAAGAAAGAAACGGAATAACCCTTAATTGGAGAGAGGAAAATGTATTACTCGATAATATCGTTTTCTATTATAGCTCTAATAATAGGTGGAAATATAATCGTTCATCTGAAGGAAAGCAAGAGGCTAAGAAAGATTGAAGAAGAATTGAGGACTTCTCAAGATTTCGAGTTGGATTCTCGGGTAAAAAGAACCTTACTAATAATGGAGAATAAACTGTCTATTGGTAAGATGGCAACGGGGATTCTTGTCGTACTCATTTTGGTGTTAACAGTCTTTTTAGGTTTGATTCGAACAGGTCGAACTCTAGAAATGATTGTGACACAAGGGGATACATTATTAACGCAAATAATGACATACCTTGCTGAGGTTGTATCCCAATTTCTCGTGATGATTCCAGTTATACTATTCTTGTTAATTTGTCATTATTCTTTTGATTTCTGGTCCAAGAGGCTGTTATTAAAACGTCAACTTGTCATTTTAGTCTCTCAAACAGAAACAAAGAGCAATAAAAAACAGGAGTCATCTTAACCAACACCGATCCATCTCTCCCCACTTCCACAAGTTCATAACAAAGCCAAAGAAACCCATCTTGAGAAAGAGAACTAAACATCCTTTAGACAAATTGGGGTCAAAGCTACATTTTTTACTTAGACCCCTTGGCTCACCTGTGGTCATCACCAACAGCTCTGGAGATGTGGTTAAAGACTACCACTACTATCCCTTTGGAAGGGTAAGCGAGGAGACAGGCTCCCTGGCCAACACCCACAAGTTCACAGGCAAAGAGCTTGACTCAGAGACCGGCCTTGGTTTATATTACTATGGGGCCAGATATTATTGGGAGTAATTCTGGGGACACCATACTTATTTCTTCTATAAAGAAGCTCGTCAACCCCTTTTTTCTAAGACGACCCTCCTTATTTATTCCCTCATTTTAACCTTCCCTTGGTTATGTGCCCTCCCGTTTAAGCTCCCGAATTATCTAAGGGATTTGCTCCACTCTTCTATGGGCGCTTCGGGGAGAGACGCAAGATATCACTATTCGGGACGCCAAGCTGCCCAGTCTTGACAAGTACCCCTATGGGGTGAAAGAATAAAGAGGAGCTCACTTGGCTAAGTATCTGCTCTTATATTCAGCGAAGGTCATCTTATTCTTCAACATGTGGTAAACTCCCTTGGCAATCTTTCTGGCCAAGGAGAGCTTGGCTATCTTCCTGCCCCTTCTCCGAGCAATGCCGGAGAAGTACCTACCCATGATTCTGGCATGATTCTGGGGACACCATACTTATTTCTTGACATAAGCGTAGCCCCCAACTAAATTACCCCTATGCCGAGAATAGCAAGGGGCGTTGCGCCGGGCTTACCCCACCATATTACCCAAAGGGGCAACAGAAGGCTGCAAACCTTCTTCTCAAATGAAGACTACACAGCTTACATCGAACTTATGACACACTGGTGCAGGACGTATGATGTTGACATCTGGGCATATTGCCTGATGCCGAATCATGTTCATCTCATTGCCGTACCCTCAGAAAGAGAGAGTCTCAGGCTTGCTATCGGAGAGGCCCATCGTCGATATACGCGCCGGGTAAACTTTCGTGAAGGATGGAGAGGCCATCTCTGGCAGGGACGTTTTGCTTCCCATGTAATGGATGAGAGGTATTTACTTGTCTGTGTCAGATATATTGAGAACAATCCGGTGCGGGCTGGGTTAGTGGATAGAGCTGAGGGGTGGGCTTGAGCAGTGCGAGATCTCATATCAGGGGAAAGAATGACCAACTGGTCAATATGAAACCATTGCTTTCGCTGGTTAAAGAAGACTGGTCAGATTTTCTCTCAGAGAAGGTAACATCTGAAGAGGAACAAAGCATACGCAAACATGAAAGGACTGGCCGGCCACTGGGCAGCATGGCATCTATTGACCAATTGGAAAGTATGCTTAGTCTCAGTTTAAAACCTAAGAAGCCAGGCAGAAAGCCAAAAACATAAATCAGTATGGTGTCCCCCGAAATCTCCATATCAACAAATATGTAGGAAAGGCGAATTCTGTTTTGACCTTCGATGGAATCACTGTGAAATTCTTTCGAGAAAATTTTAATCACGCGTTCTTTTCATCAAGTAGTCGGAAATTCCCAGTTAAGGATCGATTTGACAAAAGTAGAGCAGAGAGGATCGATTGGATCAAATATGTCCTTGAAGATGCAACGATGGAAATCTATCGTAGGGTGATACCGAACGGAAAGGTGCGAAGGATTGCATTAGAATCAAACACTCCTTATGCAGTGATCATCCAAATTGACCCAAAGGACTCTACACAAGCTCGATTCATTACGGCCTACCTCGTGAGAAGTCGTTCAGCATTGAGGAAGATGAGGAGCAATCCAAGATGGTAAGGCTGAAAATAAAAATGTCGCTGATTACGGTTCAGCGGCAGAGACCTTTGTGGGTTCCTTACTCTGAGTAAAGAACTACTAATGTAAGTATCGGCTACTTACATTACAAACTTAATATAATTTTTGGGGTCGGCATTGTCAAGTTATTTTTTCAAATTTCCTACGACAAATAGGGTAGAGTTCCCCCAATCATGCGAAAGTAGGGTCAACCCTTGACATTTGACAATACTTCTGTAAGTTCAGGTCCTTCAAGGGGGGGGCGGTCGCTTGGAAAAATAAAAAGGGGTTATATCTTTACTTTCAGGCGTCTTGAATTATGTTAAGCATCAACTTCCCTTTCACTTGCAAAGATCAAAAAAAGATGTGACCTCTTCCCCCCTCCTTGTACTAAATGATGATGGCACGGTCACGGCACGGTGATGGCACAATGATGGCACGATCGGACAAAGACAAATACGCCAAAGCTTTGGGTCAGCCCTCAGAAAATAGATATTGACATTCTTGGGTTGCTATACTATTCCGGTAGTAGGCAAGCCATTATAATAATTTGTTGGGATATTCCTTGTCTCTGAAGGTTACTCACCTATGGCAAGGCCTCTGCGCATTGGGTGGCCTGGTGCGCTCTATCACCTCACAGACCGAGGGAACGAACGATAGGCGATCTTCGGTGATGAGCTTGATCAGCAACATTTCCTCCAGTGCCTCGAAGGTGCTGTGGAGAAATTGGGCTTGCTGGTGTATCTGAGGAGGTCCTGCGTGCCGGCGGATGTCATGGGAACAGAGCTCGTGTATCTGGCTCAGAGGTACGGTGGGGCGACCAATGTGGCAATCGGTATAGAGTTTGGGGGGAACACAGGAGGGAATGTGAGTTATATATCGCAAAAAGCAAAAGAACTTCTCAGTGGGGATGGCCAGTTTAGGGAGTTGGGTGAAAGGACCGAAGAAAATCTATTTTCTGAGGGCTGACCCCAATTCTGTATCCTCTTATTTGTAAAACTGATTCCGATAGTCCTTGATTACGGCTTTGTCCCTGATTGCTGTAAACCACTTGGTAAAGGCCTCCTTCCGCTTGGCCTGAAGGATCTCCTTTCTCAAATCATCCTTCTCCTCAGCAAAACCCTTCTCATCAATTCCCTTTTTGCTTAAAAGCTGTAGTATATAAAACCCCTTTTCAGTCTCCACCACGGGGCTTATCTCACCTTTCTTTAACCGAAAAGCCGTGCCAATAAATCGGGGGAGGCGGCCCACATCAGGAATATAGTCCATGCGGGTAAAGTAATCCGTTGGCTTGGTCTTCAGTTTGTATTCCCTGGCGGTCTTGATGAGAGAACCCTTTTCCTTTGCCCTCTGAGCAATTGACTTAGCTTCCCTGAGGGCAAGTTCCCTCCTTTTCTGCTGGCTTAATTGAGATTTAATTCTCTCCTTAACCGCGGACAGGGGAGGGACCTCCGCCCCTTTTTTCTCAACTATCTGGAAGATATAGTATCCGGCCTTTGTCTCCACCAAACTGCTGGTCTTACCCACATCGTTTTCCTCTACAAACTTAGAGATCGTTGGATTCACCCCGATCATTGGTATGTATCTGCCCTGGTTGAAGAGGCCGGTCTCCTTAAGCTGAAGGCTGTCATCGGCAGCTTTAACCAGCCTTTCCTTCGCCGCCAAATGGGCGAAGTCCTCTGCTCTATTTCTGATCTCATCCAGGGTTTGGAGGGAGGGTTCTACCTTGAGGAGAATATGACGGGCATGAACCTTGTCTTCCCCCCTTTCCTCCACTTTAATAATATGCCAGCCAAATCTGGTCCTCACTGGCTGGGAGATCTCACCCTGCTTGAGGGAGAAGGCAGCATCCTCAAATGGTTTAACCATACTCCCTCTTTCAAAGAAACCCAGATCTCCCCCCTTAGCTGCCGATGGCCCCTGGGAGTATTCCTGGGCCAGGTCTGAGAAGTCTTCCCCAGAGATTACCATATCCCTTATCTCCTCAATTTTAACCCTGACGCTCTCCTCATCGGCTTTGCTGGGCTCCTTGGCCAAGAGGAGATATTTGAGGTTGGTTTTCGGGGGCTCCTGAAAATCCTCCTTGTGTTCCTGATAGTAGGTTTGCGCCTCCTCATCTGAAACCTGAATCTTCTCCTTGTGGAAATCGGAGGGGAGAACCTGCAGCCAGCGCACCTTTACCTTCTCATTTCTCCTGATATACTCTTGTTCAACCTCATTGGCAGTCACCCTTACCGTGTTGAAGACCAGGTTTTGTAGCTTCTGCACGGGCAGAAGCGAACGGGCCTTCTCTTCCAATGAGCTCCAATCGATATAAGGGTTGCTGAGGAGCTTCATATATCTTTGGTAATCAAATTTCCCATCCTCAGTGCGAAAGGTAGTATCGGAGAGGACCGATGGGGGAGGGTTGGAAGCCACCCAGGCAATTACCTCCGAGTTGGAGACCTTTATCCCTCTCTTTTTTACCTCCTGATCGAGAAGGGCGTAATTTACAATGTTGTTCCAGGTTTCTTCCCTTAACCTCTCTTCTGCCTGACTATCCATCTCTTTGACCTTGTCCCGATTTTCCATATATTGTCGGCGCAGGGTATTCTGAAACTGTTGGTAGCTTATCTTGATGCCATTCACTTCCCCCACCACCATACTCGATCTCCTTTTGGTAGATGTTACCTTCATTCCTACATTGAAGACCATAAACCCGACAAAGGCTATAATCACAACCCAGAAGGTGATCTTAGTAAATCTAAGCATTTTGCGCATCATTTTGATTCTCCTTATTTAAAGCTTTAACCTAAGCTAATAAAAAGAGGGGCAGATGGCAAGTGAATTTTGCATCAGGATTGATCTCCCCTACCCAGATTCCAAATCTTCTGTCTATCTGTCAGGTAAAAATCCCCAATTGGGGAGAGGCCTTTTGTGCCCTATTAGCCCACCTCCTGAGAGCCTTTACCCAGGCACCGACTATCCGCTCATCTTTAAAACCATAATGGTCAAATCATCGTAGAGGGGAGCGGGGCTGCTAAACCGCTCTACCCCATTGATGATCTTCTCCTTTATCTCTCGGGGGGATAGCCCTCGATGATCTACAACTGAGCTAAGCAACCTCTCCTCGCCATACTCCTCTTCCCTCTGGTTTAGGGCCTCCGTCACCCCGTCGGTATAGAGGATTAAGAGATCCCCCCGGGAGAGTTGAGCCTTACCGACCTCATATTGTACATCAGGGAAGGCCCCCAAGATGGTTCCTCCCTTCTCCAATCTATCCACCCTTCCAGTGGGATGCACGAGGAGGGGATAGTTGTGGCCAGCATTGCAATAGGCAAGGGTCCTCTGGTGGGGGTTGAGTTCCCCATAGAAAAGGGTAACAAACTTCTCCGGACTGGTGCTTTTGAAGAGAAGGGAGTTAACCAACCTCATCGAATCCTGAATGGGATGCCCGTTCTCCACCTCCGCTCGCAGGGAGGCCTGAAGTGAGGACATAAGCAAGGCAGCAGGCATTCCTTTCCCGGATATATCACCGATGGCAATCCCTAAATCCCCCTTTTTGGTTGTGAGAAAGTCAAAGTAGTCCCCCCCCACCTGTCTACAGGGCCTGGTCTCCACTGCTATCTCCATGCCGGGAAGGCGGGGGGGAGATGAGGGAAGGAGGGAGTTCTGGATATGGCGGGCCAGAGCTATCTCATCTTCCAATTTCCTCTTCTCCAAGGCTTCCTCATAGAGTTGAGAGTTCACCAGGGCCACGGCCAGTTGGTTGGAGAGGAAACCAAGCAAGGTGATCTCATCATAGGTATAGCGAAACCCCCGTAGCTTCTCCCCCAAGCCAAAGAAGCCGATAAATTCCTCCCCCCGTAAGAGGGGAAAGAGGAGGTAAGGCTTAAAATGCGGCTGGAATGAATCCCTGTCAGGCAGGTGCTCCATAAACTCCTCCGCCAAAATGGGCCCTCCCCTTCTAACCATCTCCCTCATCGTCCTCTCATTTAGATCTACCTTAGCCTTTCCCTCCCCCCAATCAACCGAAAAACCCCCATCTCCCTTCTCCCTGATCACCAAAAAGATCCCCTGAATCATCAGTCCATCTTTCAATGTATCTTCCAGCCTCCTCCTTAGGCTACCAAAGTCCAAAAGGGAGCTTATCTCACTGCTCAGCCTCCTGAGCAGTGCCCGATAATCTCTCCTCTCCTTGGGGTTGACCCTTTCCATCACCCTTTCCAGCCTATCCATCAGGGGGCGAAAGATAAGGACAACCAGGATAAGGAAAGCCACATCAAAAAGGGGAAGATCCCTCCCCAGAGAAAGGGTGAGCGCGTGACTTAGCCTTCTGATTACCAGGAGATAGCCAAGGATAAAAAGCCCTAAGGTGAAGAAGTAAACTAAACCCTGTTTGACAATGGCCCCTACATCCAGAAATTGATGCTTGATTACGGCCCAGGCAACGGACCCACTGCCCACTGCCACGGCTAAGAGGGCCAAAAACAGCTTGAGGTCACCTGGGATACGGAAGGGGAGGAGAACGGGAAGGATGTAAACAGCGGCGTAGAGCCCCACTCCTGATCTTATCCCATAAAGAAGCAGGCCCATTCCCTTCCTGAGCTTGGGGTTCTTTATCCCCTGATAACCTCGATGGAGAAGCCACATACCCAAGAGGAAATAAACCAGGTTTATGGAGGAGAAGAATTTAAGGTGGAACTTGAAGAGGAGGGAGAAGGTTAACCCAGTAAACTTGACCAAAAAATGGAAAGGAGCAGAGAGAGGGCCTAATTGATCGGAGATGGCCTCAAGGAGGGAACGGGGGATTAGCTTTCCCCACTCATAGAAGGTGGTGATGAAGAAGAAGTGGAAGGTATGGGGAAGAAATATGAGATATTTTAGCCAACGGTGCTTAAGGTAGAAGGGATTCTCCTGAGGGAAGACCAGGGCAAAGATGAGGAGAAAAGGAAAGAAGAACTCCCAAATGTAGAAGAAATTGGCCAGAAAAGGGGCATAGAAAGCTATCCCTCCTGGATTTAACTTGTCCAGGATAAGGCCTATCGCTCCCATAAGTGGCCCCAAGCCGGCAAAGCAGAGCATCAGGCCGGTAGCTTCGTTCTCCTTCCTCTTAGGGTTAACCCTCCAGATAACCAACCCGATAAGGAGAATAACGGTCCCCCCTATGAGAAAGCCAATAATGGTGATGACCTGGTAGGTAACCATAGCTTATCTCCTCAAATATTTGACTAAGGTCACCTTTGTCCCCGGCCCGAACTCGATCCTCACCTCATCCATCAGGGAACGCATAATAAATATACCTCTCCCTCTAGGCTTCATTATGTTTTTGGGGCTCGAGGGGTCCCTGAGCTTTTGGGGGTCAAAACCGTAACCCTCATCCCATACCTCTATTGTCAATCTATCCCGGGAGGGAATGAGGGAGAGAAATATCTTGCCTCGGCCATGCTCTATGGCGTTGTTCACCGCCTCGGTTGCTGAAATTGCTATTTCATCAACTGATTGAGAATCAAAGCCCATCTGGCTGGCCACCCTCTCGGTGATCTCATCGGCCTTTCTCACCGCCGAAGGAGAATGAGAGAGGGTCAAATTTACCTTCCTTCCCCTCCCCTCTGACAATTTTTCCTCCTGGGAAAGCTCTCTTTGCAACAGCTTCTCCGTTGGCCCTGCGAGGTTATTTCAAATACGAATAGGCTGCAATCGGCCTTGCTTTATAATGCCCTTATACCCCTTCCCAATCCGTGAGCGGGGTGAATGGCATCTTCGTAATTTCCATCCCCAAGGGAAGAAGACCCCCACGGTACACAGGGCCAAACAAGGGCCACAGATTACCCAGATTTTACTGAGAGAAAAATTACTACCGTAGCTCGTAGCTCACTACTCGTCGGGTTCTTTTTGAGCTAGCAAAACCCCAATTTTGTCACAGTCAGGTTTGGCAAATCCTGTATAGGGGCTTGATTCATCAAGCTCATTCTGATCGCCTAAATGTGACCCCTACACTTCTACCGGGCTTTAGCCCAAGGGGCCCGACGGACCCCGATCCATCGGGGTCCCCACAATTTTTCTGCTGTCAGGGCTCCCGCCCTGACAGAGATGAGATCCTTTGTGGATGATAACATCCACAAAGAGCAAAGGCCCATACTAAAAAACAGGATCTTACAAAATCGTTCAGGGCAGTTCATTCCGCCTTTACCACTACCAGAGTGAGGTCATCCCCTTGAGAGGGGGTAAAACTCCTCACCTCTTCTACTATCTTCAGCCGAAGAGCCCTCGCGGCCAAACCAATGTTTTCCTTGATGATCTCCAGTAATCTGTCAACCCCGAACTCCTCTCCCTGTTGATTGGTTGCCTCGGTTACCCCATCAGTGTACATCACCAAGATGTTTCCGGGGGTCAGCTTAATTCTATCCTCCTGATAGACCGAGTTGTAGAGCCACCCCAAAACTATACCCCCGGTATCCAGGTAACTTATTTTCCCTCCCCTCCCGAGGAGAATGGGGGGGTTATGCCCAGCGTTGGCGTAGGTAAAGACCCTTCCCTGGGTATCCAGAACCCCGTAGATGGCGGAGACAAACTTGTCCTCCTCTGTACTCTCGTAGAGAAGGTTGTTTACCTTCTTCAATATCTTGCCTATGGCGTAGTTATTTCTCACCTCGGCAATTAGGCTGGCCCGGAAACTGGCCATTATCAGGGAAGCCGAAATCCCCTTTCCCGAGACATCCCCCACTACCAATCCCAACTGTCGATCTGCTATATGGATGAAATCGTAGTAGTCCCCCCCCACCTGCTGGGAGGGAAGATTTATGCCAGAGATGTCAAAACCTGGTATGCGTGGGCGGAGCTTAGGCAGAAAGCTTCGTTGAATCTGTCTGGCCAAGGCTAAATCCTTATCTAGCAGCTTCTTCTGGGTTACCTCTTCGTGGAGGAGGGCGTTTTCCACGGCTACCGCTGCCTGACTGGCAAAGGTGGTGAGAAGAAGAAGGTCTTCTTCGTCATAGGCATTTGGCTTTTCGCTCTCCAAGTTAAACACCCCAATAACTTTCCCTTCACTCATCAGGGAAGCGGCCAACTCCGATTTGGTATTCTCCTTAGCCATTACATAGCGAGGGTCTTGAGAGACATCCGGGACAATCTCTCCCTTCCCGGTCTTAGCCACCCACCCCATCACCCCCTCTCCCACCTTTAGCCTTATCCTATCCTCCATATCTGGGAGGTAACCCCTGGTCATCTCCCTCCTGATGTGTTGGCTATTAGGGTCGATGAGGTAAATCCCAGCAGCATCGTAGTCCACCACCTTACGGAGGGAATCGATGATCAACTCCAGGACCTCGCTTAATTTCAGGGATGAGGTAATCTTTTTCCCTATCTCGTAGAGGGTAGACTTCTCCACCATCTCCTTTCTTACCTGATTATAAAGGCGAGAGTTCTCGATGGCAATCCCTACCTGCTCGGCAAAAGCTGAGAAAAGGGTCAAGTTCTCCTCAGTGAACGGCTTTCCATCCAGGCGGTTAATAGCTTCCAAGACCCCCAAGACCTTTTCCCTTCCCTGCAAAGGGGCAAAGAGCATCTTCTGAGAGGCATCCCCCTCTTTCTCTGGGGAGAATTGGGGATCCTTCTGGGGTTGGTTTAGCATCCTCGCCCTTTCCTCTTGGGCCACCCAACCGGCAACCCCCTCACCCACTTTCAGCCTTATCGCCTCTTGCTCTTTTACCCTCTGATTGGAGAGGATCTGGAAGAAGAGCTCCTCTCTCCTTTTATCCAGCAAGAGGAGAGAACAGGCCGCAACCCCCATAAGCTCTCTGGTTAACCCTGCCGTGAGGGAGAGAAGCTCCTCAAAATCCAGAGTGGAGTTGAGTTGTTTACCTGCTTTAATGAGAAGCCAGAGGTGGGACGGTTGAAGATTGCCCTGGACTTTAAGGTTACCATCAGTTTTTTTAATTTTTAGGGACATCTGTTTCCCTTATCGTTGTCTCCAATTTGCAATTTTTAGCTTCACTAACCTCCTTCACGACCCAATCAAACCGCAGATGAACGCAGATTTGCACAGCGCGACAAAGCCGCAACCAAATAATTCACCGCAAAGAACGCAAAGTTTAAAGATTTTTAACCAATCGTTTTATCTCATCTTCCTTCTGCTTTTTATCTTCTCTGCAATCTTAGAGGCTCTGCGGTTGCTACCAAACAACAGTCACGGATTTCACTGAATCTCCGGAACACGAATGACACAAATAAACGAATCTACCCGAATAAGAATCACCGAGGTGGCAGAACCCCGATTCTGCCACTCTTCCTTTGCCGTCAGATGAGGGCATCTACCTGCTCGGGGAGATCCCTCAGGGCAAACGTGCGGTAGAAGTCGGAGATTGCTTCGGCTTGCCACCTCGCTGCAGCTTAGGGCAAGCCTCGCAATGACCGGTAAGGGGAATGTCATTGCTCGCCCTGTTAGATATCAATAACATCTTGGCAAGAGCCAAAATTTATGAGACTTATCTAACAGGGCGAGGAGTCCCAGAAGCTTTTGGGACGACGAAGCAATCTCATTCTACCCGACTTTAGTCGGGGTAACCTTTGCCGGGCTTTAGCCCGTATGGGGACCGGCACTAAAGTGCGGTAGAAGTTGGCCGCTCAAGCCTACCTGGAAAACTTTGCTCAAAAAACATGATCTTATCTTACAAGGTTGTAGTACAGATTACATAAGAACCTTCCAGGATATGGATTCTCATCCTTTAGGTGAAGGAGGAGTCTGAATTGAAGTTTTTGTGAGCCTATTGTTCTCCATATCTGGTGATAATCTGGTGAAATCTTGTGGTTTCCCAATGCATAATCCGGGGGCAAATGTCCCAAACATCTAAAGCAAACTTGTTTTTGGTTCAGAGAATTGGGGGGTTGGTTTACCCCGTTAGATACAGAATTATTTATCTAACGGGGTCAATCGGAATTTATTTCGGATTTCGGATTTTCCTACTGGCCCCGTAGGGTGTGAAACTACCCACGGGCCAGGCTTCACGCCCCGTTGATTGGGGGCAAAGCTTCGCTTAAGGGATATATCAAAAAAGGTAGGCTTCAGACCTACCTTACAATGGGAAGATGATTTGGTTTCACCTTGCTTAACTGAAGCTCTCTATGGCTTCCTCTACCGTCTCATAGCTATCGAACACTGCATCCAGTTTCGTAATCTGCAGGAGGTTTTTTATCCTCTCGGTTACCTGAGCCAACTTTAGGTTTCCCCCATTGTTTCTCAGGCTAATCAGACTGCCGATCAATATACCCAGCCCTGAGCTATTCATCCAGTTCACCCCAGAGAGGTTCACTACCACCTTCCTCTTCCCTTGGTCAATAAGCTCATACAACCTCTCATGGAGATGACTGGCGTCCGGACCGCCCATAATCTTCCCCTGGGGTTCCACAATGGTCACATCATCCTCTTCCCTGTATGAGAACTTCAAGCTTGGGCCCTCTCCGTTTAATATTACGGGTTTTTAAAGGTTTAGTTTCATCTTAAAATTACAAAATCCCCTCGGCTTTGTCAAACGGTTTTTACAAAAGGCGATGCAAACCCTATAAGATCGTTACTGGATCTTTTTATAGAGGAACCACAAAAACAATCCTAACTCCCGCTTCCATAGTTTAGCCAGAGTTTTTAGACTCCTTTTGTAAATTCTATCGGCTTTTCTGCTTTCTGAGCAGAAGGGGAAACCTAAGTTTTGCCAACGGTCACATCGCCCCTAAATTACTTCCCTTACTTGACCAAAGCAAGCTTCTTGGTTACAGTCTGCCCATCTACCTTTAGCTGGCAAAAGTAGATACCCGAAGAGAAGGAGTTGGCCTGCCACCTGACCCTCTTCTCCCCTGCCTTTTGATAGCCATCAACCAAGCTTAACACTTTCTCTCCGAGAATGTTGTAGACGGTGAGTTTAACATATCCGGTTTGCGGTAAACTATATCTGATTATCGTAGTGGGATTGAAAGGGTTGGGGTAGTTTTGATAGAGGGTATACCTGAGAGGAACGATCCTTTCCTCTTCTCTCTCAGAAATCCCGGTGAATATATCAGCATAGTTACCGGTGCGGCAGGGGTTCCCCCGAAACATACTCCAGTATCCACCTTGACTTGATTGAGCCTTGTAATCGATGATCTGAACCCCCAGGCTGCGGCCAAAGGCTATCTCCAAGTCCCCATCCCCATCCAGATCGGCAATAGCCGGTGAAGAAGGGCCTTTCCCTCCTCCTGGTATGGGGAAATGAGGGAGTATCTCCCCATTGAGGTTGTAAGCATAGAGATTGCCATCCTTGCTCAAGACCACTATCTCAGGTAAGCTATCACCATCCAGGTCTGAGAAGCAAGGGGAGGATTCTAAAGAGTTACCCACATCGATAGGCCAACCAGCGACTAAGGAACTATCCCCTTTGATAAGGTATAGCAGTCCATTACTTGTTCCGAAGGCAATGGCTAAACCTTCTCCCACAGGGACAAAGGAAGGTGAACCCTTTATCATTCCCCCGGCAGAGAAGACAAGATCAAATGTGCTGTCAGGGTTCAGGATATAGAGTTTCTTATCCTCACATCCAACCACCACCTTGGAGCCACTTCCATCCAGATCGGCGATAGAGGGGGGAGAGCTTACCTTTCCTCCCAACTGAACAGGCCAGCCTGGCAAAAGATTCCCATCCTGGGAGAGGGCATACACCTTGTTATTGGAAGTGACAAAGACTAAATCCTTTTGGCCATCTCCATCAATGTCACCTACGGCAGCCCCCAGGGTGATGGAACTGCCCACCCAGTAGGGGAAACTGTCATTAAAACTTGAGCCGTCGCTTTTCAACACATAGAAATTCCTGTCACAGCTTCCCACGATTATCTCCAGACTATCATCATCATTAAGATCAGCAAGAACCGGAGTGGCTTGGATAAAACTCCCAGTAGAAACAGGAGGGAAAAGTGACTGGCCATTGGCTCTCAAGCAGTATATCTTGTAATCCCAGGAGCCGAAGACTATATCCAGTGTATCGTCCCTATCTATATCCCCCACCGCTGGAGAACCCTCGATAAACCACCCAGCCTGGAAGGGGAAACCACCCTTATCCTGCCCATCGAAGGTCTTCACATAGAGTCTGCCATCAAAACCACCGAAGATAACCTCCGTCTGATTATCTCCGTCAATGTCCAGCATCAAGGGGGATGATTGAACGACATCTTGGAGGTGAACCGGCCATCCCCGCTGAGCCCAACCCACTTTTAGCTCAAATCCTCGGAGAGTGGAATAGGGGTGATCTCCCCCCTGATTAGCCTCTATGTAGAGTTCCATCGAGATTGCTTCCACTCCCACGCTTTCAGAGACAGAGACCTGAAAGGGATCAGCAGAGTTGAATGCCGAGTCATCATCCTGAATGACTCCATAACTTCCCAGGCTGTCTAAGATGGTAACCCGAGGATCATCACACCTAAGAGTTGCTGTAACAGTATCCGCCTGGCCCCAGCTTATCTCATTTCTCAAGGCCACCAGAAGATCCACCCTCTCCCCTGGGTTTAAAACCCCATCGCCGTCACCAAACTCTGTATCAGAAACGATATAGGAGGCAAATAGCAGCTTAGGATAGGGGGGTTGGGAGGGGGTCATCCATTTTACCCCCGAATTTATGCCACATTGCCCCCATTTTATCCTGAACCATCCATCTTCTCCCCAATGGGATGTGCCCCAACTGTTCTTACAGATCCAACAAGAATCCGGATCGCTCCAGCCCACAATGGCCACTGCATGCCCGCCCTCATAATCCCCCCAAACATATTCATATACCCCACTGTCGTAAGACATAAAATCCGTATAGACTGACATATCGGTAACTAATGGCCCCTTGGAGTAGAGGGCGGCTTTGATCTGCTCTACCAGCCCGAGTACGCCCATCCATTCTTCAATTCCCCTGGCTCTCATCTGCCAATCTGAGCAAGCCTGGTCGCAGTTATTATCAACGGCAGCATAAGGAAGACAGGCCTCGTCTGGCGTCCCGTGCGATCTAAGATAGTTTAGAGCAGAGCTGTTATCCCACCCATACTCACACCCCCCGGGGCCTCTTCCACAGGAGAAAAGGTATTGCTCTGAAAGGTCAATATTCAACTGGGGAGCATTGAAATTAACCTTTATATCCCCTTCAAATGCCCCTACCACGGCAAAGGCTACGCAGCTTCCACACCCTACTTGGTCCTTGATAGGGGTTGTCCAATCGTAACCTCCATAGTCCCGCCAGTCAAACTGAGCAGGTAAAGAATCGGCGGTGAACAAAGCCACCTTTCCCCCTCTCTCAGGGCCTTCTAATATGGCCCCTAAGAGCCTTCTTCTCTCCTCAGGAGGAAGCTTGGACACCGATGTCTCCCCGGCAGTCCACTTTGCCCCCTTCTCCTTGATAGCCCGCTGGATTTCCTCTAATTCCCCACCCTGAACAACGGGGGCAAATAGGCCAAAAAGCATTGTGAAAATAGCAAGTTTTTTTAGCATTTTGAATTCCTTTCCTTAAGGTAAGCGGACAGACCTGAAGGTCTGTCCCTACTTTTTATCCCCGAAGTGAGGTGGCAAAACCCCGATTCTGCCGCCCTCCTCTCTTGCTTGCAGGTGAGAACACCTGATAGCTCATTAGGAGGCGGCCAGATGAGGGCATCTGACCGCTCGAAGTATCTGAAATGGATCTTATGAATAATTGGGGCTAAAAGGATTTCAACCAATCAGAAACCTTCTCTTACCCGCTTATCCTATTTTGAAGGCCCTTTTCAATTTTTCCAGCTCGAAGGTCATTCCATCCCGGGCGGCGATGACCTCCACTCCTGTCCTCTGAGAGAGCTCAGCGGCAAGTTCCCAGGGCTTGGCCCTGATCATTGTCATGCCAAAATGGGTGAGGACGGCGGCCTTGGGCTTCACTTCGGTGATTATCCTCTCGGCATCCTGCAGAGAGAGATGATCCAGTTCAGAGGGTTTAAGCCTGACCACATTGATGATCAGAAGCTGGCCCCGGTATTGCTCAATTAGTTGGGGGAAGAACCTGGTGTCCGCTATGTAGGAGATAGTATAAGGGGAGAAGCTGAAGTTTATCCCATAGGTTTCCGCCTCTCCATGGATATGCCTGAGGGGGGTGGAGAAACTTACCTCCCCAAGCTGGTATTCCCCCCCTTCCTTTAAGACAACCACATCCTCTACATACTCCCGCACATAGCGTAGGATGACCGGATCATCCTCCAAGGCCTGGGCCGGGGCAAAAACCTTCCCCCTCTTCTCAAAACCCCCCTTGGTCATCGCCTCTATCATAATATTCACATCGCAGCTATGGTCCAAATGCCGGTGGGAGAGGATTATCCCATTTAGCTTTACTGGATCGAGCTTCTCCCTCCTTGACCTGCATTTGACCAAGGCCCCCGGCCCGGGATCCAGGTAGAGGTTTGTTTTCCCTAAAGAGAGCCACATCCCCCCTGAGGCCCTAATCTGGCTGGTAACTACAAACCTCGCCCCGGCAGTTCCTAAGAAGATTATCTTATCGCTCACTGTCGCAAAAGTTTCCCTGCGGTTTCCCTATCGATCTTTAGGTTATGCACTACCTTACCCCTGGGGCCCAGCCGGCGTAAACTTTTTCCATTAAAGAAGAGCTCCACCCCCCCGGCATTTCCCACCGTGGCTTGGAAACCATTAAGGGAGAAGAGCACCTTCCTCTGCCCTGGGGTCAATATGCCCTGCCAAAGCACCTCTGAATCCCCCTCGATAAAGACCCAGGTTGACTCCCGCCCCACCAACTCCAGCTTAAGCGTATCGGGCTTAAACGGAGGTCCCTGAGGTAAGGTATCTGGGTTAATCACAATCAGGCTTCCCGGGAGAGAAGAGGGGGTTACAAGGGATCTGGCCTGTGGCTTCCCTGATAAAGGGGGGGAAACTGTTGTTCTCTTTGACTTTTTGGGAAAGAGGATGATGAGCAGGAGGAGAATGGGAAGCAGCAGGAGTCCCAGCCAAAACCTTGGGTGGGAAGAGGGAGGTTGCTCCACTACCGAGGGGATTTCCTCCTGGGAAAACATCCCCTTTACCTCTGGAAAATTTAGGCCTACCTGCTGACAATAGGACTTCAGAAAGGCGGTAAGGTAGGGGTCTTGGGGAAGTTCCTCAACTCTACCCTCCTCTATCGCCTTTAGATATTTGATGTTTATCCTGGTCTCCCCAGCAATATCCCGCAGACTTATCTTGCGCTCCCTCCTCTCCTTCTGCAGATAACGGCCGAGCTTCTTAAGTTCCATATCCCAGCTCCTGCAGAAGGGTCAATAGCTTGGAGAGGGGAAGGCCTACCACATTATAGAAACATCCCTCCACTCTTTCCACCAAAAGGGCGCCCTTTTTCTGCACTCCATAGGCCCCGGCCTTGTCCAAGGGCTCCCCCGTCTCCACATAGCTGGCGATAAACTCTGCGGAAAGGGGGCGAAACCTCACCTTAGTCACCTCAAATCCCGTGGCCTTCCTTCCTCTACCCACATCGATTAAGGCAAGGCCCGTATAGACCTGATGAGTATGACCGCTTAATCGGGAGAGCATCTCCTTCGCCTCCTGGGCATCCTGAGGCTTCCCCATTATCTCCCCCTGAAAAAAGACTATGGTATCTGCTCCCAGCACAATCCCCTCTCTTAGCTTGGAGGCAGCAGAGAGGGCCTTTCTCTCCGCCAAGGAGAGGACATAGTCGGCTGGGGACCTCTCTTCTGAAAATCCCTCCTCCACATTCACCTCCATTGTGCGAAAGGGGATGCCTACCTGCCGCAGCAACTGGGCCCGCCGTGGCGACGATGAGGCCAAAATCAGCTTCCCTTCGGATTGGGGCCTCCAGATCATTTTAACTCTCCAAGATCAGGGTCACTGGTCCCTGGTTCTCTATCTCCACCAACATCTTAGCCCCAAATATGCCGGTTTCCACCCGCAACCCCTCTTCCCTTAAGAACGAGACGAACCGCTCGTAGAGTCGCTGGGCCTCCTCTGGAGGGGATGCCTGGGTAAAGCTTGGCCTTCTCCCCTTTCTACAGTCCCCGTAAAGGGTGAACTGGGAGACAACCAGAACTCCCCCACCCACATCCAAAGTCGAGAGATTGAACCTCCCGGATTCATCCTCAAAGATCCTCAGATTAGCTACCTTTCCTGCCAAATACCGGGCATCCTCCTCCCCATCCCCGTTCCTCACCCCAATGAGAACGACCAGGCCCCGGCCTACCTTGCCCACCGACTGATCATCTACCTTGACCTGAGCTCTTCTTACCCTTTGGAGGACAAGCCTCATCTAAACCTTTCCTAAACAGATGGCCAAAAGGCCAACTACCATATTTAGCTTCAGCAATTGGTTCACCGTTGACCAACTGCTTGCCTCCCTCCTCCTCCAGAGATACCAGAGCAGGAAGAGGAGAAAACCGTCCACCCCTAAGCCCACGGTTAACAGGTAAGGGAGATGGTAAATATTAAGCAAAAAAGGTAAAAAAGTCAAACAAATTAAGCCACCAAAGCTGAGGGTAACCAGCCTGAGGGAGGCATTAAGGCCATGCACCAGCGGATAGGTCGTCTTCCCTCCGGCCCTATCTCCTTCCCGATCTTCAATATCCTTCAACAGCTCCCGCCCCAGATGGTAAAGTAGAGCAAAAAGGGCTGGGATCAGGGCCCCCTGGGGATTTCCCACGGCTATTCCCCCATAGAGGAAGGCAAACCCGCTCAAGAGGCTGATCACCAGATTCCCCACCAGCCCTTTCCTCCTCGAGAAGAGTGGATAAAAGAGGAGAAGAAGAAAGGAAAGAAGGGCCAAAAATATGGCTTCTAAACCTAAAAGTAGACTCAAACCAAGCCCCCCCAAAAAGAGGAGGGAAGCAAGCCTTAAGACGCCCATGAGATCGATATCCCCGGAGGGAAGGGGACGAGAGGGCCGGTTTACCCTATCTATCCTCAGGTCGAAGATATCATCCCAGACATTCCCTCCGCCGGCCACCAAGGAGGCCGAAAGGCCAGCGATCAGGATCCGCCAAAGGGGAGAAAAACCCCCCATAAAACCTCCTACCATCACTGAGAGGAAAACCAGGATGAGATTAGGAGCCCGACAAAGTCTAAGCCAAGAGATAAACTTATGAGACGGAGATCGATGTGAAAGCAAATCCTGGATAGGCTTGGGAACCTCTGCTCCTGCTTGGTAGAGGTTGGCTCTTATTTCGCTCTCATCCACCTCATGCTCGATATCTCTTTCATAGTAATCTGCACTCTGATGGAAACATTCAATCGCCACCAATAACTCCCTTGAATTGGGGGAGAGATCTCCAGACCTCGGTCATCGGCATCAGGAGATGCCTCCTACGGCAAACTCCTCTACTTCCGTGCAGGGGCGGATGGCCAAGAGGCCACCTTTTCCTCTTCCGTCAGAATCGGGGTTCTAACGGCTCGTGGGAGAAAGCTAAGTTCTGTAGGGACAGACATTTATGTCTGTCCGCCGCTTTCCTCTCGGACAGGGCCGAGGCTCTGTCCCTTAATTCCTGCAGTCCCTTCCAGAGCTGTCAGCCCCGTTCCGACGGGATTCCTGGCGGAAGAGGTAACTCCTGACAGCACTTTTGAATCAAGTTTGAGATCCCCCTTCCCTCTGAGGTTCTGTGAGATACCTAACTACCTTGGCAAAGACCTCCTCAACCTTTATTCCCAACATACAATCCCAGTTTCCCCGAGGGCACCTCCGGGGGCCATGGGGACTACAGGGGCGACAGGGGAGCTCCCTTTCGATTACCTCCCCGGGGCCCCAGGGGCCAAAGCCAAACTGGGGCACTGTGGGGCCGAAGAGCACCACCACTGGCGTCCCCATAGCGGAGGCCATATGCACAGGAGCCGAATCATTGGCCACCAGCACCCTTAACCTGGTCAGAAGCCAGGCGGCCTCTAACAGAGAAAGCTTGCCGGCAGCCACAATAGCCCCTTCCCCTATCAAAGAGGAGATGGCCTGGCAAACTACCCTATCGGAGGAGGAACCGAGGAGGACGACCTTCCCTCCATAATCCCTGACCATCATCCCCAACTGGGCAAACCTCTCCCCGGGCCACCTTTTAGTGGGCCAAAAGGAGCCAGGGGCAAACCCTACCAACCTGTCCTGGGAGGAGATTCCCGCCTCTCTCAGGAACTCATCCGCTTTTCTTTTTTCCACATCGGAGGGGAAAAGCTCTGGAGGGGTGGGCCTGGGGTTTATCCCTAAGGGGGAGAGGAGACTGAGGTTTCTTTCCACCTCGTGGATTCCCCATTGGTAGGTAACCCTTTTGGTAAGGAGGAAGAAACCAGCGCTCCGATCAAAGCCTATCCTCTCCCTGGCTCCAGCGCCTATGGCTAAAAGGGCGGACCTCAGAGAACGATGAGGGATTAGGGCCAGATCAACCCTAATCTCCCTTAACTTCTTCTTTACCCGCAGAAAACCCCTTAATCCCCCATCCCTTCCTCTTTTGTCATAGGTCATCACCTGGGTCAAATTGGGGTTATGGGCCAAGGCAGGGGCTACAGAGGGAATAGCGAGGAAAAACAGTTCGGCTGCCGGAAATGCCTCTTTGGTAGCTCTAATTAAAGGGGTGGAGAGGATCAGATCTCCAAGGAAACCGGTCTGAATTAGCAAGACCTTCTTAATAAAGACCAACTGTGCTCTTCCATCTCTTGTGGGGCCAGAACCAGTGGTCAGGATGGCTCCTGATGAACCCCTCTAAGGCCGTGGCATAGGCTTGGGTTCTCTCCTTCTTTCCTCCAGGAGGGAGAGGGCGAGTAATGATCATCCTCTCTCCCTTCCCTTCCCGAATAATAAAGGTCATAATTAGAGGGGAGCCGCTCTTCTCGGCGATAAAGGCCGGGCCAGAGCTAAAGGAGGCCGGTTGGGAGAAAAAATTAACCACCAGGCCATCCCTTCCTGCATCCTGATCGGCCAAAATACCCACCAACCTGTTTTTCCTCAAAGCACCAATCACCTTCCAGGCTCCTCCTTTCGCCCTGATCACCGCCACACCGGACCTCATCCGATACCCATTCACCAACCTATCAACCAGTTGGTTGTGTTGCTCCTTGGCCACAACATCCAAGGGGTAACCTTTTTGGGCCAAAGCGGCCATGGAAAGCTCCCACCGGCCAAAATGTCCACCTAAGATTATCCCCCCTTTCCCCTGCTGCAAGGCTCGGTCAAGGTTCTCCAAACCCTCAAAATTAATTCTCCTTAGGAGGTGAGGAGGGAAAGGCTTTAAGAGGTCAAAGAATGTGCGTCCTAGGTTCTGATAGCTTCTTCTGCCTAAGGAGATAAGCTCTCCTCTGCCCATCTGAGGAAAGGCTAACCTGAGATTGATGAGGGTAACCCTCCTTCTGAAACCTAAGAGGTCAAAGGCAAACTTCCCAACGCGTTCCCCCAATCTCTGGCAACTCCTCCAGGAAAGGACCTGACTGACCCTCTCTACGGCCCTCAGGAGCAGGTATTCAAGGAGATACCTTATTTCCCTTATCATTTGAAGGGGAGAGAAAAGCCTCCTCCCTTTTCCATCTCTTGAGAATGGCCCTCTGCCTCCATCTCTTGATGAGGAAAGCCACAACGAAGAGGATAGTCAACCCCAACCAGAGAAGGGATGTATCGGCAAAAAGGGCCAATAGGTTGTATCTCCTCCTCACCCATTGGAGCCACAGGTTCTCACAGTCCCTCAACCCCAGGCCAGTGGCCCTCCACATAGCCCCATTCATTGAATAACCATCTCTTAACCCCTTAACTATCTCAGGCACCGCGGTGGGGCCAAAGCTCTTTTCCAGCCAAAGTAGTGCAGAGAAGCTCTCCGCATAGGCCAGATCAGCTTTCTGCCACCAAAAGGTATTCACCCGGTCAATATCTCGCAAGGGCAAAAGGGAGCCGGTAAGCTTAGCCTTTGCCAGGGTAAAGTCCATCCCCATTCTCCACTCCTGAGATTGGCTCATCGCCAGCCCCTCATCAAACCAGCGGGGAATATGGACCCCATCAAGGTTCCAATGAAGGAGAATGTGGGTGAACTCGTGGGTAACCACCTCCTCTAAGCTCCTCTTCCCTTTCTTGGTAGTTCTCGGATCCCTCAGAACAATGGCCCTCTTGGAGGGAAGAGCACAGGCCAATCCCCAATCGGGGAAGCCAGCTCCCACCAATTTCTCAAACTGAGCTTGGTTGGAGACAACATAAACAGTCAAGGTTCCAGCAAGCTCCACCCCCAATGCAGAGGAAAGGGAGGGGTAATTCCCCCTGATGATCTCCTCTACCTTTGGGTAGGAGGGGATCACCCTTAGGGTAAAGGGAATTTTTCCCTGCCCCCTTTGGGTGCAGAAAAAGAGGAAGAAAAGAAAAAATAAGCTTATGAGATAAAGTCGTTTTCTTATCAGGCTCCCTCCCAGTTAAGTCAGTTCACTTCGTTCACTAACTTCCAAGGGGCTATCGCCCCTATGGCGGATTTCGGTGCTCCGCCAGCTCACACCGAAATCCTGTCACCCCATTGGGGGAAAACACATCCTTTCCCCCAAACCCCCTGATGACCATCTCGGAAATTTTAGAATTTCCGAGATGTCTAAGAGCAGGAGCAATTCATGAATGGCTCAACTGCAAAGACCATAGAATCGGTAGTTCCAGGCTTTAGCCGAGTTCCCCTGAGGTGGCAGAAGCCCTCTTCTGCTGCTTACTTCTTTGCCGTCAGAATCGGGGGTCTGACGGCTCGGGGAACGTTCAGATCAGGGGATCTGACCGATCACCACAAGGTTTCCAGACTCTTCCAGAGCTGTCAGCCCCGTTCCGACGGGATTCCTGACGAAGAGGTAACTCCTGACAGCACACTTTTGAATGCTAAATTTCTGGAGGGAACTCGCTTTACTTGGTTTCACCCTTCTCCAACCTACTAAGTCCCTTCCTTATCTGCAGGAGGACATAGGGGTGTCTCTCTCCCTTTTTGGCTGAACCAAGGGCCCTTCTGGCCCCTTCCCCCCCGATTCCCCCTATCGCCTGGGCGGCAAAGGCCCTGGTAGCCCAATCCCTGGCCTGCAGGAGAGAGACCAGGGGCTTAAGGGCCCTTTTGTTGCCTATCTCCCCTAAGACCTGAATTACAAAATATCTCCCCTCTCCCGGTGGCTCCTGGAGAATAGTTAGGAGAGAATCCAGAACAGAACCCCCCAACTTGGCTAAATCTTGGGCCGCCGCATTGCGCACCGCATAAAAGGGATCGGATAGGCTCCTGAGGAGGGAGGAAATTGCCCGCTCATCATTCAACTCTCCCAAGCCCACTGCCGCGGATTTGCGCACCAGATCCACCGAATCCCGCAGGGCAGAGATAAGCACCGAGGTAGCCCTTTTCTTCCCAATTCTGCCCAAGGCAAAGGCCACCACAGACCTTACCTTCCAATCGGGATGGGAGGATAGCTTCACCAGAGGGGAAAGGGCCCGCTCATCGCCAATTAGCCCCAAGATCCTTACCCCCAACCTAAGCGCATAGAGGTCATTGGTCCTCAGAGCCTCGATTAGGGGTTTCACCGCCGGCCCCTTGATCCGCCGCAAGACCCTCTCTAAGGCATGCCTCTCCCGGGCATCCCTTGTTCCCAACTTGCCCACTAGGTAGGGGATGGCTTCCTCTCCCCTGCGCACCAACTCCTCCTCCGCCGGCTTCCGTAGGGGGGCATACTGTAGCTCCGCCGAAGAGGCCTCATGGAAGAGCTCCTCCACCGATTTCCCCTGGGCCCAGAGAGGGGAAGCGAAGAGAGGAATAACCAGGCCGAGCCAGAGCAATCTCTTCATCGGGCCTCCCTCAGAGGCCTTTCCAGATCTGCTCCCACCCCATACCTCGATTTCGTCCAAAAGGAACGGTTCCGGTAACCGCCTGCATAGCTATCCTTACCCGAGAGATCGATAAATACCCCAATTGAACCATAATCCCTCCTGAAATCACCATAACCATTGGTGTTAGCTTGTTTACGGACCTGATAGTTGTCATCGCCAGCAAAGTCAAAGAGGATACCAATGCCATTGGCATTTCCCGCCCCCTGGGAGAGGTCCCCAGTGGCGTAGTTGTCGTCACCCCGCCAATCCTCTAAGAGGCCAAAGCTGAGGTCATGGCCACATCCCTGGGAAACCCCATGGGAGATGTAGTTGTCATCGCCTGCCTTATCCACTAAGGCGGCTAAGGTAAGGTGGGTGGCCGCCCCCTGAGCATACTGATAGGAGATGTAGTTGTCGTTCCCCTCCCCATCAATTAAGCCGGAGAGGGCATACCAGTAACTTGACCCCTGTCCAAAGATATCTGAGATATAGCTGTCGTTTCCCGATTGATCGTAGAGCAGGGCCACCCCACCGGAGGCATAGGGTCGCAGACCATAGGCAAACCCCTGGGAGAGGCTAAGGTAGTGGTCAAAGTACCTCAACCTATCGGTATATTTTCCCCCGGAGTAGTAGAGATCATTCCCCCCCCGATCGGAGAGCCAACCAAACCCTCCCACAAAGGCAAAACCCTGCGAGAAGAGGGCAGATCTATATTCGTCGTTGCCCCCATCATCGCAGAGCATGCCCACCCCAAAGGCCCCTGCCCCCTGGCCTGCTGTATCGCAGATGTATTTGTCATCTCCCCCCTCATCCCAGAGGAGACCACAGCCAAAGAAACCCGCCCCCAGGGAGTAGTTCCCGGCAATATAGGTATCATCCCCTTCCCTATCCCAGAGCAGTCCCACCCCAAAGAGCCCACTACCAAAACTCCCTTCACCCCCCAAGTAAGAATCATTACCGGAAAGGTCCACAATAACCGTTGCCCATCCATCATCAGGGGTGGTGATGTGGTCATAGCGGTCATCCCCGCCCAAGTCGATAATCATCGCTACATCTGATTGGCGATATTCGTTGGGGCCAACTCCTCCCATTAACAACCTACCCCAAGGAGTCATAAGATCGAGTAACAATCCTCTCCCCAGGCCATCCTCCTCAGCAAGATAACCTTGGCTAAGTTCCAAACCCCGGGTAAGGGCCAGGCCAGCGGATATTATCTTTTCCCTTTTCACCCTTTGGGCCAATCCCAGGACCCTCTTACCCCTTTTCTCCTCCTCTTCCTTCTCCTTCTCGGTAACCTCAATGGGCTTCTGAGGATCAAATGTTCCCTCCCTGAGAACCTCTGGTCCCTCCCTAAAGAGAGAATCCCTCTCCTCCGGGCTGAGTGGGGAGAAAGCCTCTCCCATTAGGAGGTTGGCCTCCCTTATCCCAGTCAAGAGGTAGCTTATGGCTGTCCGCAAACCTGGGTTAAGAGAAAAAAAACTGACCCCTCGCAGGTATAATCCCAACCCAGTGGTATCAACCAAAGGGCTTTCCGGACTCAGATCCAAGATCCTCTCCGCAGTTTCGAGCCTTTGGCTGAAGCTCCCCTGGCTTAATGCGCTGTTTAGGGAATCAAGCCAAGGGGCAACTCTTAGGGGATGGTTGAGAAGATCTTCGACTATATCCAGTCTAAAGGAGTCCGACTCCAAGTAGTCATTTCTCAGATAGATGTCCCCTGGAGTGAGCTTGATGCACTTCAATGTCTCCCTAAGGCCCAAATGGAAGTTCTCCCCTATCTCCCCGGCCTGAGCCTCTGTGGATGGAGCCGGTAGAAGGAATGTGAACACAATTAGCCACTTTAACATAGGATAATATCTCCTTTATTCAGCAAGATTTTGGGGGCACCTGGATGACCCTGTTCCTTTATTTTACCCGTGCTCCCGCGGGGATCTTCCCATCTGGCCTGATGAGGACGAGGTCCTTTCCGGAAACCGCAGCCAGCAACATCCCGCGGGATTGCACCCCCCTGATCACTGCTGGTTGGAGGTTAGCCACCACCACTATCTGCTTGCCGATCAGGTTCTCGGGTGGGTAGCGATGAGCAATCCCTGCAACTATCTGCCTTGGTTCACCGCCCAGGTCTATCTTCAGCTTGAGCAGCTTGTCCGTCCCCGCTACCCTTTCTGCCTCTACTACCTCAGCCGTGCGTAGATCAAGCCTGTTAAATTCCTCCCAACTGACTATCTCTTCCTCCTCCCTTTTCTCCGTATATTTTATGCGCGGGAAGAGGGGTTCCCCCCGCTTCACCCTGCTCTCAGGGGAGAGGAGCCCCCATCTTTGGGCATCATCCCAGGAGGGTGGCACTTCATCCATTCCCAACCTCTCTTGGATCTTTCTACAGCTCTCCGGCATAACCGGACTCAGGAGAAAGGAGACTATCCGGAGGGCCTCACAGCCCATATAGAGGACAGTTCTCAACCGTTCCCTCTTTCCTTCCTTCTGCAGCCTCCAGGGGGAGGTGACCTCCAAATACCTGTTGGTGGCCCTAATCAGCCTAAATGTCTCCTCAATGGCCCCATCGATCTTGAGTTTACCCACTAAATTCCTTACCTTCCCGGCTACCTCGCAGGCCAACCTCTTGAGCTCCTCATCCTCCTTTTGATAGTCCTTCGGCGGAGGGATTCTTCCCTCCCACCAGCCCGTGACCATCTTTAAGAGCCTGCTCTCCAAATTTCCCAAGTCATTGGCCAGATCGCTGTTTAACCTCCTCACCAAGGCCTCCTCACTAAAGCCGGCATCCTGTCCCAAGGTCATCTCTCTCATCAGGAAGTAGCGAAAGCCATTAACCCCATAGGTTTTGGCCAATTCCGCTGGGTTGATCACATTTCCCCGCGACTTGGACATCTTTTTCTCCCCTACAAGCCACCAGCCATGGGCGATGATGGTCTGGGGAGGCTGAAGGCCAATGGCCTTGAGCATTATGGGCCAATAGACGGCATGGGTAGTAAGAATATCCTTGCCAATGAGCTGATAGGTGGCCGGCCAGAGCCCATCGAACCTTTTTGGCGCGAAGAGATACCCCGGGGCGGAGATGTAATTGAGGAGGGCATCGAACCAGACATAACAGACATAATCTGGATCAAAGGGGAGCTCTATCCCCCAATTGAGCCTGGACTTAGGTCGGGAGATGCAGAGGTCCCCTAAGGGTTTCCTTAAAAACCCCAACACCTCATTCCTCCGGCTAAGAGGAAGGATAAAGTCCGGGTGTGTCTCAATATATTTTACCAGCCAATCCTGATATGCGGACATCCGGAAGAAATAGTTGGTCTCAGTCAGCCTAATCACCTCCCGGCCACAGTCAGGGCAGCGTCCATCAATGAGGTCCTTTTCAGTCCAGAACCTCTCATCAGGCACACAATACCAGCCGTTATATTGTCCTTTGTAGATCTCCCCCCCTTGGTAGAGGTCGGTCAGGATCGCTTTTACTACCCTCTCATGTCTTCCCTCTGTGGTCCTGATGAAATCGTCATATTCAATACCCAAAAGCCTCCAGAGATCCTGGAACCTCTCGACCATCTGGTCGCAAAACTTCAATGGGGATAACCCTTTTCTCTCTGCCGCATCGGCAAGCTTTTGTCCATGTTCATCAGTGCCGGTGAGGAAGAAGGTCTCCCCCTTGCCCATTCTCCCGTAGCGGGCTAAGACATCGGCCAATACAGTTGTATAGGCATGACCAATATGGGGTTCAGCGTTAACATAATACAAAGGAGTGGTTATGTAACGGGCCATAAAACCTCCGTTGATTTATACAGTTTACAGCAGGCAGTAGACAGTAGTCGGTCACCAGTTGTCAGAAATCAGCAGTCAGCCTACAAACAGTAGTCGGCTGTCAGTAGTCAGTTGTTAGTCGACAGCTATCAGTTGTCAGTCGTCAAAAATTCTTCCTGCCTCCTGTAAACTGACCCCCGAATACTGATCGCTGATTCCTGAATACTGAATACCGACAACCGCTTGCTGGTTCTTATTTACCTACCTTCTTCTGAAAAAGCTTCGGCCCTTCCTCGCTGGCTTACGCAGCTCAGAAAGGGGTAACTCCTCGATTATCCCATCTGTGTGGGCAATCGTTACCTTCTCGCTGAATATGTCCACCTTTTCCACCACGCCTGGCCCCTTTTCCGTATGCAGTTTGGCTCCGATACGGGGATATTTCTTCAGTTCCTCTTCGTAGAGTTTCCGCTCGAAGAGAAGACAACACATAAGCCTCCCACAAACCCCGGATATCTTGGAAGGGATAAGGGTAAGATTTTGTCCTTTGGCCAACTGGGTTGTTATGGGTTCAAAATCCTCTAAGAAGGTAGCACAACAAAGGGGACGGCCACAGATCCCATAGCCCCCCATCCTCTTTGCTTGATCCCTAACCCCTATCTGCTTCATTTCTATCCTGGTCTTGTAGACAGAGGCCAGCTCTCTGACCAGCCCCCGGAAGTCAATCCTCTCCTCGGAGATGAAGTAGAAAATCAGCTTGTTCCCATCGAACTGATATTCCACATCGACAAGCTTCATCGGGAGATTTCTCTCCTCGATCCGCGCTTGGCAGATTCCCCTGGCTTCCCTTTCCTTCTCCCTGTTCTCTTCCATTCTCTCCATATCCTCTGCGGTTGCCTTCCTCAGGATCTCCTGGGAAGGGGAGAAACCGTCCCTGACAGAGGCCTTCTTGATTACCTTCCCCATATCCTCTCCCTTCCCCGCACTGACCAGCACCCAATCTCCTATCTGTAGCTGTAGGGACTTGGAATTAAGGAAATACCCTTTCCTCCAGCCCCTAAAGCCTATCTGAAATATCTCCCTCATCTCTGACTATCCTCCTCAGACCAAGAAAGGTAATGAGCAACCCAAGCCTCAGGTTGGCGTTGAACCTAATGGCAGTCTGAGCTTCCCTTAACTTGGCCAAAGACCCCTCTATCTTGGTCAGGGAAACCTTCCCCGACTCCTTCCGTAACCTCTCCATCTGATCTTCATTGGTAACAAGCTCCTCCCTCCCCTGGGAGATGAGGAGGAGATCCCTATACCAGGAGAAAAGAACCTCCAGTACCTCCCTGGCTTTCATCCTTTCCTTCCCTTTAAACCTGCTCTCAATGGAGTTCACAACCATGAGAGGTTCCCCCCAGAGGGCCTCCTCTAAGAGAGAGAAGGCCTCCCTCCTTAACTTTTGCCATCCCTCCTGGTGCAGTCGCAGGGCTTTACCCAGGCTTCCCTCCGCTAAGTGGGAGAGAAGCTTAGCCTGAGAGGGGGAAAGGGAGAGCCTTCCTCTTAAAGCCGAATCTATCTCCGATGTGGAGAGCTTCCCCAACCTGACAAGTTGACACCTGGATCTGATGGTCAGGGGAAGGGCTGGAGGGTGAGAGGTGGTGAGGAGATAGAGGAGGTAGGGCGGGGGTTCTTCCAGTGATTTGAGCAAGGCATTGGCCGCGGGGGTAGTTAACCTATCACAGTGGGAGATGATCACCACCCTTCTCCTCCCCATAAAAGGTTTCTGAGTTGCCCACTTCTCCATCGCCCTTATGGCATTGATGGAGATAGAGAGAGAACCTTCCATTTCCTCCTCACTGTATGGGTTCTGGATCCTTTTCTGGGCCAACCTCCCCACCTCCTCAGGGGGAAGGTTCTTGGGAAGAGGTTGGAGGAAGATAAGGTCAGGATGACTGTTCTTGGCTACCCAATTACAGCTCTGACAGATCCCACAGGGCCTTTTCTCCCCCTGGCAGTTCACCGCCTTGGCCAGCTCCAGGGCCAGGGTATCCTTTCCCACACCCCACCCACCATAGAAAAGATAGGAATGGGCCAACCTTTCCCTTTTTAGTGCCCTCCAGAGGATGAGCTTTGGCCTTTTCTGGCCGATAACCTGAGGGAAAGGTTCCTCTACCTCTTTCTTAACCATTGCAACGGATCCAGTCTTTTCTTTCCTTTTCTCACCTCAAAATGAAGCTGCGGGCCAGAGAGCGAACCCGTCTCCCCCAAAAGGGCCACCGGTTCCCCCTCTTTCACCCTTTCCCCCTTAACCACCAGGGTCTGGGAGAGGTGGGCATAGAGGGTGTAGTAGCCCCAGCCGTGGCCGATGATCAGGAACCTCCCATAACCCCTTAGCCACCCCTCGTAGAGGACCTGACCGGCAAAGACGGACTTCACTTCAGAGCCCAGTGTGGCCTTTATCTCCACCCCCTCGTTAAAGGTGACCGTCTGGAATACGGGGTGAAGGTGTCTGCCGAATTTAGAGACAACCTTCCCTACAACTGGCCAGGGGAGATGACCTTTCTGGGCGGCAAATGAACCCTGGGCTAAGTATTCCCTCCTCTGCTTTTGCAGGTCATTTATTATCCTCTGAATCTGCTGGGAACTTGATTCTAAATCACTGATGGCTTGGGCATAGTTTGCCTTCTTTAGCTTCACTTTGCGGAGGAGCTTCTGCCTCCTCTTATAATCCCTCCTTAAGGCAATCTTCTCCTTTTCCCTCTCCCCCTTTGCCTCCTCCACCCCCAATTTCTCTGCCCTTAGCTTTTCCTTTTCCTCCAAGAGGGTCTTCCTTTGGGAGCTCAGTTCCTGGAGGTACATCCTGTCTCCACGGGCGATCAGGGCAAGGAATCTCTCTCGGGAGAGGAGTTGGGGGAGGGACTGAGAGGAGAAGAGGAGCTCCAAATCGCTTATCTTCCCCCTTTCACAGATATCCCTTACCCTCCTTGACCAGCCGTTTCTCCTCTTTCCCAAGTCCTTTTCCAGGACCTTGAGGTTTTCATTAAGTTGGGCGATGGAACCTTTGAGTAACTCTTCCTTTTTGGCCAGACCGCGGATGAGGGCCTGGGAGAGTTCCAGCCTCTTCTCCACATCCTCAAGTTGGGCGAGGAAGCTTTTCTCCTTTTTGGCCAGATTCTTTGCCTCCTTCCTCTTCTGGGCCAGCTCCTTCCTTGTCTTGGCCAATTTCCCCTCCTGGTGGGCCAGCTTCCGGTCATAGTCCTCAATTTCCGCTCCCGCCACCCTTAAGCTCAAGAGGAGAAAGAGAAGGGGAATCTTGCAGGCCAACCTAACGAGCAAGGGAGAACCTCCCTCCTAAACCACCAAATGCAGCTCCCAGGCCAATTTGCAGCCCGCAAACCTGGGGGGGAAGCATCGCCCCAGAAGGGAGCTGCGGGGAGAGGAGAAGGAAGATGAGGTAGAGAAAAGCCGCTCCTATCATTCCACCCAAAAGCCCCTGAAAAAGACCTTCATAGAGGAAAGGTCTCCGAATAAATCGGTTGGTAGCTCCCACCAGCCTCATTATCTCCACCTCCTTTCGCCGGGCAAGGAAGGTTCTACCCACCACATTGGAGACCGACATAAAGGAGGAAAGTCCAATGATCACTCCCAATATAAGGTCAAGTAAAAGAAGGTTGAAGACAAATCTGTCCAGCCTGGCCAGCCACTCCCCCCCATATTCCACCTCCTCTACTTCATCCAGTGAATCTACCCTTGCGGCTATCCCTTGCACCATCTTCCCTTTACGCCATCCCTCCCTGAGCCTTATCCGGAGAGAAGAGGGAAGGGGGTTGGTCCCTAAATCATCGGTGAACTTTTGGCCGAACTCCCTCTGGAGTTCAAGAAGGGCCTCCTCCTTACTTACCAGGATAACATCCTTAACTCCCGTGATTTGCCTCACCTTCTGGCCCAGCTCCTTAAGCTGGGAGTTGCTAATCCCATCCTTGAGAAATGCCTCTATCTCTATCTTAGACCTCAGGTTTCCTAGGGTAAACCTCAGGTTGAAAGTCAAACAGAGAAAGGCTCCCAAGAGAAGCAGGGAGAGGGAGATGGTGCAGAGGGAGACCAGGAAACGGATGGGATACCTTCTGAGACTGCGGAGGGCCTCGTTTATCCCATAGATATAGGTAGAGGCCATCTATATGAGCCTCCCCTTGGTTATTCTCAGAACTTCCCCGGCCAGGCGCTGCGCTCCCCTTTCCTCCTGGGTGGCCAAGAGGATGGCCGTCCCCTGAGAATTTATCCTCTTTAAGAGGGAGATAATCCCCTCTGCCCTCTCCCGGTCTATCCCCCCGGTGGGCTCATCGGCTAAAAGCAAGAGCGGTTGGTTCACCAGGGCTCTGGCAATAGCCACCCTCTTGGTCTCTCCCCCCGAAAGCTGCTGGGGTGAAGACCTTGCTCTGCTGCTCAGGCCTGTTTGGCCCAACACCTCCCAGACCCTTCTCCTTATCCCCTTTCCTCCCACCGCTCTCATAGCCAGGGCCACATTCTCAAAGACATCCCTTTCCTCCAGGAGCTCGGTGGTCTGCGGAACTATTCCCAACTTCCTCCTCAAATAGGGAATATCCCGGGGCCTTATTTTGTTCGAGGAGAACCCATTTACCCTAACAATTCCTCGGGTGGGAAGAAGCTCCATATAGATAAGCTTGAGCAGGGTGGTCTTCCCTGATTCATTGGGCCCCACTAAGGTGAGCAGCTCACCCTTATTTAGGGCAAAGCTTACCTCCTGCAAGGCCTCAATCCCCCCCGGGTAGCGGAGGCTTACCCGCTCAAAGCTAAGAATTTGCACCCCTGGCCTCCTTCATCAGGTAGGCCATCCTAATGGCCGCGATCATACTTCCCGGATCTGCCCTCCCCTGACCAGCGATATCCAGGGCCACCCCATGGTCAGGGGATGTCCTGATTATGGGCAATCCCAGAGTGATATTCACCGATTGGCCAAATCCGAGTAACTTTACCGGGATGAGCCCCTGGTCGTGATACATAGCCAAGATGGCATCAAACCTCGAGAGAAAGGGAGGAGTAAAGAGGGTATCGCAGGGAAATGGCCCCTGGACATCTATCCCTTCCTTCCGGGACCTCTCTATAGCGGGGGTGATAAATTTGATCTCCTCCTCCCCTAAATCCCCCCCCTCTCCCCCATGAGGGTTTAGTGCGGCCACCCCTATCCTGGGGGAAGGGATGGCAAAATAGTCCTTGAGCCCCTGGTCGGTTACCCTGAGCTTGTCCTGGATGACCTCCACGGAGAGGTTATCGCTCACCTGGGAGAGGGGAAGGTGAGTGGTAACCAGGGCCACCCTTAACTTTTGATTGGCCAGCATCATCACAAAGGAGGAAGTCCTGGTATAATGGGCCAGAAGCTCCGTCTGTCCCGGGAAGTGGTAGCCGGCCAAATGGGCTGCCCGCTTAGATATCGGCCCGGTGACTAAAGCATCGATCACCCCTTTTTGAACCAGGTCTATACCCCGGATAAGGGCTTTCATTGCTGCCCTCCCGGAGATGGGGGAGACCTTACCTACGGGCAGGTCCCCGGGAGCGGTGTCCACAGGGTCTATAACCCCAATCTCATCCCCCTGGATTTCTGCAACCTCCTCTAAGGTTTTAAACTCAAGCTTAGAGGAGAGGCTCTGGGCAGTCCTTTCGAAGACTGCCTGGGAACCGATAAGCAGGGGTTGGAAGGGGAAATCAATCTGGGGGTCTTGCAGGGCCTTGATGGTCACCTCTGGGCCAATCCCTCCGGGATCCCCCATGGTAATTCCTATGGTTGGCTGGACCATTGTGGACTAATATTAACAAAATCCCCTTCCAATTGCAAGTGGAAAAAGGGCTGACTGAATTCATAAGGCGAGTTCTTAACAAATAAGGTGGAAGTTGACCCTTTCTACCCGGCTTTAGCTGAGGTAACCTCTTTGGGGCTTTCCCGACCCGTTCCGGTTCGGGACGGGTAGCCTCTTTGGAGTGCTGTGACTCTTGTCACAGCATACGTCAACAGGAGTTACCACACTCTATAGTGACCCACACTAAAGTGCAGTTGAATCCTTCTCCCCAGGCTTACTCGAGGATTCCCTTGGGGTGGTAGAAACCTTCTTCTGCTACTTTTTGCCTCCGGAATAGGGATGCTTACTGTTCAGAATGGGCAGATTTCCCAGCCAACTAAGGGATTTCAGATTTAGCAATGCCCTCTTTTAGGGCAATGGGGGCTACACCCTTGCAGTGTAACCCCCATCAGAACTTAGCTCCCTTCGGTCGCTAATTTCTCCAGAAGGTCTCACGACCCTATGACGCTCCACAATCCTACGCCAGCTCAGATTGCTCCGCTGCCAAGATTGAAGGGGGGCTTACCCCCTTCAAACGACCCCCGACGTTTCTGAATTCCTAAGAATTCCGAAACGTTGGGTTAGTATTTGAGATTTAACCCTATAGTGAGAACCCTTTTGGGCATTGTATAACGGCCCGCCTGGTCACCAGGGATGTCCGCATAGATTTCATATTCTCTATCGAAGATGTTGTCGACTGCGAAGAAGGTTTCCAGATGAGGGATGAACTCATAGCTCAGCTTGGTATTGGCCATAAAGTAATCTGGGATAGGTTCCTTCCGATCATCCGCAGCGAAGTAGTCGGCAACATATTGACCGGTCAGGGAAAACCGCAGCCTCTTTCCGGCATATCTCAAGGATAGATCGATCTTATCCCCGGGCCTTCCTGTGGTCTTTTCACCTGGATCGAGGTAGGTGTAGTAGATCCTCCCGGAGAGTTCCCTATTGACCTGGACCCTAAGGCCAACATCCATTCCCTTGAACTCGAATTTTCCAGTGTTTTGAAATTGGAAAGGGGGAGTATGTCCGGGAACTTTCTCCTTCTGGATGAGGTTTTTCCCCTTCATCCTATAACCAACAAGCTCCACCTTCACCCCTTCTACGATCCGCTGGGTAAATCCCACCTCGTAGTTCCAGACTTCCTCCGGTTTGAGGTTGGTATTGGATGGGGGAAAGAGGTAGAACTCATTGATTTGGGGAGAACGGAAGCCCTTGTTCACCGCCCCGCGGATTGCGGTTCCCTCCCTGGGGTGGAAGACCAATCCCACCTGAGGGGAGAATTCACCGCCAGAGATCTCATCCTGGTTGTATCTTCCCCCATAGGTAAGGATCACTTTTCTAAAGAGGATCTGCTCATCATGAAGGAAAAGGGCATACTCGGCCTTGTCCCATTCACCTAAGGGTTGGCTTATCCTCTTTCCGCCTTGCTGTCGAAATTCCGCCCCAATGGTGAGCTCGTTGTTAGGGAAAACCTTGCCTGATCCGTTGAAGACGGCACCATTGGTGAAGTCCTGGGAATGCCAGCCATCGGAGAGCTCGTGTTTGCCAAAATTGCGGTAGAGCTTAATCAAGCCGTTCCACCTTTTCCATTTACTGGTGAGAGTTAAATCCACCGCCCCCCTCTTGTAGTCATTCCAGGTTTCCGAAATAGTATCAGGGTCGGTAGTCGGTTCTTCTTTGTAGCCATCAAAATATTTTCCGGTAAGGGCTGCCTCCAGATTGCCGGTAATTTCGTAGCCCAGCCGAGCAGTGAAGTCGTTGCCCTTATAGGAGGAATGGGGCAGATAACCATCGCTTCTCCTCCTGTCCGCAGTGGCATAGAGATCCCAGGGGCCGTGCACCCCACCCACTCGCAGCCGATTTTGGGAGGTATGGTTGCTGCCCAAGGAGAGGGTGTAATCCATCTCCCTTGGTTTTGTGGGCTTCCTGGTTATTATGTTTATCACTCCACCCAGGGCATCTGAGCCATAGAGAACGGAGAGCGGGCCCCTGACCACCTCAACCCGCTCCACATTGTCCAGGGGAAGAGAGTGAGTAATCGTGCAGCCGAAGAGCCCCATCTTTACCGGTCGCCCGTCAACAAGCACCATTACCCTCCTTCCACCATCACCTAAGCCTCTGATGTCCACATCGGCCCGGCCAAAGGCTCCTGTGCGCTGCACAAAGAGCCCGGGCAATGTATTCAAAATGCCTGTACAAGAGTTGGCGTTGGATGCTGCAATCTCCTCCCGGGAGATTACGCTCACCGTCGCCGAGAGGTCCCTTATCGCCCTTTCCGTCCTTGTAGCCGTCACCACGATTTCCGGTAGGCGGTAAGTCATCAACGTATCCTCCTGCCCCTCACCAAAGCCAGTCTGGACCAGACCGAGGAGGAAGAGGATGAAAAGGCCAAGCTTAAAGTTTAATGCTCGCATTACCTGCCTCCAAATTTTTAGGGTTGGACTTTAGCTTCGAACTACAGAGGCAAGCTTCTGGCTCACCGGTTGCATGAAAAGGAATTTTCACCTCCTTAATATCTGTCTGCAGACATTTCTGAGGTATTCAGATACCCCGATTGCAATAAGAATTACCACTTTGGGGGTGGATAGATACAGCGCGGCAAAACCGCGACCAAACAAGACCACAGATTACAGGGATTTTACTCATGGGGGGAAACTACTATCGTAGATCGGAAAGGCGGAAATTAGGAAAATAAGAAAATGGGAAAATAGAAATGCTAAAAGCGGACGGCTGAGTTGTTCCCCATGAGGTTACTCCGAGTGTTTCCCAATTTCTAATTTCCATTTTCCGTTCTTCTACCCAGCTTTAGCTGGGGGGACCTCCCCAGGGCTTTAACCCCATACAGGGCCCTCAAGGCCCCGATTATTTCCGGTTGCCAAGGCCGTGGTTAGCGGTCTCTGACGATAGCTGCAATTCGGGCCGCAAGTTTCTTGATCAGGTGGGATAGGGGCTCTTTCTTTGTCCCTACAATTTCCACTCCACAGATATCGATGGGAAGAAGTACCTTTACCGCCGGTGAGGAGGCTGTGGCCTCAGCGGCTTTGGGGGTAAGCTCTCCCATCATAGAATTGGCCAGAACGATGCCTAAGGGGCCAGTGATAAGATCAACAGATCTTAAGGTGTAGCAGATGGCGTTCTCCCCCGAGACCCCCCGCCGGGCCCCCGCCTTTATCATATTGGCAGTAGCCACCGCATTTGTTCCTAACGCCCAGATCTCCACATCCTCAGGTAGAGTTCCCCTAAGCTCAGAGACCATCTGGGCTCCAATCCCCCCACCCAAACCATCAACAACGGCAACTATCATCTTATCTATTCGCCTTCCTTTATTGGTAATTGCAGGAAGCGAAGCGACCTGTCTGCGTGTCACAGGCAGACGAAGCAATCTCGCTCTATCCGGCTTTCCCGATCCGTCCGGTTCGGGGGGAATAGCCGGGGTTCCTGGGGCTTCAGCCCCAGAGAGGAGCATGAAGGCCTTTAACCCGCACTACAACCTGCCAGACCTTAATATGGCCACCACCAACCAGAGACCAAAGAGACCGGCAATAAGAAATCCTAAAACACCAAAAACCGGAAAGCCAAAGAGCTGTGGGCCCTTGTTTAACTGCATCACCAGGGAGGAACCGATAATCAGGGCGGCTATGATCAGGCTAAAGGAGAGCCGATTGCTCGACTTGTCTAAGGCTAGGATGAGATGTTCCAAACCCTGGTGTTCGAACTTGACCACCAGCTCTCCCCTTTTGGTCTTAGCGAGTATCTGCTCGATATCCCCTGGGAGATGGGTAAAGAGGTCACTGAGATCTTCCCAGAGGTCCTGCAATGCCCTTAGCCCCCGCCGCAGACCTATCCTTTTGAGCATAAGCTTTTTTACATAGGGTTTAGCCAAAGGGAGGATATCGAACTCAGGGTCTAATCCCCTTCCTACCCCCTCGGCGGTTACCAGCGCCCTACCCATAAGGGCAAAATCAGAGGGGATCCTTAAGCGGTATTTGGAGAGAAGGGGGAAGATTTCATTAAAGATATTTTTCATATCCAATTGGCTCAAAGGAATTCCTATGTAGCAATTGAGAAGTTCATCCACTTCCCGTTCGAACCCCCTTCTGTCTATCTCCTCCTGAGCCACTCCCATCCTCAAGAGGAGTTTGGTTGTCCTCTTTACATCCTTATTAACCAGGGCGGCGAGGAGCGCTCCCAACGCCTCTTTCATCTCATCGTCCAACCTACCCATCATCCCATAGTCCAAAGGGGCAATGACATTTCCCTTGAGGACAAAGATATTGCCCGGATGGGGATCGGCATGAAAGAAGCCATACTCAAATATCTGTTTCAATATGGCTTGGGCCCCATTTATGGCTATCTGTTGAGGGTCCAGGCCCGCTTCCCTGAGCTCTTTCATCTGGGAGACCTTTATCCCCCGAATTCGTTCCATAGTCAAAACCTTTGAGGTGGTCAACCCCCAAAACACCCGTGGCACATAAACTGTGGGGTCATCCTGGAAATTGTAGGCAAACCTCTCAATGCTTCTTCCTTCCCGGATAAAGTCAAGCTCCCGACGGATCGAGGCGGAAAATTCTTCAACTATCCCCACCGGATCATAAGGCCTGAACTCAGCTATTTGCCTCTCAGCAAGCTTAGCTAAATCATAGAGTATCTCCACATCTGCCTCCACAGTTTCCTTGATCTGGGGGCGTTGCACCTTGATGACTACCTCCTCACCCTTTAGGGTGATCCCAGGATGGACCTGGGAGAGGGAGGCTGCGGCCAGGGGCAGTGGGTCAAACCGCTTGAAGAGGTTCTTTGGCCGACCTCCCAACTGCTCCTCTATTAGCCTGTCCACCTCTTCATATCCAAAGGGGGAGACCTCATCCTGCAGCTTGCGAAATTCCCTAACGAAGTTCCAGGGAATTAAATCAGGCCGCAGGCTGAGCACTTGCCCCAATTTGACGAAGGTGGGGCCAAGCTCCTCCAAGGCCATTCTCACCCTCTCGGCCTCTCTCGCTCTGATCAGTTCCTTACCTTTGGATTTGGAGAAAACCCGGGGGCGAATCCTCAGATAGGCCTCAATCCTCAGCCTCTCCAAGATATCGCCAAAGCCATACTTGATCATCACCTCGATAATTTGGCGATATCTTTTTAGGTGACGGTAGGCTTTCCCTAATCTGATCAGATTCTTAGCTGTCATTGTTCAGGCGACCAATGATGCTATCTCCTGCCCGATCTGGCTAAGACCAAGGAACATTCTTAGGAAATACCTCCCGAGCCCGATTCATCTCCCATCCTCTTTTCCAGCTCCTTTACCCTGGCCTTAAGCTCCTTCATCTCCGTTCCGCTGGCCAAATTCAGCTTCTTTAAGGCCTTCTGGGTGGCCTCATCTACTCTTTTCTCCAGCTCCTTCTTAGCCTTTTGAGACTCCTCCAGAAACTCCTTCACTAACTCAGGTCCCTCCTTGCTGGCTATCTCTCCCTTTTTCACTAACTCATCGACCAGACCATCTATCTTCTCCTTGGTGAGGGTGGCCGCACCTATCCCCATCAGCAAGGTCTTTCTGAGCAGCTCGATCATTTTAAACACCTCCCTAATGCTCCAGTTAAATTTTGCCCCCTTAGTAACCCAGCTCCCCTTTCCCAGGTTCCCTTTAACTCCGCTATCTTTTATTGAGGTGAGCCCTTGCCAAATGGGGGTTGCTCCCTTTAATAATACCCTCTTTTTTTCAAAATACAAGGCAAATCTGAGGGAATTTGCCTGAGGGCACTTATCCATTAACCTACCCGGCCTATTAAATTAGGCGAACAAGCGCTGGGTGGCACTGGAACTGCTGAAAAATTGATGTTTTGTTAAAATGCTTAATCCGGAGATAAAACCCGGGATTGCATCTCCTTGCGGTTCCAGCTAAAATAGTAGTTGTTGACAGTGGGGAATTAACCCGTTATATTAGGTGACAATAGGGTTGATCCAATTAGAGAAGTCCATCAGAGCTGGGGCCATTTTTGTCTGGGCCAAACTGGCTTTTACATTAAGATGGCCATTGTTAAAACGAGCATACAGGCCAGGGAGGATAAGTGGAATTACTGACCCTGAGGGGTGTAACCAAGTCCTTTGGCAGCATCGATGCGGTCAAGGAGCTTGACCTTAGTGTGGAGGGGGGGTGTATCTATGGCCTTTTAGGCCCTAACGGTGCAGGGAAAACCACCACAATTAGGATGATTATGGATATCCTGGCCCCAGACAGAGGGGAGATAACCATCCTCGGCAAGCCTAATTCCTCCTCAATCCGGGACAGGGTGGGATACCTCCCTGAGGAGAGGGGGCTCTACCGCAAGATGAAGGTCGAACCCTTGCTCTATTTTCTCGCCGAGTTAAAGGGGGTTAAAAAGACAATTGCTAAGGAAAGGATAAATAATTGGCTGGAGAGGTTTGACCTCTCCGCTTGGGGAGGGAAAAAGGTGGAGGAACTCTCCCGGGGGATGCAGCAGAAGCTGCAGTTTATTGTTACCCTGCTCCACTCTCCCCAGTTAGCCATCTTAGATGAGCCTTTTACCGGCCTGGATCCGCTAAATATCAACTTGGTCAAGGAGGTGATGTTGGAGGAGAAGAAGAAGGGGGTATCCATCATCCTCTCTACCCATCTGATGGAACAGGCCGAAAAGCTCTGCGACCAAATCTGCCTGATAAACGAGGGGAGGAAGGTGCTGGATGGCAATCTAAATGGGATAAAAGCCAGCTATGGGAAGAATATGATTGTGTTAGAATATGAGGGGCAAGCCGATTTTCTCCAGGATAGGGGAATCGTGGAAAACTTTGATGATTACGGAAGATATGTGGAGGTCCGTCCCTCTGTAGGAGTCAATCCTCAGGAGATCTTGCGGAGAGCCACTAAGGAGGTGATTATCTCCAAGTTTGAGCTGGTTGAACCATCGCTAAATGAGATATTCATCAAGACCGTGCAGAGGGGAGAGAGATGAGAAAGGTGGGTGCTGTGATAAAGAGGGAATATCTGACCAGGGTGAGGACAAAAGGCTTCATCATCGGCACCCTGGCTATGCCAATTGTTATTGGGATTCTCACCGTAGCCCCTGCTCTTTTGATGACTCTGAAAAGCGAGAAACCAAAGAAGATATTCATTATTGACCAGACGGACAGAATCTTCCCTGGTTTAAAGGCCGCCTTAAAAGATACCACAAAGGGCGGGATTAGCCTCTATAAACTCTCCAAGGTTGAGACATCTCCTGAAGAGTTGCCAGAGGTTCGTAAGGAGCTTACCGAAAAGGTTGATGAAGGAGAAATTGATGGCTATTTGGTTATCCCCAAAGATATCTTTGAGAGAAACCAGGCGCAGTTCTATGCCCGGAATGTAAGCAACTTTAGGGTGAACGAGAATCTGGAGGGAGCGGTTTCTAAGGCAGTATCCCATTTCAGGTTAAGCAACAGTGGGCTTGACCCTGAGAGGGTTAGGAAACTGGCTAAGGGGGTAAACCTGAGGACTTTCAAGGTAACAGGTCGGGGGAAGGAGGAGGAGGATACTGGTGCCACCTTTATGATCACCTACATTTTGGTCTTCTTTCTCTACATATCCCTTATAATCTATGGGGTGATGGTTATGCGGGGAGTGATAGAGGAGAAAAGCTCCCGGATGGTGGAGGTGATAGTCTCGGCCGTCAAGCCCTTTCAGCTTATGGCCGGGAAGATCTTGGGGGTTGGAGGGGTGGGTCTTACCCAGTTTCTTATCTGGTCTCTGATAGTGGGGGGGCTCTCCCTTTATGGAAGGAGTTTAGTGAGCTCTCTTGCCGGGGAGATGGGTCCCTTATCCCTCCCGGGGATTCCCATATCGCTTCTCTTCTTCTTCGTCCTCTTCTTCCTCCTGGGCTACTTCCTCTATGCTACCCTTTATGCCGGAGTAGGGGCGATGGTCAGCTCCGATGAGGATGCCCAACATCTTCAGATGCCCTTAGTGGCCTTGTTGATCATCCCCTTTATGCTAATGTTCTATGTGATTGGAAATCCGAACTCAGGACTTGCCGTTCTCTTCTCCCTTATTCCCTTCTTTGCCCCCATAATTATGTTTACCCGTATAGCCGTGCAGACCCCACCTCTCTGGCAGATTCTCCTCTCCCTGGTTCTGCTTGGTTCATCTATCGTTGCTATGGTCTGGGTGGTAAGCAGGATCTATCGGGTGGGGATCCTGATGTATGGCAAGAGGCCAAGCCTGCCAGAGCTGGTGAAGTGGTTTAGATATGGGTAAAAGTTGGATCACCTATAAAAAGTTTCCACTCCCCCCTGGATGTTATGGCGGTATTTTATTATGGTCTAAGGTTTTGTCTCCTCGCGCAATCAAACCGAGATCCTCAAGGGTTATGATCTCAGGGCACTAACCTGAATTATTCACGCCACAAAGCCCCCAAGCCTCAAAGTGTTGGTAGAATAGGGGATAGAATAATAAGGTCAAAGACCAATGCAGAGTAATTCAATTTACAAAACAAAGTGTTCTGATTTCTCATATTCTTAATGGCTTAGTGCCTTCGTAGTTGAAGTCTATGAATAATCCGGGTAAGGTTGCTTCCCTTTAGACAGGAACCCGGGAGGCCCAGGAGGCGCACCTGCCTATTGATGAAGATCAGCCTAAATGATGAGTTTCAAAAATAGACGAACCTCAACTTCTCTATACCTTCCCCTGTGCTGAGGGGGTTCTTGCCCCTAACAAGCCAAATAGAAACCTCCCGCAGGTTTCAAACCTGCGGGAGGTTTAATGTTTCAAGGGACAAGAAACTCTCACTTAAGCAAGATCATCCGTTTAATCTGAGTGTAGTTTCCTGCCTTTAGCCGGTAAAAGTAAACCCCGCTGGAGACCTCTTTTCCCAAACCATCCCGCCCATCCCATCTCACCGAGTAGTAGCCAGGGGCTTGTTCTCTATCCACTAAAGTTCTCACCTCCTGCCCCAAGATATTGTAAATTTTCAGGGTGGTAGGGTGCGGACTGACCCCTGATAGCTGATAGCTGATAGCTGTAGTTGGATTAAATGGATTGGGGTAGTTCTGGGAGAGGGAGAATTCAGCAGGTATGGAAGAAAATTCACCCATAACCTTGTGGATGTATTCGGGAGTTCCGATGGCTACTCTGAATTCTCTATCGCTCTCACCAGAATTGAAGCAGTATCTGCTCTCGTCTCTCAGGTTCAGAACCCGGTGTCTCTCAATATCGAAAAGGTAAACCTCGAACTTTGTAGGAACTGACTCTATCTGATCTATGTTGAGCTCCATATCAGATAGCGAGATATTTGTCTTAACGTCAAACTCCCAGATCTGGCCATCGTCAAACTCTGGCCTGAAATCGGTAGTATAATCTCCAGGTTGTAACCTTTGATCTTTGTGAGGGAAGTATAAGGAAACATAGGTCCAAGCCGGGGGTGGTTCGAAGAAATCTAAACGATCCCATTCATCTGAGGCATCAGGGGAAACTCCCAAGTAATTGTAACCATCTCCGAAGCTTCCACATCTCACAGATAACTTGATTTCCCAAAGTTTTTCCAGGCTAGAGGCTGATACTGCTTTCGGTAATGTAGACCCAGCCTCCGTTGGAGGAACCCAAATGGTATCAGGAACAGAACCTAAATTCCTTACCCAATACCCCTGCCAAGGTTTCATGTAAGGAGCAGGCTTATAGCCTCCATCATGATAACGGTACAGATAATCCTGCACATTCTCCCCCTTAATGACCCCATCCCACCAGATGTCAAAGGCAAAGGGGCAACCGATCTGATTCCACTCCGGCTGCAAAACGATAGTATAATCTCCAGTGACATCCACGGATGTCCCACTCACATCGATCCTCTTCGAATCCTTCACAATCAGCCAGTATCCCCGCCCCGTGCGGAAGTTATCCTGAGTAGCATTCCAATTCACCGTATACTCATGATAGCCATTACTAGCAGGACTCCATCGACCTAATCGCCATTTGGTGTCATCGTAAGCACCCAGATCGTCGACCAAAATGGCTTGAGGACTGCCATCAGAAGGCTGGATGGGGAGTGATATCATCATGTAGGATTCAGATGGTAAGGGTTCGTCAATAGCCAGATCGGTAATGCTAACAGAGACAGGATAAACATCCGTCGAATCCCTATTTGAGGCGCTGTCCGTGGCTGATATATAGTATTGAACTCCCCTCTCAGTAACGGATGCGCCGGGAATGGTAGCCTGGAAGAGGGTATCCTCATCGGTATTCTGCATTGTCTGTTGGACGAAAGTTGCCTCGCCGCCTCTGCGATAATATAAAAAGGCCACCTCTACACCAGTCACCTCATCCGTTATAGCAGCGGTTATGTTAATTTCGTTCCCTTCGTCGGCTGAGGTTATTGAATCGTGAGTTATGCTTGGGCCAGTGGCATCTCTACCAATCCCACTCAAGGGAAAGAGCAAAATCAGCTCATCAGGATCATTACTGAAGATGGTCAAAGTGTCAACTCTCTCACCCAACTCTGATGGCGTAAACCTTACCAGCGCTCCTATACTGTCTTCTGAATCCACTGTCTGCGGGAAACTTGGAGATACCACCGCAAAGTCTGTATTCTCCGAGGTAAGATCGCTAACCGATAAGTCTGAGGTGCCCCTATTGTAGATGAAGAGCGTCCAATCGGCTGAGTCACCAAACATCACCTCTCCGTAGTCGTAGCTCGTTGCAGAAAGATCAATGTCCGGATAGATTTCGCACACCGCGACTGTAGTTGGATCAGGCGAGGTAACTGTGGGGCTTGGACTGGTTATGGTCGGCGACCAACTGTTGACAGTGGGGGAGGGGAAGGTTATGGTGGGAGATATGCTCTGGACGAGGGGAATCACAACTTCCTGCCAGCAGGTATTCCCTGAACCATCAAACTTGGCAAGGAGGAAATCATAATAACCTGTGCCATAACTCTGAGTGTATCCGGCAACGACAAACCCCCCATCAGAGACCTCTACCACAGAGTACCCAACATCAGAGTCGGTTCCCCCAACGGTTCTTGTCCACAGGTGATTCCCTGAACCGTCAAGCTTGGTAAGAAGGAAATCCCAAGAACCTGCGCCATAACTCCCAGTGTATCCAGCAACGACAACCCCCCCATCAGAAGCCTCTACCACAGAGAACCCTATATCATCGTTGGTTCCCCCAACGGTTCTTGTCCACAGGTGATTCCCTGAACCATCAAACTTGGAAAGGAGGAGGTCATTGGAACCTGCGCCATAACTCGTAGTGTATCCGGCAACGACAAGCCCCCCATCAGAAACCTCTATCACAGAGTACCCAACATCATAAGTGGCTCCTCCAAGGGTTCTTGTCCACAGGTGATTCCCATAAGCATCAAACTTGGAAAGGAGGAAATCGTAAGAACCTGCTCCCCAACTCTGAGCATGTCCGGCAACGATAAGCCCTCCACCAGAAACCTCTATCACAGAGATCGCAACATCATAACTGGCTCCCCCAACGGTTCTTGTCCACAGATGATTCCCTGAACCATCAAACTTGGTGAGGAGGAGATCACAATAACCTGCGCCGTAACTATAAGTGTATCCAGCAACGACAAGCCCCCCATCAGAGACCTCTATCACAGAGTACCCAACATCAGAGTCGGTTCCCCCAACGGTTCTTGTCCACAGCCAATTCCCTGAACCATCGAACTTGGTAAGGAGGAGATCCATATAACCTGCGCCATAACTATAAGTGTATCCGGCAACGACAAACCCCCCATCAGAAACTTCTGTCACAGACAGGGCTAAATCATCGTTGGTTGCCCCAAGGGTTCTTGCCCATAGGTGATTCCCAAAACAATCAAACTTGGTCAGGAGGAGATCCCAAGAACCTGCACCATAACTGAGAGTGAATCCCGCAACGACAAACCCCCCATCGGAAACCTCTATCACAGAGCGCCCCTGATCACTGTCGCTTCCCCCCAGGGCTTTGACAAATTGGCTCTGACCAAATGCCGGTATAGCGATAACCCCTACCAAAACCACAGCCAGAAAACATAAAAATTCTTTCCCTCTCATTTGAAAACCTCCATTTTTCAGGTTTATAGTTTACAAGAAATAGATACTGTGACCTATGCTTCGCTTGTCCCAATGCCGTAACTGTACCCAGTTACATAGACATTGCCTGAACCATCTACGTCTATGGCATTAGCTCTATCAGAAGTATCTGCCGGCCCATTGTACCTTCTTACCCAAGCTGTGTCAAGCTGAGCAAAAGCGGGAGCAGTCTCCAGAAGCAAAATTACCCAAGAAACCACAAGGGAGAAAAGGGCAAATATAATTCTCCCCATAAGTGCCTCCTCATAGGAGGTTTATCTTGATATGTAATCATTTAGTAGTGCTAGGGGGCCCGGGGAAACCGGGAAGGGCTTTTTCCTTCTCCTCCCCCCTGGTGGCTATCAGGGCCACTGTGCCTCCCACCACCAGAGCCGCTGCACCTAAGAACCACCACCTTTTGTAAATTGGTTTCTTCTCCTTAATCGTTATGGGTTTCGGCGGGTGCTCAGCAGTGCGCATGGCCTCTATCACCTCGTCACTTGCCCCAGCCCTTTTCAACCTGGCTATGGCTTCATCATCGGGGTAAAAACTGAGCCCGTTTTCATACAATAGTTCAATGATCCGTTCGTCGGAGACGACCCCAGCCTTGATCAGCTTCTCCAGCTCTTCGATCTTGTAAGGCTTTTTCTCCTCCTGTCCAAAGACAACTGCTGGCACACATAGGTTGACCAACAGAAGCAGAGTCATAACTGCACTCAAAAACCTCATAAAACCCTCCTCTTTGAAATTGACTACAAAATCGCTTAATAGCTGTCAGCAATCAGCACTCAGCTTTTAGCCCATGAACACTACTCAATTGTCAGGGGTTTTGCCCGAGTCCTGGAAATTGAACCACGGAAACTGGCCCCTGAGAACTGACTGCTGAATACTGCCCCCCGTCCCTTGTCACCTTCTCTCCAGCTCCTTCGCCATCTTCGCCTTTTCTAACCCCTCTTGAGCCTCTGCATTTAAGGTCTTGAGCTGGGGATCAACACCAAACTTAGCTTTGAACTTCTCATAGCTTTCCAAGCTGGATTTGAACTCCTTGATTGCCTGGTCATATTCCCCTTTGTCATGGAATCCCTTACCCAGGCCGTTGTGCTCCTTCATCGCCTTCCTGGTTTCCTCAAGTAACCCCTCCTTGCTTGACTCACCTTTCATCTTCTTAATCCACTCCTGGGCGGAGGTGCTCAGACCAGCCAACTCCTTTTGCTTGCCGAACTTCTTCCTAAAATCTCGATAGCCTTGGATACAGGCCTCAAAGTCTTTTTGGGCCTCCCCCAGCCTGCCAGCCTGGTAGAAGGCCTTCCCCGAGTTTAACTTCTCCTGCATAATGCCTCTGGTCACCTTAAAGGCACTCTCCTTATTTGTTTGCAGGGAAACCTTTCTGATCCAGCTGGCGGCTTCACCATCTAATTTCTTTAAGGTGGGCTCTGACCCAAATTTCCTCTTGAATTTCGTATACTCCTTACGGCTGAGCTTAAATTTCTCCACTGCCTGATCATAAAGATGTTTCTCCCTGTAAAGGTGTTTCCCCGTTGCAATGTAGTCCTTCATCCTTTTATCAGTCGCTTGTAATTCCATATCAAAACTGGCCCTATCGGACTCTAAGATAACATCTACCCCTCTCTCCACATCCCCTCCCTCATTGGTAGCGGTGAGGGTAAAAGTGGTTGTCTTCTCCGGATAGGCGGTTTTGGAGCCCTCTGCCGCAACATCACCGATGTCTGGCTCGATCTTCACCTTCTTAGCCTTTTCCACCTTCCAGGTAAGGGTTACCCCCTTAGTGGGGTTCTTCACCTTTTGCGGTTGAGCCTCAAAGCTAACAATCTCCGGCAGAGGATAGACCACCACCAGCGATGCCTTTTTCTGCTTGGTTACCCCCCTTCTGTTCTTAGCTGTCATGGTATAGATTGTTGATTTCTCCGGAGAGACCCTGAGCGTATCTATGGCCTTTACATTTCCAGGCTCGGGTTGGATGAGGATGCTTTTGGCCTGCCTCACCTCCCAACTAAGCAGAGCGGAACCACCCGGAGAAAGGGAGTCGGGAGAAACGGAAAAGAATTGGATAATCGGCGCTTTCACCGGCCACAGAAACAAAAAACCTGCTATAATTACGACTATGATAGGCACTATTGCCCTCACCAGCCAACGAGGAACCATAGCCAGATAGGCAACCTGACCACTAACTACCTCTGCGGCTTCCTTGTTCCACTCAGGGATTACATTAACCAGAAAGGAGTATTGCTTCTTGGCTCCGAACTTTGGCCTGCTCTTGGCCGCCACCCAGAGGCCAACTTTACTGCTCTCCCCAGGGTCTAACTTGACCTCCTCATCCTCGAATCTAAATTGACAGCCCCCCTGTTCGTCCTGGGCGTTAACCTTGAATGTCTCTCGGCTGTTGCCCTTATTGCGAATGGTCAACTGAAAGTCTGCCTCACCGCGGGTTACCCTCTGGGTGGGATGGAGCTCAGCCCCAAATTCATGATAGGGTTGAATCTCCAGGGTGCCCAACTCTGTGGCTATCTCCTTAGGATTCTCCACAGAGGCAGCCTTTATCGAGAATGGATATTTCCCGGCCTTGCTCGACGACTCCTTAGGGGGATGAATGGTAAGGGTAATCGATTCCTGACCGCCGGGAAAGAGCTTCACACTGGAGGCACTCAAAGTGTACCAGCTTTCCTCCAGTCCCTCAACCTCAACGGAAAACTGGTCAACAACTGAGCCACGGTTTATTATGCTGATGGTGCTCTTTATATTAGCACCTGCCTCCAGCGATATGGTATACTGAGAAAAGGAAAGTATTATCTTCTTTGCCATTGGCCTCCACCTGGTTTAATGAAAGTAACAGCTTAGAGCAATCAGCAGTCAGCTTTCAGCGGTCAGCTTTTCAGTGGCCAGGAAAGACTCCTGATCCCTTGCCTCTGGAAACTGTTACACTCGATTTTGTGCTTAGTTCAGATTGATCCTATCATACAGTAACGGAATGGGAGAAGTCAAGGGAAAAATTAAGAACTGTAAGTACTATTTTGACTATGATTGAACTTTACCACCTTCGGTGGAACTTCTTTGACAGGATAACAGGATTTACAGGATTTTGTCACAAGCGAGGTGGCAAAACCCCGATTCTGCCACCCTCCTCTCTTTATGTAGGGGCATGGCTTATCAAGCCCGCAAGGCAGGGTCGCATAAATGCAACCCCTACAAACTCCCGAGCTAAGTCGATTGTCACCCTCTTCTTAGTCCTACCCCATCAAGGGGGAGGAGATTATCTTTGATGGCCTAGCCAGTAAGTGCGAGGGGCTAAAGATCTCCTTACCCTGCACTAAAGTGCGGTAGAAACAGAAAAAAACCTACCACGGATTTACACGGAACAACACAGAATATTCTACCCCCGCAAAAGCAGGGGCAACCTCCTCTGGGCTTTAGCCCGCCGTGGGTTGAACCAAGGGGCCTGAAGGCCCTTAACCCGCACATATCTGCGTAGTTCTGCGTTAATCTGCGGTTCCCTGTTTCCTTGTCCTCTCGCAACCTAAAGGTTCTCGCTACCATTCGTCATTTGGTCATTTGGTGTCTTAACCAATTGTGGTAACCATAGATGAGGACATTTGTGCCAAACTCCAAGGCAGAGCGGATCTCCTCACGGGAGATACCTACCTTGGCCCCCTTTCCACTCCAGGCACAACCATAGTCAGCGTCGCAATATACGAGACCGTCACCGATCATCAGCGGCCTGCCCTCCCCGGAAACCTGAGGTGGGTAAGAGAAAGGATAATGTACTTTGAGGATAGGATGATCAGGTTTCAATTGGGAGAGCGACCGCTTCAGCTTAGTGGCTAAGTCATTGAAGGCAAAGCCGAACTCGTTTTTGGGCACCTGAGAACATCCATTGCCGAAGAGGAAACCGCCTCCGTTTAGAAACTTGGCCAAGGACTTCTCCTCCTCTGCGGTCAATTTAAAGCTTCCGTCGGCAGAAAAATAGAGGAGATTAAAGCCGTTGAGATCCCCCTTCAACGGGACTGGCCCGGCGAATTCAGCCCGATAAGGGGTCTGGTTATTGATATGGTTAGTCAATTGAAACAGGCCATCAAGATGGAGGGCTCCCCCCTCCCCCTCCCAGCTAACCTGCCCCAGGGAAATCGCTCCTCTGATGTGCCCACCAGCGTAATTTCGGAACCGGAGGTCTATCCGGTTTGCCTGCGGATGAGAGGGATCCGCGGCATCAGTAATTGGTTCCTTTTCACCGGTTATCTCCACTTGGGCCAGTTCGATCTCAAACTCGCCTGGAGGATTCTGAGACTCCTGTATCCTATATGCTTGCTTGAAACGGTAGGGATGGCCCTGAGATGACCCTTCTGCCGGAACTTCGGCAAACTGAATGTTGAGATAAACCTTTCCCTTCTTCTTAATGGTTAAGGGATAGACCTCCTTCTTAGATAGGATGATAGGATATCCCCTTTGGTCAACGGCAATGCCGGGACTGATGATGAGGGAACGGCCTGGCGGATTTTGCGCAAACACCTCCAATCCTGAAGCAATGCCAGCCCCATGGAAGCCAAGGTTATGAAACATCTGTTGGTAAAAATGGAAATCGTGGGCCTGGTTCCACACTGTGGCATCGACCCTCATCCCCTCAAAGCCCTTCACTCTCTCGATGGAACCTTGAAGAATCCCTTTTAGCATAGATCCCTCACTTTTTCAGTTGTCGGTTGTCAGTTGTCAGTTGTCAGGAGTTCTTCCTGCTTGCTGACAACTAACTGCTAATTGCTGATTCCTAAGACTGTATAGACCTCCGCAAACCATTGAGCATTCGCCCAATTTCTGCTGATTTACCCAATACCCCCTTTAACTGACTCACATCGATATAATCCAATCGTTTGGCTATCTGCACATGAGTCTCCAACTCTGCAAGAGAGCCATAGGCTATGGATAGATGCTGAAGAAACTCCTTGCTATGTTGCCGTTCCCGTCCTTCAGCAATATTTGCCGGGATCGATACAGCAGCACGACGAATCTGACTGGTAAGTCCATAAATCTCGCTCTTAGGAAAGTCCCTTGTCATCTGATAGCACAGCACGACTAAGTCCATCGCTCTCTGCCATACTTCCAAATCTTGATAACTCTTGAAACTCATCTATTTTCCCTGACTACTGATCCCTGACAACTGGCTTCTGATAGCTGACCGCTGAGGGCTGACTGCCTCTCCTGTGAACTGTTACGAAACTATTTCCAATGAATATGTGGCCTGGGCAGGGAGGTGGAACTGAACTATTCCCCCCACCAGCTCCCTATCCACCTTGGTGGTATCATCAGCGAATAGAGTAATGAGTAGATGATTCCGACCGGAACTGCTGCTCAAGGTCGTATTCACTCCCAATTGGCTGGCCTCACCCAGGATCATACCTGTGCCACTCTCCGATATTTGGGATTCAAACCCAGTGACCAACTTGATATGCTCCCGCAACCCTCTCCTTGTCCCTCTCCAGTTGGAGAGCTCAATTAGATCTTTAATTAGCCCTCTCTGTCCTCTTAGGGACCTGCGGGAATTTAACCCTATTCCCATCCAGGAGGCCAGCCAGGGGAGAAAACTCTCTGGCGTATACCTGGGATCCAGATAGAGGCCCATCTGCTCTATTCTCTCCTCTATCGGGGTCCAGACATCTTCAAATATGTGGAGAAAACGCCCCCAAAACTCATCTTGACTGTAGATGGCGGGGAGATACTTGAGATAGCTGCTGGGGGGAAACTTTTCTCTTTCCATTGTCCTCAATTCTTAACGGTTGTCAGTTGTCAGTTGTCAGCGGTTTTCCGTAACACTGGAAGCTGACCGCTGATCACCGTGAACTGTTTCTTATATCCCCTGCACAACCGTAACCCTATGATGGCCAGAGCAGATCAACCCCGCTTTGGGGACCTTTACCCTATCTCCCTTATCGCCTGGTTTCTCCTCTAAGTCACTGTGGGTCCAGAGGGTAATCTTGCTCACTGCCCCTACCCCTCCCACCCTCTGCAACGGGGGATAGAGCTCAAAGGAGGTCAGATCCCGCCCAAAGGGCCAACCATCCCCAAATGGCCCCCCCTTTAAGGGGTGGAGATACTCATAGAGAACCTTCTCGGCTTCTTCCCTCACCCTCTTTAAGTCACTCCCTGGTTGAGCCTGTAGCTCAGCTTCCACTGTCACCCAAATATACTCCGCATCTTGCACAGAGGTACTGATGGTGAGGAGGCAACGCTCGTTGAGATAGATCTCGATCTCCTTCTTAACTTCCTGGTGAAGGGTGAGATTCTGCTTTGTGAGAAGTTCCGGGGAACCACTCAGGGCAGGGACACCGCAGACGGTTACCACATTATCTGTTCCCGCTGCCCCCAGACACTTGGCCCGCGCAACACCAGATGTGGCCCTCAAGGCAAAGACCTCGAAATCCTCCGCCGTGACGGCCCTGTTGCGCGCCCTGAGAAACTTAGGAGCAAGCAGTTTGGCTCTCTCTAAGCTTTCCAGATCGGCCCCTCCCCGCGCGGGCTTACGGTTTGTCACCCCAGCAACATAGGGAATGGAGGACTTGAGAACTGTGAGAGTACCAGCGGCCACATTTCCCCCCTCTCCTCCCCCACAGCGGTAGGAGACAAACCTTATCTGTGAACCCTTGGCGGGAATGGCCCCATATTGTTTCATAGTTCCATCCTGCTCCCTGATAGCCGGGCCAAATTGCACCAGCCCCTGGGCGCTATCACAGACAAAATGCCTCTTTTCCGGGCCAGAGCTGGCAAAGTCCCCTACCTCCTGCCAGCTCTCCACCTCCTTCCCACTCTCCGAAATCACCTCAATCGTCTCCTCTGGCCTCCGGGCAAGGATGGGACTATTCCTCAACTGAAACGATTGCCCAGGTTTCCCTTCGCTCATCCCCAAGACTTCCCCCCTCACCTCTGTTGCCTGGGTAGCAGAGACGGTCCCTCCCACAGAGTAAGCCCGCACCCCTCTAATGCGGGGAGAGCTCTCGTAAAAGGGCTGATTGGGCCCAGGCTCTATAACCCGACACCTAACCCAACAATGGGCATATTTACCGCCCAATTCGTTGCCCACCAACCCCTCTGGCAACGCAAGTTCCACCACTCCATTAAGGTTAAACCCTCCAGTTGTCTCCTTCAGCACCTCCGTGGGAAGCCAACCCTTTTCTCCACACCAGGCCTCCCAGGCCAGAGGAGGATTTTCCGGGGAGACACCAATTCCCTCTATCTCACAGTTTACCCCCAGGCCTAAAGTATTGCCACCTAAATCCCCTCCCAAGCCGAAGAGGAGAGCATTATTAGGCATGGGCTTAGGATCAAAGGCCAAAAATTCTCCCTCTGCCATCTCCAGGGAGGTCATTCTGCTTTCAAAAGTCTTCCCCTCGGAGGTAGCCAGGCACTCTATGAGGGTGGGAACATCTATCTCCAGATCCTTATCTGTGGTGAAGACTACAGACTCCTCCCTTTCCGTGCGCACTGTGGCCACCTCGGTCCCTTTGGGGATCATCACCTTCTGCGACTGGGGGGCAGAAAGGCGAAAGGTCAGCTCGGCGTTGGCCGCCCGCGGGGGAAGAAGATTGATGCCCAATAGTTCCAAAAACTTGATGTAGTTCTTTTCTGGAACCTGATTGAGCCTATAAAGGGTAAGCTCAGTCATCCAGGCAAAAAGCTCTATCAAAGTGATCCCCGGGTCACTTAGGTTGTGATCTGTCCACTCGGGACAGTAACGGGGAATCAGGCTTTTTGCCTCATCGACAATAGATTGAAAACTGCGATCATCCAAATTAGGCGTGGGCAAAGCCATATCACATCTCCTTTGGAATCAGATAAAATGGGTAAACAAGATTTCTCCTATCATTCGAGGCCTTGATTTGATAGCCAATATCAATCAAAAGCATGTTTCTCTCCTGGGGGTCGGCCCGTGCATTGATCTCTGTTACCCTAATGCGCGGTTCCCACCTGGCTAAGGCCTCCTTTACAGCCTCCTCCACCCGACCAAAGGTGGTGGCGTTGTTTGGGGCAAAGACAAGTTCGCTGAGGATGCAACCAAACTCTGGCCTCATCCGTCGCTCCCCCCTGTCCGTTTCCAGGATAATCCTGATCGCCTCCTCGATATCACCCTCCTGACGGGCCAGGGCAATCCCTCCGGTTTTGGTAACGGTCATAGGAAAGTGCCATCCCTGGCCTAAGAAATCTCCTTCTGGCATTAACCCCCCTTTGAACTTAGCTCCCTACGGTCGCTAACTTCTCCATAGGGTCTCACCGACCCTATGGCGCTCCGCAATCCTGCACTCGCTCGGATTGCTCCGCTGTCACCCTTGAAGGGGGCATACCCCCTTCAAACAACCCCCGTCATTTCGGAATTTCTTAGAAATTGCGAAATGTCTAATTAGGACGCAGATTTTCGCCGATAACCGCAGAAAATAATATTTAATCCCGGATTATGCGTTAGCCAACCACGAGATTTCACAAGATTATCACAAGATATTCAAAATAAAGAACTAACAAAAATTGAGTTTATACCCCTCTTTCATCTAAAAGATGAAAGCCTATATTCTTGAAGATTCTTATATAATCTGTGAAAATCCGTGTTCACCCCGTTAAATAATTTAGAAATAGGCATCATTGTATTCTTAAGATGGTTTTTATTTAACAGGGTTCATCTGTGGTTCCTACATATTTTTGGGTTAAAATCTTGGCAATCTGCGTCTATCCGTGTCCAAAATAGAGATTTTAGAAGTTCTGAAATATCAACTAACCTATGAAGACCGTTCCCACGGCCATAACCGTCCCCACCGGAAGATCCACCGGATCATTGCAGGTCATCGCCTTATCTCCATTGCGGGCAGCCATCTTTCCATTGATGAAGACTGTGGGGCTACCGACGATGATCTGTCCCCTGTTTGTAGGAGGCTTCTGGAAAGGGCCCCCCTGGGGTATGTGGGGTGGTAGGTTGGTGGCAGTAGAGCCCACAGTAGCCGCTGGTCTCCCCATAATCTTCACATTCTGAGATAGATTGCCATCGATCACCCCATTAAAGGGATGGGGAAGGGGGGTAGGCACTGGGCCACCTGGCGAGGGAACCATAATGATATGGGTATCGGTGGCCATTATCTTATCGCCCTGTTTTGCTGCTGGCTGTCCCATAAGTTATTAGCAGTCAGCCAATAGACAGTTATCGGTTACCGGTTGTCAGTTGTCAGTTGTCACTTGCCAGGGATTTTCTCTGATCGCCGAAAGCTGACCGCGATTATGCATCAAGAAACCACAAGATTTCACGAGATTATCACAAGATATTGAAAATAGTGAACTCACAAAACTTGAATTTAAACCCCTCTTTCACTCAAAACTGCATTATTAAAGATTCTTATATAATCCGTGAAAATCCGTGCTCATCTGTGGTTTATGCGTATTTGGGGCTGATAGCTGTAAACTGTTTCCTGATCCCTGTGAACTGCTTCCTGATTGCCGATAGCTGACTACTGACTCCTGTGAACCGCCGTTTAGTTGATATTTACCGTTGTACCCTTTACATTCACCTGACCTGGTGACTGTATATCGACTCCAGCCGTTCCCTTAATGGTTACTTTTCCCTGAGCCTCAATGGTGATGTCACCAGAGGCACTGACCTTCAGAGCATTCTTCATTGAATCGATAACTAACATATTCTTTCCCGTCTTGTCGCAAATGGAAATGCCGGCACCGGAATCAGAGTCGTCAATGATAATTGTATGACCGCTGCGGCTCTTCCAGACAAACTTCTGCACATGGCCATCACCGGAGACCACCTCATTAATATCGAGTGGCGGCTTGTCTTGCCCATTCCAGAGACCACCCAAGACATAGGGACGGTTGATGCTACCGTGTTCAAAGCCCACCAAAACCTCATCGTTAACCTCTGGAATCCAATAGGTTCCCCGACCATTCCCTGCCGCTGGGCTGGCAATACGGGCCCAATTACTCTCCTCCCCATCCTCAAGCCAGGGGAACTTTACCTTTACCCGACCCATTCCCTTAGGGTCCCGATTGTTGGTCACAATCCCAATGAAAACCCCATAATTCCTCCGCTCCTGAGAGGATCCTCGGATCGTTTCCAAGATGGATTTTGGTGACCTGGTGCTCAAAGAGAAGGTGGCAATATAACCTTTATCTTTGGTCAAACGATGATTGCAGGAGGTAACATAATACCTTCCAGAAAAACGGTTACCTACACCTGATATTCCCAGGGTTTTCCCCACCTTGATCTGGGGATTTCCCCGACAATTTCCCTGGGCGGTAATGAACTTGCTCTCTTTTTCGTTGAGGATGGCTTGGGCCATCTTATCCGCCTGGGCCTGATTGGCCACCGGGCGGTCGGAAACCTGCACAGATGCTTTGCCCCAAACCTCCTTAGCCACAGATCCGCCGGAGCGTTTTTCACCAACTGCAGGGGCACCCTCTCCCTTGGTGGCCCGTCCGATAATCTCCTTTTTTTGTTTGGGATCCCATCCCTTTACGGTTACCTCATCCACCTGTTCGGCCACGGAGAGCTTAGGGCGGAATTCGGTGAAATCCTCCCCCCACTTTAAGGATATGGATAAACCATCTGAACTGGATGGCGGTGATCTGAAGGTAAGTTTATCACCCTCCACAAACAGCTCAAAACCGATTGCCTTACTCCGTTCCCGCAGAAATTCTATATAGGTCTGATTGTTCTGAAAGACATATTCATGGACTTGGCTGGTGCTCTCTACCTCTGCTTGCAGACCGACATCTTGAGCAATCTTCCTCACAATATCACTATCGGTCATTTGAATGTAGGAGCGACGATGCTTATTCCGGTAGAGACCGTAGGAGAGATCATATCCCCGAAGGGTGAGATCCTGATGTCCGCCAACGAGTTCAGGTTCAATTACAGTGATTTTCCCCTTGCTGAGAAGGACTGGACCATCCTCCCCCTGGGCGGAAATCTCCACCATTTTACCCTCCTGGAAACGAGCATCATCAGTCCAGCGTCCCCCGGGATTCTGGAGGACAATGGAAAACATTGTTGGCAGGTTAACTTTATGATCCACTTCTACCTCAATGATGGCGTTCATCACCTCGGCAGGGGCGTTATGCCCGTCCAGTTTAAGGTAGAAATGTTCAATATGGCGATCAGTTGGCATGGCTTTTTATCCTAATCTACGCTTTCAACTTACGGATAAGCGAAGTGAGCACCTTTTTCACCTCGGTCGTTTCACTGTTTGGCTGATGGTAATCTGAATCCTTCATGAATCCCAGATCGTGGGCAAGCAATAGATGGTATTCCAGTTCACTTGCTGAACTTCCCGCTCGCTGTGGATGTTATCATCCACAGCGCCCATCTATAACAACTCACAAAAATCACTGAGTTTTAAGTATTTATCCTCAATGTCTTTAAGATAGAACCTGGCACTTGAGTATTCATAATCCTTTACCTTCAGAATCAGGTGGATATGATTGGGCATTAGAACATAAACGAACAGTTTAAACCACTGATGTTCAATACAATACCGAAGACTTCCCATCACAATCTCAGCGTATCTCCTGAGGTGAAAGATACGAGACCAATTCAAGACGGTATTCGTGATAAACAACAACCCTAAGTCCTGAAATCTTTTGCCAAAGATGCCCATCCTAAACCTTATTCCTACTCCTACCGTTATCACCTTGTGGATGATAACATCCACAAGGAGCAGAGGTGAATGGTAACATCCACAAGGAGCAGGGACTTAAGGCTGATAGCTGAGTGCTGACCGCTGAAAGCTCGCAATCATTCCCTCGGCGGGATGGTCAACTTCTGCCCAAGGGTCAAGGCCAAGGGGTCCAACAGGTTGTTGGTCTGGGCGATAACCCGCCAACGAAAGGAATTCCCCAGGGTCTTGTGGGCGATCCAGTCCAGGGTCTCCCTGGGCTTCACCACCCAGACCCGGTTCCCGGGCAATCCCCCTGAGGTGGGATTCTGCGGAGGCTGCTCGTTTTCATCAACGGTTTGCTTTAGGGTTAGATCTGCGGTGGCCCGCACAGGGGTCCCATCCGGGAGAAAAAGGGTGTAATCTACCTTTAACCTTTGAATAACGCAAATAAAGCTAAACATTTTGCCCCAACAGAGCCGGCAGTAGGGAGGCCGACCTCGATCTGATTTCCCTTGACGCAGAGATTCATCAATCTGCATCATCTTCTCTAAGATTCCCGTGTAATCCCGCACATTCTTCCCCTCCTCATAGGTATCGAAGAAGAGCTGGAGGGTGAGGGATTTGGGTTGACCTCCGCCAAACTCTAAAGGAGAGACATCCGCCCCCACATTTTCCCTCGGTTTCCAGGTATTCGTTTTGGTAATCGAATACTTTGTGGGGTTAAAGAGAAACTCAAGCTCTAGCTTCTCCCCTTCGGTCATCTCCAAGGAGCCTTTAACTAATGATGTGGATTCAGCCATCCTCCCCCCTTAGGAAATACCTTGTCAACTCAAACCTATTGGACATTTTGCATTGCTCATTGCTCATTGCTCATTTTCGCCACCGAGGTGGCAGAACCCCGATTCTGCCACTCCCCGCCCTTTGCCGTCAGATGAGGGCATCTGACGGCTCGCTGGGAGGGGTTTTACATTGCTAATTGCTAATTGCTAATTTTCTAACCAGGCAGCCTTTCCCCCTCATTCTCTAATCTCCTTTTGATCCTCTCATACACCAAAAGGGCCATTTCCTCAAAGTTCTCTTTTGGCCCCTCCTCTTCAGGTATGGAGGAAGAGACTCCGGCTATTTGGGCCGTTACAGCAGACGTAGAGGGAGCAGGAGTAGCCCGCTGGAGGGAAGCGGCCATCAAGGGAGGGATTTTTCCCTTTTGAGCTTCGACCTTCGCTGACATTGGGTAAAATAACGCCTCGGCTTCTGAAGAATACCTTGGGGGTTGTCCACCCTTTGACTTGCCAGAAACCGGACTCCCCAGAGCTTTAATCGATTTCCCCTGAACCACATGGGTGAGCTCGTGGGCCAAAAGTCCAATATTTTCCCGAGTATAAGCTTGGGAGATGGCGGGAGAGAGAAAGATGTGGCTGCCCATAGTCACGGCTGCCGCGCCCAGCCCTCCCGTGACCTCGGCTGCTGCCGCACCACTGTGGACCCTCACCTCCTCCAGCCCCATCCCAAAAAAGGATTCAAACTTCTGTTTGACTCCCATATCAAGGGGGATACCAGGCCCCTGGGCCAAGGCCTTGAAGGCCGCTTGGGTGGCCTGGAAAACAGGTCCCTCCACCGGTGGGAGAGGAGAAACACCTTCCGTAAGGCGCGCGGAGGATTGGGATTCACCAAGTAAAGATGGTTCAAAAGTGGCTGATAGCTTATCCAGTTCCGCCTTTTGGCTGATCTCCCTTTTCCGCTGAACCCTGCTCAGAATTTCCCCCCCAAGAGGGGGCCTGGTTGGCTCAGGCCACACAAGCTCATCCCCGATATGGTGGATCTCCTCCCCTAACTCCACAGACTTGGGAGCTTGATAGGCTTCAATCGGCTTTCCCTTAATTGAACTTTCCCTTGCCTTTCGGTACCTCGGATGTAGCCGCACTAAGACTCTGGCCACTAAGGATGGCCTTTTAGGCACAATTGGCGGTGGAACGCTCACCCGGCCAGGGGCAACTGCCTCCTCCCTCCCCTCAAACCTGGGTGGAACCCCTTCCCCTTTGGCTGAAGGCTCAATCACCTCCAGCATCTGCTTCTCAACCCTTGTTGGTTCCTCGCCCGAGGGCGGTGAAAAGGGAACTTCCCGCCCTCTGATCATCTCCTCCCTATCCCCTTTAGGAGATTCCACCCGTGCGGGGTGATGGACAACTCCCCCCTCCTTCCTCGGCACAGGTTTTGCTTTCGTTCTTCTCACCAAATGGGATTTAGGGTAAAACCTTGCCAAGATCCTTTTAGCCCAAAGGGAGGTTCTGAAGACAGAGGTAGATAAATAGCCTTCCAGGAAGGGTTTCGGGGATTTCTCCTGAAATTCCTCCTGGGACACAATGGACTCAGGAGATGAGGGAGACCTTGCCGGGGAGATTGGCCCTTCCCTGGGGGTTTCAGGCGGTTCCCGCCCGGATGGACGGGGCCTGGAAATAACCATCTCCCCTTGGCTTGGAGCTTTAGATGTCCCTTGGCGGGGGATCTGAGATTGCCTCCCAACTTTTTGCTCTCCACTTTCTACTCCGGCAGGGAAGATTGTAGGAGTGCTAACAGTTGGCATCTGTTGGGTCTGAGAGAATCCCTTATCTTTGTCAAGCTCAGATGGGCCCTTCACCCTGCGTCGAATCCTTTTCAGACCCATTAGCCCTCTGGGGGAGAGCTTTGCCTGCAGCCTGGGGGAAATCCCCCTTTTGGTCTCAGTGGAGGAGGAAACCCTCCCCTCCTGGAGAATTCCTTCCTTTTTGCCCAATGGCTGATCCCCAGCGGGCTGAGGGGAAATCTTCCCCTTTACTAGGCGGTGGAGAAGTAAAGGTATCCGCTTGGTCAAAGGTAGCTTCACTCCTCTACGGCCTGGGGCAGGAGAAGAGGAAACAGGTCCTCTCCCCTGCAAGGGCGTTTCAGCTTTTGAGGAAGGGGGAAAGGAATACTCCTTGTAGGTGGTGGGCGTCACCTCTAGCCCCTCCTCCCAGACCATATCCAAAAGGGGCGAGGTGGGTGCCGCAAAGGAAAGGGAAAGGGCAGCATAGTCCCCTTCCCCCAACCTCCCTGGGTAACGGGAAAGGAGAAACCTTCGAAGGGGAACAAATGACCTCCAGAAGAGGGGGGAGAATAGCGGTTGTCGCTGGATGGTGTGGGATGGGGCTTGACGCAGAGGCCAATGACGAAGGATGGTCAATAAATCCCCCTTATTATAACCCCTCCACCGCTGAATGAGCAACATCTCGGATAGAGGTTTAGGAGCTTTAAAGGGTTGAGTTAACCTGGGGTTAGGCTTTTTGCTACCCTGAGATTTTGAAACTTCCTTAGGAGAGGACCGAAATCTACGAAAAAACTTAGGTGTTCTCATTTAATTATCTCCATCCCCTCGTGGGCTATCTCCAGCGATTCAATGGCCACAGCGTTGCCATCAGCTTTAAGGTTGGGCCCAGTCCACTTCACCGGAAAGGCGCGAAAGAAATTCCATTGATGAACCCTCTCCCCAGCGGGCCCATAGAGAAAGACTGAGATATTCTTCCTTTCTATCTTGCCGGTCTGGGCTTTCTTGTGCCATTCCCAGAGGCCACCGGACTCCGTCATCCCTCGTTTAAGGATGAGATGAGGATACTTCACCCTCACCGGAAGGTGATGGACCATATCGTTGGCTCCTCCTTCCAGGTAGGTAAACTCCTCCATCTCCCCCTCTAACCCAGTGACCTCAGTAAAGATGGCCTCCACTAAGCCTTCTATCTCCACCGAGAAGCGGTGAGTAGCAAAATACTGTGGCCTCTTGCCAGTGGCAGTTCCTTTCAATAGCGATCGCCTCCTCTGCGTTCATTGTCCAACCTGATCTCCCTTCTCAGGAACTGATAGACCCTTTCGGTCAATGCGCCTATATCTGTGCCTGGGGACTTACCCTCCTCCTCTTCCCTAAATACCCTTTCCACAGCCATAGCCTCAGCCTCCAAGGGCTCTGTCCCTCCCCTCTCAACCTCCACCTGCCGTTGCAGAGTACCAAAGTTAAAGTATCCCCTGGTCGATTGATAAGACCCAACCACGGATTGGGCCCATTGGGCCGCATTTAGCCCCATCATAATTACCCACCTCGTAGTGTTTGGCTCTCAGCGGTCAGCCCTTAACTCTTGAGGACTGAAGGTTGATATCTAACCCCTATTCCTGATATTCTGATTCGCTGATACCCTGCCTACGGCGTATGGCCATACGTCTCTACGCTTCCCTTAACCTCTGATTGATCTTGCTGATCTGCTCTGCCCAGTTGCGCCTATCCGCATGGGAAAGTCGCAGGATATCCGACAGGGGCCAATGGAAGTGATAGGCGATGTAAGCTACCTCCTCGTATAGGTTAGAGAGGGGGTAGCCAACTACCCCCCCAGGTGGCTCAAATCTAGCTCGAACTCCTGCTCGCAGTGGGGACATTTGGCGGTTATCTTCGTTGTGCCGTCCTCGTTTATCCTCCGATAGAAGTCCTGCAGAAAGGCCAGGTCGGCCGAATAGAGGCCCTCAACCACCCCAGTATCCACATCAGGAAGATCGCCTAACTTCGTGATTACCCTGGCCAGAAGGACAACAACCAGGTAGGCCTCGTTTGCCTTTACCCGGGGATCGCGCAAGGGTTGGATCTCATCGGCAGCAGTGGCCAACCTCATTATTCCCTTCCGATGGATCTTCCCCTTGCTGTCCTTGTATCCCCTGGGCAGGTTAAACTCAAACTGATCCTGGAATTCCTCCATTACCTACCTCGAACTGTTATGGTTCACCACTAATGACCACGGACAGATAAGAAATGACCAATCAACAATGATCAATTATCAATGGAAAATGACACCTCAGGATTCTCAGTCCTCATTTCATTTTAACTCGCTAATTGTCAATTGACCATTGATGATGGTCCTCTCCATGAGATTCCGTGGTGAACTTTCATTATAAACTTAACGCCTGCAGCCGGGCTTTTCTGACAGGATAACAAGATTTACAGGATCTTTATTCATCCCCTCTTTCTAGAGCTGTCAGCCCCGTTCCGACGGGATTCCTGGCGGAAGAGGTAACTCCTGACAGCACACTTTTGATTGACATCAGGAGACAGCTCGCACATCCCAACTCAAATAGATGTAAAGTTCACCCGGAGAGCATTGGTGGACGAGTTTTATTTATCCTGATCATCCTGTCAATCCTGTCTAAAAATAAAAATTCTGAGCCCATCAGGTTATTTCGCCCGCTTGAGCCCCTCGTGGACTATGGTCAACTCCTCAATGCCGATCTCGTTGGTCTTGGCACTCAGGGATGGGCCAGAGACCTTGGAGGGCCAGCCACTCACAAAGTTCCAGCGGGCAACCTCTTTGTTGTCCTGGCCATACATCACGATGGAGCCGTTGCGGCGCGCACCCTCCACCTTACCCTCCTCAATCTCCCGTCGCCAATCCCAGAGGTCCATATCGTCAGTGATCCCCCGTTTAAGAACGACATCTGTCCATTTCAAACGTCCCGGGACTTTATGGATCAGCTCTGCCCCTCCCTTATCGGAGGCCTTGTAATCGATGATCTCGCTCTCCGATCCCAAACCGCTCACCTCCTGGAACCTGCCCACCAATTTTCCCTGTACCTCCACATAGAAGCTAAACGAGGCCATAGGATCTTTATCTGCCATTTGTCATCCCTCCCTTCTCGCATTAGTTAGAACGCAGATTTTCGCAGATAACCGCAGAAATTAAAGATCTTGACAATCTGCGTCTATCTGCGTCCATTTTTTCCTACAATATGAACTCAGTGCACCTTCGGTGCAGGCTTTTCTGACAGGATAACAGGATTTACAGGATCTTTGACCCAATCTCTCCAAGACAACACTGAATACCACTGAGAAGTCAGAAGTCACTCTCTTCCTTGGAATTCGTCGTTATTCCAGTGATTTTCAGTGTTTAATGAATGAGATTATTTATCTTGTTCATCCTGTCAATCCTGTCTGAGAATATGAACTCAGGGCTTATTCGGAGACTTCTGCCCCACCCGTATATTGGCTGATCCTGAAGATGACGAACTCCGCAGGCTTTACTGGGGCCATACCTATCTCGCAGATCATCTGGCCGGCGTCTCGCACCTCCGGGGTATTCAGCTCCTCATCACACTTAACATAGAAAGCCTCAGATGGCGTAGTTCCGAAGAGGGCTCCATCCCTCCACACCCTGGTTAGAAAGGCGGTGACATCCCGCTTGACCCGTTCCCAAAGGTCCATATCGTTGGGTTCAAAGACCACCCACTGGGTACCCAACTCTATAGATTTCTCCACGAAGTTGAACAGCCGTCGCACAGGGACATACCTCCAGGCCGCATCGCTGGAAACGGTGCGCGCCCCCCAGACCCGGATTCCCCTCCCCGGAAAAGCACGGATGCAGTTCACCCCAATGGGATTAAGGGAATCCTGTTCGCTCTTGGTAATCTGGCACTCCAATCCCACGGCCCCTCTAATCACCTCATTTGCCGGGGCTTTGTGCACGCCCCTGGTGGTATCATTGCGGGCATAGATACCGGCGATGTGGCCAGAGGGGGGGATGTGCACCATATTGCCATTCCCTGTGGGGTCGGGAACCTCTATCCAGGGATAATACATCGCCCCGAACTTGGAGTCAAAGCCCGCCTCCTGCTGACGCCAGGCCTTTACCTCCTGAGGGGTAAGATCAGGCGGTACATCTAAGATAGCCACCCTGTCCTTCATATTCTCACAGTGATCCAACATAGCCTGCTGGATGGCCTTGAGGCCCTTCTTGTCTAAGACTCCCGCCTTATAGGCCGCCATTATGTCCGGCATCAGGACCATAGTCACATCATCCAAGACCTGAAAGTTCCCCATTCCCTTCCTGGTTGCTACATCGCCCACAAAGAGGTCTGGTTCGGCTTTTTTGAGGACAAGTTGGGTGGAAGCGGGCGCGGCCAGAAAATCAAATTGACCGGCTAAGGGCGTTCGCTCTCCCAAGGAACCTGGAGCCTCCATAACCTCAACCTGCACTAATTTTGACTCCTTGTTCACCACATCGGCCACATTCCGCACTCCCTTGGCTCTGCTCAGGCTGAGGTTCTCAAAGGTCTCCTCCTCAACTCCCCGACGCACCTTCATATTGAAGGTTCCCTCCGGCCCGTCGCTTATCTCCACCCTTATTCCCTCTGGCTCACCTTTGGCAAGTAACTTCAGGGTAGGAGGGGCACCTTCCGCTCGCCCCTTTAACAGAAGCGTGGGAGCTTTCTCCTCTGCTTCCTCTTTACCGGAGGGAAGGCGGATTACATAACAACTCCCCCCTCCGTTGTTGAAATAGCCATAGACCCCATGGGCCAGATATCCTCCCGGGAGGAAACCCCCAAAAGTATTCTGAAACTGGCTCCAGTTGGCTATGAACATCGGTTGGTTGATGGGGCCCTTCTCGGCAAATCCGATGAAGGCCGCTACCGCAGTGCCCACGCCCTCAATCGGCTTTGCCCCCTTCTCCACTTCCTCCACATAGACCCCAGGTGAAAGATACTGAGGCATTTTCCTTCCTCCTTTCTTTTGTTTTTTGACGAAACTAAAAGGCTAAAAACCCGAGGAGTCAGATGGGAATATCTATCTTCTCCTCAGGTAGATGCGCCCTCTTAGTAACTCCCTTTCCGTCCTTAGCTGCAACGGACAGGGTTATATCTCCGGGGGGGATCCCCGGGAGTTTAAAGTAACCAAACTCATCAGCAGTGACAATAAGCCCATATTCCTTAATAGTGACCTGGGCTCCTCCCACCCCCTTCTCCGGGTGCCCCCGGCGATAAACCCTCCCTCCTACCCTAAAGAGCTCATCGCGGAGTTCAGGCTCACCCAACTGTCCAACCCTCAACCTCTTGGATACGACTACCGGCGCCTTCAGCTCCACCTCCCGATCAAGCGGCAGGGTAACCACATAGTTGACCGATGGTTTGAGCTGAGTCTCCAAAGAACCCCAAAGCTCAGCTAAACTTCTGTAAGCTCCATCCGTTTGGGCCGTCTTGGTTTGGATCTTGTGATCCATCTTGGTCAATACCCCTTGCATCACCTCCTTGGGCAAAATGGGAAAGCGGGTAAGCACGGCCAACACATGCCACAACAGCCTGTGTTCATCCTCAATGGCATTGGCCCAGACCGTGGCCAGATAGGAGAAATCCATCCAGAGCGGTGGCCTGTGCTTGGAGGCCGTGCCATCCCCCTTGCGGTTCACTATCCAATCGTGCTGGCGAAACTCCGTATTCTCGTGTAAATCATAGAGAAAGAGGTTGATAGTAGGTTTAGAGAGTTTCCCTACCCACTCCCGGTCCGGGGACTCAAACCGAATGTCTATCTCACCCCTGTTCAGCTTTCCTTTGACGATTAAAAGTTGTTTTAGGCTTTCCTCGAGATCATTAATCATTGGTTACCTCTAATGTAAGCTTTCAGCACTCAGCAGTCAGCTTTCAGCTTACGGATAAAGGAAGTGAGCGCCTTTTTCACTCCTGTTGTTTCTTCGTTTAGTTGATTATAATCTCCCCGCTCGCTGTGGATGTTATCATCCACAGCGCCCATCTATAACAACTCACGAAAATCACTGAGCTTTAAGTATTTATCCTCAATGCCTTGAAGGTAGAATCTGGCACTGGAATATTCATAATCTTCCGACCTCTCAATTCTTAGGAAATTCCTCCACTCATCCTTTAATGGATTTTGATGAATGTATTCCGCTTTCTGATTCAAGAACTTCGGTGTAAAAACATTTTTGATATCTACATCCCTCAACCAGATCTTATACTTCTGTTTCTTCGTGCCCACCCAAAACTTAGAGAGCATTTGAGGATCAGTCTTCCGCATCGTCAATAGGATCTGCTGTGCCGTATATTTATTAAAATCCCTGAGTATCTGTTCAATAGAGTGATTTTCACCTACCCTCAAAATTAGGTGGATATGATTGGGCATTAGAACATAAACGAACAGATCAAACCACTGATGTTCAATACAATACCGAAGACTACCCATCACAATCTCAGCATATCTCCTCAGGTGAAAGATACGGGTCCAATTCAAGACGGTATTGGTGATAAACAACAGCCCTAAGTCCTGAAACCTTTTAGCAAAGATGCCCAATTCGGCCTTTAGTCTTATCTCCGCTTGCTCCCTTGTGGATGATAACATCCACAAGGAGCAGGGGGGAAGTGACAGACCTTGTGAACTTCAAGCATTAATTAATGTGCCTTTTGCCAAACCCAAAGCTTTCCAAACCCAGCAATCGGTTCTCCCTGATGTTCTGATCCTCTGGTGTCCTTCCTACTGCTCCTCTGATCCCCTGATTCGCTCATTTCTCCACAACCTCGTGTATCTCCTCCAACCATTGTTCCCAGGCTGGCGGTGGGCTCGATCCCCCCTGCTCACTGTGGATGTTATCATCCACAGCAAACCTCAGTGGATTTACCCCCCTGGCCATTGACTCTCGCCAGCGGCTCCAGATGTCCGGCCAGCTGGCTGAGGGAATTTTCTCCCTTGCTCCTTCAAGCCCCTCATATACATCCATCACAAAATTCACAAAAGGGCGAAAATCGAGTTTTTCACTCGGTGACTGCTGGGTCACCCGTTCATTCCAACCGGCGACGACTAAACCATAGATACAGAACTCCATCTGAAACTTGCCCAACTCCTCTCTCAAGGGTGGAAGATCGAGATCATTTAGGTTCCACGCCCCCTGCGGGCAGAGAGCCCAGGGCTTGATGGCTGCCTCTCCCCCCTCCAGAACAAAGGGATAGGCCCGGCAGGCAATGGGACGGAGATTATAGATCCCACAGCGAAGCTGATGCCTGGGCAGGTCTATGCCAAACATACAACGCCGTGAGCCATCTCGCTGCTCATTCATATTGAGCACCAAATAGTATGACTTTCCCGATCCATCCAGTTGGAAGTTGTATGGCGTCTCCTCCTCCTGCAGTTGGGCAAAGGCAAGGAAATCCGTGGGCTTGACGCTCAGCTCCCGAGCGATCACCCAGGCATCGTAGCCGCACACATTGATCAGGTTCCGGGAACAACAGTGCCCCGGACAGGCGATGCAGGGGTTTGGTTTTGGTTCTTTCATCTCTTCTTGGAATACCCTTTTGTCCTTATCTAATTGAGAAGTATTCTCTCTCATGTTTCATTAATGCTCACTGTGGAAGTTAACATCCACAGCAAATATCACTTTTCCCTGATAAACAGCATTTTCAAAAGATAGCCTTAAAAGTCTTCCCATGTTTAGAACCTATCATGAAAATCATTTAAATGTCAAATGTTGAGACCTGACCCAGTTTTCATTCCTTCACCATCCGTTCTTACCGGATTACGGAGGTATACTTCCTTTTCGTTTCGTCCGAAATCGCAGGTGCTTTCTTAGTTTGCTGCACAACATTCTCCTTTTCAAGCAACTGCTTACATCAACGACGTATGTATTCGTTTCCTTTCCTGTGGTTGAACCCTTGCTTTCCAACCCAAACCTATTTCCCGACGTGCCAAGTCTCAGTTGATTGCCAATTGGCTATCCTGCTGCGGCTGACTCGGCCGCCTTGCCTGACTCCTCTTTCCACGCCATAACCAAATCCACCGCTTTGGTCGCATCGCCCCCAAGCAACATCACCCGCCCAGCCTTCACGAGTACTTGTTTAGCAGTTGCCTCCGTGGGAGTCGTTTTCAACTTCTCAACAGCCAGGTCTAACTGGGCCTTGGCCCAATCCAATGCTTTCTTCATCGCCGATTCCACAGCCTTCTCGTCCCCACCCAGTTTTAGAACATCTGCGGCTGCATTGAGCAACTCCGTTACCATCTCCCTTTTGGCGAACTTCACATCGAAGTCGGCAGTCTTCCTCTTCAGCGTTGCTAAAGCTATCTCTGCTGCCTGGTCCAATGCCTCTTTCGCCGCCACATCCGCGCCGAGTGCTTGACACGTTGCCGCCTGGCGCAAGAGCCCCTTAATATGTTCTCGTTCCAGACTGGTTCTTAACTTCTCTACAGCATTCTTCAATTGCGCTATTGCCCCCTCTTTGGGCTCAGCAATTGAAGTCTCCTCAGTCTCAACGGCCTGTCTCTGAACAGGTACGCTGCCCCGCTTTATCCCAAGGGTTGTCTCGTTGCTGGATTTAGCATTAAACTTCCCCTCGTTAAGCTCTTCGTCCCTCGTGCCCTGAACCTGGCCAATAATCCTCTGAACATAGGCATTCCCGTGATGTCGCTGTAGATGATTCAGCAGGCGAGCCTTTTGTCCTGCATCAGTTAACTGCGATAGTCGCTCGTCAGTCAATAACGTCGCATGGTTCCCCTCCATAAGTTGTACACTACCCTCTGCAGGGTATCTCAACTTCTGCAAAGGCATTTGGATGCCAGGATCCCTTTTTGCCGGCTTACGGAGAATGCGCTTCCTTTTAGGTTCATCTAAGATTTTGGGTACTTTCTTGGCTCGGTGCACACCATACTCCTTTTGACAAGAAGCTACTCACTTCATTCAAAACTAAACTATGTCTCCCCCTCCTCTTCGCCCTGTTTTTGAACTGTCTCTTCATCTATCTTGGCCTGAATTTCCTCCTCCTCTTCTTCCTCTTCCTCCTCAACCTGTTGTTGCAGAGCATTCGTTTCTAATCTGCCCTGCAACAATTCCTCCTCTTCCTCCTCAGGCTGTCGTTGGAGAGGAGCTCCCCTCGAGACGATCTCTGCTACCTTATCAGCCTCTGTTTCGTAGGCATCCCCGGGCTGTCCCATCTTCACCTTGTCACCGGGAAGGGAGAGGTTACCCTGGCTCTGTTGCACCACATGGGTCAGCTCGTGCGCCAAAAGCCCCTTGCCCTCAGACGAGGATAAATTCCCACCGTCTTTCTGGTTGAAAAAAATGTCCGTGCCCATAGTGAATGCCTTAGCACCAAGATCCTCTGCTGCCTTGTGAGCTACCCCGTCAGTGTGGAGTCGCACCTGGCCAAGGTCATATCCCAGAGATTGTTCCATCTCCTTCTGAGTCTCACCTTCTATGGGATGGCCCGAGCCTTTCTGTTGCTGAAGGCCCTGTACCGTTCCTTCTAAGGACTCCTCTTCTGCTTCGCTTTCGGAGGAGGCCTGGAGTCGCTCCACGACCTTCTGCACATAGGCATTGCCCCGCTGTTTTTGGAGGGCAACCATCGCATTTGCCAAGTTTCCCCGATTGGCTGGGTCCCAAAGCCTTTTATCACCTAAGAGAGCAGCTTCTCCTTCCGATGATGAGGCAGTTCGAGAGGAAGCTACGGCTTTTCCCACGTCTTGAGCTTTCAGTTTCTCCACCTTAGGCTTGCGGCGGTTGACCTTTGCTTTGGCTTCTTCCCACTCAGCATCGTTTTCGACGCTCAGTCTTATTTTCTGATCGCCCATGACTCTACCTCCCTTGACCTCGTTAGCTAAAAAATGGAAAATCCTATAATATGAACTTAGCTCCCTTCGGTCGCTAACTTCTCCATTCCATAGGGCCTACCGGCCCTCCACAATTTTGCGCCTGCTCGGATTTCTTCGCGGTCACCCTTGAAGAGGGTATGCCCCCTTCAAACATCCCCCGATATTTCGGAATTTCTTAGAAATTCCGAAACGTTCTGTCATCGCAATGCTCAGGGAGTGATCAAACACTGGACCCTCCCGGCGGCTGCGGTAAAGGTTTCGTAGGTACTGGCCTGAGATGGGGAGGCTTTGGGGGGGGCTTAGGGGGCTCAATCCCGTGTCTCTTCAGCAGATTCCTGATCTTCTCCTGTTCTCGTTCGAGTTTCGCCGTCTTCTCCTCCAGTTTCTTTGTTTCTTGTTCTTGAGCTTCTTCCCTTTCTTCTGTGGCTTTCTCTCTGGCGTGCTCTTCGATCTTCTTCACGATCCACCAGATGCCAGCCACAATTCCTAACACGACAACCATAATTCCCAATATCCCTGCAATGACCGCCAAGACGCCTGAGGCAGTAGCCGCTGTTGTCCCCGCGATAATCGCGCCTATTATGAAGCCGATTACACTTATCAGCCCCCCGATGCCTATTGCATCAAGTATTGGATGCTTCTCTTTGAATTTGTCATTCCACTCTTTCAATTTGTCCCCGAATTTTCCAAGCAGTCCACGCTCCTGGCCTGCAGACCTGCTGCGTGCCATCTGGACCACCTGGGCAATTGCCGGTTGCAGCGATCTTGACTCTAACAATTGCGCAGTACTACGATTGCCTACTGTCCGCTGCAGGGAGAGGATGTCAGTGGGGCTTACGGCAGGTGAGGGAGCAACCTCCGCCTGCTGGAGGGCAGCCGACGGATCAACCGCCGCGCGCATCGGATTGGTAAGGTCCGAAAGCCTTTCATTACCTAAAAGGCCAGCATATCCCTCCAGTGAGTGGACAGTTTGCCTGGCCCCTAAGGCATACTCTATCCCTTGAGCCTTGGACTTCTCCCCTTCTGGCTTTCGGCGCTTAGCCTTGACCTTGGTTTCCTCCAATTCACCGCTTCTTTCGACGTTCAACTTTTTCTGCTGATTACCCATAGCAAAGAACTCCTTTTGGGCTAAAGCTTCTTTTCATAGCTATCACTTCTGCTCGTAGAGATGGACATCGTGCTGGGGGAAGGGAATGGAGATACCCTCAGCATCGAAGCGGTTCTTCACCCCCTCTGTGGTGGCGAAATAGACATCCCAGTAGTCCTCAGTTTTCACCCACCCCCGCACCGCGAAATTCACGCTGCTGTCAGCCAATTCCTTGACGGCAACCATGGGAGCAGGGTCCTTGAGGATACGGCTATCTTCTGCCAGGATGGCTTGCAGCACCTTCTTTACCTTCTGCAAATCATCTGAATAGCCTACCCCCACCACCAGATCTACCCTGCGGGTTTCCTTGGCAGAATAATTTACGATGTTGTCCCCCATCAGCTTAGCATTGGGGATAATAACGGTCTTGTTGTCCGGGGTCTTCAGTTGAGTGGTGAAGACCCCCATCTCCTCCACAGTGCCCGCAGCCCCTCCAGCCCCAATGTAGTGCCCCACCTTGAACGGGCGGAAGACGATCATCAGAAAACCTGCGGCAAAATTAGCCAATGAACCCTGCAGAGCGAAACCGATGGCCAGGCCGGCAGCCCCGATGACGGCTATGAAGGAGGTGGTCTGAATCCCCAGCTGGGCAATCGCTGCTATAACGACAAATGTCAGCAAGGCAATATAGATTAAGCTGCCCAGAAAGGAGACCAGAGTAGGGTCTAATTTCTTCTTGGCCAGCAGCTTTCCAACCAACTTTCGAGCCCATTTGGCAATCCAGCGGCCAACAATAAAGATAACGACTGCCGCCACGACTTTGAGTCCGTATAAGGTTACCAATTCCTGCAGTTTGGTGATAATGGTATCCATAATTCCCCTCAGATAAGCTTATAGGTCAGCCCCAGGGAGAGGGTTTGCTTAAAGCGCCCTCCCCGGGCAATCTCCCTGTCATAGAGAAGCTGGACGTAGAGGTTCACCATCAGGAATTTGCTAATGCTTGCCGTAAAGGTATTCTCCCAGTTAACATCGAGTGATTTCCAGTAATCCTCATTGACCTGTCCCTTGAGTTTGTCTGCTTCCGAGTAGAAAAGCGCCTGAAAGAGGCTCAGCTTACTGGTAAAGGTAATCCGCTCCCTGGCCATTGGGGTGTGGAAATCGCTGACAAATAAAAGGCCACCGTCATTGCTCGTCACCGTTTGCCGCTTGTTGGTGAGGATATCCAGCACCTCCTTGTTCAGGTGTTGCCTTAATCCCCCACCCAGACGGGTTGTCCATTCCCGCTTCTCCTGCTTGATGAGAACCTTAGCTACGCCGAAGCTCTCCGTGAAGGTAACGGGATTGAACATCCGCTCCTTTGCCGGATCACTGGCATCGAGAAACTGGGTCTCCACACGTCCGGAACCAAAGGGGTCCACAAACCCTCCCAGAGTAAACCTCCACACGGTTTCAAAATCGACAAGATCGCTCGATTTCACCGGTTTGGCCCAGATTTTGGTCTCCCTATCCTGGCTATGGGTCTGGCCAAAGAAAAGCTTAAGGGTGTTCTTTGTATGCAACTTGGGATGGAGCTGTTTCTCGGCGAGAGAGTTGGAGTTGAATGTCCAGGAGAGGGCACCTGCCTCTCCCCCGGCCCAGTTATCGCTGTAGGCATTCTGCGTCAAGGTAAGGTTGGCGTCAACGGACAACGCCCAGGGCCCGGCGAAGACGGACGAGGCCACGACAACAGCCAATGTAGTGGCCATTACAACGAACAGAACCCTCATTCTCCCTCCTTGTTTGTCCAGCCATTGTGCTGGTAACATCAGACCATATGCGGACCTGTAGATAATCCTCTTTGATTCCCAGCTTTCAACCTTTGAACCCCGTTGCTTTTCCTGATCCCCTGGTATCCACCCTTCTGATACCCTGGTCCGCTCATCCAGTCAATATTCTATGAAACCTTTCCCTCAGAAATGGGCAAACATCTGAACGGTTGGAAATCCGATTCCACGATCAGCTTACCCATCTTTTGAAACTCCCTCTTGGTAGCATGGATCAGGTTGGTCATACCTATCTTGCCCCCATTCTGGGCGGCATGGAAGGCGGAAGCCACAGCGATGTTCTTGATATTACCCCCAGGAATCTTAAACTGTTGGGCCAAAAATCTGAGATCCACATCCTTTCCCAAAGGAGCTGTGGGGGGGAAACAAAGCTGCCATATCCTCAGCCTGTCCTCCTCCTCAGGCAGAGGAAACTCCACCGTGAAATGCATCCTGCGCAGAAATGCCTGATCCAAATTTTTTCGCAGGTTTGTGGCCAGAATGGCGATCCCATCGTAGGCCTCCATCTTCTGCAGGAGATAGCTTATCTCGATGTTGGCATAGCGGTCATGGGAATCCCGCACCTCGGATCTTTTTCCGAAGATGGCATCCGCCTCATCGAAGAAGAGGATAGCGTTGGAATGTTCCGCCTCTTGGAAGATGCGATTCAAGTTCTTCTCCGTCTCCCCGATGTACTTGCTCACAATAGTGGCCAGGTCAATCCGATAAAGGTCAAGCCCCAACTCCCCGGCTAGAACCTCGGCAGCCATCGTCTTCCCTGTGCCCGAAGGGCCGGCGAAGAGGATATTTAACCCTTTGCTCAAGACCAATTTCCTTCCAAAACCCCATCCCTCCAACACGAGATGTTGGTGCTTCACATAATGGCAAATCTCGTGCAAGCTTTCCATCTGATCCTGAGGCAAAACGATATCCTCCCAGGAACGCGTGGGGTTTACTTTAACGGCCAGCTCCATCAGTCTTTGTCGGCTATGGGCACGGCATTTATCGAGGATTTCCCCTGCGGGAATGGCTTCAACCCCCTGCCTATGAAGCCTGTTGGCCAGGGTAGTGGAAACGATCTCTTGGATCTCCCCCCCAGTTAACCTAAAACGGTTAGCCAAGTTGGAGAGATCCTCCGACTTCAGTTCTATGCCCACATCTTGGAGGTGTTCCCGCCAAAGGCCCTTACGCAGCTCATAGGAAGGGGGAGGAAATTCCATCCGGATAGCCGGTCGCCCAGCGAGGGGGAATTCCGGATGAGCCATCCCCCCGCCAAAGATCGAAACCCCAGAAAATGACCTTACCCCATCGAAGATAGCCCTTTGCCAAACCTGCATCCTCTCCCCATGACCAAAGAGCTCATCCACATTGGCCCAATATACAATCGCATTTTTTAGCTTTGCTTCTCGCAAGATGAGGTTTATGGTGGGAATGGGATGGGTTTCGGAGCCAACAAGCCCCGAGCCATCAACCGTGAGCAGGCTACACCCAGCTTGGCGGGATAAGGCCTCAGCGGCAAGCCTCTTCCCCACACCAGGGGGCCCGCTAAAATAGAGAAAGAGCCCCCCTGAACTGAGATTGCCCCCATCCGCAATAAGTGCCCCCAGATCTGATAAGCGCTCCCGTACCGATTTTTCTAACGATAACGAATCGATCGTCCTCTGAGGATGAACCCATTGGGCAAAGGGAATTAATCTGGAGTCGGTCGTATCCTCCCCCAAAAGGAAATCGATAATTCCCTCATCTACTTTTACCCACTTGGCCAAGAGGGGCGAATGGAGGGTTCCCGGCTCATCGTAAAGCTGCAAAATCTGATTGGCCACCAAGGGGGCAGAATGAGAAAAGCGAGGGCGTTGTCCCACTTTCTCCCAGACATCTGAGCACAAAAGCGTGAGCAGGAGGTCAACTGTGGGTCTCTTCTTGGTAACATTGTCCTGAAGATAGGCGTAGATCTTCTCGTATTTGAGGTGCAACTCTGGAGCCAGGGAGAGGAGGAGAACCTCTCGATCAAAGCCATCTAAAACAAAAGCCTGGGCCAGCCTATCGAGGGGGAATGAGATGCCCCTCTCTTGGGACTTAGCCTTCTTCAATTGGTTCTTTTCGGTTTTCCCCCTGATGGCCTCCTCAATCGCCTCCAAAGAGAAGTGCTCTTTCGTTCTGTCCAGCTCCTCCTGGGGAGTAAACAGGCTGTCTATCTCCTCCTCAGAGATGTAGAGGCCGCGAAATTCATCCCTCTTCTGCTCTTGTCGCTCCAAGCGGCTCTTCTGCACCCAGTAGAAGAGGATTAAATCTATCCTCTGCAACTCCTCAAAAAGATCCTCTTGAGCTGTGTGGTAGGGTTTCATTCCTTTATGGGGAGAGGGGTGTAGACAAACTGCCAGCCACCAGAGGTGCGAATGTTCTCCTCCCTGCGGGATATCAGCTTGAGTTGATAAAGCTCCTTTAACCGGTTGCTGGCCGCACTAATGGGGATGCTAAAATGGCTACCAATCTGATTCGAGGTGGCTCTCCTTTTCTTTCTCACCAGTTCCAGGGTCTCCCGCAGAGCCCGGGATAGTTCACCAACGAGGGTCCATCCTCCCTTCTCATCTATCGCCGGAAGAACCATCCCCCTCTCCTTGACGGTCAGGCTCAAGCAGTCCACAAAATCCTCGTTCTTGAGGTCCAATCTCAACAAAAGGTATTTTCCTTCATAATCCGCATTCTTGGCCTCATCAAAGATTTTGAGGATCTCAACCAGACAGCTGGATGTGGCGTACTTAACCTGACGAGAATCGAGGAAGAGTATCCCCCCCTTGGGCAACTTTCTCAATTCCCTCTTTAAAACGAGAAAAATCCTCTCACCGAGTTCCCGTTGGAGTAGATTGCCATCCTTGCTCAGGGAGCTAAGTTCGACATTTCGGACTATCCTATTTCCCATCTAACTTATAGGATAGTTAGGATAGTCCCTGAATGCTCTGCATAAATTGCTATTAACCTTGTATTTCTTGTCTTTTTGGCGGGGTTCTCTTCCTATATGTAGATGGGGGGATGCCCTCGATGGATCGGAATACCCTCTCGAAATGGGAGAGGTCGTTGAAGCCGACATCGAAGCAGATTTGGGTTATAGGATAGAGGGTGTTTCCCAGCAGGAATTTGGCCTTCTCAATTCGCAAGCGAGAAAGATAGGAGATACAGGTAACCCCTAACTGCTTTTTAAAGAGCCTACAGAAGTGGTAACGGCTCAAACAGGCGGCCTTGGTAATATCCCCAAGTGATATGTTCTCAAAATAGTGTTCCTCCATAAAGTCCAAGGCTCGGCTAACCCCCTCATTTAAAGGAAGCCTATGACTGTCATGCAATTGCAAAACGGTAAAACCACCCAACTCCTCGAGCACCAGCCTCCTCCCAGATGCAGGTTCAAACCCATTACCCCCAAAGAAGGCCCGATCTACCTCAGCTTGCACTTCCGCCGCCTCTGCCGAAGGAACCGGGGACCTCTTCAGAAAATAGGCATCCAGGACATCCCCAAACCCGTTACCGCTCACGATGATCACCGGAACAGAGATGGCTTTTAGATCGAGGGTTTGAGATGCTTGCCCATCCAAAATTATCAATCGGACCGCATTGATTACATCAAATGATTCCTGGGGGATGGTTAAGGCATAAAAAATGCGAAAACCGTTGAGGAGAAGGTTATAGATGGTTCCCTTAAAGCTCTGCAGGTTGCCTATCACCAAAACTGGCTTTGTGGTAGCTGCCAACTTTAATCACCTTGCACAGGTTAAAAAGCTTATTCAGCTTAACGAGCTAAAGGAAAGAATAAACCAGATGAACAGAATTTGCTCTGCAGATATTGCTCTTTTATATTGGATAATATTGCTACTTAGAGGTGAGGAAAGCAAGCTCAAATAATGGGTGAAAACACCAACTGACACCGAAGTCACTGAATTTTCAGGAAGTGACTCCAGAGGTTCTCAATGATTTTCAATGTTTAATGTGCGTAATTTGGGGTTATGGCTCATATAGGGATTTAGGTGAAAAGAGTTACATTCATGCGAAGAGTTCTCCTCCTCTAATGGCTTGCGTCGATTGAAGATTTATTACCGCACCTGCCCGTACTTTGTCATTGCAAGGAGTCCCGAAAGTTTTTGGGACGACGAAGCAATCCGACGAAATCGTTGCGAATCCCGATGAAATCGGGATGAGCAATCCCTTGGAAATTGCTTCGCTTTGCTCACCCCGTTAGATGATTTCTACCAATCTCGGGGTTCAGCGAAACGTCATTGATATCTACCGGGGCGAGCAATGACTTTTTAATAGGGGCGAAAAAAGTGTCAGAAGTCATCCCCCCTGGCCATTCCACCCAGTTTCCCACCTGAGCCGGGGTTATAACCCTTCTTCAGGCTAAAGCACCTTTCCCGATAGCCTCAAACTTCCGGTCGTAAGCTTCACTCTTAGCCTCTACAACTTTAACTGCCAGTTTAATCTCCTGAACCGCTTTCTCCAAAGTTTCCAGCCGACGGTCAACCGCATCAAACCTTTGATCCATATCCTTTTGCATTTTATCAAAGCGCTTATCTATCTGCTCAAAGCGCTTATCTATCTGCTCAAAACGACTATCTATCTGCTCAAAACGACTATCAACTTGTTCAAAACGACTATCTATCTGCTCAAAACGCTTGTCTATCTGCTCAAAACGACTATCTATCTGCTCAAAACGACTATCTATCTGCTCAAAACGCTTGTCTATCTGCTCAAAACGACTATCTATCTGCTCAAAACGACTATCAACTTGTTCAAAACGACCATCTATCTGCTCAAAATGCTTGTCTATTCCATCAAACCGTGCCTTGTTCTCCTGGCCAAACTTCTGCAGGGTTTCATAGATTATCTTCAGAGTATACTCTTCTTCCATTTGAATATCTCCTTTGCTTTATAACATTTCACCACGGAATCTCAAGGAATTACACAAATTATAATCCACTATAAAGGGGATCCCCTGGTCCATCTTAGAACCCACATTCCGGAAAAAATTTAAGATCAAATACGAAAAACTACAATAATATCAACCAGTTGAACAGTTTTTTAATAACAACCAATAAAAATGTAGTCCATAAAAATCCGGAAAATTTATCTTTAAAAATCAATGAGTTACGAATCTAAAAACTGATTTTCCGGAATACGGGTTAGAATGAACTATAAGAACCATATCATCTACTGCCAAGTCTTTTTCGCGTGGTTGCAAAAAAGAAAATGCTTTAATGAAACCGAAACTATCGAAATATCAGGAAGTTATTTCGGTATTTAAGGATAGTAAGCCCCTGAAATCAAATTCTGAGCAGGGAACCCTTCTCTATCCAACCACCCAGTCCATTGGGAAGCTTGATCAAACACCAACCCTGCCGGTTCTCCCTTATCTCCACCTCTATCCCCTCGTGGAGGGTAATTATCTTGGTATACTCCTCACCTGGTCCGCTTCTGGCCTCCAACTGGGCCTCCAAGATGACGGCCCTTTGTTTAAAGTTCAACTCATAGGTGCGGGCGGCAAAAAGGAGGAGAGAAACAAAAAGGAGGGGAGCAACGATGGTAATTAAATACCTCATTGCCCTCCTGGGACCTGGCTTAAACCCTAAAAGAAAACCAACAATGGAGAGGGTAAAAAGGAGATAGAGGATAGACTCCCCCCAGGAGAGCTCCCGCAGGGTGAAGTAACCGGGGAGCCGGCTAAAAAACTCAACCATCCCTCCCGAGGAAGCCACCGCTGATTTATCCTCCAAAAGCGAACGGAGGAGTTTGAGATTGTAGGTTATATCCCCGTCCCGCGGGGAAAGTATCTTGGCCTTCTCATAAGCCCAGATCGCCCTGCCCAGTTGACCATCCTTGTAATAGGCATTCCCCAGGTTATAGAAGAGATAACTGTTTCTTACCCCCTCACCGAGGGCTCTCCGGTAGCTTTCGATTGCCTTCTTATACTGGGCCTCCTGGAAAAATCTGTTCCCCTGATTATAGGCCTGAGATGGGCTAAGTTCGGGGGAAGAGACTGCCCAGGGGAGGGCCACCAAGAAAAAGGTTATCAGAAATGGCCTCAGCACCTCACCTTATCAGGTGGCCAATTCTTTTCCACCTTATCCTCCAGGGAGAATGAATTAGGTTATAGAAGAGGAGGTGAATGGCGGAGAGGGGATTATCCCAGAAAAGTTTGGGAGCAGAGGAATCGGGCTTCCAGGAGAAATGGATGATCATTGCCTCACCCCTGATCAACTTTCTATCTAAAAAACCCCAAAACCTGCTGTCATAGCTGTTGTCTCGGTTGTCGCCCATCACAAATATATATCCCTGGGGAACCCTTACCGGCCCGAAGTTGTCCCTGTTGTTCGTCCCCCGCGGGATCTCCCTGAGGTCAGTATGCTTGGAGTGGGTTGGATCAGGGACAAGCTTTCCATCAACATAAAGCCTTTTGTCCTTTATCTCCACCACCTGGCCCTCGGTGGCCACCACCCTCTTAATATAGTTGGTCTTCCGGTCCAGCGGGTACTTGAAGATAACCACTTGCCCGGGATGAGGGTTCTGTAGGGCAGGCAGCCTCACCCCAATAAGGGGTAACCTCGCTCCGTAGATGAACTTGTTAGCCAAAAGGAAATCACCTACTAAGAGGGTATCCTCCATCGAGCCGGTAGGGATCCTATAGGCCTCTACAATAGAGGTCTTGATCACAAAGGCCAAGAGCACGGCTATAATTATGCTCTCCAAGTACTCCTGGAATGTCGACTTCTTCCTCTTTTTCTTACCCATTTCTCCTTCCCTGTTTTGTTGTTCTCTCCAAGGCCAGAATGGCCTCCTGAGCCAATTTTAAGGTCTCCTCCATCTTCCCCGTAGATATACTGGAAGGGGAGAAACGGGCCAAATCGCAGTTGTTATAGCAGGCCAAATACTTCTCCCTAACCTCTAAGGGATAACCTCTCTCCTTAAGCAGATCTAATAATTGATCTATTGTCAGGCCTGTGGCCTCGATGTTCAGCTTATCTCCGATATAGTCGGTGAGCGCTTTGGCTATGGCTCCATAGAACTCACCTGCCAAGCCCTCCTTAAGCAATCTCTTCGCCTCCTTTAGCCTCCTCTGGGTGAGCCCCTTAGCTCTCTGCTTTCGAGCGTAGCCAACATCTTGACTTATCCGCAAGTAGTGCCTACGATAGGCAAAGGAGGCGAAAATGGCCAAGAGGGGGAAGATATGGAGAAGAATGTAGAGAGGGCTTTTGTAAAGCTCCCTACCTTGATCGGGGAGTTTGGTCAGATCTGACTTTATATACCTAACATCCTTCCCTAAGAGCTGCACCTCCCTGCTTAGGGGAAAAGCTGCAACCCTCTCCTCCTTCTCCCCGGGGATAACCTGCAAGGCCAGCGGTTGGCTGCGAGCTTGGCGATAACATTTTGCCTGGGGATCAAAATAGGGAAGAACTAGGGGATCGATTTGAAACCTACCCGACTTTTCAGGAATAAGGACATAATTAAATGTCTTCCTCCCCCCTACTTGTAAGTTAACCTTGGAGATTTTTTCCTCCACTTCCGGCTCGTATCTTTTGAAACCCTCAAGGGAAGAAAGCTGAGGCGCGGGCATCAGCTTCAGGTTGCCGGTCCCCTGGATAGTTACGGTAAGATTTATCGGATTACCTGCAGCAACCTGTTTCTTGTCTATGGCAGCTTGGACCGTAAAATGGCCCACCGCGCCGGCAAACGTCGCCGGTTTCCCCAACTCGGGAAGGGGGTTGACCCTGATCTCCCCGGGGTTGCTCCTTATCTTTATCCTCTTGCTCCTTCCCCAGAAGTCGAAGAAGTCGTTGCTCCTTAGCTGCACATCGCAGACCAATTCCATGGGATTGATTTTCAGCTCACCTGTGGTGGTGGGAAAGAGGGCCACCTCCCTGATCTTGGCCACCCTGTATCTCCTTCCATTGATCACCTGAGGATGAAAATTGAGGGTCTTGGCCTGGTATAACTCCTCGGCCCAAAAGCCGGTGTTGGAGGGGAGTTGCCCCAACTGCACATTCCTGAGGTCACTTCTGGTGCAAAGCAGATAGGTAACGGTAACCTGCTCCCCTATATATACCCTCTGAGGAGAGTAGGTGGCCAAAAGAAGGAGGTCCCCTCTCCTCCCCGAGACCTTCCCGGATGGTATCTGTGGGGTGGCAAACTGGGGGACTTGAGCAGTGCCCCCGGCCGACGGGGTTACCTGAATGACAATGGGATCGGTGGCATAGGTTTTCCCCTTTACCTTCAGCCTGAAGGAGCCGATCTTCAATTCACCCACCCTGGTGGGTTGAAGATAGTAGATGAAGTCTCTGGTCTTTGAGGAACTCATCCTCCCATTGATGAACTGGATCTGGGAGGAGGTAGAGGAGTTCGTTCCCACCACCTCAAATCCAGCGAGGGAGGGAGCCTCGGGTTCAGAGACCGATCCTACGCCCTTGCCTGATACGCTGACCGTGAGGGTAAGCTGTTCGCCGAGGGAGAGTTGCCGCCTATCCACGGAGGCGCTAAAGCTAAGTTCTCCCGCCTGCACTCCCCGCAAACCAACAAGGAAAAGGAGTAAGATCAAGAACCCCCCAAAGATCTCCTTTAAACCCTTCATCATCACCAATCCTTCTCTACCTTGGTCTGCCCCCTCGTCTTCACTCTCCTCAACTCCTTCTGGTCTTTCTTCTCCTGTTCCTTTAAAGCATCAAGAAGCCTTTGGGCCTCTTCCTTGCTCATCATCCCCTTTTGTGGTGGAGAGGGCTCTGGATTCTCCTGGCCCTCCTTCTTCCCCTGGCTCTGCTTTAACTCCTTGGCCTGTTCCGACTTCTTTTCCTTGGGTTGTTCTGCCTCCTTTGGCTGTTGTTGCTTCTTAGCCTGCTGTGATTTCTTCTGCTCTTCCCTCCCCTTTTGCCCCTTCTCGGATTTTTCCTGCTGGTTCCCCTGGTTTTTGGGGGGTTGTTTCTGGGCCGTCTCCTTCAGCTTCTTTCTGACAAACTCCAGGTTATATTTGGCATCCATATCGTCTGGTTTGAGCTGGAGGGTCTTTTCATAATACTGAATGGCATCGGTGAGTTTTCCCTGTCGGTAGGCGCTATTCCCCAAGTTGTAATATGCCCCCTCTTGGAGGAGGGGCCGATCAGACCTGAGGGCCTTCTCATACTCCTGGGCGGCCTCCTTGAACTTCCTCTTCTGGTAGAGGGCATTGCCAATGTTGTAGTGAAGCTGCGGGGACTCTGGGGATTCCAATTGGGCATCCTTATAAACCTTGAGGGCTTCATCGTACTGCCCCTTCTCATATAGCTTGTTGCCCTTCCTGTTCTTCCCCCAAAGGCTCCCCCAGCTTACCTCTGTATCGAGGAGAAGAAAAAGGCCAATCCCTATCCAGATAAACCTACGCAAATCTACCCTCCCATTTCCCCTTCTTTCTTATCCGGTCACTCAGTAGGCCTTCGGCAAACAGGGCCAGGATGGCCACTATGAGAAAATATTGATACCTGTCCTCATATTGGCTGTATTGCCTGGATTTAAGCTCCTTCTTCTCCAACTTTGATAGGTCCTCATAGATCTTATCCAGCTCCATCCCCCCGGTGGTCGAGCGGTAATACTTGCCATCGGTGAGCAGGGCAACCTTCTCCAAGGTCAGTTCATCTAATTTGCTCATCACCGTTTGGCCATTCTTGTCCTTCTTGTACTCCAATAACTTCCCGCTCTCATCCCTCAAGGGGATGGGAGCTCCCTGAGGGGAACCTATTCCCACCGTGTAAATCCTCACCCCTTCCTGGGAGGCCTCCTTGGCCGCCTTTATCGGATCAGACTGATGGTCCTCACCATCGGTCAAGAGGACTATTACCTTATACTTCCTCTCCTTCTGGTTGAAGGCACCCAGGGCCACCTTGATGGCCTTACCGACGGCTGTTCCTGGGGTAGGGATGATGTCCGGGTCCAGAATATCCAAAAACATCTTCGCTGCCCCATAGTCGATGGTGAGGGGGCATTCCAAGAAGGCATCCCCGGCAAAGGCCACAATGCCCACCCTGTCCCCTTGCAGCCCATCGATCAGGCCAGATAGCTCATGTTTAGCCCTCTCCAGCCTGTTGGGCTTGATATCCTCGGCCAACATACTCTTGGAGGTGTCCAGGCAGATGAGAATATCCACCCCTTTCCTCTTCATCATCCTTAGCCTCTTCCCATACTGGGGACGGGCCAGGGAGAAGAGGAGGAAGGATAGGCCCACTACCACCAGGATGGCCTTTAGCCTTTGTTTCCTCCTGCTCACCGTGGGGGTGAGCTTCTCCATCAGCTCTAAGTTACCAAAGGCTTGCAGGATCTTCTTTTTTCTCCGAAAGGAGATGATATAGAAGAGGATGATGGCTGGAATAAGCCAGAAAAGCCACAAAAACTGTGGGCTGCCAAATTTCATCCTTTTACACCCTTAGTTGCTTTTCTTAGGGACAGACCTTCAGGTCTGTCCGTCCTCCTGGGACAGATCTGAAGACCTGTCCCTACACCCGTTTTGCTCTCAGGGCTGAACCCTGACAGCACTAATTCCTCTCCCTTGAAGGGAGAGGTTAGGTGAGGGTGATTTCCCTCTCCCTCCTGCGCCGTCAGGACTCCTGCCCTGACGGACTACAATGACTGAGCAGCCAGACCTCCCAATCTAACTGTGAGCGAACCTGGGTTCTACCACCTCATTGAATATACTCTCAGGGGGTAGTGTGAGGCGGTCTCTATCTCTCGTCTCTATCTCAAAAGCACCATCTTCCTCGTCTTCTCCACTTTTAACCTTTCACCCTTAACCTTTAACCTGCAGAAGTATACTCCACTGGAGACCCCCTTGCCTGAGTTATCCCTTCCATCCCACAGAACCCGATAATTACCCGCAGGTTGCTCCTCATCCACCAGTGTCCTCACCTCCCGCCCCAAAATGTTGTAAATCTTTAAGCTGACTGCTGACCGCTGATAGCTGATAGCTGACAACTGATAGCTAATGGCTGTAGTTGAATTAAACGGATTGGGATAATTTTGCTCCAAGGTAAACTGCTGCGGCAATGCCCCTGGGGTTGGCTCTTCCTCTACCCCGGTAAAGGGATAAAATTTCCCCCAGATACGCATTGCGTTGTAAGGATAAGGGGTAAATCCCGAATAGGTAATTAGAATTTGACCATTTGCTCCCGCCGCCAATGTTGGCCAGACTTGATCACCGGATTGGGTTGTCACCGTAAATAATGAATCTATTAGATCACCTGATGGGCCTATCCGGCACCCACAGATATTGCGTTCACCGTCGTAGAAATAGTCCTCCCATACCACGAGATAGTTTGTCCCATCAAACGCTACTGACGGAGATTCCTGCAATGTTGGTCCTGTTGAAATGGCAATGCCTGATGGGTCTAATACAGTGCCTGATTGGCTAACCCGGCACTCACAGATGCTAATACGCCCTCCACCGCTGCGCTTGTCCTGCCACACGACCAGATAGTTTGTGCCATCAAAGGATACCGAAGGGCGCCTTTGGTTATTTGCTGCCGTCGAGATGGCTATGCCTGCTGGCTCCAATATGGCTCCTGCTGGGCTCACCCGACAACCATAGATGTCAGAATCACTGCCGCTGCGATAGTCTTCCCATACCACAAGATAATTTGTACCATCAAACGCTACCGATGGAACCCCCTGGTTATTTGCTGCCGTCGAGATGGCGATGCCTCCTGGGTCCAGTACCGTCCCTAATTGATCTATACGGCACCCATATATGTCAGAATCACTGCCACCACGAGAGTACGTCCATACCACAAGATAGTTCGCGCCATCAAACGCTACCGCTGGAGATCCCTGCCCACCTGGTACCGTTGAGACGGCAAACCCTGCTGTATCCAGTACAGTACCCGATTGGCTTACACGACACCCGTAGATGTCAACATCACTGCCGTTGCGACAATCTGCCCACACCACGAGGTAGTTTGTCCCATCAAACGCTACCGAGGGGGATAATTCACTGTAACCTGCTGCCGTTGAGATGGGGATGCACGCTGGGTCTAATACACTCCCGGATGGGCTCACCCGACACCCATAGATGTCCACGTCATCACTGCCGCCACGATAGTCTTCCCACACTACAAGGTAGTTAGTGTTACCAAAGATTGCCGATGGATACCAGAGGCTATTTGCTGCCCCTGAGATGCCGATATTTTCAGAGTCTAATACGGTGCCCGATGGGCTCATCCGACACCCGTAAATGTCAGAATAGTTTTCCGAACTTGTATTGCGCCGATCTTCCCATACCACAAGATAGTTTGTATCACCAAACGCCACCGATGGAAACGACCCTCCTACCATTGAAATATGAATGTCTGCTGTATCTAATACAGTACCCGATGGACTGACCCGACGTCCGTAGACACCATCCCAGACCACTAGATAGTTTGTGCCATCAAAGCTTACAAATGGACCCCCCCATCCTTCCGTCGAAATGTTGATGCCTGATGGGTCCAATATTATAAGCGATGGAGTAACCCGACAGCCCCAGATGTCCCTGCTATAGTCTGTCCACACCACTAGATAGTTTGTACCATCAAAGGCTACTGATCCACCGCCTTGGTCACCTGCTGCAGCTGATAGGGCAACCCCGTCTGGGTCTAATACACTCCCGGATGGGCTCACCCGACACCCATAGATGTCACTATCATTGCCGCTGCGTTGGTCTGTCCACACCACTAGATAGTTTGTACCATCAAAGGCTACTGATCCACCGCTTTGGTCACCTGCAGCCGCTGATATAACAATCCCTGTGGAGTCTAATACAGTACCCGATGGACTCACCCGACACCCGTAGATATCATAACCGTACAAGTAATGTCTCCATACCACAAGATAGTTTCTGCCATCAAAGGCTATCGACGGATACGCATCGTACCCGCCGTCTGGCGGTGAGATAGCGATGCCGCCTGGGTCCAATACGGTCCCCATCGGACTCACTCGACAGCCGTAGATGTCCGCATAACCACCACTCCTGCCCTCACCCGTCCATACCACAAGATAGTTTGTGCCATCAAAGGCTACCGATCGAGATGTTGATCCTCCCGTTGAAATGTAGATGCCTGAGGGGTCTAATATAGCACCTGATGGGTTCACTCGACACGCATAGATGTCCCAGCCACTGCGTTCGTCTGTCCACACTACTAAGTAATTTGTGCCATCAAAGGCTACGGAAGGAAAATCCTGTCTATCAGGCGCTGGTACATACACAATAGTGGTATCAATCAGGAATTCGCCGCCTAAGTTGAGGGGAAATTGCGAGGAAGCAAGATCTTTCTGGGATATCCAGAGATTCCCCTGGTCAGCCCTGTAGGGCACCCTACGACCCTTTGCATTTGAAAGGCTTGGCCTTTTATGATGAACCAGATCCCCTCGCCCCTTCATCCTAATTGCCATATCCCCCAGATACTTTCCAAAGCCAGGATCATTGATTATCCTCTGGTATCTCAGGCCAAATCTGGTCCCCCTAAATTGTATCTCCCCATCAGGGGTCTCATAGCATACCCTGCCATCCTTTATATACGGTTCTGCCCCTTCCCCAATGGGAATCCTGTAGCTATGCTTTCCATCCCTTGAGGTTAAGATAACCTCCGAGCCATCAAAAGTTGCTTGATAGACCTCTCCACCAATGGTGATCTTTTCCCCATCTATCTTAGGATGGTGTGCTACTCTCTCCATCACGTCTCTCAGGTTGAAGGGATCCTTTTCCTGAGCCCCATAAACCGAGCCTGAGAAGAGGATGAGGACTACGATTGCTCCAAATAGGCGTTTCATCTTTCTCTCTCCTTTCTTTGTTGACTTGCCACCTCATTCCCATGCCCCAAACAGATGCTTCATCCGTCCCTCCTTTCTTTTGCTATTTCGTAGGGACAGACCTTTAGGTCTGTCCGCCCTCCACGGACAAGTCTAAAGACTTGTCCCTACGGTAAGAATCCACCAACGGTCCAAGATGTTACCCGCAAATTCATGAATGAACAGCTCGGGTTAACGCCATTTAGACATCCGCCGTTCAATCTCTTCCTGACTAAGCACCCGGCCTTCCTCAACATCCTTCAGCCCGCGTTCGATCTTCTGGCAAACATAAATGTGGTATTGGATATCTTCAAGAGATGCATCGTCTGGAATTTGGGCAAGTATTCTCTGAACTTCTTCTTTGGCCGTGCTCACCTTTACCTCCTGTCTTTACCGTCAATCTTCCCGCCTTAACGGGCTACAACACCTAAGTGGGGAGGGGGCAGAACAAGGGTTCTGCCACCTCGCTTTAAATAGGCCCTGTCCTTAAGATATGGTTCCCTTGCTTTTAGTCAAGCCTAAAGTGGGGAAACAGCAGCCAGTAGTCAGTAATCAGTAATCAGTAATCAGTTGTCGGTTGCCAGTTGTCAGAGGCCATGCCCTAATCCCTGGCAACTGATAACTGATCACTGTGAACTGCCTTCTGACCTCTGACTACTGTAAGCTGCAGTTACGGTATCTTCCGGAACCTGGTGTTGGCCAGCCCTATCTCTATCATCAGAAAGAGAAAGGCAGGGAAAAGGAAGCGGCCAAACCTCTCCGAATATTCCATATACTCTCTAACCTTGATCTTCGTCTTCTCCATCCGACTTATCTCCTTATAAATGGCCGAGAGCTTCTGGGCATCGGTGGCCCGAAAATACTTGCCCCCGGTTGTGGTGGCAACTTTCCTCAAGGTCTCCTCATCTATATCCACCGGCAATCTCACATATCTCTTTCCAAAGATGGGGTCCTCAATCGGATAGAGGGCGCTCCCCCTCTTCCCTGCCCCAATTGTGTATATTTTAATCCCTAAGGCCTGAGCGGCCTTGGCCGCGGTCACCGGATCGATCTCCCCCCGGTTATTGCGTCCATCGGTGAGGAGGATAATCAGCTTGCTCTTGGCCTGGGAATCTCTGAGCCTGTTTATGGCCGTGGCCAGGCCCATCCCAATGGCCGTCCCATCCTCCACCATCCCGATCTTCACCTGATCTAAAAAACTTAAGAGAACCCCATAGTCTAAGGTAAGCGGACATTGGGTAAAGCTCTTCCCGGCGAAGATCACCAGCCCTATGCGGTCGTTTCTCCTTCCCCTGATGAAATCCTTGGCCACCTCCTTGGCCACCCAGAGCCTGTTGTTTGGCTTAAAGTCCTCCGCCCTCATACTGGTGGAGACATCTATGGCTAAGACTATATCTATCCCCTTGGTTAAGATCTCCTCACTTTTTCTGCCTGCCTGGGGACGGGCCAGGGCCACCACCATCAGGGAGAGGGCCAGGCCGCGTAGAAAGATGAGGACCCGCCGATAATGCGCAGACCTTCCCCCCTTTACCCTCTTTATACTTCCCAGATCGGAGAAGCGGATGGTCCCTTCCTTCCTCCGGTGGAAGATCGTCAACCAGAGGTATAAGGGGATAAAGGCTAAAAGAAGGAGGAACCAGAGATCAGCCAGCCGCATAGGTTTCTTCCTCCTGGGGTTTTTCCTCAACCTTGGTTCTCTCAACCAGACTGCGGGCCCAATCTATCGCCCCCCCCATCTTCTCCTGGGGAGGGAAATACTTGGCAAATTTGACCAGATCGCACTCCTCTAAGAACTCCTGGAAGAGGGAGACATCTTCTCCATCCACTTCCGCAGCGAGCATCCCGTCGATTATCTCTCCCGTAGTCAGCTCCATAGTCTGCACCTCATACCGACGGCTAATATACCTCCTGATGACCTCGGAGATCTCGGTATAATACCTCTTTATCTCCCCCTTTTCTATGAGCTTGAGCTTACCAATTCTCTCCAACTCCTCATAGGCTATGAGGTGAGCCGGTCGGGGAGGGCCTTTATACTCTATCCCCTCCATGATTATCCCAGCCTTCCTTTTCCTCCACCAAAAATAGCCCCCCACCCCAACAACTAAGAGAAACAAGGCTACCCACTTATAATAGGGCTTCCAATCAAAACCAATACTTACTGGGTCCTTGATGCCCTTAATATTCTGAGCATCGCTTGGCTTGACACTCTCCACCTGAATCTTTATCGGCTGGGAAGAGAACTTTCCCTTCTCCCCATTGGGGAGGGTATATCCCACCTCCACAGGTGGAATCTGGTAATCGCCTGTCTGATAGATGGTGATCACATAGTTCACCCTATCCTGGATCCTCCCATCCTTAAGCTTCTTCCCCTGCTCCTGGTGGTAGTCCCTGATCTCAAATCCCCCCAGGTTTGCTCCCAGTTCGGGGGGGACCACCTTTACGCTCTCCTGTCTGGTCACCGTAAGGGTATAGGTGATGGGATCTCCCACGGTTATCTTGGCTTTATCGACCGAGGATTTGACGGAGAGATAATCCCCGGGGGAGCCCAGGGGAAGAAACAGAAGTAGAATGATGGCAATCCACATAGGCTATTTGGAAACCCTCTCCTTTATATCCTCGGGCTTTAGCTTAAGCCTTTCAGCACTTTTCGCTTCCACCATAAAGAACTTCCCTCTCAGCTTATCCCTTAGGTAGACCAGATCGCCTACCTTCTTTCCCAATTGGACCCAGACCAACTCCTTCCCCTCTTCGTGGAGAATTGTCTCCTCCTGGGGGGATTTGAGGCCATAGCGGGAAAGTCGCTTAGTCGGAAGGAGAAATTTCTTCGCCCGCAAACCTGAGAGGTCAGAGAAGAGGCTGGAGACCTTCCACTTCTTCACCTTAGCCGAGACTGGTTTGGCCATCATCCATCCCCCACTGGTGTCCTTCTCACAGATGATAATTTGATCCGGATACCTTATCTCCACCTTCTCCACCCTGAAAGTTCACATCCTCAATGGCCATCTGGGAACCATAATACTTGGTCAGGTTCTTGACTTCAATCAATGCCAACCTCCTTTCTTACGCTTCTCCTTGCTGTGAATACGATCAACGAATTGCTCCAACCTCGCCTTTACCCCTAACTCCTTCACCAGGTCGCCCTTCAAGGAATTGTTCCCCCATTGCCTGGCCGAGAGGAACAACGTCTCGGGAGGAGGGTCAAGGTTATAGAAATCGCAGAGAGCCTCATGTAGGGCCATATCGCCCCCAGAGCTAAGGTTTCCTATGATGATCAAATTTACCTTGGAGGAGAAACCCTGTCGGAACTCCTCCCAATCGGAGAACTGTGACTGCCCCCTCTCCCCAAAGGCCATATATAGGCCAGAAAGGTGTCCCCCATAGGTGGGAATAGCAAAGATAGAGAGATTTGCATCCTTACACTTTTCATAGAGCCAGGGAACATCATCCTGCAGGGGACAGAGGGCGGCCTTCCCCTCCTCCCCAAAGGAGAAGCACTCATACTCACAGTGACTGCAAGGAGTTATCTTGTGATCATAGGCATTTATCAGCTCCGTCTCATAACCTTTCCCCCTTAGCCTTTCCTGACAATATTGGAGGGAACTCAGGCAATTTCCCTCCTTGCGGGCGCTAAAGGCCACTCCTAATGCTTTCATCCACCTCCTTTGCTCTATTCAGCCACAAAGACACCAAGGCACAAAGTGTAGATAAATTTTAGATTAAGTTCACAGCAGAGCAATTCGGTTTCCGAACCGAATTGCTCTTGCGTTGTATATCCTTTGTATTTAAAACGAGGCAATTTTGTATTTTAATTCCTGACTCTCCTGCAAAAAATCTCCAAGGGGTAGCCACAGGCTTTAGTAAGCGAAAAGAAACCTCATAAATCGTCCACTTACGCAACCTAAAGGTTACGGCTACCTAATTTTCAGCCTTTTTGTATGCAGTCATTCCTTCTTAATGTTCTGGTTTTCAGGTACAGAAGGTTAAGAGGCACCTAATTTTCGGAGTTATAAACAACTGCAAGAGTGCTCTAAAAATTCGAATCCATACAGAAACCTTCAACCGCCTACAAACCTTAGTTAAACAATCAAATCACCACAAGAATAGTGATTATACCCACCTATTGACGTATCAATTTTCATTCGATGACTGAATGCAAAGCATGTTAAATATCTTTTTGCCCAATTTCTCCGCAACAGGCGGATCATAATTCGACAAAACTATCACGGTGTAGCCATTTTCCAGGTCAGCCTCCATCACAGCATTTATACCAATAGGCGCGCCACCAGCAATACCGAATTTGCCAGGGCGACATTCCGAATTGTCAATGTTACCAAACAAACCTAAAACCATATTTGTGTATTTCTCGTTGGCCAGTTTATTCTCCTTGAGAGATTCCACATAGAGATTGAGATCATCTACTGTCGAATACCCTCCCCCCGCAGGCGAGCCTTTTACAGAATGCAGAAACAAGTTGTTCTGCCACTTGTTGTTGGCATAGGGAGCTTGAGAAAGATTACTGGTATAGCCAATGGCAAGATTAGGGACGACCTGATCCAATTCGTAGGAATCTGTATTGAACATGCCCACAGGCTCAAAGACATTCTGACGTACATAGTCATAGTAACTTTGCCCTGTGACCTTCTCGATAATTGCCCCCAACACTACATAACCGGAATTGCTGTACTGCTGCTTCGCTCCAGGCTCGAAATCCAAGTGGATTTTTTTGATGATTTCAATGAGCGCATCGACAGTTTTGATTGTTGCCCACTTTGCTCTCCACTCCTCAGTCCAATAATGTCCCATTCCCGAGCGCATGGTCAATAGGTGCCTTATCGTCACTTTATTACCGATCTCTTCTGGGAAGTTATCCAGATATCGGCTTATCTTGTCATCCAGGCATATCCTGCCTTTTTCCAACAACTGTGCAATGGCCATTTGGGTAAAGGATTTGTTGATCGATCCGATATTGAATTTTGTGTCTACATTATTCGGAACATTGAATCTTTTGCTGGCCATGCCGTACGCCTGTTTCAATATAAGCTGTCCGCCTTTGGCGATGAGAACGGCACCCGAGAACTCGTCCTTTTCCACCATCCTTTTCAATTCGCCCTCGGCATATTGTAAGATTTCCTTTTCACTCATCTTTTTAATCTGTTCCTGGTCTTTATCAGGAGATGATGCCATGTCAATCTGTATCCCAGTTACTTTGTATGGTGACCTGGGTTCTGTATGGAACACCAAGCGCCGCCAAGCATCAAGTTTTTTGCTCTTTACCAGTACAATCAATTCATGCTCAGTCGATTTTTCTATGGCACGGATTGAAAATCTTCCATGCGTTATGTGCATTTGCTTGAAAAACTCTAGATGAGTCGACAGGGGGAAGGCATCAAGAAAGCTCTGCGAAAAATTCTCCTGGATATATGGTTGGTAATCTCCTGATTCAATGGCTTGTAAGAATTTGTTGAATTGTCGAGCCACGGGTGTGTCTGGCAATTTCATCGTATCCTTTTCCTGAGCAAATGTCGTGAAGCATTCTAATAACACAATGATCACTGTGCAAAAGCCAAATTTATAGGACATCATTAACCTCCCTTGCTCATCTGAACTTGTTAGCCCTCATTTTGAAGAACTGCATCAGCGGTTTGATGTAGGACCTGTCGGTGATGATGTCTATCTGGTCAACATTTATCGACCTAAACAGTTTATCCCTCTCCCTTCTCTCCTTTGAGGAGAGCCCAAAGAAGGACTCCCTTAACTGAGGGTCTGATGTATCTATCAGGATCTCCTCCCCTGTTTCAGCATCCTCAAGCTGGATAAAACCTAATTTGGGGAGTTTCATCTCCCGCGGATCTGTTATGGTGATGGCAATTATATCATGCCTGTGATGGGCAACCTTGAGGGCCTTTTCATATCCCTTGGCCATAAAATCGGAGACCAAAAAGACCACGCTCCTCCTGTTCACCACATTACGCAGATAGGTCAACGCGGCGGAGATATCCGTCTGGTTGCGTTTGGGCTGAAAATAGAGGAGCTCCCTGATCACCCGGAGGACATGCTTTCTCCCCTTCTTGGGGGGGATGAACTTCTCTATCTCATCGGTGAAGATGATCAGGCCAACCCTATCGTTGTTCTTGATAGCCGAAAAGGCTAAAAGGGCACAGATCTCCACCGCTATCTCCCCCTTCATCTGTTTTACCGTGCCGAACTCCCCAGAGGAGCTGGCATCCACCAAGAGCATAACGGTAAGCTCCCTCTCCTCTACGAACTTCTTCACAAAGGGATGGCCCATCCTGGCGGTGACATTCCAATCGATGGTCCTGATATCGTCCCCCTGTTGGTATTCCCTTACCTCGGAGAACTCCATCCCCCGGCCCTTAAAGACACTCTGGTATTCCCCAGAAAAGACGCTGTTCACCAGGTTGTTTGTCCTTATCTCTATGCGGCGGACCTTCTCTAGTATCTCCTTGGGTATCATCAGCCCTCAACCGTTAAATTATCTTTTAACCTCTTAACCTGATAAAAGTTCCCCCTAATCTACCCAATTACCCCGGGGATGTCCAGGGCTTTTTAGGGGGAAGTCCGGGAGGAGTCCAGCCGCAACCCAAAAAACCATCGTGGCTCGGGGATCGTAGCCTGTTAGTCGGAGGGTTCCCTTTTTGAGGTGGCAGAATTCCGATTCCACCAGGGTCAGGCTAAGTAAGTCCTTTGGTTCTCTGAAGGGGTTCCGATGAATCGTAGCCCGTTCGATCCACCCAAATGCGACCCCTTCTACCCGACTTTAGTCGGGGTAACCTTTGCCAGGCTTTAGCCCCTATGAGGACCCGCACCAATGGTTTTTGCCAATTTAATCGGGTAAAAATCTCCAGTGAACCTCGCCGCCTACAGAGCAGGGCATCCAAGAGATGTCCTCCCCCTTGCCCTGTGTAGTAAGTTTCACTACTACACGGGGCGAGACGGGGGAGGACTAAGGAGAGGGTGAAAATTATACCTGATTCGCCCATCACTATTTTGTGTAACTTTTTGAGAGCCGTGGGGGTTTTTGATCGTAATTCCCTCCGGTCCCTGCTTTTCGATTACCTGATTAATAAATCAAAAACGTAAGTGCAGTGGTAAACTGAGGGCGCAAGCCTACCCAAAAAACTTCGCTCAAAAAACAAGATCCTTCAGGTTTGTATTACACCCTGATTATGCATTAGGAAACCACAAGATTATCACAAGATTTTTAAAATAAGGAACTTACAAAAACTAGGGTTAAACCCTTCTTTCACCTAAAAGGTGAAAACCTATTGTTGGGGAGATTCTTATAAAATCTGTGAAAATCTGCTTTCACCCCGTTAAATAATTTAGAAATAGGCATCATTGCGTTCTCAAAATGGCTTTTATTTAACGGGGTTCATCCGCGGTTTATGAATAATTCGGATACAGGGGATCCTCCTAAAAACCCCTTGACTGAACTCACTTAAATTGTTATGCTTACCTTAATCTCATTGGTGGTAAAAAAGGAAGGGCAGCAACGTAATGATCGACTTCTTTCTATCGAGATCAGCCAAGCTAAATGAGGGCGCATTTAGCTTATCGGGCGGCAGGGTAAGTGGTTCACCTCAATAGCCATCGGGGCTCACCCAAATTCGCTTACCCAGTCCGCTGGAGTGAAAGCAAGCTTTCCCTCCAGCGGACTTCGCTTACCCGCCGCCCCGTTATCCGCCATCGTCTCCATATTTATTAGTGAATTATGAGAAGAGACTTATTATATGATTAAAATCTCCGATATGAATATAAATTTAGCTCATTCTCACCACCATAGCTAATGTAAATGGCCC
>CAZVGK010000001.1:0-220707 GCA_964626665.1 uncultured Gemmatimonadota bacterium | reverse complement strand
TGAAATCGTTGTATTTATCCGTGTTTGACCTTAAATTTTTTCCGGAATGTGGGTTGTAAGTTAACATAGAGATCTGCTCGACCTGGAGATCGTGATTTAGACACATCTTTATAGGGCTTCTCCAGATGAATCCGATGCATGGGAAGTTCAATATTTCGTGCAGATAGTTCAAGAAGAACCCCCATAGCAAGACGATTCGCTATAGTTGCTTCATACTGTTCCTTAGGGAACATATGTCCCAGCAGTAGTTCTGGTAGTTTTAAGAAAGCACCTTCAATGATCATGTCCTAAAACTTCTTTGGTATCTCCCTTGAAAGAGTTGCGATACTTCTCTTACTTGCTTTGAATCGTTCTATTCTTCCATGGCTAGAAACTTCTCGGTTTTTAAGAGTAGATACTCGTTGAGAAGAACCCAACTTTTGACATTATCATGATCGGAGTAGTAGCCTGATATTTCACTATAGGTATAGTCCGAACCGTTTTGAACAGGAATTGGATGTTTTTTTGTGTAGCTTACAATCATCTCATGGATTTCATAAATCTCGGGTTCAATTAAGTCACTAGCTTCTGCAATCTCACCAGCCAGTCGTTCCCACTCTAAACGTGCCTTCTCATCGTAAGCAATTTTGGGCAAGAGATATACTTCGCGTTTTTCACTCTCGACATTTCCGAAGAAATTATGGACAATTGCTATTTGAGCAACCTTGCCTATTCGAGCAAATCGTCTGATCTTCTGTAGGTGCGGGTATTGGAGGTTGATTATTTCCCGTTTGAGTTTTGCTCTCTCTCCGACGATTGCAGTTCGATTTAGGAAAAGTTGGCTGAGTATAACTCCGACAAGTATCATGAGTATGCTTGTAACGGAGGGCACAACCCACTTAAGCCATTCTGTCCTGCTATGCTTAAGTTCAGCAGTTTGATCTGCTTTTTCACTAGAAGAGTCTTGCTTCATGGTATTCCTTCTCTTCTAGCCTACTCATTACAGTCATTGGCTACTGAAGCTGATCGTGATTGTCTCAATTTGTGAGCCTTCTGGTGTCTGTAAGCCGGTGATGAAAAGTACCACAGGTCTCTCATGATCAGACAGCCTGCGGAAGTATAGAACCCCAATCTTCTTCATGGTGGGCATAACTTTACCGGGTTTGAGGATGGATTGGGCAACGCCTTCACTGGCGTCTATCTTAATTTGGTCCCATGCTGTGCTGAATATATTTTCGTCACCTGCACCAGCCTCACGTCCTATGGCTTGTTGGCAGCTACGAGTATTGAGTGGCTCCATTTGTTCTCCTGCGGCTAAAGCAAGAACAAAGTTTTCCAAACCTATTTCAAGTTCCCGATCCGTGAGATTCTCAATGCTAACTACGAGTGGATACAACCAGCCAGTTGCTTGCTTTTTGAACCCTCGTTGTCCATCAACAGGTGGAGAGATAACTACTCGCACATAAGCATTTTCTGATGAAGTTCCAGGTGAGGGCATAAGGCTCTTGTGTCTTTGAACTGTGGCACGTGTTGCACAGGATATAGAGAGTAACCAAACAAAAGGTAGAAAAAGAAAGAGATATCGGGCACTTGATAAATATCGCATCTTTCGCTCCTTTCGAGGTTAAGGGAAGGGTTGAATCAAAACAAACCTTACTCTACTGCTCTACAATCCAATTTATCTAAATCTCTCAGTGTGTCAAGAACTTTTCTCGATAGCTAAGAAGACAATGAGTAAAAGCTTATGAAGATAATCGATAAGATTTTGTCAAACAAATCAGTCAAGAAGCACTTGGTCAGACCTCTGATAAAAGCAGTTACTCAGAAGATAAATTGGGATCAGCCCTTAGAAAATAGATATTGGGATCTTCCTTATCTCTGGAAATTCCTCACTTATGTAGAGGGATTCGGCCTGCTGGGGTATCTGAGGAGGCCCTGCAGCTTGCGGATGTCATGGAAACGAAGCTCGTGTATCTGGCTTAGAGGTAGAGGGGGGACCAATGTACCAATTGGCGTGGAGTTGGGAGGGGATTGCAGGGACAAATGTGAGCTATGTAGCGCAAAAAGTAAAAGAGAGTCTCAGTCGGGATGGCCAGTTCAGGGAGTTGGGTGAGAGGGCCGGGAAAACGGGGGAAATCCATTTTCTGAGGGTTGACCCCAACTCTTGACTGCTAACCACAACAAAAGGCAAGGAGTTTTTCCTTGCCTTTTGTTTTTTAGGGGCCAGTAGTTTTAATAATTCAAAGCAAGTTGGTCAAGCATATCCGAGCCCTTTTCTTGACCTACCTCTTGGTAGATTGAGAGAATCTCCTCATAGCTGCCCGTTCCACCAATGAAATCCCAAAACTCCTTACCTAAAAGGACTTGGTTGGTCATATCCAGATATCGAAGGGCAAAACTATACTTGTAGTCTTCTTTGTCTACACCATAAGGATTATAAGCCATTGCGTAATAGGTTTTTACCCTTGGTGGTCCTGCTTCTCTCATTGCATGGATGTGTAATAGTCTATCAGCTACCTCTACACATTGACCTTTGTTCGGCTTCGGACTTTTAATCTCAAAATATGTCTCGTTGCCATCCTTATCCATTAAGTAAAGGTCGGCTCTACGGGTTCGACTAATCAAATCATCTGAGTTAATGGAAACTACCTCTTGAATCAGATCTAAGTAACTTCTTCCTAATCCGCTTGTGTTAATCTCATTACAGAATCTTTCTATACTTCGAATAACTGCTCTTGAAATTTCGCCAGTCACCTTGTAATTTCTCTCAACTCTTACAAAATAATTTCTACCAAGTAATCTCGCACACTCTTCAAAGGTGTCGCCTAATTTGGTAGAAAGAGAACGCTCGAACTCGTTTATTCTCAGAATTCCTTCAGGTAAAAGAGCTTCGTGAAATGGCCTAATGTTTCCCTCTTTTGAATATTTTCTTAGAGGCCTTAGTTCATTAGGTTTCAAAGGGGATTCTCTGTATTGATCAATCATTCCTTGAATAAAACCCTCAAGATAACCTTTAATTTGAGTTCTGGTCTGAGGTGTGATCATTTTATTTTTCTCCAAATAAGAATTTCCTCAAAAAAATTGGTTGATCTTCTGCCTGTTCGGCGGTTAACATGGCGGTCTAACTTTTCCTCCAACTTGAAACCAACCCTTGGAGCAAGATTCTTATATAGATCATTTTTATCATGAATTACAATAACCACGACGCCATTGTCTTTGAGACTTTTCTTTAGATTCTCAAAAACTACACCAATTTGACTGATGTATTCCTCCCGGGCTGCTTTGGAGTTGCCTTTAGAAGCAGCTCCGATTTCTAAATCCTCGTTATTCTCAAGCTCCAGCAATTCATATGCGTAGCGATGTTGTTCATGATAATTTATCAACCCTACATAAGGAGGAGAAGTGATAACAGCGTCATGTGGTGGAAACTTAGCAGTTCTGGAGTCTCCACAAATGACCTGCACCTTGGCATTGGTGCGTATTTTGGCGAACTCTTTAATTCTTTTTAAGGTATCAAGGCTATAGCGATTGAGAAACTGAAGCGCATTATCAGTTGGCTTACAGATACGACCGTGCTTATAGCAATAGTAAGGCTCTGTCTGTGGTTTTTTAGGAAAATCTAAGTCATAATGAGTTGTCAACCTTGCTGAACGGGCTGCTCGGGATAGGATAATTTTTAAGAGATCCTGGTATTCGTAATTTGGGATCAGAGAACGGTAATATAAAAGCTCCTTCCTTGCTCTATCTGCATACCATGTTTTGAGATATTCATTATCTGTATCTTCATTTGGTGGATTGTAAAAAAACGTAGAAGGTTTTAATCTATGATTAAGTTTGTTTAGGATATCCTTAATTTCCTTTTCCAGTTTGTCTATATCATACTCGTCAGCTTTGACTTTTGATAATAAGCAATTAAAGCTTGATATATCATAACCAATAGAGTCTATCCCCAAAGCATTGGCTTCAACTAGAGTCGTCCCGGATCCACAGAAAGGATCACAAACTACCTTAGGCTCGTATTTTCTTAAGAATATCTCTACCAATTGGGGTATGAACTTGCCTAAATAAGGATGTAATCTATGGACATGTTTTGTCCTTGTTCTTTCGGGTAAATCTTTTTCACGCCAGTTGAGATTCAGAGATAATAAAGAGGTCTCGGAATTAACTGAGTGAAAATCAGTAAAAGTCGGTTGGCTGTATTCTGGGTTATAACTAGTCATTTTTTTACTTTGCCTGTTAATCTAAATTATAAAAGGGGGAATCCCTTATGTAAAGAAAATGTTTTGGTCAATACATCTCAGAGACGATTTTCTCATATTTCTCCTGCACATCCTCCAGACCCTCAGTTTATTCGTGGAATGAGGTCACATCTTTACTTTTGACTTTTCGATATCTTAAGCCATAATATAAGTATCAACGAGCCTTTCATTGCAAAAAATCAAGATTAAAGATGCGACCCCTTTTACCTTCAATAAGGTTATCATTTGTTCTTTACTTATCTTTATATACGTTCCAAGTTTCTGCAAAGTATCTACAGGAATCTTGATCTTGTTGTTTACAGTGATTACCCCACTATCATATTGAATCTTCTCTACTTCGGGGAGCAATTTATCTTTAAAACAGTTATAATAATTCAAGTCTCCCTTAACTTGATCAAATTTAAAAGACAGAATCCCAAAATCGGAATGAATCCCGAACCACAAATTTTCTCCATCATGAGTGAGGCACGTAACCCAATTATATTTCCACGAAGGTGAGAATGCGACAAAGTGTTGGTTTTTGGACTTGATATATCCAAATAAAGGCCCTTTGAAGTGTGCTATCCAGAGAATATCAGTTGTTTCTAAAGTTGCTGAAATACTTGTAGGGTAGCGAGGTCTATCACTGTAGAAGTGCAGTTTAACGGCTCCCTTCATTTTTGCTCCATTCGAAATATACCACCTTTGCACAGCAAAATCCGGGCTATCCAAATCGATGGTCTGAGTTGTTTGAAGAAATCCTTGCTCAACAGCATAATGCTCAATAGCTTCAATAAAGTCCTCATCGGTTTTTGGATTTACGTCTATCTGAGGTGAAACCGGACCAGAAAGATCCTGTGTATCATAAGATTCAATAAGTTCGAATAATTGTTTCTTGGCAGTAGAATACACAAACATGTGCTTTGAATAGGCACCAGTTCCATAATACTCTGTTGTGAAAACCACTTCGTTTGTTCCATCTTCGTCAATATCTGCAACTTGAAATTGTGAAATATGTAGTAGTGGTTCTTCACTTTCCCAGATAGTTCTAAATGCTTTCCCGAATTGTTCAAGTATGGAGATTTTTTTATCAAGACTATCTTTACTGTCGCGATGCGCCACGGCAATAAACACGTGTTTAGAATTGAGGTTTCGATATGGTATTGCATGCATAATGCTACCGGAGAGCACTGAGTAAGCAATCTTGCGTGCTTTCAGCTCGTCAAATGGAGACGTTCTATTTCTAAAGTGGAACATCAAAAGACGTCCTTTATGAATCTTCCGCTTGATAAATGGTCTACGGAAAAGCGTAGAAAACCAATGGAGGAGAGTGAGTGTAATAGTTACTAAATCCATAAATTCAATTTACTTGAACTCTTACGCCATGTCAAGGAAGAAATGAATGAAAAATCTCATCAGACAATGAACAAATAAAGACTTATGAAAATTCTAGAACGTATTTTGTCAAATAAATCAGTGAAGAAGCACATAGTCAGACCTCTGATGAAGGTAGTCGCTCAAGATAGAGATGACTATCCAAATTTCTATCGTAGAAATCTGACTCCTGCTAAACTTGCTCGGTTGCTGCGTCAAGCAGAATCTAGTGGTGATATTTCTGTTCAATCAGAACTCTTTGAAGAGAACGAGTTTGGAGATGGACACATCTTTAGCATGTTACAGACAAGGAGACTTGCCTAAAGTAGGCAGAGAAGAAATCTAATAAGATGTCAAGTACAGGGTGAATCTCCACTTTTGACAAGGAGTATCTCCACATATAGTAGAAAACCCTTTGACATCTTAGCCAAAGGGTTTGAAGGTTCAACCCAAATTGTCCATTAAACACTGAAAATCGCTGAAAGACACTTGTGTAAAAAAGGGCCAGGTCTCTTTTACTTCTTTTGGCCTTCTGCAGAAACTTAACCACCTGATCTTTGGTGAGGTATTTGGGCAGTTTTTGCTGTAACATTTTTCTTACCCTTGATGCTGATTGAACTTTCTATCCAGTAACACTCTTCTAATACTTATTCTTTTCTTCAAACTTTCCTCGTTTTTCCCGAATAGCCCCGTACAGTATTAATCCAAAGCCAGGAAGGAAAAAACAAAAAGACATTACCGGCATAAATTGCAAGTTTAAAATATTTGAAACAAACATTGCTAAAGGGATGGAAACAATCAATCCCACTGCACATATCGCAAATGCAATCCATGCAAATGCAAATGAGACCTTAAGCTCGCCCTTTATCTTGGGAAGATTAAACAATCTTCTCAAGATTAAATTTAAAGTAAACAAACAACCTGAACCTAAAACCCAAATTATATAAGAAATTGGACCAGGAATAAAAATATCTTCATTCAACCACATTGAAGTCTGCCCATAAACTTCCAAAACCCATTTTATGATCTGATCTTTTGTTTAATATTGAGGTGGTTTTTGCTCTAACATCTTTGCTGGTTAATTGCGGCAAAGCCTCTTTTCTGCAATTGGAGTATACAGCTTTAATCGCTTTCCGTCAAGGGATTTTTAGGATCGGATGGGGAAAACCTAGGACTAATTACAGATTACAATAAAAATTTGGGGTGTTTTGTGCAATAGATTTTTTGAATCAAAATTATTCCAATTTTTTAGACATCCACATGAAATTTCAAACATTTTTGAATATTATTAACCCTGACATCAACAAACTTGTTAGTATATTTTTTTGAATCGATAAATGTAACGTGACTTAAGCCCATTAAACTCCCTGAAGCTTGAGTTATATCTTGTTTATCTGGCAAGGAAAAGACATTTTTAAGATATTCATAATGTGGTATTAGATTGACCTGGATTTGTAGGTTACATGACAATATTCTGAAGTCTTCTCTCATTTTTGATAGCCGTTCGTTTGCTTCTTGTCCAAGTTCCTTTAACACTCCATCTTTATCATAATAAATAGTTATGTTACGGTAGATGTTTGCCCAGAAGATCAAAGAAAAAGAGACTTGTGTTATGGTCTTTTTTAGTTCTTGTATTGGCTCTAATACAAATCTTAGAATATATTGGGAAATAATAAAGACAAGAACCCCTGTAATAATTATTATAAAAGCTTCCATATTTTTTTAGCTTTTTAGCCTGAAACAAAAAAACGGGATCCTTCCCGTTCAAATTGCCTTGAATTTTGGTTCTTCTCCATTTTAGTTGAAGGTATAAATCACCAATTTGCAGATGGTTATCCAAAATATGAAATCTCAGATCATCAATATTTGCGGTTTGAAGTTCACTAAGTCCCTGTTTTTCAAAGTCATAAAGCGAGGAATTTCGTAAAACCTACCAAAATGCCAACTGTTTAATTGATAATGACTTAGGAATTTGGAGGCTCTGCGATTTCCTGTATTGTAACCGAGATAGATTGCTATCTAACCTCCAGTTGTTCCAAAGGTTATGAGAACCTGCTTCAACTAAAATGGAGATGAACCGTATTTTCGAACTCGCTTTCGGGGTTATTCTGAGCGTAAACCTTTAATCCCTTTCGTTTTGAATAACACGGCAGGTCTAAAATTAAATATTTCAGGAAGGGGTATTTTTTCTATTTTTTTATTATATTCTGGCACCCTATCATTATACCCTTGAACATCAACAAGAATCCTGATACGAATGCCGGCCAAGTGATCGAAAATGCGCATGAGATCCGGGTCGTTCTTCAGTTTTGGATATTTTTTAATCACATCCCAGAGATTATCCTCGGTGATCACTGAATCGGTATTAGCTTCTATTTTTTCTGATATGGTCTTTGCGGCGACTATCTTAGATTGTGCTTTAGTAATCTGATTGAGTACATCTCTTTGGTGAGGTACATAGCGTTTGAGTATCTCCACATAATCGGCAATTAGATCGCAGCGTCGCTGCAAGAGAGTCTCCAGATCGGCCTGAATATTGTTCATACGTTCATAAAGATTTTCTACATCCTCTATTAGAGAGGCATAGATTGCTCTGGTTAGCTGTTCAGCCAATTGCTCATCTTTATCCTTGACTTCATAGATAAGCGAATCAACCCCTTCCTTACCCTCGTAACCCATTCGCCCTAATAAATTGGTAGCTACCATGCGTTGTGATGGAGTGCCCTGCCGCAGAAGATCCGCAAGCTCAGGAATTGCAACTCGAGCATTTGGTCTTATACTAATAAGAGCACGGGCAGAAGCGGATGAAAGTTTGCTTTCGTTTTTTTCAGTTTTGAGAACCTCGATTCAATGTAGGTGCGGCATCCTTTGCATCCTGTCCTATATAGGCTAAGACATATGTTGCTCGAACCTTAACAGCGGTATCTTTCTGCTTTTTTAAGATTTTAACCATAGGCAAAACAGCAGGCTTACCGATAGCGACTAGTGCTTCTTGTGCATTTGATTGTGTCTCTGCTGATGCATCGCTTAAGTCCTGAACCCATGCAGATAGAGGTTTACCCTCATAGGTAGGTTCTTGTGTTTTCCCACAACACGGTAGTAATGCCCACAATAAAACAAGAATAGTTAACTTCTTCATCTTGTCTCTCCTTTCATCTTTCAATTTTCTTTAATCTTTTTGAAACAATGTACTTTGTGACACTCGCAATTTAATGAAAAGGGATCAAAAAATCAAGTGATAATATTACAAGATATAAGGTTTAATCAAACCTAAATCCAAAGCTTTATCCCTCCCAACAAATCAACCTCTTAACCAGGTTCAAACTAAGAAATTGGTCTGCCATAGGTCAGACCCTACCCTGACATTAACCTTGTGGGTGCAAGCCGGAAGAAAGGATCACTTTGGGTTCGGTTAGTCATTATAGCACACCTCTCTGTTATTCCAAAATGCTATGAAGTTACTACCTCCCCAGGCTATTTCTCTTTTCCCTTCCTTTCCCGTGCTTCCATCCATGAGAAAACTATTCCAAAAATAATCGCAAAACGGAATGGTATTTCCCAATCTATCATCTGTACTCCATGAAAGATAAGGTTCCAGAGAAAGTTCACAATCGAACCAACTACCAGAGTTAGAACAAAAATAATCACAAAATGGAGAAGAAATTCTTTCATTTTAACTCCTCTCGTTCTGCCCTTCAGGGTTTAAATTTTTCTAAATCTAACTGTTGTTATGCCAAAATGTTGTAAAGTTTTTTGTCGTCCTTAGCTGCTTTTGTCCAAGTCTCTCTCAAGATGGTTTGAGGATCCTCCAAAGATGCCCCACTCCCATCGGAAAACCAAAACAGAGTGAGCCTTGAGGATTCTAAAGTAATTCGTTTCGTGGCCAAGAAACCAACTGTATTAAACCAACTGTATTATAGAAAATCCATACCCTCTCGTCAAGCGTTTTCTACGGAGGGGTCTGGAGGGAGGGCCTGACCTTAAACTGAAGGGGTAGGGAGAGACGCCCATAAAATTATCCCAGATTATGCGTTAGGAAAGCACGAGATTATCACCAGAAGATGGCGGACAGACCTGAAGGTCTGTCCCTACAAAAGGTTATGCCAATTGGCACTCATTTTATGAATAATGAATTGTCCAGATTAAAAATCTCTCCCCCTTAAGTCCACATCGCAAAATGCTTGCCCAGGAAAAAACCTTGACACTCTCAGGCTTGAGAATTAAATTATCGGCAATCTTCTGAAAAGGGAGGCTAAGATGGAGGACCATAAGGAAAAGATTTACAAAAAGGTAGAGGAGATGGGGATAAGGTTCATCAGACTCTGGTTTACGGACATTGTGGGCTTCCCCAAGAGCTTTACCATAACCAAGGAGGAGCTGCGGGATGCTTTGGAGACAGGAAAGGGTTTTGATGGCTCCTCAATTGAGGGATTTACCCGCATCCACGAAAGCGATATGATCGCCCTTCCTGATCCGGCCACATTTCAGATCTTGCCCTGGAGCCCCCAGGAGGAAGGGGAGGCCCGGATGTTCTGTGATATAATGAATCCAGATGGCACCCCCTATGAGGGAGACCCCCGGTATGTCCTGAAAAAGGCCCTAAAAAAGGCAGAGGAGCTAGGTTATTCCTACCTCGTCGGCCCAGAGATGGAATATTTCTATTTTCAGGGACCCGCTAAACCGGTCCCCTTGGACAAGGGAGGATATTTTGACCTTACCCCTCCGGATTTAGGAGATGCACTGAGGAGGAAGTCCATCTTGGCCTTAGAGAAGATGGGAATCCAGGTGGAGTATGCCCATCATGAGGTTTCCCCCAGCCAGCATGAGATAGACTTAAAATACAGAGATGCCTTGACTATGGCCGATAACACAATGACCTATAAATTGGTCGTTAAGGAGATAGCCCAACAGAACGGCCTCTACGCCACCTTTATGCCTAAGCCCATTTATGGGATAAATGGAAGCGGGATGCACACCCATCAATCCCTTTTTAAGGATGGCAGAAACACCTTCTTTGACCAAGAGGATAGATACAGCCTCTCTGAAGTGGGGAAGGAGTTTATCGCTGGCCTCTTAAAACATGCCCGAGAGATCACCGCAGTCACCAACCAATGGGTTAACTCCTATAAGAGGTTGGTCCCCGGATATGAAGCCCCAGTCTACATCTCCTGGGCCCAGAGGAATAGATCAACCTTAGTGAGGGTCCCCCAATATAAACCCGGGAAGGAGCTTTCCACCAGGATAGAATACCGGAGCCCGGATCCGGCCTGCAATCCCTATCTGGCCCTTGCGGTAATGCTCAGCGCGGGCTTAGAGGGGATAAAGAAGGGGTATCCTCTTCCGGAGCCAATAGAGAGGGATATCTACGATATGAGCGAGGAGGAGAAGCGTCAGGAGGAGATCGAATATCTCCCGGGCAGCTTAGCTGAAGCCTTAGGGGAGATGGAGGAAAGCCAAGTGGTAAAGGAGGCCTTGGGGGAGGATCTCTTTTACAAGTTCCTCAAGAACAAGTGGGCAATATGGGAAGATTACCGCAGCAGGGTTACCCCCTATGAGCTTGAGGTTGATCTCCCCGTCCTTTAATGCCGATGTCCATCAGATTCTTTAATACCTTAAGCCGCCGTAAGGAGGAGTTTATCCCCAGAGAAAAGGGGAAGGTGCAGATGTATACCTGTGGGCCGACTGTCTATGACTATGCCCATATAGGAAACTACCGCGCCTACATATTTGAGGACCTCCTCAGGAGATACCTCAAATACCGCGGCTATCAGGTCTATCAGGTGATGAACCTGACCGATGTGGATGACAAGACCATCGCCGGAGCAAAAAGGGAGGGGGTTCCCCTGCAGAAGTTCACCCAGAGGTATAGGGAGTCCTTCTTTGAGGATCTGGATACCTTAAACATCAAAAGAGCTGAGGTCTATCCCCGGGCCACCGAGCACATTGGGGATATGGTAGAACTGGTAAAGAGGCTCATTGAGAATGGATATGCCTATAAAGCTAAGGGGTCTTACTATTTTCGCATCTCCCAGTTCAAGGGTTATGGAAAGCTCTCCCATATGAAGCTGGATGGACTCAGGGCAGGGGCCAGGGTGATCTCCGACGAGTATGGGAAGGATGAGGCCTCGGACTTTGCCCTCTGGAAGGCCTGGGACCCCGAGGATGGGGATGTATACTGGGAGAGCGATTTGGGAAAGGGGAGGCCCGGTTGGCATATAGAGTGCAGCACTATGTCTATGAAATACTTAGGAGAACATTTTGACATCCATACTGGTGGTGTGGACAACATTTTCCCTCACCACGAGAACGAGATCGCCCAGAGTGAGGGGGCTACCGGGGTGAAGTTCGTCAACTATTGGCTGCATTGCGATCATCTGATAGTGGAGGGGAGGAAGATGAGTAAATCCCTGGGAAACTACTATACCCTACGGGATATCTTAGCCAAGGGCTACCCCCCCCGGGCGATAAGGCATCTTCTTTTGAGCACCCACTATCGGCAGAAGTTGAACTTCACCTTTGACGGATTAAAGGCCTCCCAAGAGGCAGTGGAGAGGTTGGATGATTTCATGGCCAACCTACAGAGGCTCACCGGCGAAAGGGGAAGGGATGAGGTAGAGAGGTTGGCCTCTACGGCTCAGGAGGAGTTTTACCAGGCCCTCGACGATGACCTGAACATCTCGGGTGGCTGGGGGGCCCTCTTTAAATTGGTCAGGGAGGCAAACAGGCTGATTGCTCAGGGGAGGATGGGTAGAAGGGAAGGGGAGATAATCTTAAGGGCAGTGAAGGGTTTTGATCGGGTGTTAGGGGTCCTCCAGGAGGAGGCCAAGGAGTTGGAGGAAGAAGAACTGGACATGATCAAACAGAGGGAGAAGGCCAGGAAGGAGGGCAACTGGGAGTTGGCCGACAGGATAAGGGAGGATCTCCTCAAGAGGGGAATTAACTTGGAAGATCGGCCTGAGGGAACCACCTATAAGGTGAGGAGAAAATAGCTATTGACAATCGGTTTATGGACTATTATTTTTGAGTAGTCTACTTAAGAAAATGTTTTGGGGGTAAAAGGGTTCAATTTCGAAATCCGAAACATATAATTTAGGAGATTTTACCCCCTGTCCCATAGCGAAAAATCAAACTCTTTTTCTGAAAAAGTGTATAGATGGGTTAATTCCTACCCTCACTTAATACAAAACTTCTCGTTTTGCTGGCGTAGCTCAATAGGTAGAGCAGCTGATTTGTAATCAGCAGGTCGGGGGTTCGAAGCCCTCCGCCAGCTTATTATGACTGCGCTGCAAAAAGGTCGAAAATTTAGGTAGTCGCAACCTTCAGGTTGCATAAGTGGTTGATTTGTAAGACCTATCTTCGCAGGCTAAAGCCTGCGGCTACCCATCGGAAGGTTTTTGCAGGGGAGTCTATTATTATATCTCGCAATTTCTTAGAAATCCCGTAATGTCTAAGCGGTTAAGCTTCCAATTGGAAATTGGCTATCCTTTTCATTTTAATTTTTTAATTGCTAATTGTTAATTGCTTTTGGGGTAAGTGGGGAGGTTCCCGAGTGGTCAAAGGGAGCAGACTGTAAATCTGCCGGCGGAGCCTTCGGAGGTTCGAATCCTCCCCTCCCCACTCCGCGGGAGTAGCTCAGTTGGCCAGAGCATCAGCCTTCCAAGCTGAGGGTCGCGGGTTCGAACCCCGTCTCCCGCTCTCTAGCAGCAATGAAGGATCTGGGAAGGGGAATTACACCTGCCGCCACATAATCATTTCAAAATCACCTCTTCCCTACTCCCTTAAATTTTTTGGGGTAAAACTAAATTTTTTTCTTGACAGAATGATTTATATTTCTTACGTTTAGAATTTGAGCTTTTTATCGTTTTGACATATTTATCTGGGAAGGATAAAATTTTTTTATCCTTCGAGAATTTCCTTGCCCACGTAGCTCAGTCGGTAGAGCACATCCTTGGTAAGGATGTGGTCATCGGTTCAATTCCGATCGTGGGCTCTTATCTCAAATTATGCGGAGAACACCGAAAATAGAGAAACATAAATGGCTGACAAAAATGGATTCCATTTGTTAGGTGAAATCCTCTCTCTGGGCCTCTTGTTACTTCAATGATTTTCGGAGTTTAATGCACAATCCAGGTTTATAAAAGGAAATAAGGGATAACTGCAAAGCTCGTCCTCTTCCCCTAATTGGTTATTTGCCGCGGGTTAGATGGCGAACTTTTTTCAAAGCTTTAAAGGGAGAATAAGTTATGGCGAAGAAGAAGTTTGAGCGCACGAAGCCGCACATAAACATAGGGACTATTGGGCATGTGGATCATGGGAAGACCACTTTGACCGCGGCGATTACCATGATCTTGCATAGGAAGGGCCTGGCGGAGGCCCGGACATTTGATTCTATAGACAATGCTCCTGAGGAGAAGGAGCGGGGGTTAACCATAGCGATAGCCCATGTGGAGTATGAGACCGCCGCCAGGCATTATGCGCACATAGACTGTCCGGGGCATGCCGATTATGTGAAGAATATGATCACCGGGGCGGCGCAGATGGATGGGGCCATCCTGGTGGTATCCGCTGCTGATGGGCCGATGCCCCAGACCAGGGAGCACATCCTTTTGGCCAGGCAGGTAGGGGTGCCCTATATAGTAGTCTATATGAACAAGGTAGATCAGGTAGATGATCCTGAGCTATTGGATTTGGTAGAGTTAGAGGTCAGGGAGTTGCTCACGGAGTATAGCTTCCCGGGGGATGAGGTGCCGGTGATCAGGGGAAGTGCCCTGCGGGCGATGGAGGCAGCAGCCAACCCTGAGGTGAAGGAGAGTGAGGCCTTCAAGAGCATCTATGAGCTAATGGATGCGGTGGACAAGTATATACCTCAGCCGAAGAGGGATTTGGATAAGCCCTTCTTGCTGTCTGTGGAGGATGTATTTTCCATTACTGGGCGAGGGACAGTAGGGACAGGGAGGGTAGAGAGGGGGACGGTGAAGGTAGGGAATGCGGTGGAGAGGGTAGGGATCAGGGAAACGAAGAAGACGGTAGTGACTGGGGTAGAGATGTTTCGGAAGATCCTGGATCGGGCAGAGGCTGGGGACAATGTGGGTTTGCTGTTGCGGGGGGTAAACAGGGATGAGTTAGAGAGGGGGATGGTAATAGCAGCCCCGGGGTCGATCACCCCGCATACCAAGTTTAAGGGTGAGGTCTATGTATTGACGAAGGAGGAAGGGGGTAGGCATACACCTTTCTTCGGTGGGTATAGGCCGCAGTTTTATTTTCGCACCACGGATGTGACTGGGGTGGTAAAGCTACCGGAGGGGGTAGAGATGGTCATGCCTGGGGATAATGTGACCATAGAGGGGGAGCTGATCACGCCCATCGCCATGGAAAAAGAGTTGCGGTTTGCCATCAGGGAGGGGGGAAGAACCGTGGGAGCAGGGGTCGTAGCTGAGGTCATAAAATGAGAGAAATAGTTACCTTGGCCTGCACGGAGTGTAAGCGGAGAAATTATACCACTACGAAGAACAAGAGGAAACATCCGGATAGGCTAAGCTTTAAAAAATATTGCAAGTTCTGTAAGAAACATACCATTCACCGGGAGACAAGGTAAAATCGCAGGCCTGTAGCTCTAACGGCTAGAGCGCCGGTCTCCAAAACCGGAAGTTGGGGGTTCGAATCCCTCCAGGCCTGCCAGCTATTATGATAGAGAAAATCAGGAAATTCCTAAAAGAGGTCAAGCTGGAGATGGGGAAAATCACCTGGTCCACCAGGGAGGAGGTGATCACCTCCACCATCGTGGTAGTTGTCGTCTCCTTACTCCTGGCCATCTTCATTGGGGCGGTAGATCTCGGTCTCTCCAACCTGGCCAATCTTGTCTTGGGCAGATGAAGAAGATGTGGTATGTTGTCCATACCCTTTCTGGACATGAACAGAGGGTGAAGAAGAGCTTGGAAAAGGCAATTGCCGCGCAGGGGCTCCAGGAAAGGATAGGGAAGGTTTTAGTCCCCACCGAACAGGTGGTGGAGATGAAGAAGGGGAAAAGGATGGTAACTACGAAGAAGTTCCTCCCCAGTTATGTCCTCGTGGAGATGGACTTAGACAAGGAGACCAGCCATTTAGTAGTCAGCACTCCAGGGATTACTAACTTCGTGGGGGCCAAGGGTAAGCCCCAACCCTTACCTCAAGTGGAGGTAGAAAGGATCTTTGAGCAGGTCAGCCACCAGCAAGGGGAAAAGATAGAGGTTCCCTTTAAGGTGGGCGATGCCATCAAGGTTACGGATGGTCCCTTTACCGATTTCTCCGGGGTGGTCAGCGAGGTGAATCCGGAGAGGGGAAGGGTCAAGGTGCTGGTCAGCATATTTGGCCGTTCCACTCCTGTGGAGCTCGACTTCCTCCAAGTGCAAAGTATCTAGCTGGTTTCATCGGAAGGCCGAATGTTTGCAGCCAGCCATTGAAAAATAAGATAGTTTTGACTTTTGCAATTTACAATTTTAAGCTTCGCCCAACCTAGTTCTTCCAATCGTCAGCAAGTTTACCCTAAACGGGAAGGCGCAGCTTCGTAAAGGGGAAGATATTGGCCAAGAAGAAGATATTAGGTACAGTTAAGCTACAGATACCCGCGGGCAAAGCCAATCCTGCCCCCCCTGTGGGGCCAGCCTTGGGACAGTATGGGGTAAACATCATGGAGTTCTGCAAGGCATTTAACTCCCAAACAGCGAAACAAGAGGGGTTGATCATCCCTGTGGTTTTAACCATCTATGCCGACAGAACATTTACCTTCATTACCAAAACCCCTCCCGCTGCGGTCCTGCTGGCTAAGGCAGCAGGGATAGAGAAAGGATCCCCGGAGCCCAATCGCAACAAGGTAGGGAAAGTCAGCCGCAAGCAGGTTAAAGAAATAGCAGAGCTAAAACTCGTGGATCTGAATGCCACCGAAATAGAGGCGGCAATGAGACAGGTAGAGGGGACAGCAAGAAGTATGGGCTTGGAGGTTGTAGATGAAGAGGGGTAAAAGATATCAGGCCTCCCGAGAGAAGGTGGAAAAGGATCAAAAAATTCCCTTGGGGCAGGCCTTGCAAATGGTAAAGGATACCGCCAACTCCCGTTTTGATGAGACGGTAGAGGTTGCCCTCAGGTTAGGCGTTGACCCGCGAAAGGCCGATCAGATGGTGCGCGGGACCGTGGTTCTACCCAACGGAACAGGTAGGGAGGTAAGGGTTCTGGTCCTCACCAGAGGGGAGAAGGAGAAGGAGGCGGAAGCGGCAGGGACAGATTGGGTGGGCTCAGATGAGTATATCGAGAAGTTGGCCGGAGGATGGACGGATGTCGACGTGATTATCGCTACACCAGATATGATGGGAACTGTGGGCAAATTAGGAAGGATATTAGGCCCCAGGGGTCTGATGCCCAACCCCAAGTCAGGAACCGTTACCCTTGATGTGGCCAAGGCAGTAAAGGATGCCAAGGGGGGGAAGATAGAATACCGGGTGGACAAAGCCGGGAATCTCCATGCCCCCATTGGCAAAGCCTCCTTTTCCCAGGAGGCGCTGCTGGAGAATGTCAAAGCCCTGTTGGCCTCGGTGATGGGAGCGCGACCCCCAGCGGCTAAAGGCCAGTATTTGAAAACAGCAACTGTCTCCTCTACAATGGGGATAGGAATTAAGGTAGATGTGGCGGATATAAGGATAGTTTTGCGGGAGGCCTAATGGCCAAAAAGGAGAAAAAAGCTATAGTAGATGATTTGACCGGCATGCTCTCCGCTAGCCAGTCTGTGGTTCTGGCAGATTTTAGCGGCCTAAAGGTCGATGATATGAACCAACTACGGCGGAATTTAAGGGCAAGAGCGGTCAATTTCAGAGTGGTGAAGAACACCCTGGCCAGAATTGCCGTCCGCCAGGCTGAATTGGAGGGCCTACTGACTTATCTGCAGGGGCCAACTGCCCTGGTAACCAGCAGTGCAGACTCCATTGAGCCGGCCAGGGCATTGGCGGAATTCGCCCGGGAGAAGGAGAAACCGAAAATAAAGGGCATTCTCTTTGAAGGGGAAATTGGTGGCCCCTCCTTAGCAGAGAGGGTGCAAGGGTTGCCACCCAGGGATATCCTCCTGAGTAGGCTGCTCTCGACGATCGGTTCTCCCATTGCCGGATTGACTGGAACCCTACAGGGGATAATCCGCAATTTGGTGGGGACATTAGTGGCTATTCAGTCTCTAAAGGAGGGTAAAAATGGCTGAAGCTGTTGCCAAAAAGGCTCCGGTAAAGAAGTCGTCCAAGAAGAAGGACCCGATCGGGGCGGTTTTAGAAGCAATTGAGAAGCTGACTGTATTGGAGCTATCTGACCTGGTGGATAAGCTCCAGGAGAAATTTGGGGTTACTGCCGCTCCTCCGGTGGCGCAGGCTGCAGGCCCAGCCCAAGGCCTAGCCGCGGAGGAGGCCCCCGAGGAGAAAACAGAATTCGATGTGGTGCTCTCCTCCATTGGCGATAAGAAAATCCAGGTAATAAAGGTGGTGCGCGCCTCTACTGGGCTGGGGCTTAAAGAGGCCAAGGAACTGGTGGACAAGGCCCCCAAACCGGTCAAGGAGGGGGTTACCAAGGAGGAGGCCAAGGAACTAAAGGCGAAGCTTGAGGAGGTGGGAGCCTCAGTAGAGCTTAAGTAAAAGGAGGTCCCAGTAAGTGCCCAGGAAAGAAAGGATTAATCGCCGTAGCTACAACAAACTGCCGGGTGCAGCTCCGATGCTCCATTTTTTGCAGCTTCAGCTTGCCTCCTTCGAATCCTTCCTCCAGGCCAATCTCCCCCCGGGAAAGAGGGAGAAGAAGGGATTGGAAGGAGTCTTCCGCAATATCTTTCCCATCCAAGACATCCACCATATCTACAGCCTGGAGTTTGTCAGATATGGGACAGGAGAACCGAAACATACGGTGGATGAGTGTAAGGAAAGGAATGTGACCTATGGTGCTCCCCTTAAGGCGGTGCTGCGGCTCCTGGTAAAGGATCCAACCACAAAGGAAAGGCCAGTAAGGGAGGTAATCGAACAGGAGGTCTATTTAGGGGAGCTCCCTTTGATGACCGAAAAGGGAACATTCATCGTCAACGGGGCAGAGAGGGTCGTGGTTAGCCAACTGCACCGCTCACCGGGCCCATTCTTCGAGTCCATTGTTCACCCAAATGGCAAGAGGATGTTCTCCTCCCGCATCATCCCCTATCAGGGGTCCTGGATGGAGTTTCTCTTGGACATAAATGACACCCTTTATGTCTACATCAACCACAGAAGGAAGATACCTGTAACCACATTTCTCCGGGCCATTGGTTATTCCAGGGATGAGGAGATATTCAAGCTCTTCTACTCAACCAAGAAGCTAAAGTTGGCCAAGAAGGATGCGCTCCTCGGAAAGATCTGCGCGCAGGATGTGATCAACCAGGATACGGGGGAAATCCTCTTAGAGACTGGCCAAAGGATTAAGGAGGAGGATGGGGCGAGATTGCCGGATGCGGGGATAGGTGAAGTGGAGGTCTTATCGCTGCGAGAGAAGAGGGAAGCAGATCCCATCAGAAACACCATGAAGAGGGATCAGACGAAGTCCACCGAAGAGGCCCTTTACTACATTTATAGCTTTATGCGGGGAGGGGAGGCGCCGAATATAGAGACGGCAAAATCCTTTTTAGAGAGGCTCTGTTTTAGCCCCCAGAGGTTTAACTTGGGGTTGGTGGGCAGATACAGGATGAATAATAGGCTGGGATTAGACCTTCCTTTGGATCACATCGGGCTCCATCCAGATGACGTGGTCTGTATGGTCAGAGCACTGATGGAAGCGAAGTTGGGCAATGGCCACTTTGACGATATAGACCATTTAGGGAACCGCAGGCTGAAAGGGGTGGGTGAACAGCTAGCCAACACCTTTAGCATCGGACTCACCAGAATGGCTAGGGCAATTAGGGAGAGGATGAGCCGGCGGGAGGCGGAGGCGATTACCCCCCGAGACCTGGTAAATGCCAAGACGGTTTCCTCAGTTGTGGAGGCCTTCTTCGGCACCTCTCAGCTCTCCCAGTTCCTGGATCAGACCAACCCCTTGGCCGAATTAACCAACAAGCGCCGGTTGAGCGCCTTGGGGCCTGGTGGACTATCCCGGGAAAGGGCGGGGTTCGAGGTACGGGATGTGCACCGCACCCATTATGGCCGCATCTGTCCAATTGAGACCCCAGAGGGTCCAAACATCGGACTGATCACCTCCTTGACCACCTATGCTCAGGTGGACGAATATGGCTTCCTGGTTACCCCTTACTGGAAGGTGGAGAAGGGGAGGGTGACCGATAAGGTAGAATACCTCAGCGCCGAGGAGGAGGACAGGTATACCATAGCTCAGGCAAATGCCAAATTATCACCCCAGAGGGAGTTCCTTACTTCCAAAATCAAGGCCAGGAAGAAGGGGGAATTTTCCCTGGTCAGCCCGGAGGAGATAGACTATATGGATGTCTCCCCGGCCCAACTAGTGAGCGTCTCCGCCTCCCTCATCCCCTTCTTAGAACACGACGATGCCAACCGAGCCCTAATGGGCTCCAATATGCAGAGGCAGGCGGTTCCTTTGCTCTTTCCACAGGCTCCGCTGGTAGGAACGGGAGTGGAGGGAAAAGTTGCTCGCGACAGCGGAAGGGCAATTGTGGCTAAGGAAAGCGGTTGGGTGGAGTCCGTAAGTGCGGATAGAATAGTAATCCGGCCGGAGGGAGATCTGCTGGGGGAAGCGGGTCTCTTTGGGATAACCGAATATAAGCTAAGAAAATTCAATAGATCAAATCAAGATACCTGCATAAATCAGAGGCCATTGGTGCAAAAGGGGGAGTGGGTGGAAAAGGGGGAGGTCATCGCCGATGGGATGGCCACCGACCGGGGGGAACTTGCCCTGGGATCCAATGTTTTGGTGGCCTTTCTGCCCTGGGAGGGATACAACTATGAGGATGCGGTGGTGGTGAGTGAGAGGCTATTGGGGAAGGACACCTACACCTCGGTACATATCCAGGAGTTTGAGCTCCAGGTGAGGGATACCAAGAGAGGCCCAGAGGAGCTGACCAGGGAGATACCCAATGTGGGTGAGGATGCCTTGCGAAACCTCGACACGGAAGGGATAATAGTTGTGGGATCAGAGGTGGATGCCGGGGACATCCTGGTGGGAAAGATAACCCCCAAAGGCGAGACGGAGATTTCCCCGGAGGAAAGGCTACTGCGGGCCATATTTGGGGAGAAGGCGGGCGATGTGCGGGATGCCTCCCTTAAGACTCCCCCGGGAATGAAAGGGATAGTCACCGCCACAAAGGTCTTCTCCCGCAAAGAACACACTCCGGAGGCCAGGAGTAAGGAGGAAAAGGAGAGCAAGGAGGTTAAGTCAAGGTTTGATTGGCTCATATCCGATATAAAAAGAAGAAGGGATGAAAGGTTAATACCTCTCCTTTCTGGAGGGGTCGCCGTGAGTGACTTTCCGGGGAAGGATGGCCAGGCGGTGATCAAAAAGGGGACAAGATACAAGAACAAGGACTTGGAGAGGGTCTGCTTCGACCTCATCCCCTTTGATCTCCCCTTGACCAGCAACCAGGAGAGAAACAGAAAGGCAGGAGACATCCTGCGCACTGGTGCTCGCTTTATCGAATTTAACCGGAACAGGCTGGAGACGGAGCTCGAGAAGATACTCCGGGGGGATGAGCTCCCCCCCGGTGTGCTCAAGCTGGTAAAGGTTTGGGTGGCCACCAAAAGGAGGCTCTCCATGGGAGACAAGATGGCTGGCCGGCATGGGAATAAGGGGGTGGTGGCCAAGATCCTCCCTGTGGAGGATATGCCTTATCTGGCGGATGGAACCCCAGTGGATATGGTGCTCAATCCCTTAGGGGTTCCCTCCCGGATGAATGTGGGTCAGGTTATGGAAACCCACCTGGGGTGGGCTGCCGGGAAACAGGGCTTTTGGGTAGAAAACCCGGTCTTCGCTGGGGCAGAGATAGAAGAGGTAAAGGATGCCTTAAAGGAGGCAGGTCTTCCCTCAGATGGAAAGACGACCCTCTACAACGGCCTCACCGGTGAGTCCTTCTCCTCTAAGATTACAGTGGGTTATATGTATATGATGAAGCTTTGGCACCTAGTTGATGACAAGATCCATGCACGCTCCATAGGTCCCTACTCCCTGGTTACCCAACAACCCTTAGGGGGAAAGGCACAGTTTGGTGGTCAGAGGTTTGGGGAGATGGAGGTTTGGGCCTTGGAGGCCTATGGGGCGGCTTACAGCCTGCAGGAGATGCTCACCATCAAATCAGACGATGTTACCGGCCGTTCCCGGATCTACGAGGCCATTGTCAAGGGGGAAAATGCCTCTGAGCCAGGGATACCGGAGTCCTTTAATGTATTGGTCAAAGAACTTCAGAGCCTCTGCTTGGATGTCAAGTTAGAGGAGGAAAATTAGGAGGCGAGCTTAGTGGAATTTGCCCAGCCAGAGCCCAAGAAACCCACGGACTTTTCGGCCATCAGGATAGGCTTGGCCTCCCCGGAGACGATAAGAAGCTGGTCCTATGGGGAGGTAACCAGTCCGGAGACGATAAACTATCGCACCTTCAAGCCGGAGAGGGATGGTCTCTTCTGCGAGCGGATATTCGGCCCGGTGAAGGATTTTGAGTGCCATTGTGGCAAATATAAGCGGGCCAGATACAAGGGGGTAATCTGCGATCGCTGCGGAGTGGAGGTAACCCTCTCCAAGGTGAGAAGGGAGAGGATGGGGCATATAGAGCTGGCCGTGCCCGTTTCCCATATCTGGTATTTCAAGTCCGTGCCCAGTTATATAGGCCATCTCCTGGATATGTCCATTAGGGAATTGGAGAGGGTGCTTTATTACGAGTCCTATGTAGTCATTGAGCCAGGAGACAGTGGTGCCAAGCCAAAGGAGCTCCTTTCAGAGGCAGAATGGGTGGAGTTGCAGGAGGAGGGGAAAGAGTGTGTAGCCAAGATGGGAGGGGAAGCTATAAAGGACCTCTTAAGCAAAATTGATGTGGTGGAGCTCTCTGCGGAGCTACGGGCCAAGCTAAAGGTAGAGACCTCTGAACAGCAGAAGAAATCCCTTCTAAAAAGATTACGGGTTGTGGAGGCCTTCAGGCAATCGGTTAATCGGCCTGAATGGATGATGCTGGAGGTCCTTCCGGTCATTCCGCCTGACTTGAGGCCCCTTGTCCCCTTGGAGGGAGGAAGGTTTGCCACCAGCGACCTCAACGATCTTTATCGCCGGGTGATCAACAGGAATAACCGGCTAAAGAAATTGATCGAGATGAGGGCCCCTTCGGTGATCCTGAAGAATGAGAAGAGGATGTTACAGGAAGCGGTGGATGCCCTCTTAGATAACGGCAGGCGGGCATCATCAGTAAGGGGAAGATCTAAGAGGCCTTTGCGTTCCCTCTCCGATCTTTTAAAGGGAAAGAGGGGGAGGTTCCGCCAAAACCTGTTGGGCAAAAGGGTTGACTACTCCGGTCGTTCGGTGATCGTCATCGGCCCTAAACTAAAGCTCCACCAGTGCGGATTACCCAAAACGATGGCCTTAGAGCTGTTTAAACCATTCATCATCAGCAAATTAGAGGAGAAGGGACTGGTCCAAACCATTAAGAGCGCCAAGAGGCTGGTGGAGAGGGAACATCCCCAGGTTTGGGATACATTAGAGGAGATCATCGAGAATCACCCCATCCTGCTAAATCGGGCTCCCACCTTACATCGCTTGGGCATTCAAGGGTTTCAACCCGTGCTGGTGGAGGGGAAGGCCATCAAGCTCCACCCCTTGGTCTGCGCAGCATTTAATGCCGATTTCGATGGGGATCAAATGGCCGTCCATGTACCCCTGAGCTTTGAGGCCCAATTGGAGGCGGCTGTGCTGATGAATTCGGTAAACAACATCCTTTCCCCCGCCAATGGAAGGCCCCTGGCCATCCCTAGCCAGGATATGGTTTTAGGCCTGCACTACCTGACCAAAGAGAGTCCTAATGAGCAGGTGAAGCCAAGAGCCTTCTCCAATCCGGACGAGGCTTTGGTGGCCCTCGATGCCGGCCAGTTAGGGTTACACACAAAGATCAAGCTAAGGATAGATTCTCAAATAATAGAGACCACCCCTGGAAGGGTGATCTTCAATGAGATAGTTCCCCCCGAGTTGGGTTATATTAACAAGTGTTTGAATAAAAAGGAGATGGAGGAGATCGTCTATCAGATCCATAGGTTATTGGGAAACAAGAAAACTACTGGTTTCCTGGACAAAGTGAAACAGATGGGCTTCGATTACGCCACCCGCAGCGGTCTCACCGTGGGGATCGATGACTTCGTCATTCCCCCCCAGAAGAAGGAGTTGGTTGCTCAGGCCTTCCAGAAGGTGGAGCAAATCCAAAAGCAGTATGAAAAGGGGATAATTACGGATGGGGAAAGGTATAACAAGGTCATCGATATCTGGACGCGCACCACCAATGAGGTGGCCGCGGTCATGCTCAAGGAGATGGAAAAGGACCAAGGTGGCTTTAACCCCATCTTTATGATGGCCGAATCCGGGGCCCGGGGCAGCCAGGATCAGATTAGGCAGCTCTCCGGAATGAGGGGTCTGATGACCAAACCCCAGAGGAAGATCACCGGTGGCGTGGGGGAGATAATCGAGTCACCTATAACCTCAAACTTCAAGGAGGGGCTCTCTGTATTGGAGTTCTTCGTCTCCACCCATGGCGCCCGGAAGGGATTGGCAGATACGGCCCTGAAAACCGCTGATGCCGGCTATCTCACCAGAAGGCTGGTCGATGTGGCCCAGGATGTAATCATCACCGAGGAGGACTGTGGCACCATCTTGGGCTTAGAGATCTCCGCCCTGAAGGAGGCGGAGGAGGTAATCGAATCCTTAAAGGATAGGATATTGGGGAGAGTAGCCCTGGAGGATGTCTACAGTCCACTGACCGACGAGCTCTTAGTAAAGGCTGGAGAGGAAATCGACGAGGAAAAGGCAACCATCATCGAGGAGAACGGCATAGAATCGCTGATGATCAGGTCGGTCCTCACCTGTGAGGCCCACAAGGGGGTGTGTGCCAAATGTTACGGTCGCAACTTAGCCACGGGGAGAATGGCGGAATTGGGCGAAGCAGTGGGGGTAATGGCTGCCCAGAGCATTGGCGAGCCTGGAACCCAGCTCACCTTGAGAACATTTCATATAGGGGGAACTGCCGGGAGAATAGCGGCCCAGTCCAAGATGTCGGCCAAACTGGACGCCCAAATTAGATTTAAAAACCTTGACTTAGTGGAGAGGGAAGGGGGACTGGTCGTCCTTAACCGTCAGGGGGAGATATATCTCCTGGACGAGGAGGGCAGGGAAAGGGGCAAATATTCCCTCCCCTATGGAGCCATCTTACGGGTTAAGGATGGAGAAAGGGTAAAGAGGGGAGACACCCTCTTTGAATGGGATCCATATTCTATCTCTATCCTCGTCGAAAAGGGAGGAAAGGTCTCCTTCTCCGACCTGGTGCGGGGCATTACCGTCAAGGAAGAGCTGGATGAGACCACTGGCCTCCGCCAAAAGGTGGTGGTCGAGGACAGGGAAAAGCTGTTACACCCCTATATCGCCATCTTAGACAAGAGCGGAAAGAGCATAGCCAGCTATTCTGTTCCCACGGGGTCCCATCTGATGGTCAACGATGAGGGTATGGTGGGAGCCGGGGACCCTCTGGTCAAGATCCCCAAGGAGATCAGCAAGACCAGGGACATTACCGGCGGCCTCCCCCGGGTGGCCGAGCTCTTCGAGGCCCGCCACCCCAAGAACCCAGCAGTGGTCAGTGAGATTGATGGAAGAGTAAAGTTTGGCAAGCTCATCAGGGGAGCCAGACAGGTGCTGGTAGAGGGAGAGAATGAGGAGGTGAAGGAGTATCTAATCCCCCTAGGGAAACACTTCCGGGTGCATGAGGGGGACCGGGTTAAGGCCGGTGAGAAGCTCTGCGAGGGCCCCATCGATCCCCGAGATATCCTCAGAATAAAGGGATCAAAGGCGGTGCAAGAATACCTGGTCAATGAGGTCCAGGAGGTGTACAGGCTGCAAGGGGTGAGAATAAATGACAAGCATGTGGAGGTCATCGTGAGACAGATGCTCCGTAAGATTAAGGTGGAGGATCCAGGGGATACCGAATTCTTGGAGGGGGAACAGGTGGACAAGTTCAGGTTCCAGGAGGAGAACGCTCGGGTAATGAAGGAAGGTGGGGAACCGGCGACCTTCCAACCCCTCCTCTTAGGGATAACAAAGGCAGCCTTAAGCACAGATAGCTTCGTCTCCGCTGCCTCCTTTCAGGAGACGACCAGGGTCCTCTCTAAAGCGGCAATTATGGGGAAAAGGGACGAGCTTTTAGGCCTTAAGGAGAATGTCATTATGGGCCATCTCATCCCTGCAGGGACCGGGCTGGAGAGATACAGAAAGCTCCGGGTGAATCAAAGAAGGGAGAAAGGGGAGGAAAATAATTTGGAGTTGGTAGAAAAAGCTTGACTCCGAAAATTTTATTATTACATTGAAACTTTTATACCCCATTTTTAAATTCTTAAGGAGGAGATGTGCCCACTATCAACCAAATGATTAGAAAAGGCAGAGCGAGGAGCCGGACAAAGGGGGTCATGCCTGGTCTCAAGGGTTCCCCTCAGCGAAGAGGAGTTTGTACCAGGGTCTATACCTCTACCCCCAAAAAGCCAAACTCCGCCCTACGAAAGGTAGCCAGGGTTAGGCTAACCTCAGGGGTGGAGGTAACCGCTTATATACCGGGTGAAGGGCATAACCTCCAAGAACACTCCATTGTCCTGGTAAGGGGAGGAAGGGTCAAGGATCTACCCGGCATCAGGTACCATATTATCCGGGGTACCCTGGACACCAGTGGGGTAGAGGATAGAAAACAGGGAAGATCTAAATACGGGACAAAGAGGGGAAAATAAACTGCCATGCCCAGAAGGAGAAAGGTAACCAAGAGGGAGATAGCTCCCGATCCCAAATACAACAACTCTTTGGTCAACAAGTTCATCAACTGTCTGATGGAGGGAGGGAAGCGGGGATTGGCGGAGAGGATACTCTATCGGGCATTGGATCTGGCTCAGGAGAAGGGGGGGGAAAGGGGATTGGACATCTTTAATAAGGCCTTGAACAATGTCAAACCGGTTTTAGAGGTAAAGTCCCGCCGGGTTGGTGGGGCCACCTATCAGGTCCCCATCGAAGTAAGGCCCCAACGGCGGACGGCGTTGGCCATTAGATGGCTGATCTCCTATGCCCAGGAGCGTCCGGGGAAGAGCATGGCTGAGAAGTTGGCTGCAGAGTTGGTGGCCGCCTTCCGCGGGGAGGGAGGAGCCATCAAGAAAAAAGAGGTTACTCACAAAATGGCTGAGGCTAATAGGGCCTTTGCCCATTACAGGTGGTAAGGAATGGAGGGCGCCCTGATTTTCGAGGCAATTTATGGAGCAGATAAGGAATTACCCCTTAGAAAAGACACGCAATATAGGATTGATGGCCCATATAGATGCGGGGAAGACGACGACCACCGAGAGGATCCTCTACTACACCGGGAAAGTGCACAGGATGGGGGAGGTAGACGATGGGGCGGCCACTATGGATTGGATGGAACAGGAGAAACAGCGGGGAATTACTATTACCTCTGCAGCCACCACCTGCTTCTGGAATGGCCATCGGATAAACATTATCGACACGCCTGGGCATGTTGATTTTACAGTTGAAGTAGAACGTTCTCTGAGAATTCTAGATGGAGCAATAATCATCTTCTGTGGTGTGGCCGGAGTGGAGCCCCAGTCGGAGACCGTTTGGAGGCAGGCCAACAAGTACAAGGTCCCTCGCATCGTCTTTATCAACAAGTTAGACAGGGTGGGGACAGACTTCGAAAAGGCAGTGGAGATGATCAGGGAAAGACTTAGGGCTAATGCGATTCCCACCCAAATTCCCATAGGCCAGGGAGATTCCTTTCGGGGAATGGTGGATTTGGTCACGATGACCGCCCGCTTTTATCACCAGGAGAATTTGGGGGCCACCTACGATGATCTTCCCATTCCCCCCGAGCTAAGGGAAGCCGCGGTCCAATCACGGGAAAACCTGCTGGAAGCCCTCTCCGAATACGATGATCGGCTCTTGGAGAAATTCCTAGAGGGGGAGGAAATCAAGGCCAACGAAATCATCTCTCCTCTGAGGAAGGCCACTTTAAAGGGGGAGATCATTCCCGTGCTCTGTGGGGCAGCTTTCAGAAATCAAGGGGTACAGAGGCTCTTGGATGGTATAGTTGATTATCTTCCCTCCCCCCTTGATATGCCGCCGGTAACCGGGACAAACCCCTACACGGAAGAGGAAGAGCAAAGGAAGGCCTCCCCAAATGAGCCCTTTTCCGCTTTAGTCTTTAAGATAATGGCAGGCACCCAGGCGGGGAAGTTGGCCTTTGTGCGGTCATATTCGGGGAGGTTAAAAGCCGGTTCAGTGGTTCTCAATGTCTCCACTGGTAAACGAGAGAGGGTAGGAAGGATTCTCCTGATGCATGCAAATCGAAGTCAGGACCGCCAGGAGCTTGTCGCCGGAGAGATTGCCGCCTTAGTAGGCCTCAAAAAGGTCACTACCGGAGACACCCTCTCCGCTGTGGAGCGCCCCATCCTCCTGGAGAAGATGGAATTTCCCAAGCCGGTCATCTCCGTGGCCATAGAGCCTCGCACAAAAGCCGATCAGGATCAGCTCGATTTGGCCCTCAGAAGGTTAAGCGAGGAGGATCCCACCTTTACGGTTGAGATGAACAAGGAGACGGGGCAGACCATAATTTCGGGTATGGGGGAGTTGCATTTGGAGGTGATCACCGAACGGATGCTCAGGGAGTTCAAGGTGCGGGCCAGGGTGGGAAATCCACAGGTGGCTTACCGGGAGACCATTATCCAAGTGGGGGAAGGGGAAGGGAAGTTCATCAGACAGACCGGGGGAAGAGGCCAATATGGGCATGTCATCATTAGGCTCTCCCCGCGGGAATCTGGGGAAGGATTTTCCTTTCAGACTGCCCTCCAGGGGGTTTTCATCCCCAAGGAATACATTAAGGCCACAGAGAAAGGATTGAAGGAAACCATGCGCAACGGGGTTCTAGCCGGCTATCCAGTAGAGGATGTTGAGGTTGAGCTGATTGGAGGTTCCTATCATGATGTGGACTCCTCAGAGCTTGCCTTTAGGATAGCGGCCTCTATGGCCTTTCGCCAGGCAGCCTTGCGGGCCTCCCCTGTTCTCTTAGAGCCCATCGTCTCCTTGGAGGTAGTGGTGCCGGAGAGCTATCTGGGCAATGTAATGGGGAATTTAAATTCCAAGAGGGGAAAGATAGAGGGAATTACCACTAGGGGGGAGAATCGAGTGATAGAGGCCAGCCTTCCCCTTTCCGAGATGTTTGGCTATGCCACGGATCTCAGGTCACTTACCCAGGGGAGGGCATTACATTCAATGCATTTTTCCCGTTATGCCAAGGTTCCCAAACCTATAGCCGAGGAGATCATCTCCCGGCTAAGGGGAAGAAGGTTTTAAAAGGAGGAATAGATAGATGGCGAAGAAGAAGTTTGAGCGCACGAAGCCGCACATAAACATAGGGACTATTGGGCATGTGGATCATGGGAAGACCACTTTGACCGCGGCGATTACCATGATCTTGCATAGGAAGGGCCTGGCGGAGGCCCGGACATTTGATTCTATAGACAATGCTCCTGAGGAGAAGGAGCGGGGGTTAACCATAGCGATAGCCCATGTGGAGTATGAGACCGCCGCCAGGCATTATGCGCACATAGACTGTCCGGGGCATGCCGATTATGTGAAGAATATGATCACCGGGGCGGCGCAGATGGATGGGGCCATCCTGGTGGTATCCGCTGCTGATGGGCCGATGCCCCAGACCAGGGAGCACATCCTTTTGGCCAGGCAGGTAGGGGTGCCCTATATAGTAGTCTATATGAACAAGGTAGATCAGGTAGATGATCCTGAGCTATTGGATTTGGTAGAGTTAGAGGTCAGGGAGTTGCTCACGGAGTATAGCTTCCCGGGGGATGAGGTGCCGGTGATCAGGGGAAGTGCCCTGCGGGCGATGGAGGCAGCAGCCAACCCTGAGGTGAAGGAGAGTGAGGCCTTCAAGAGCATCTATGAGCTAATGGATGCGGTGGACAAGTATATACCTCAGCCGAAGAGGGATTTGGATAAGCCCTTCTTGCTGTCTGTGGAGGATGTATTTTCCATTACTGGGCGAGGGACAGTAGGGACAGGGAGGGTAGAGAGGGGGACGGTGAAGGTAGGGAATGCGGTGGAGAGGGTAGGGATCAGGGAAACGAAGAAGACGGTAGTGACTGGGGTAGAGATGTTTCGGAAGATCCTGGATCGGGCAGAGGCTGGGGACAATGTGGGTTTGCTGTTGCGGGGGGTAAACAGGGATGAGTTAGAGAGGGGGATGGTAATAGCAGCCCCGGGGTCGATCACCCCGCATACCAAGTTTAAGGGTGAGGTCTATGTATTGACGAAGGAGGAAGGGGGTAGGCATACACCTTTCTTCGGTGGGTATAGGCCGCAGTTTTATTTTCGCACCACGGATGTGACTGGGGTGGTAAAGCTACCGGAGGGGGTAGAGATGGTCATGCCCGGGGATAATGTGACCATAGAGGGGGAGCTAATCACGCCGATAGCGATGGAGAAGGAGCTACGGTTTGCCATCAGGGAGGGGGGAAGAACCGTGGGAGCAGGGGTCGTAGCAGAGGTTATAAAATAGGAGTATTTCTGTTTTCCTCAAAGGAAAGGGGTGAGGTTTAGGAGAAATTTTGGTGGTTACTATGGGAGGGTATATCTCTAATTTGGAGGCTTTAAAATGGGGAAGCAAGTGTTGAGAAAAGGAATCCTGAGGGTTCTGGCTCTCTCTGTATTGGCGTTGTTGATGATGTGGGTAGGCAGTGCCATAGCGGAATCGCCGGCAAAGGGCTTATTCCCCAACTCAAAGCTGATTTGGGAAAGGGAATTTGGAGGCAAGATACGAGACATCCAGGTTGGCAATGAGAACATAGTTGTTCTGACAGATATTTTTGATAAGAGGGAAGGCCTTTGCAGTGTTGTTTACTATTTGGGGCCTAATGGAAATATTTTGTGGGAGAAGAGATTTGACCTGAAGCCAGATGAACGTGGCGAATATTATGGTGGAGTGGATAATGTGTCGATCTCAGCGGAAGGGGGAGAAGTAATCATAAATTCTCGTGCCGGATGTGAGTGGGTGATTACGAAGAGTTACGACAAGGATGGCAATCTCAAGTGGGAGACTCCTCTTTTTGCACCAGGACTCACCTTATCGCCCAAAGGTGACTATGCCATAACAACTCACAAAAGCGGTGTCGAAAGGTGGGGTGGATATTTCAGGGTTTTTGATAATAGAACTGGTGAGGAGTTATGGTGGGACAAAGGGAAGGAATCCATTGAGAGAGGTTCTAAAATTATACGCACGGAATTTAATTGGGTGGCCACATTTTTAAATGACAGCGAAGTCGTCTATTTCAAGGGATACAACCTGGAAAGGCCTTATGTCAAGTTGCTTCTTTTTAATGTAAAGAATTTAAAAACGAAGTGGGAAATTGATATTGGTGAAAGATTAGGAGATCCCCTTCACTTTAGATTGTTTTTTAATCCAACAGAAATACCGCAACTTGAGGTGAGTGAAAGTGGGAAGTTTATGGCCATTGCGGTGGACTATTCCAATCTTCCGGGTGAAGAGAGAAGCGGCGGGGAGAGGAGACTGGTAGTATTAAGCAATGAAGGGGATATATTGTGGAACAGCAAAGACTTTGTGACGATAGAGGCAGCAATGGGGCCCGAAAGGCGGATAGAAAAAGTAGGAGGATTAAACTGGTTCTGTTTTATTGACGACTCTAAGAGTCTCCTTGCCGAAAGTGGGCCTCCATCTACGATAGATATCTTTGATCTTCTTACTGGAAAAAGAAGATGGAGAAAAGTTTTAGGGAAAGACTGGAATAGTTATTGGCATCAATGTTGCGCATCTACCATTAACAAGAGCTTTGTTACTACGATGCGCAGAAGGGAGAGAGTTAGCTTAAAATTTGAGGAGGTTGCCGTTATCTTTAGTTTAGAAACAGGTGAAATATGCAAGAAGTCTTATGACACAGTTCGCATCCTCCCTATGATGAGTTACGAAAATGGGATGAGGTCTTTCATCATTTTGGATAGGGGAAGAAAAGTGGTTCAAAAAGTTAAGGCTAGTCTTTGACTTAGAGTAGGGGGAGTTATGCAGGTTCATTGGAAATTAGGAATATGTGCTTCTTTTATAATAGGGTTTCCTCTAATAGGTGCTACCGTTGCTTTAGCTAAAGTTGAAATCGGGGAATTTGTCAGCTCGCAGAAGATTCACTATCAATTGCTGGATGGAGATAAAGCATTGGTTTCTTGTGGCAAAAATTCAGAACTTTCAGAAAGTGTACGCATTATACATATGGGAAACAGCCAGAATGGAAACATCAAAGATGGGAATGATGCCCTCCTTCTGCCACATTGGGTTAACATTATGACCGAAGATTTCGAATCGTCTTTTCCCAGATATGCTTGGAGCCGCCGAGATGTTGGGCACACAGGCAATCCCACCGGTCATTTATGGGGTAAAGATGACTATAATCCTCATTCAGGAAAATATAGTGCATGGTGTTGCCGGGATGGGGTAAATGGCCTTGATCCAGAGTTTGATGATTATGCCAATAATGTTCTCACCTTTATGATTTGGGGTCCTTGCGACCTTAGTGTTGGCAACGTCACCGATGCGGAGCTGCACTTTTATTATTGGTGTCGTACGATGTACGAAGCTGATATGTTCTCTCGACTTGCATCAATCGATGGCACAAATTTCTCAGGTTATGCGGCCTATGGCGATGGAGGGGATGTCTGGCGCTTTGAAAACTTCGATCTGACCAATGTCCCTGACATAGGTAATGTTTGTGGTCACCCTCAAGTTTGGATAGCGTTTGCTTTCGAAAGCGATGGCACTCAGACACATAAAGGCGCATTTGTTGACGATGTTATTCTGAGAATTAGAACGGAGAATTATTACTGGCCTTTGTCTCGAAACACCACACCCCTTCATAGTTTAACCAGTCCCTTTGGGCCGAGAATCCTAATCTCTGGGAATGACACTACCTTTGATTGGCATGGCGGACTTGACATTGATGATGATGATAATCCTGCGACAGAGGATGATGTTTACGCTGTTTTTACCGGTGTTGTTGATCACATAGGCAGCCAGTCGGTTAGGATTAGAGATGCTGTGATTCCAAATCAGCGTATGGAATATGTGCATGTAAATCCCAGTGTAAATTTTGGAGATAGTGTTTTTGCTGGACTGACCAGAATTGGAGGGATTAGGCATATTGGGCTTGATCACTTACATGCTGAGGATTACCTGGGTGGAACCGCCTTTTCTTACTTAAGGAACCCGATGAATGTTTTGCCCCATACAGATACTGAAAATATGACCATATGGGGTGTTAGCTCCCATTCGCCGAGAGCCTCTTTTTGGGTGACAGTGCCTGGGAACGAACTTGATCTGAATAGGGTGCGGGTATACGGCTCGGGCACAGGAGGATGGAGTTATGATAAGTATGTGGACTATGATGACCAACACAACTGTGGGGACGACAACCCCACACATAATGGGATAACCATTCATCCAACTGACTTTGGAGGTTATCCGCCTAATGACCAAGTGACAGGCTTCACCTTTAGTTACGAAGATCCTATGGATGAAGTTTGGGACAGCACAATAACCATCGAGGTCTATAACATCTGGGGGGTTATGGAGGCGTCTTACTCAGTCGAAGTGTTTGTAGAACCCAATGAAGACGAAAAATTGCCAAAGGAGTTTTTTGTGGCCCAGAATTTCCCCAATCCTTTCAACCCGGAGACCGAGATAGGCTATGAACTTCCGATGGATGCCCAGGTGAGTTTGGTTGTTTACAATCTCTTAGGACAGAAGGTTAAAACCTTAGTAGATGAGAGACAAAGAGCCGGCCGGTATAATATCTGTTGGGGAGGAAGAGACGACAATGGGCAAGAGGTGGCAAGTGGGGTTTATTTTTATAAAATCCAAGCTGGGGATGTTAAAGTTGCTAAAAAGATGGCGCTTCTCAAATAGTATCTTGATGAGTTTCAGTCTCAAGAAAGAGGAGGTTAATAGGTGCCAGGCCAGAAGATAAGAATTAGGCTAAAAGCCTATGATCATGTGATGCTTGACCGCTCAACCGGTGAGATCGTCAGGGCAGCTAAGAGGGCAGGGGCCAAGGTCTTAGGTCCCATACCTCTACCCACCAAGCGGTCCATCTATACTGTTTTACGCTCCCCCCATGTGGACAAAAAATCCCGGGAGCAATTTGAGACCAGAATCCACAAAAGGCTTATAGACATTGAAGATACCACTCCTCAGACGGTAGACTCCTTGATGAGGTTAGACCTTCCTGCCGGAGTGGATGTGGAGATAAGAGTCTGAGCGATGAGGGGAATAATCGGCAAAAAATTGGGGATGACCACCATCTTCGGAGAGGACGGAAAATCCCTACCAGTGACCTTGGTCGAGGCTGGCCCCTGCCAAGTCGTGCAGGTAAAGACCCCGGAGAGGGACGACTACAGCGCCCTGCAATTGGGCTTTGAGCCCATCAAGGAGAAGAAGGTAACCAAACCCCTCTTGGGCCATTTCAAAGGGGCCGGGGTAACCAGCTATCGGATATTGCGGGAATTTAAGGACTGGGGGGAGGAGATGAAAGTGGGAACCGAGATAAAAGCGGATATCTTTTCCCCAGGGGAGACCGTGGATGTGGTGGGAATATCCAAGGGGAAGGGGTTTATGGGCGTAGTGAAAAAATATGGCTTTCGGGGAGGGCCAAAGACTCATGGGCAGTCAGACAGGCATCGGGCGCCAGGTTCCATCGGTGCCTCCTCCAGTCCCTCCCGGGTCTATAAGGGGACAAAGATGGCGGGGAAGACTGGAGGGAGAAGGGTAACTGTGCGCAATTCAGTCTTAGTTAAGCTCATCCCTGAAAAGAATCTATTGGCCATCAAGGGATCTCTTCCCGGGCCACCCCAGAGCTACCTCATTGTCAGAAAGGTTCAAGGATGAAAGAGATCCCCCACTACTCCCTTAACGGGGAAGAGATAGGTAGTTTGAAGCTCCCCAAAGAGGTCTTTGAGATCGCCCCTAACCAAGGGGCCCTTTATGCCTACCTTAAGGCCTACTCCTATAACCAGGGCCAGGGGACAGCAATGGCTAAAGGCCGCTCCCAAATGAAGGGGGGAGGGGCCAAGCCCTGGAGACAGAAGGGCACCGGAAGGGCAAGGGCAGGAAGCTCCAACTCTCCCCTCTGGGTGGGTGGGGGCAAAACCTTTGGTCCTTCTCCTCACCCCAGGCACAAGGAAATTCCCAAAAAAATGAGGCGGTTAGCCCTCAAATCCGCCCTTTCCTCCCTGGCCCAAAGGGGTGCAGTCTGGGGATTAGATGAGGTAAAACTGGAGTCGCCAAAGACAAAGGCCTTCGCCTCCTTCTTGGAAAGATTAGGGTTAAAGGGGAAGAAGGGCCTTTTGCTGGTGGTCTCTGCTGACCACAACCTTCTCCGGGCAACCTCTAACCTCGCGGGCTTAAAGTTACGAACGGCTATGAATACCAATGCCTATGAGATATTAAATTCAGATTTCCTCCTTATCACCCCAGAGGCCATTTCGACCCTTAAGGAGGCTTTATCATGAGAGACCCCCGCACAATCATCAAAAGGCCTTATATCACGGAGAAGAGCAACAATCTCAAGGAAGCGAGCAATCAATATGCCTTTGTGGTCGATAGAAGGGCTAACAAGATAGAGGTGAAGTGGGCAGTGGAGAAGCTCTTTCGGGTGAATGTCCTGGATGTAAAGACTATGCTCATGAAGGGGAAACCGAAGAGAATGGGAAGATACGAGGGCAGGCGGTCAAATTGGAAGAAGGCTATTGTCAAACTAAAGGAAGGAGACATCATCAGCATCTTTGAGGGGGGGTAAAGGCAATTAAGAATTTTGAATTAAGAATGAGGATCCTTAAAGACCGATCTCTGACCTTTGGGAACTTAGAGGAATGTCCATTCTGCCGCACTTTAGTGCAAGGTTAAGGGCCTTTTGAGGCCCCTTCTATCCAAGTCCGGCGAAGGAGCTTAAGCCCTAAGAACCCTTGACCTGTAGAGCTTTGGAATATTCACCCCGCACTTATGCATAAGTGCGGGACAGGTGACGCGGATAAAAGAATCTACAGGAGTGGGCAAAAAGAATTCAGAGATCGAAAATACGAAAGACAAAGGCTTATAGAGATTTGGTACAAAGGTGAAAAGATAAGCGAGGGAGACAGAGGGGACGATAGTGCTTGAGGACTTAACAATTATTGGGAAGTGTCCCTATATTACAGAAGAGGAAGAGCTCTCACCAACGTGAGGAAGTTGATATTGGTGAGGTAAGGAATTGGAGGTGAGGATGAGAGAATGGAGGAGTTTAATCGTCTTTATCAGCATCATCTGGTGTTTCCCCCTTTTGGCCTGGGCCGATTGGGTTTCCCCTGGGGATGGGACGGTTTACACCATGCAGATGGTGGACGAGCTTACCGATGATGTCACCTGGCGGGATGAGGGGTATTATCTGATAAGTGGGAACCTAACCATCTCGGCCAACGACAAGCTGGTCATAGATCCGGGGATGGTGTTGAAGTTCGAGGAGGCTATTGGGTTGACCATCAACGGGGCCTTAGAGGCCTGCGGGAAGCCAGATGTGATGATTAGCTTCACCGACGATGGTGAAGAGTGGCCTTGGACTGCCTGGGGGGGGATAAAATTTAACGATACCTGTGTGGATTCGGAGTGCATTCTTAGGTACTGTGTGGTGGAGCACACCAGCAGTGCCGAGGGTATAATGATCCAGATATCTAACGCCTCTCCCACCATCTCCCACTGCAAGCTGATGTGGACGAGCAGTCAGGTTGAGACGGGGGGGTTTTTGGTCGCCTGTGACAGTTCTTCCTTTCCAGTGATCGAATATTGCTTTTTGAGGTCGGGAGGAGGAGGAGCGCTCTTTGGGTTGGAACCGAGCAATCCTTTGTTGTTGGAGAACGACATTATATTCACCATCGGTTGGAACTTTGGATCCCACACCATCATGGGAGGGGGCTTCCTGGACGGCAACTACCTGCAGTGTGAGGGGAATATCGACACCACCCTTGGCTTTCCTGTGGACACGATCGGCGACGGTGATTGCACCACCACCTCCACGGAGCCGACAGGTCCTCAATTTGGGGAGGTCGATGGGGTCAGAAACCCCAGGTCAAGGCCACACAATTGGGTTCCATCTGAGGATAAGGCCATCGTTCCAGGGTTTTTCGCCCTGGGCCAGAACTATCCGAACCCGTTCAATTCGGGTACCGTCATCCCCTACCACCTCCCTTCCCCAGTGGTCAGTGGTCAGTGGTCAGTTCCAACCACCTTGAGGGTCTACAACATCTTGGGACAGGTGGTGCGGACACTGGTGGATGGCCCACAGCCACCTGGAGAGCATCGGGTGATCTGGGATGGGAGGGATGGGGGAGGGAAGGAAGTACCAAGTGGGATATATCTTTGCCTGTTGCGGGCTGAGAACAGAAGAGGGAGAGCCCTCACCAATGTGAGGAAGTTGATGTTGGTGAGATAAAAGTCAAGGAGGTTAGGATGAAGGCGATTCGTTTTCTTATAGTGGTGGCCTTGCTGGGATTTGTCCCCAGCGCTGGTTACGGAATGTGGGTCTCCTTTGGGGATGCGACCACTCCGACCAGGCCGCAGATTACCCTTTCTGGCTCGGAAATCATCGAGCTGGAGACATATGGTCTGATCAGCCACGACATGGAGGCCGAGGGGGATACCTATCAACTGCTGAGGTTTTCCGGCGGCGGGCATATCGCCGAGATCGGCCGGCCAGAGCTCCCCACCGTGGCCATACTGATGGAGATCGAGCCCGGGGTCGAGCCCACGGTCACCATCATCGACTCGACCAGTCAGATCCTGGATGGGTATCTGGTCTATCCGGCCCAGGAGCCACGGATCGAGTGGGACGACACGACCGAGTTCGTCAGGGATGACTCCCTATATTCCGAGGACGGCTTTTACCCGAAGAACATAGTCGCCCTCAGCTTTCCCAGGGTACTTCGGGGTCATAGGCTTGTCCTGGTCATCCTCTACCCGGTGCAGCACAATCCTGTTACCGGGCAGTTGAGGGTCTATCCCGAGCTCAGGGTGAGCGTGAGTGGTGCCGGATCCGTGGCCAGCCCCAAGGATTCCCCCCATTTTCGGTCTATGCTCAACAGGCTGGCCCTCAACTACGAACCAGTGGGTGGGGGGAAGGGGAAGGGTGGCGACGGGGCGGACTACCTGATCATGGTGCATGACGACCTTTACGATGAGATCCTGCCTTTAGCTGAATGGAGGCAGCGGACAGGACTCAAGACCAGAGTCGTCAAGCTCTCGGAGTTAGGGGGTGATCCCACGGCTGACCAGATCGCCGATTATGTCCAGGTTGCCTATGACACCTGGGATCCGGCCCCATCTTTTCTCCTTCTGGTCGGCGATGCAGATCTTCTACCAGTCCATTACAAGTATCCTCATCCATTTGGAGACGAAAAGGTCGGGACTGATCTCTACTACGCCACAGTCGATACAGAGAACGACCCACCTGACACTCAGTTGGTCGATTTCCCCGATATCCTGGTGGGGAGGTTGCCGGTGGATGAGTCGGATATCGGGATAGTCGTGGACAAGATCCTGGGGTATGAGCGGGATCCGTATACAACAAGCTCGGAGTGGTTCAACCGGGTTCTGTTGGCGGGCCATTTCGAGGACTTCAAACCTGATGGCCGGGAGGACAGGTTTTTCATTTACACCTCTGAGGTGGTCCAGGATTTCTTAGAGGGCGAGGGGTATGACCGTCAGAGGGTTTACACCTGCTCAATAGGGTCAACCCCTCAGTACTACCACAATGGAGATCCCATCCCGGGGCATCTGACCTTCGATGGCACCACCCAGGACGTGATCGATGCGATCAACCAGGGATGTTTCTTAGTCAATCATCGGGATCACGGAGACTCCTATAATGCCCCATCTGGTGGCTACAATGGTTGGAATAAGCCGTGGTTCGTCACCGAGGATATTCCCAGCCTGGGTAACGGTGATAAGCTCCCGGTGATGTTCAGCATTAATTGCCGGACCGGATGGTTCGATGGGGAGACCGATCTGGACTCCCCCGATTATCTGATCACGGATTGCCTGGGAGAGGCACTGTTGAAGGCCCAGGGGAAGGGGGTTGTGGGCTTCATCGGCTCGACCAGGATCAGCTACAGCGGGTATAACGATGAGCTTTGCAAGGGGTTCTACGACGCCATCTGGGACGACTTCGACCCCGGGTACTGCGGCACACAGATCGGTAGCCCGACAGACCGGTTGGGTGCGATCCTGAACTACGGCAAGTTCTGGATGTTCGACAAATATGTCCTCACAGGTGGGGCAGGATATCCTTCAAAATGGGCACCTACCCCCGAGGTAACCAGGGTTGAGTTCGAGGATTTCCATGTCCTTGGGGATCCGGCCCTGCGGATCTGGACAGGGGTGCCTCAACCTCTTGCCGTCTCCCATCCCTGCTTCTATCAGATCGGCCCCAGCAGTATTACTATCAATGCTGGTGTTCCGGATGCCTTGGTATGTCTATGGAAAGAGAGTGAGGACTATCACGAAATCCAATATACCGATGCTAACGGAGAGGCGACCTTCAACACCTCTTTTTCCACCTATGATGAGTTGAAGGTTACAGTTACTAAACACAACAACATACCTTATGAAACCGAACTTGCATGTGGAGTTCATGGACATATTACTGAAAACACCACCTGGTCAGGGGACATCTATGTATATGGCGATGTAACTGTGGATGATGGAGCCCTCCTCACTATAGACCCTGGGGTTACTGTTTACTTCTCGGCAAATAGTGATGTCCAAAATATAGGGCTTTATCCAGATAAATGTGAGCTTTTGGTGGATGGGGCATTAAGGGCTATCGGGGTAGATGACTACGAAATTACCTTTTGTTCATCAAATACTTCGGCCCCTTCTATCTCAGATTGGGGAGGGATATCCACCCATATTGGCGATGGTGGTAATTTAACTTTAAATTTTTGCGCCATAAAAGACGCCTATCAAGGGGTCTGGTTCAATTCATTTGCCACCATAAGCAACAGCGAGATAAGTCACTGTCAATATGCTGTTGTCGCTAATGGGTGGGGGGAGATTTCCCACAATAAGATTACTGTTGAAAACGAGGGATTAGCCTGCTCACCTACTTCTAACTATCTAACTATTAGTAACAACTCAATCCTTGGCAACGGTGATGATACCTATGGTATCCTCTGCTGGGGGTCATCATCTCATCTCTGCAAAATCCGTAGTAATACCATTACCGATATGTCACATTTTGGGATAGGTTGTATGTTTTCTGCCTCCCCCGATATTGAGAGGAATTTGCTCACTAATAATAATATTGCTGTTCAATGCACACTACAATGCTGTCCAAATATTATCAACAACACGATCCCTGGTAATAACACGGGTATTCGATGCATTGATAACTGCTATCTGACTATTACAAATACCATAATCACCAGTAATAGCGATTATGGTATTTATAGTGATGTTGATCTTTTCCCAAACATATCTTACAATGACCTATGGGGTAATGGCGTTAACTACCAGGGTTGTGCAGTAGGTAGAGAAGATATATCTGCTGATCCAATGTTCTTAAATTCTGCCAATGGTGATTATCACCTACAAGCGGGTTCACCTTGCATAGATACAGGTTATCCCCTTAGTCCAAAGGATCCTGATGGGACAAGGGCAGATATGGGAGCTTTTTATCATCATCATTCGCCCTACAATGGTTGTCCCTATGTGTTTACCTGGGATGGAGAGAAGAGTGTAGAGGACAATAACCTTCTACCTCTTGCTGAACTGCTGGAGAATGAGGGTAAGGACATAAGCGATTACTACCAGCTTCAACAACCCCTTGTCCCTGAAGACGGAAACTACTATCTTGAGCTTCGCGAATTTGAAAATGAACACTCCTGGATCGATCAGCTACAGCTTATGGCGGTGGAGCATCCATCTGAAGTTAAGGTTGCAGTTAGCACATCGGGAAAGATATTGGGTTACAAGAAGCTGACTGGCCCAATATCTGCTGTTGATTCTTTGGGTGGAGAATTCTCAAAATATGTTTCAGCGGCGGATGGTCTGGTTTTCAGGGGGAGAGGAGGGGATGAGCTCACGGTTAATTTCGGCCAGGTTAAAGGGATTAGGAAAGTGGCCTTGGTCATAGGTGGAACGGTTGCTAAAGACCAGAGCAAAAGGCGTCCCAAAGCGGAACCTATGTTGATTATTGGAGATGATTTCCCCAAATCTCAGACAGTATTGGGAATCAGTTATAGGGAGAACAAGTATACGGAGTTGGTAGAGTTGCCATGGAGAGTATCTGAGGGGAGAGAGGTAGAGGTGCGTCTCCTTTGGCAGATACCTTATGATTTAGATTTTATTGGGCTGGTTGGGGCTGAAGATGTGTCCTTAAAGATTCGGAGTTGTCCACTGGCTAAGGCCCTTCACTCAGCAAATGGTTCTGTCCTGAAGTCCCTTTTGCAGCCAGATGGAGTCTATGCCGAGTTGATTCCTGGGCAAGAGGTGAGGCTGGCCTTTTCTGCCCCCAAGCAGTTGAGTGATTATGAGAGGGATTTCGTCCTGGTCACCACCGGCCATTATGTTCGAGAGGATAAAAAGTCCGTACCCTCGTGCAACGAATCTCCAGTGCCATCTGTGTTTACCCTCTCCCAGAACTACCCTAATCCTTTTAACCTAATCACGGAGATCAATTACGGACTCGCGGGAAACACCTATGTGACCCTCAAGATCTATAATATAAAAGGGCAATTAGTGAAAACTCTGGTGGATGAGGATAAGTCAAGTGGGTATTACAAAACTTACTGGGATGGCAAGGATCGGAGTGGAAAAGAGGTGACAAGTGGTATCTATTTTTGCCGTTTTCAAGCAGGAGATTTCTCGCTTACCAGAAAAATGGTGTTACTCAAATAAGGCCAAAGTAGAAGCTTTAGAACACAAATGACACGAATAAACGAATCTACATGAATAGAAGAGTCGATACTCGTAAGGGCGAAAATTGGAAATTGGGGGGAGCTGACTGCTGATTAGTGGGATCCCTCAGAGAAAAACAGAAATGTGAATTAAGAGTGAGGATCCCTAAAAACAGATCCCCTGGGAATTTACAAGAATTGTAGTTCGTGCTATTTGTATATTTGTGGAATTCGTGTTTAAGGCTTTAGCGAAACGCTTAAATTGAGAAAGAAGTTATGGCCATTAAGAAGCTAAATCCAATCACCTCAGGGATGAGGTTTAAGACCTCCCCCACATTTGAGGAGTTGACCAGGACCCAACCGGAGAAGCCGCTTCTCCGTCCCCTGAAGAAAAAGGGAGGGAGGAACAACAGGGGAAGGATAACCATGCGACATCGCGGGGGAGGGCACAAGAGGCGCTATCGGATCATCGACTTCAGAAGGGACAAGTTCGGTATCCCAGCCAAGGTGGCCTCCATTGAGTATGATCCCAACCGCTCGGCAAGGATAGCCTTGCTCAATTATGCGGACGGGGAGAAGAGATACATAATTGCCCCCCTAGGGCTCAAGCCAGGAGACAGCATCAGCTCCGGACCCCAGGCCGAGATCAGAGTGGGCAATTTTCTTCCCCTAATAAGAGTTCCCCTAGGCACCATAGTGCACAATGTGGAGCTCAAACCAGGGAAGGGAGGGCAAATTGTCCGGGGGGCAGGCGCGGGGGCCCAGGTGGTCGCCAAGGAAGGGAGACGGGTGCAGTTGCGGCTTCCCTCCGGGGAAGTAAGGAACTTTCCCTCTCAATGTGGAGCCACCATTGGGACGGTAGGCAATCCAGACCACGAAAAGATCTCCTTTGGCACGGCAGGAAAGACCCGTTGGCTGGGCCGTCGCCCAAAAGTCAGAGGTGTTGCCATGAACCCCGTTGACCACCCTATGGGTGGAGGTGAGGGGAAAAGCTCGGGAGGAAGGCATCCCACCACCCCCTGGGGAGTGGCCACTAAGGGATATAAAACAAGGAAGAAGAAGGCCTCGGATAAGCTCATAGTCAGAAGGAGAGGTTAAAAATGCCCAGATCGGTGAAAAAGGGCCCCTATGTTGACGCTAAACTCTTAAAGAAGATCAAACTTCTCAATGAGACCGGGCAGAAGAAGGTAATCAAAACCTGGTCGCGACGCTCAACAATAACCCCAGATTTCGTCGGCCACACCTTAGCCATCCACAACGGCAACAAATTTATGCCGGTATACATCTCCGAGAATTTGGTGGGCCACAAGTTAGGTGAGTTCGCTCCCACTCGAATCTTCCGGGGACACAGTGGGAGGATAACGGAACGATCGACGGCACCAAGGTGATGGAAGCAACTGCAGTAGCAAAATATCAGAGAATTTCCCCCCATAAACTCCGCAGGTATACAAACCTGGTCAGGGGGAAGGATGTGAATTCCGCCCTCCAGATATTGCAGTTTACCCCAAAACGGCCCTCCAGGTTTTTGGAGAAGGTGATAAAGTCCGCTGTAGCCAATGCCATCAACATAGAGGGCAGTTCAAAGTTGAGCGTTGAGGATCTGTTTATTAAGAAGGCAACGGCCGATGAGGGACCAACTATGAAGAGGTTTCGCCCCCAGACAATGGGCAGGGTAGTGCGGATAAGGAGAAGGACAAGCCACATCACCGTAGTGGTCTCTGATACCAGGGATTAGCTAAACACCTTTTTTATAGACAAGACAAACAAAGATCCTGTAAACCAACATTTTTACATTACGGTTAACTTAAAGGAGGACTTATTTGGGACAGAAGACTCACCCCATAGGATTCAGGTTGAAAGTTATTAAAAGCTGGCAGTCGAATTGGTTCGCCAAGAGGGATTTCCCGCAGCTTTTACAAGAGGACTTAATGATCAGGGCCTACATCAAACGACGACTAAAAAATGCTGAGGTTTCCTCAGTGGAGATTACCCGCACCCCAAAAAAGGTTACCATAAACCTGCACACCGCCCGTCCGGGAGTAGTCATTGGCCGTAAGGGGGTGGAGGTAGAGAAATTGAAGGGGGAGCTCCAACACCTAGTGAAAAGGGAAATGATGCTCAATATACTGGAGATCAAACGACCGGAGCTGGACGCCCAGCTAGTCTCCGAGAACATAGCCCGCCAATTAGAGGGAAGGGTGTTCTTCCGCCGAGCGATGAAAAAGGCCGTGACTTCGGCAATGAGAATGGGAGCAGCCGGATTTAGGATAGCCTGCAAGGGGCGCATAGGGGGGGCAGAGATGTCCCGCAAGGAGGAGTACAAGGAGGGGAGGGTCCCTTTGCATACCTTGAGGGCAGACATTGACTACGGTGAAGCCACTGCTCATACAACCTATGGTTGCATAGGGGTCAAGATCTGGATTTACAAAGGGGAGATCTTACCTGAAAAGGGAGCCGTACCCGCTTTATAGAGGAGAGGTTGGTCAGGAGGCAATAGGATGTTAATGCCCAAAAGGGTAAAATTTAGAAAACAACAGAGGGGCCGGATGAAGGGCAAGTCCTATCGGGGCTCAGAGATAAACTTCGGCGAATACGCCATTCAGGCCCTGGAACCGGCCTGGATAACCAATCGGCAGATAGAGGCAGCCAGGGTGGCGATGACCAGAAAGGTGAAAAGAGGGGGAAAAGTCTGGACTAGGATCTTCCCTGATAAACCCGTTACTGTCAAACCCGCGGAAACCAGAATGGGCAAAGGAAAGGGCTCACCGGAATACTGGGTGGCAGTGGTCAAGCCGGGGAGGATTCTCTTTGAGTTGGGAGGTGTCCCTAAGGATCTGGCCAAGGAGGCCCTGCAATTGGCCGCCTATAAATTGCCCATTAAGACCAGGCTTCTCACCCAAGAGGGAGTCCTATGAAACCAGAGAAGATCCGGGAGCTGACCAAGGATGAGGTCCTCCAGTGGGAGAGGGACTTACAGGAGGAGATCTTTAACCTGAGGATCCAGAATTTTATGGGGAAACTGGAAAATCCCCTTAGGTTAAGGATGGCCAGAAGGGATCTGGCCCGGGTGAGGACTATCCTGCAAGAGGATCACTTGGGCATACGGGCACTGGCCAGCAAGGAGAAGAGCGATGTCCGGGAGTAACCGAGGGAGAAGGAAGACGATGGTGGGCCGGGTAATGCGGAATGGCATGGATAAGACCGTGGTGGTGGCTGTGGAGAGGTTGCTTAAACATCCCCTTTATGGCAAGACAATTAAGAAAACCTCAAGGTTTAAGGCCCATGATGAGGGGAATTTATGCCAGGTGGGAGACCTGGTAAAGGTTATGGAAACCAAGCCACTGAGCAAGGAGAAAAGGTGGCGGGTGGTGGAGATCCTGCAGAAGGGGAGGATTTTGGAGGCAAAGGGAGATGATCCAGGAGTACACTAAACTAAATGTGGCCGACAACTCCGGAGCCAGGACGATCCAATGTCTGAGAATTTTAGGGGGTTCTCGCCGCAGGTTTGGCTCTATTGGCGATATAATAGTCGTTTCCGTAAAAAGTGCCCTACCCGGCAGTCCGATTAAGAAAGGGGATGTGGTCAAGGCAGTGGTGGTCAGGACAAAGAAGGAACTGAGAAGGGATGATGGCTCTTACATCAGGTTTGGCGATAATGCCGCTGTCTTGATCGATGATCAGAGGGAGCCCAAGGGAACCAGGATCTTTGGTCCTGTAGCCCGGGAGTTGCGGGAAAAGGAGTTTATGAAGATCGTATCTTTAGCCCCTGAGGTTATATGAAGGCCAAAAAAGGAGACACAGTAGTAGTCACTGAGGGTGAGTATAAGGGAAAAACCGGCAAAGTTCTCAAGGTCTTTCACAAAAAGGGAGCCTTGATTGTGGAAGGGGTTAACTTCGTCAAACGACACACTAAACCCACCCAGACAAGGCAACAAGGGGGAATCTTAACGAAGGAGGGCCCCATTAATGCCTCCAATGTGCTGGTCTGGTGCAACAACTGTGCCCGCGGGGTAAAGATGGGCATCAGGGTCCTTCCTGATGGAAGCAAGGGTAGATACTGCAAACGGTGTGGGGAGCTTTTGGGTTAATATGGCCAGGTTAAAGGAATATTACAACAAAGAGGTAATTCCCCTTTTAAGCAAGAAGTTCGGCTACAAGAACCCCTTGCAGACCCCTAAGTTAGAGAAGATAGTGATAAATATGGGAGTAGGGGATGCCATTCAGAACCCGAAGCTCCTGGATGCGGCCGTGGATGATCTGACTATGATTGCCGGGCAGAGGCCGGTAATCACCAGGGCTAAAAAATCCATCTCCAACTTCCGGCTAAGGGCGGGAATGGCCATTGGGTGCAAGGTGACCCTGCGCGGAGAGAGAATGTATGAATTCTGGGACAGATTGGTTAATGTAGCCATACCTCGGATCAGGGATTTTAGGGGGCTTCCCGTAAAATCCTTTGATGGCCGGGGGAATTATACCTTGGGAATTAAGGAACAGGTCATCTTCCCAGAGATAAACTACGATAAGGTGGAGAAACTGAGAGGAATGGACATTACCATTGCCACCACGGCCAAAACGGATGAAGAGGCCTTGGAGCTTTTAGGAGCGATGGGTATGCCCCTCAGAAGGTAGAAAGGAGAGAATATTTCACCACGGATGACCACGGACTAGCACAGAAAAACAGAGATCAGTCTTCAGAGATCAGGAGGGGCCAGCATAAGTTTCATTTTTAATTTTCAATTCTTAATTGCTTTTTTCCGTGAGATTCCGTGGTAAACTGTTACGAAAGGAGAAGGATTGGCCAAGAAGTCCTTAAAGGTAAAAGCGAAGAGAGAACCCAAGTTCAAGGTGAGAAAGTACAACAGATGTCCCCGTTGCGGCCGTTCCCGGGCCTATATGAGGAAATTTGGGCTCTGCAGAATATGCTTCCGGGAGTTGGCCCTGCGCGGGGAAATCCCTGGCGTGGCCAAGGCAAGTTGGTAAAGGGATAAGCCGATGACTATGACAGATCCCATAGCAGATATGCTGACCAGAATCAGAAATGGCCTCCAGGCCAGATTGGCCACGGTGGAACTTCCCTCATCGAGAATTAAGGAGAAGCTAACCCAGATTCTCTTGGAGGAGAAGTACATAGCTGACTATAAGAAATTAGAGGAAGAGGGGCGGGGGAAGTTGCGGATCTATCTGAGGTATACCCCTGACGGTCTCCCGGTAATATCTGGCCTCAAGAGAATAAGCAAACCGGGGTTAAGGATCTATGTAAGAAGGGATAAGGTCCCCCGGGTACAAAATGGCTTGGGAACAGCAATCCTTTCCACCTCTAAGGGAATTTTGCAGGACAAACTCTGCAGAAAAGAGGAAGTTGGGGGGGAGGTTCTCTGTTATATATGGTAGGAGGGAAGATTGTCGCGGGTCGGTAAAGCTCCCATCCCCCTTCCGCAGGGGGTGGAGGTAGAGATAAAAGGGGACATATTAAAGGTAAAGGGCCCTCTGGGAATCCTGAAGAGGAGCATCCATGCAGGACTCCAGGTGGAGGAGAAGGAGGGGAAGCTCCACATCCGATGTACTTCTGATACCAAGTTTTACCGCTCCCTTCATGGCCTGACCAGAACCCTGGTGGCCAATATGGTGGAGGGCGTATCCCGGGGGTTTGAAAAAGTCTTACAGATTATCGGGGTTGGTTACAAAGCCGATCTCATCGGCCGCAAGCTCAACTTCCAGTTGGGTTACTGTCACCCCATTCTCTTTGAACCTCCTGAGGGGATAAACCTTGAGGTACAGCTAATGGCTAGGGCGGGGCGGGAGGATGTGGTGGAGACGATTACCGTTAAAGGCATTGACAAGGAGCTGGTGGGTCAAATCGCTGCCAAGCTCAGATCATTTCAACCACCTGACCCCTATAAAGGCAAGGGAATTAGATACAAAGGGGAAAAGGTACGGCGGAAAGCCGGAAAAACAGCAGCTTAAGGATTATGGGAATCACGGACAAGAGCAGGAAAAAGATCCTCTCCTGGAAGAGGAGAAAGAGAAGGGTAAGGAAGAGGGTCTGGGGCACCCCCGAGCGCCCCAGATTGAGCGTCCACCGGAGCCTACGCCAGATCTATGCCCAGATCATCGACGACCAAGCTCAGAAAACCATACTCTTCCTCTCCACCATCTCCCCCACCCTCTCGCCACAGGCCAAGGGTTTGGCTGGTAAGGTAGCCAAGGCCAAGCTATTAGGTCAGGTTTTAGCGGGGCAATTAAAGGAGAAAGGGGTGGAGAAGGTGGTCTTCGACCGCGGGGGCTATAAATACCATGGAAGGGTAAAGGCCCTCGCTGAGGGAGCCAGGGAAGGGGGATTAAGATTTTAGAAAGGGAGAAAAATTTGAAGGGCAAAAGGGAAGAGGAAGAGGGCATTGAACTTGAGGAGAAGCTCATCTACTTAAATCGGGTGGCCAAGGTGGTTAAAGGAGGGAGAAGGTTTGGTTTCAATGCGTTGGTGGCGGTGGGCGATGGGCAGGGAAGTGTGGGAGTAGGGTTGGGCAAAGCCAAAGAGGTTGCCGCGGCCATCAAAAAGGCCACAGAGGCAGCCCGGAAGACTATGATCAGGATCCCCCTTGTCCGGGGAACCATCCCCCATGCCATCTTAGGCAGGTTTGGAGCAGGCAGAGTGCTGATGAAGCCGGCGACCCCAGGGACAGGGGTTATAGCCGGAGGGCCGGTGAGGGCGGTATTAGAGGTGGCTGGAGTGGAGAATGTGCTTACCAAATCCTTGGGCTCCTCTAACCCCCATAATGTGGTTAAGGCCACGATGAATGGCCTTTTGCGGCTCAGGGATGGCAAGATGGTGGCCAATCTGAGGGGGATAACCCTGCAGGAGCTTTTTTCGTAATTCTCACCACGGACAGACCAAGAAATGGTCAATGAACAATTATCAATGGAAAATGGCCCGCATCTCAGGATTTTCTGGCTTCATTTTAACTTGCTAATCGTTAATTGAGTAATAATTTACCACAGATAACCACGGACTATGCACAGAAAAACAGGGATCAGTAATCAGTGGTGAACCGTCATTTTTTTCTTGGGAGATTGGATGGCCAAAAAATTGAAGATAACTCAGAGAAAGAGTGCGATCGGGTATCCACTCAGACAGAAATTAACCATTAAGGCTTTGGGGATTAAAAGGTTAAATCACACAGTGACCCATCTGGATACCCCGCAAATAAGGGGGATGCTGAGGAAGGTAAGCCATTTGGTAGCCGTCGAGGAGTTTTGTAATGATGCAGATTAGACCGCCATCAGGGGCAAAGAAGAGGAGAAAAAGGGTGGGTAGGGGACCTGGCTCAGGCCTGGGGAAAACCAGCGGTCGGGGGGAGAAAGGGCAAAGATCCAGATCCGGCTCCAAGTCAAAGGCCTGGTTTGAGGGGGGACAGATGCCTCTGGAGAGAAGGGTACCTAAAAGGGGAATGAAGAGGGGGAAGAAATCTGTTATGATGCACCATTTCCCGGTCCGCTATCAGGTGGTTAACCTCAAGCAACTGAGCAGATATGCCGATTCCCAGGTCATTGATCCAATCCTTTTAAAGAAAGATGGTTTGATCAAGAGGACAGCCATCCCCTTAAAGGTTTTAGGCGAAGGTCAGGTGGAAGGAGCCCTGATCATCCGGGCTCAGGCATTCAGTAGATCGGCCAAGGAAAAGATAGAGGCAAGTGGGGGAACCACGGAGGTAATCTGAGATGTTTCAGACATTTCAAAACACATTCAAAATCCCCGAATTAAGGAAAAGGATTCTCTTTACCATTGGCCTCCTTGTTGTTTACCGAATTGGCTGCCATGTTCCCACTCCGGGTATAGATATGGGGGTTTTAAAAAGCTTCTTTGCCCAGGCTCAGGGAACTCTCTTTGGCCTCTACGACATATTTGCTGGGGGAGCCTTTAAGAACGCTGCCATCTTTGGCCTGGGGATAATGCCCTACATCACCTCCTCCATCATTATGCAACTCTTAGGGGCTGTCGTCCCCTACTTTCAGAAGCTGCACAAAGAGGGGGAGGAGGGCAGGAGAAAGATAACCCAGTACACCAGGTATGGCACCATCCTCATCTGTATCCTTCAATCCTATGGGGCGAGCATATTTTTGGAGAGCATCGTCACCTCAGAGGGGATCTCTGCGGTAGTTCACCCGGGGATTGGTTTTAGACTTTTGACTATGCTTACCCTGACCACAGGGACCATCTTTCTTATGTGGATTGGGGAACAGATGACCGAGAAGGGGATTGGCAATGGGATCTCGTTAATCATCTATGTGGGGATATTAGCCAGGCTTCCGGGATCGGTGCTCAACGAAGGCAGGCAGTTAGCCGCTGGCACCCGTTCTCCCTTTCAGGGGTTGATGGTCCTGGCCATTATGGTGGCCGTTATAAGCTTTGTTGTTATCATTACCCAGGCACAGAGGAGGATACCGGTGCAGTATGCCAAAAGGGTGGTGGGGAGAAAGATCTATGGTGGACAGTCCACTCACATCCCCCTTAATATGAACGCCGCGGGGATAATTCCCATCATCTTCGCCCAGTCCCTGATGTTTGCCCCCCGCACCATCACCACTTTTTTCCCTAAGAGCGAGTTATTAACTGGAATTGCTAACTGGTTTACACCTGGTGCTGCTGTTTACTCCATCGTCTATGCCCTCTTGATAGTATTCTTCGCTTACTTCTACACGGCCATCGTCTTCAATCCGGTGGAATTGGCAGACAATATGAAGAGGTATGGCGGTTTCATCCCTGGTGTGCGGCCAGGGAAGAGGACGGCAGACTACATAGACAGAATACTCACCCGCATCACCCTCCCTGGGGCCCTCTCCTTTGCCGCGATTGCCATCCTACCCTTTTTTCTAATGCAGTCAATGGATGTCTCCTTCTTCTTTGGAGGAACCTCCGTTCTGATCATCGTGGGGGTGGCCTTAGATACCCTAAAACAGGTGGAGTCTCATCTGGTAATGAGGCATTATGATGGATTTATGAAGAAGGGGAAGATAAAGGGGAGGAGATGAGATTGGTAATCTTGGGACCACCCGGGGCAGGGAAAGGCGTTGAGGCAGAGATGCTCAGCCAGGAATATGGAATACCCCACATCTCTACGGGGGAGATATTGAGGTCTGCTGTGAGGGATGGTTCTTCTTGGGGGAAGAAAGCCAAGAGGTTTTGGGATAAGGGAGAACTTGTCCCTGATGAGATTATGATGGAGTTGGTCAAGCTAAGACTCCATGGAGAAGACTGTACAGAAGGGTTCATCTTAGATGGTTTTCCCCGCGACCTGGCCCAGGCCGAAGGGTTAGAGGCAATAGGCAGGGATATGGATTGGACTCTCACTGGGGTCATTGATATAGAGGTTTCTCAGGAGGTTATCCTGCGTCGGCTCTCCAATCGGAGGGTCTGTTCATCCTGTGGAGCCGTCTATAACTTAATCACCGCCCCTCCAAAATCGGATGGTATCTGTGATCGCTGCGGGGGGGAGCTCTATCAAAGGGAAGACGATCGCCCGCAAACCATCAAGAAAAGGCTCTCCATCTATGCTAAGGAGATAAAGGAGTTGCAGGAGTATTACCGAGCTCAGGGGATCTTAATAGATGTAGAGGGAGATGGAGATGCCACGGCGGTCTTTGAGGAAATAACGGAAAAGCTTGAGGCCAGGGATGGCTAAACAGGAGACGATAAAGGTTGACGGGGTAGTGATTGAGCCCCTTCCCAATGCCACTTTCAGGGTGGAGTTAAAAAATGGCCACCGGGTTTTAGCCCACATCTCCGGGAAGATGAGGATGCATTATATCAAGATACTCCCAGGAGATAGGGTGGCTGTGGAACTCTCCCCCTATGACCTAAATCGAGGAAGGATAACCTACAGGTACAAATGAAAGTCAAAGTTTCCATAAAACCCCTCTGCAAACACTGTAAGGTAATTAGAAGGAAGGGGGTCCTCCGGGTCATCTGCTCAAACCCCCGTCACAAACAGAGACAAAGGGGTAAGCCCAGAAGGGTAGGTTAAAAAGGAGGTTTAAGGTTGGCCAGGATAGCAGGCGTTGATTTGCCAAAGGACAAGAGGATAGAGATTGCCCTTACTTATATTTATGGTATAGGCCGCTCCTCTGCAAGTAAAATATTGAAGAAAACCGGGGTCTCTCCTGATACTAGAGTGAACAAGCTCAGCGAGGAGGAAGTCTCCAAGCTGAGGTCGGTTATAGAGTCGGATTACAAGGTGGAAGGGAGCAGGAGAGCAGAGGTGACTATGAATATAAAGAGGTTGATGGAAATCGGCTCTTATCGCGGATTTAGACACAGGAGGAACCTTCCGGTGAGGGGCCAGAGGACGAAAACCAATTCCCGCACGAGAAGGAGCTCCCGCAAAACTATTGGAGCCAAAAGGAAAAGGTAATCAGGGGGTGTGAAAATTGGCAGATAAGAAAGCGAAAGGAAGGCCCAAAAGAAAAAAGGGGAGGGTGGAGGTATCAGGGGTGGCTCACATTCAGGCAACCTTTAACAACACGATAATAACCATTACCGATACCCAAGGGAAGGTTATATCCTGGGCCTCGGCGGGGAGGGCGGGTTTTAAAGGTTCTAAGAAGAGCACCCCATTTGCGGCCGGGCAGGCGGCTACGGCCTCTGCTAAAGGGGCAATGGATAGAGGGATGAAGAGTTTGGAGGTCAGAGTGAAGGGGCCAGGATCCGGGAGGGAGGCCGCCATCAGATCCCTGCAGGCTGCCGGGTTGAATATTACAGCGATAAGGGATGTTACTCCCATTCCTCATAATGGTTGTCGTCCTCCCAAGCGAAGGAGGGTATAAGAGATGGCTAGATACAAGGGCCCCGTTTGCAAGCTCTGTCGCCGGGAGAAGACCAAACTCTTTCTGAAGGGCGATCGGTGTTACACGGATAAGTGTGCCCTGGAGAAAAAGGAATCATTTCCCGGACAACATGGGGTCCTCCGCCGTCGCCGGATGTCTGAGTACGGCCTTCAATTAAGGGAGAAGCAGAAGGTGCGGAGGATCTATGGAATAATGGAGAAACAGTTCAGAAACTACTTCCAAAAGGCTGAAAGGAAAAAGGGTATCACCGGGGAGAACCTTCTGCGGGCCTTAGAATCCCGGTTAGACAACACCGTCTACCGGCTCGGTTTTGCCCCCTCTCGAAAAACAGCCAGGCAGTTGGTGAGGCATAGCCACTTCCAGGTGAACGAGAGGAAGGTGAACATCCCCTCCTACCAAGTAAAGCCAAAGGATGTGGTAAAGGTAAGGGAGAAGAGCCGGGATTTAGCCATAATCCATGACTCTCTGAAGGCCGCAGATAGGCTTGGTAAGCTGAGCTGGCTGAGGATAGACAAGGCCAAGTTGGAGGGTGAGGTCCTAGACCTCCCCACCAGAGAGCAGATACCTGAGCCGATCACCGAAAAATTGATTGTGGAGCTCTATTCTAAGTGAGAAGGAGGAAGTATCTTTAGATGAAGTGGACAAGCCTGCAACTTCCCAAAAGCTTAGTAGCAGAAGAAGAATCAGCGACAGATGTTTACAGCAAGTTCATCATCGAACCCTTAGAGAGGGGTTTTGGGATCACCTTAGGGAATTCCCTCCGCCGGGTTCTCCTCTCCTCTCTGCAAGGGGCAGCGATAACCGCCCTCCGGGTCGAAGGGGTCCCTCATGAATATTCCACCATTCCCGGTGTAGTAGAGGATATCCCAGAAATAGTGCTTAATCTAAAGGAGGTAAGGATAAAGTTCTTAGCGGACAAACCGGTTATGGTGGGCATTGAGAAATCGGGTAAGGGAGAGTTTAAAGCGGGTGATATCGATGGGGGGGGGAACTTCCTCATCCTAAACCCTGACCACAGGTTGGCCACCTTAAATGATGGAGCTCAAATCAAGGGTGAGATAGAAGTTGGCTTTGGCAGAGGCTATGTTACCGCTGAGCAGAACAAAAAGCAGAATCACCCATTTGGCACTATCTACCTCGATTCCATCTTCACCCCGGTGACCAAGGTCAACTATCAAGTGGATAGCACCAGGGTGGGCCACCGGGTAGACTTTGAAAAGCTTACCCTGCAGATCCGCACGGACGGGAGCATCACCCCAGGGGAGGCCCTCAGCTATGCGGCCCAGATATTAAAGGAGCATGTGGAGCTATTCATACTTCACCCCACCAAGTTTGAGGAGGTAGAGGAGACTAAGGTAAACAAAGAGGTCTTGCGGGTAAGAAACCTGCTCAAGATGAAGGTAGAGGAATTAGAGCTATCCGTGAGATCAAACAATTGTCTGCGGGCAGCCAATATAGTCACCTTAAATGATCTCGTACAAAAGACAGAGTCAGAGATGCTCAAATACAGGAATTTTGGACGTAAATCCCTCTCCGAGCTACAGAGGGTCTTAGCCGAATTTGGTCTCTCCTTTGGCATGGATGTCTCGCCTTATCTGGAGGGGGAGAAATCTTGAGACACCTAAAGAAGGGCAACCATCTGGGCAGAAATCCTGCCCACCGAGGGGCAACGCTGCGGAATCTGGTCTCTTCCCTCTTCCTCCACGAGAGCATAACTACTACCAGTGTCAAGGCAAAGGAGGCCCAGAGGTTGGCCGAGAAGCTAATCAGCTTGGGCAAGAAGGGTGACCTCCATTCCCGAAGAATTGCCCTGAGGACGCTTCCGCATAAATCAATAATAGCTAAGCTATTTGATGATATCGCTCTGAGGTATGGGGAGAGGAACGGAGGCTGCACGAGAAGGATCAAGCTCGGCTTCCGTCCTGGGGATGGCGCTTCCCTCTCCCTCCTGCAATTGGTCAAGGAGGGGGTGGAGAAGGTTGAACCTGAGAAACCTGCTGGGAAAACAGAAAAGAAATGAGGAAGGGCTGTTTGCTCTCCATCTTGGGCGTGGCCTTGCTAATCCTTTTGGCCGTAATCCTTCTCAAGGGGAGACTGTTAGAATACGGGTTTAAGGGATTGGAGGTGAAGGTCGAGCAGTCCCTCCCCCCCAATTATGACAGGACAGGGGTAAAGCCCCTTTTCCGGAAGTTTAGGGCCGCCCTCAAAAAAAAGAGAGTAAGGAAGGAAGAGGTCCGCGAGGTCGTAAAATACATTAGGAAGGCCCTTAAGGACAAAAAGATTACCAAGGATGAGATGGACCAAATCCGGTATAAGCTAAGAAAGGCAATCAAGGGATAGAATAACAGTCCCGGGGATCAACCCCAAGGGATCAGAGGGCAGTTGACGGGGAGCGGAGGAAATCTGTGACAACTGATAACTAGGCTCCGATAACCGCATGACTACTGATCCCTGTAAACTGTAACAAGGTGAAAAATAAGGGTCCCAGAGCCGAGGCCCTTATTTTTTTAAATATTATGAACATAGAGGTCATTCAAGAAAGGTGTGTGGGATGTGGAGCCTGCGTGGGGGTCTGCCCCTATGGAGCCATCGAGATGGTCGAGGGCTTAGCCGTTATCGGCCAGGGATGCACTCTCTGTGGAGCCTGTGTTGACTCCTGCAAGTTCAATGCCATCCTCATTAGGGGGAAGAGCGAGCTTCCGGCTGAAAGAGGCTATTCCGGGATTTGGATCTTCGCCGAGCAAAGAGAGGGGAAATTAAATCCGGTAAGCTTTGAGCTTCTGGGTGAGGGCAGAAGGCTCGCCCAGGCCAGAGGGGACGAGCTATCCGCCGTCCTGCTTGGCTGGGGGGTAGAGGATAAGGCTGCGGAGCTGATCCAGTGGGGGGCAGACCGGGTCTACCTGGTTGACTCACCTCAATTGGAGGACTTTCTGGTGGAGCCCTATACCCAGGCCTTGGTCGCCCTCATCCGGGAGTACCGACCGGAGATAGTCCTCGGAGGGGGGACTAGCTTGGGGAGATCCCTCATCCCCCGGGTGGCCACTAAATTAAAGACGGGTCTAACCGCGGACTGCACGGGACTGGAGATCGACCCGGAAAACGGCCTTCTCCTCCAGACCCGTCCTGCATTTGGGGGGAATATTATGGCCACCATCACCTGCCCCCATCACCGCCCCCAGATGGCCACGGTGAGACCTAAGGTAATGAGGGCAGGATCAGTTGACCAGAAGAGGGAGGGCCAACTAATCCGCAAGGAGTTTAAACCGAAGGAGCTTCCCTCCCGCAGCAAGCTCCTCAAGGTGGTCAAGGAGGAGGGGGAGACGATCAACATAGCCGAGGCCGACATCATCGTCTCCGGGGGAAGGGGCTTAGGTGATCCCTCTAAATTTGACCTGATAGAGGAGTTGGCCAGAGCCTTAGGGGGAGCTGTAGGGGCCTCCCGGGCCGCGGTTGATGCCGGTTGGATCCCCTACTCCCATCAGGTTGGTCAGACCGGAAAGACCGTCTGTCCGCAACTCTATATAGCCTGCGGCATATCAGGGGCCATCCAACATCTGGTGGGCATGCAGTCAGCAAAGGTGATCGTGGCCATAAACAAGGACCCAGAGGCCCCCATCTTCAAAGTGGCCACCTATGCTATAGTGGGCGATCTCTTCCAGGTAATCCCTGCCCTGATTAAAAGGATAAAAAAACCCGGCCAAATCCCCCCTGAAATTCAAGAGAGAGGATAAAACTTTAACCCAGATTATGCGTTAAGAAACCACGAGATTTCACAAGATTATCACCAGATATTTAAAATAAAGAGCTTTTAAAAATTGAGTTTAATCCCCTTTTTTCATCTGAAAGGTGAAAGTCTATATTCTTGAAGATACTTATCAGACAGCATAGGGGACGATGGGGCAGATATATGCTTGGGCTTTGATTCCCAACCATTTTCATCTCCTGATTCGCACAGGGTTACATCTCTATCTTCGGCTATGAGGAAACTGATGACTGGATACGCCGTAAGCTTCAATAATAGGCAGGGATACCTCTTTCAAAACCGATATAAATCAATTCTATGTGAAGAAACCCCTTTTTTGTTAGAGCTTACCAGATATGTCCATATCGAGCAGGATTGGTGAAGAACTTAGAAGAGCTTGATCGGTATCCCTGGTGTGGTCATTCAGCCTTAATGGGGAAGATAGAAAGGTCATGACAGAGAGTAGAAGAGGTATTGGCCAGATTTGGAGAAGGGACAAAGGAAGCCCAAAATAGGTATAGAAGGTTTATAGTTGCTCAATTGGCCTTAAAGAAGTTAGGGATGAGTGGAGCAGAAGTTGCCCGTCATTTAGGGGTGACTACTTCATGTATCAACAGGGTTGTAAGTAAGAAAGAGATAAGTCTTATCGGGGAAAGGATCTCAAATAAATGGAAGAGCTAATGCACTCTCTGCACCACCGTCCCCCATTTTTGGGGGTCTAACAGGTAAGGTCAAAGAAAGGAAATCAACTCGGTTAAGATGGGGTCGGATCTTTACTCTGGACTTACCGATATCTGAGAGGACAATAAGCATCAACTGCCTTTTCACTTGCGAAAAGTCAAAAATAAAAATGTGGCCCTTTTTCACTTCTCACTTGCCCTTGGAATTGCCAACTTCCCAGGGTAAGTCAATTACCTCATCCTTATCCTTTTTGAAGATAACCCCCCTTTTGACTTCCTCTAATTTTCGTTGAGAGTTTAAGATATTAATGACCACCCCGGGGAAGATCATCTCCTCCACTGTCACCTGACCCACGGTTAGCTCCTGGAGGTGATTCTCCAAAAAATCCCACTCCTCCTTCATCTCCTTAAGCTGGTCCCGGTAGATTCCATGGAGAAAGTCTATCTCTTGAAGTAGCTCCTCCTTCCTGGGGGGAAGTTTTCCTTCCTGCTTCTTGAGCTTTCGCAGGTAGCTCAGCTCCTTCCCCATCTGGGTCCTTATCCTCTCCTTCATCGCTATCTTTCTCCTCAATCCATCCAACTTATCCCACACCTCGGGGAGAAAACCCACCTTAATGATAGTGGGAGTAGCATAGCGACTGCCAATGTTCCTGGCCCTTACCTCCCTCCCCGCAGTAATTGTGCCCCCTACTATCCAACCCCTCCCCTGGGTAACCAGCACCATTTGATCGGCCTTTATGATGGCCTGCCTGATCTCCTCACTCACCTCCACTAAACTGTGGCTGATTACAGTTTGATTATTTATATACTTCGCTCTCACCCCTCCGGAGGCCAAGATCACCCCCTTACCCTCTCCCGTAATCCCTCCCTGAACGGTGATCATCCCACCGGTTTCCACCTCCGCATCCTCAATCTCCCCCTCCACCAGAAGGTCTCCGGAGATCTTCAGTCGCTGTCCCCGCTTGATACTCCCCTCCACCCTGAGGGAACCCTCAAAGGAGAGATCTCCGCTCATCCGATCGATGTCCCCTGCGATAACCTTCGTCTGCCCCACTTTTATTCCTCCTCCTCCGGATCGAGGTCATAGAGATAGGAGACAAGCTCAGCGGCCAGTCTATAAAGGATGCTATCTTCTTTCTGCTCTTTTTCCATTGTATAGGGGGGATTTCTTAATTGCTCATTGTTAATTGATAATTGCAAATTTCCCCTCACCCTTTGAGATCTACGGCCCCCTCCCCAGAGGAGATGAGAAACGAAAGAGGGGAGAGGGAGATCTTCTGCTGCCAGATAAGGGGGGTGGCCAGCTTAAGGCCCAGGCCTTTTATCTTTTCCTCTAATTCCCGCAATTTTCCCTCAAAGAGGGAACCGGCTCTTTCCTTTTCCGCCCAGACCTTTAAAAGGACCCTCTGGCCATCTAAGTGAACCACTAGCTCAACCCGCCCTCCCTTCCTGATCTCCCCTAAAAGCCTTAACCACACCGAGCGGCCTTTCCCCTCGATCTTTAACTGCAGGGTTTGCACCCTATCCCCCTCTTGGATAGGAATCTGCCGATAGGTCATAACCTTTGAGCTATCAGATAGGAACTGCAAATCCCTGATATAGCCCACATCCCTGATGAAATCCTTCAATTGAGGGGTAACCTTCGCCGGGGACACCTGCAACAAAGGTAGAGCCTTTCTTATAACATCATCCTCCTCCTGAGGAAGCTTCTGCACCCTGGCGGGAAATTGGGGGTCACCAGGGAGGACGGGAAGATGGCTTAGGGCCTCACCAAGCTGAGGAAAAAAGCGGATGGCCTCATCTATCTTCTTCCCCATAAGAAGCTTCTCCCCCTTAAGGGCCTCAAGCATCTCAGGGGAAGGTGCAGCTTGCAGCTTTTTGAAAAGGATGACAGTTTTTATCCTAACTGAATCCTCCCCCAACCCAGAAGAAACGCTCTTCCATAAGGAAAGAAAACTTTCCATTTCCTCTCTGTTTAAGGGAAAATCGTTGGCCAATAGGGCCTGTGCCAAAGCCCTGTTTAGAGGGGTGGGCTGGATGCCGATTTCCTTTAGGCGGGAGGAGATTTCATCAGGGGGATTCTCCTCCAAAAGGGTCAAGGCCAAAGGGAGGCCCATCTTCTTCACCCCGGCCCGAAAACGATCCCCTTTCTTTAGCCCGCTGTGGTTTTCGGCCACAAGGTTTAACCCCCTTATTCTAACTATGGCCTTATCAGGAGGAAGTATCCTCACTACCCTCCCTCGGAGAACCGCACCCGGCCTTAGGCCCGCGAGGAGATCCTCACCAGGTCGTTCTGCTATGTAGAATAAGGGCTTGCCCCTCAGCTTCTCAGCTCTCATCATCAAACGGTCACATCGATGAATTTCCCCCGCCCATTTGCTGAAGAACCCTTTTTAGGGGGTTCACCCTTCTCGCCCTGCGGCGCAGGGGGAAGGTGCTCCTTCTTTTTCTTTTTCTTCTCCTCATCCTTCTCTAAGAGCTGAGCAAATTTCCTCTTCTCCGATTCGTTGGGGCGGTGTCCTACCCCCTGGACCCGGTTGATATTTCCCGGTTCCGGAAGGTCTTTAGGAAAATCTATCGATTCAGCCATCTCTCTTCTAAGCTTTAGCTGGTTTCATAAGGCAACTTCTTAAAATTTGTGTCAAGTTTTGCAGCCAGAGATTGAGAATTGAAAAAGGCAAAGTAAAAGGAAAGATGTTGCTTTAATGGGGATGGAAACAAAGGTAATTTTTGCTCTTACACTTTAAAATTTGCAGCTTCCCACCTCTCAAGAGGCCCCTGCTGGTTCTAAAACCTTTCTCAACCTTACGCGCAGTTTGATGATCACCTTAGTATGGATTTGACAAACCCTTGACTCGGATAGGTGAAGCACATCCCCAATCTCCTTGAGGGTTAACTCCTCATAGTAGTAAAGGGTCATCACCATCCTCTCCTTTTCGGGCAATGTGGCGAGGACATTGGCCAGGGCCTCCCTCAATTCCACCCTTTCCGTATCCGCCAGAGGAGAGGGGGAGCTGCTGCTCAAACTATCTAAGAGGGTTACTTGTCCTCCTCCATTAGGGGAGTACTGAAATTGCTCCAGAGAGAGGGTAGATATCCCCCGGGCCTCATCCAACCTGCGATAAAGTTCTTCCTGGGTTATCCCTAACTCCTGGGTTATCTCCTCATCTGTGGCCATCCTTCCCCACCTCTGCTCCAAATGGCGATAGGCCCTCTCCAGTTCCCGTGCCTTCTCCTGAACTGTTCTGGGTGCCCAGTTAACAGACCTCAGCTCATCCAATATCGCCCCTCGGATGCGGTAAATGGCATAGGTCTCGAAGTTTATCCCCTTCCCCGAGTCATACTTCTCAATTGCTTCCAACAGACCAATCGTTCCGGCACTGATCAGATCATCCTTCTCCAAACAGGGAGGGATACTAATCAACATCCGGTTTACCACATACTTAACCAGATGGGCATACTTCAAGAGTAACTTTTCCCTTTGAGAGTTATCCATCTTCTATTAGCTCTGCACCTCCTCCTCTGGGGTTGTCTCCCCTTCGGCCAGCGCGGAGACTATCATCCTCCCTATTATCCTCCCCAAAAATCTGATTTCATAGAAAAAGAAGAGATAAACTGCTAAGGTGCGCACCAATATCCTTACTATCCCAACATCAAAGATAAGGCCGCAGATGACGGTAACCGCAGCCAAGGAGAAGGCAACGGCTTTGGCCAATCTGTTGATTATCTGGTTCATTCACCAAAGGGTTCCCGCTTTATCAACCTCTGGGCCAGGGTGGCAACCCCCTGGGAGGCGGGAGAATGCGGGAAAGCCAGGTAAAATGGCAATTGCTTAGCCACTGATCGGGGGACCGATTGATCAGAGGGGATAAACCCCAAATTCTCTACCTGAACCTTAAGGAACCTGGCAGCCACCAGTCCAATCCTCTCTACCACCTCGGATGCCTCCCTCTTTCCCCCGACCATATTAACTACTAAGGGCAGTTGCGGGGTGGGCTGTCGCAGGGAGATGACCTTTATGGTAGCATAGGCGTCCGTTATGGATGTAACCTCCGGGGTGGTAATGACTATGGCCAGATCAGAGGCCAAAACAAAATTCAGCACATTGGGACTCAGGCCGGGGGGGGTGTCTATGAGGAGAAAATCTGTGCTCTGACCTAAGAGCCGGAACTCCTTGATCAACCTCTTCATCTCCCTTTCCTCCAGTCTAAGGAGGTCATCCACCCCCGAACTGGCTGGAATGATCTGCACCCCCTGGGGACCATCTACAATAATTTCCGGCAAATCCTTTCTCCCCAAGAGAACATGTTGGAGAGTAAAAGATGGATTCACCCCAAAGAGGAGGTCCACATTGGCCAAACCCAAATCCCCATCCAAGATCATTACCCTCTTCCCCTTTTGGGAGAGGGCTACTGCTAAACTGGCCACCAAATTGGTTTTCCCCACCCCCCCTTTTCCACTGGGAAAGCTTATCATATAAGGGATTTTTCTCATAAGGTCCTCTCTCCCATAACTATCTCGGCTAACGTTCTGCTTTCTGCTTCCCATAAATCCTCTGGTATCCTCTGTCCATTGGTCAGGTAGGAGACCGGCCTCTTTGCCTTAAAAATGGTCTCCATTATCCCCCCTGGGGAGGTGGTCTCATCAAGCTTGGTAAAGAGGAGCTTGTGGATGGGTATAGGGTGAAATCTCCTCCAGGCCTCAAGGTTGTCCTCCGGCTTAGTCGCAGAGGAAAGGACGAGATGGATCTCTGGCAAGGGCAGCCGCTGGAGAAAGGATTTCAACTCTGAAATCTGCTGGGTATCCAGATAGCTATGGCCTGCGGTATCTACAAAGACGAAATCCCTATCCCGAAAACCCCTCAGCAGTTTTCCCATACTCCCTGGAGTCTTGGCCAGCTCCAAGGGGATTCCCAAGCTCTGAGCAATCTCGGCTAATTCCTCCCCTGCTGCCGGGCGGAAGTTGTCTATGCTGATAAGGGCAACCTTCTTCCTCTGCAGAGTTGAGAAGTTAACTGCTAATTTAGAGATAGTTGTGGTCTTCCCTACTCCGGTGGGTCCAACGAGGGCGACGACGGCTGGCCCCTTTGGCCTTTCCCCAATCTCCTCCGAGGGGAGGAACAAACTCAGTTGGGAGATGAGCTCATCCCACAACACCTCCTCATCTCCCCCGGAAAAGAGGTCTTTCTTCAGGTTTTTGATTAGTTGGAGGGAAGTCTCCTCCCCTATCCTTCGCCCCAAGAGCACAAACCAGAGCTGGGAAAGGGGAGAGCGAGGGAGAAAAGGGGAGGAAACCAAGGTCTGGGAGATGACGTCAACCTTCTCCCTGAGCTCATCTAAGACATCGTATATCCCCTCTACCCTACCCCTTTGCCTCTGTAGGGGTGGATAATCGACATCAGTGGCTGCAGTTATCTCTACTTTCCCCTTCACTTGCTCTGTTTTCAGGATAACCGCTTGGGAGCCAAGTTCGTCCTTTATCCTGTTCAGCGCTTCCCTCACTGAGGGGGCGGAAAACACCTTAACTCTCATCTTCCAGTCCTATCATCCCTATGGAGTTTACCTTTATGGAAGGGGCAATCTCCTTATAGGAGAGAACAACCAAATTGGGCAGGATTCCTTCCATTAGTCTGCGGAGGTGGACCCTTATGCTTGCCGGGCAGAGGATTACAGGCTGCTGATTGATCGGGGCAAACTTCTCCAGCTTAGCGGATATGCTATCGAAGAGCTTACGGACGATTCCCGGCTCCAAGGCCAGGGTTGCCCCTGTCTCCGACCTTTTAATGGAATCAGAGAGAATCTGCTCCAACTTAGGATCCAGGGTAAGACACTTTATCTCCCCCTGCTCATCGGAGAACTGTTTGCAGATGGAACGGGAAAGGGATTGCCTTACATATTCGGTCAGTTGGTCTATATCCCTGACCATGGGCCCATAATCTGCCAGAGTCTCCAATATAGTCACCAGGTCCCTAATGCTTATTCGCTCCTTTAACAACCTCTGGAGGACCTTCTGCACCCCTCCTATTCCCATCACCTTAGGGATAAGCTCCTCCACCACGGCCGGATGGCTCTCCTTTATCCCATCTACCAGGTTCTGCACATCCTGCCTACCAAGCAGCTCATCGGCATGGGATCTGATCACCTCGGATAGGTGGGTAGCCACTACCGCCGGAGGCTCAACAACGGTGTAGCCCATCCTCTCCGCCTTCCCCTTCTGGGAAGGCTCGATCCAGTAGGCGGGAAGGCCAAAAACCGGCTCAGATGTGGGCGTGCCCTCTATCTCACCTTTAGCCAGGCCAGGGTTCATAGCTAAGAGAGCCCCCCCCCTTAGCTTCCCTTTGGTTACCTCCGTCCCCTTAATCTTAATTAGATAGGAGTCAGGCTCCAGGGCCACATTATCCCTTATCCTAATGGGAGGAACGATAATTCCCAATTCCAGGGCGGAGCGGCGGCGAATCATAGAGACCCGATCGAGAAGATCACCACCCTGTTCCTTGTCCACTAAGGGGATTAGCCCATAACCTATCTCCAGTTCCATAGGGTCTATGTGGAGTAGCTGTTTGATATCCTCGATCCCCCCCTTGGGTGGTTGGAGGTCAGCCTCTGGAGGGGGCAACTCCTCCGACCTTCTCTGCGCCTGGCGGGAGAAGTAGGCAATGCCCCCCGCTGCTGCGGAAAGGATGAAGAACGGGACCATGGGCAAACCAGGGACCAACCCCACAAAAAGAAGGGTGATGGCCACCAGGGCAATGGGCTTTGGCTGCACTAACAATTGTTTGACTATATCGGCCCCCATATCCGCCTCAGCAGCAGCTCGGGTGACGATTATACCCGCCGCAGTGGAGACAACCAGGGCCGGGATCTGGGCCACCAGCCCATCACCAACGGTGAGCAAGGTATAAGTATGCAGGGCAGTGGGTAGGGGCATCCCCCTCTGGAGCACTCCAATAACCAGGCCGCCAAGTATATTGATCGTAGTGATGATGATGCCAGCAATTGCGTCCCCCCTGACGAACTTAGATGCCCCATCCATTGCCCCATAGAAATTGGCCTCCCTGGCTATCTCCATCCTTCTCTTCCTGGCCTCTTCATCATCGATCAGGCCGGCATTGAGGTCAGCATCAATGGCCATCTGCTTTCCCGGCATAGCATCCAAAGTAAACCTGGCCGCCACCTCTGCTATCCTGGTGGCTCCTTTGGTAATAACAACAAACTGAATAACCACTATCACCAGGAAGATAACTATCCCCACCACATAATTCCCCCCCACCACAAAATTGCCAAAGGCCAATATCACATCTCCGGCATAGGCCTTCAACAGGATAAGCCTGGTGGTAGATACATTGAGGCCCAACCGAAAGAGGGTGACCACCAACAAAAGGGAGGGGAATACGGAGAAGTCAAGGGGCTTTAGGGTATACATAGAAACCAGGATGATGATCAAGGAGAAGGCGATGTTGAAGGTGAGGAGAACATCCAACAGGTGAGGGGGTAAAGGGATGACAATCAGGGTAATAACCACAATCACCCCAATGGCTGCAATGGTATCTCCCCTCTTGGCTAGCTGGGAGACAAAACTATTTTCTGGAAGGTGTTTACTCATTGGTTTCTGTTGCCTTATCTTCGCTAAGGTGACTAAACTTTGAGACGATATTTCATTCTGGTAACCATGGGCTTGCAAGGAGTCTCTTTGTGGATGATAACATCCACAAAGAGCGTGCAGCCCCATCTGTACAGATTCGAAGCTTTATTAGCCTATCACCTTATTCTTCAACTTATAAATGTAGGAAAGAACCTCAGCCACTGCCTGATAGAGGGCGACAGGTACCTCCTCTCCAACCTTGACCTTTCTGTAGAGCAGCCTGGCCAACCTCCTGTTCTCTACTATGGGGACATTATGTTTCCTGGCCAATTCCATAATCTTCTGGGCCAGGAGCCTCGCCCCCTTGGCCACCACCTGAGGAGCAGACATCTTTTCGGGATCATACCTGAGGGCCACCGCCAAGGTAGTAGGGTTAGTGATGATCACATCGGCCTTGGGAATCTCCTTCATCATCCTCCTCCGAGCCAGTTCCCTCTGCACGCTCCTTATCCTTCCCTTGATCAATGGATCACCCTCATACTGCTTTCTCTCCTCTTTCACCTCATCTTTGGTCATCCTTAGCTTTTTTTCATAGTCCCACTTTTGAAAGGCATAGTCAATTGCCGCCAGGACGAGAAACGCCAGGGAGACCCTCACCCCCAAGAGTAAAGCAACCTTCCCAATAACCTTTAACATCGCATTTAATCCCATTTGAGAGAGGAGAAAGAATTGAGTTAGCTTACCCTTAATGGTGAGATAACTGATTATTCCGATAATAATTAGCTTGAAGACCGCCTTGGGTAGTTCAAAGAGCCCCTTAAGGGAGAAAAGCCTCTTGAACCCGGACAGCGGATTGAGGGTACTTAGCTTTGGTTTCAGGGGCTCCAGGGTAAAGAGAAAACCAACCTGAGCCAGGTTAGAAGCTACCCCGGCGATGGCGACCACCAAGAGAAAGGGAGCAAATAAGGTAAAAATTGCCTTGAGAACAAAGCAAAAGTAGGAATAGAGATTGACCTGGTTGAGTTGTATAGCAAAACCCTGGGAGAGGAAGAAGCGAGAGAGAGCCATCAATCTTCTGCTCATACCAGCGGCCAAAAATCCCAGAGCAGCAAGACTGGCCAAGAGGATGAGGGCAGAGTTCAACTCGGTGCTCTTAGCTACATTCCCCCTTTCCCGGGCCTTTTGTCTCCGACGGGGGGTTGCCTTCTCAGTCTTTTCCTGAAAGGAGTCCTCGGTCATATTTCTCCTTTGCGCTCAAGTCCACCGCTAAGAAATGGTCATGATCAATTATCAATTATCAATGGAAAGTGACACTTCGGTCTTCATTTCATTTTAACTTGCTAATTGATAATTGTATAAGCCTCTACTCAGGGGGCTAAAATCCTGAGCAGGGTAGCGATCTCCCCCCCCAAACCCCGAAAAAGCTGATGCAGGTTGCCCACCAGAAGGGGGATGCCAAAGGCCAGGGCCAGAAAACCAACCCCGATCCTGATGGGATAACCGATGATAAAAACATTCATTTGAGGGATAGCCCTGGCCATCAGGCCCATTATTAAATCACTGAAGAGAAGGGCAGCTATAACAGGAGCCCCCAACTTGAGGGCTATGGCAAATACCCCTTTGGTAGAACCGATCATAAAGGGGAGGAGGGAGGAGTTTAGGGATGCCTCCCCCAGGGGGATAACCCGCAGGCTGGAGTAGAGGCCGGAGAGGAGGAGGTGGTGTCCGTTCACCGCTAGGAAGACCAGAAAGACCAAAAGGTATTCAAACTTTCCGATGATAGGGACCCTTTGCTGGGATTCCGGATCAATGGAGGAGACGATAGCAAACCCCATCTGGTAGCTAACCACCTGGCCGAAGAAGACTACGGCTTCAAAGAGCAGAAAGACGGAAAACCCCAAAATAACGCCAATAAGAAGTTCCTTAATTACAGCAAGGGCTATGGGCAGTGGACCATCCGGGACCGGTGGTGGAAAGGGAATAAAAGGGAGGAGGAGACCGGCCAAGACCAGAGAGAGCCCCACCTTCGTTCTCTTGGGGATGGCCGTGTTGCCAAAGAAGGGGGCCGCAAATATCAACCCTAGCACCCTAATAAAGAGTAGGCTAAAGGCCAGAAGGGAACGGTGATCCAAGGAGGAGAGGTTCATATTTAGCCGATATAGGAAAGGAGGTTAATGAAGAGATGAGAGGCAAAATCTAACAGTTTGGCTATCATCCAGGGAAGAAAAATGAGCAAGGCTAGGGCCACCGCCAGGATCTTGGGGATAAAGGTCAGGGTCATCTCGTGAATTGAGGTTACCGCCTGAAATATGCTGACTAAAAGCCCGACCAAAAGCCCGGAAAGGAGCATAGGTGCAGACACCAGAAGAGTGGTGATTAAGGTCTCCCGAAAGAGGGAGAGAAAGGTCTCTGGGCTCATCCCTTATCCTTTTAGTGAAAGCTCATTATCAATGATCTCACCACCAAATTCCATCCATCCACCATCACAAAGAGGAGGATCTTAAAGGGTAAGGAGATCATTATCGGGGGGAGCATCAACATCCCCATTGACATAAGCACACTGGCCACCACCATATCGATGATCAGAAAAGGCAAATAGATAAGAAACCCCATCTGAAAGGCCGTCTTCAGCTCACTGATGATGAATGCGGGAATGATAACATAGGTAGGGACGTCAGAGGGTCCCTTAGGTCTCTCAATTTTAGCGAAATGGGCAAAGAGGGCCAGATCCTTCTCCCTTGTTTGGTTGAGCATAAAATCTCTCAGCGGCTGGATCCCGCGATCATAGGCTTCCTGTTGGCTTATCTTCTCGGCTAAAAATGGTTTAAGTGCCTGATCATTTATCTGATTGAAGACGGGGGCCATTACAAATAGGGTGAGAAAAAGGGCCAGGCCGATCATCACCTGGTTGGGGGGCATCTGCATAGTTCCCATAGAGCGTCTCAACAGGGAGAAAACGACAATAATGCGGGTGAAGGAGGTCAAGGTGACCAGGATGGCAGGGGCCAGGGAGATGACGGTGAGGAGGAGAAGTATCTCTATGGCAGTGGAGACATTCTGGGGGGTCCCCCCTCCCCCTAACGGAAGCTGAGGAAAGGAAAAGGCCTTTGCCTGGGGTGAGAAAAAAAACAGCAGGAGGATCAGCGGAAGGAACCTCCTCAGGAGGATCGATCTAAACTTCTTCCATGAATTTTGATCTCTCAAGATTTAAACCTCCTTGATGGCAGAGTGGTCAGCCCCCCGATCTGATCCCAGCAGAACAGGGGTTGGCCACCGCGCTACTGCAAATTGGAGTTGACCAACCTCTCCAGTTTCCCTATTCTTTCCTGTATCTTCCTTAGATTGCCCTGAAAGTCTGATTGAAGGGATATCATCCTCTTCGGGGATGGCTCCCCACCCTTGAATTTGGAGAGGAAACTATCCAACTGTTGGGAAAATTCGCTGGGATGATGGGAAGATCCGAAATCGGCATCCAACCCATTCTCCAGTTCGGTAATCAGACTTATCTCCGAGGATGTTACCCCTAAAACCAAGAACTTATCAGCCACCTTTACCAAGTAGAGGGCCCTTTTCGGGAGGAGAGTTTGGTGAGAGATAACCTTCATCATCCCAGAGCGGGCATTGGAGAAGGGGCTGTGGAAGTGGAGTTTTTTGAGGAAAAAGATGAGCAAAACAATTAAACCCAGCACAAGGAAGAGTGAACCAATGGTTTTACCCGCCAGGCCCCAGAAACCCACGGAGGAGAGGGGGGTTGGATCCTGATAGGAGAGAGGAAGGGGAGGCCCCTGAGGATTTAGGACGGAGCTTATCAGGAAGAGGAACCTCATCTCAGGCTTTTTATCCTCTCTTCCGCGCTGATCAGGGAGGTTATTTTCACCCCAAAGTTTTCGTCAACAACTACTACCTCTCCCTGGGCTATGGTCTTGTTGTTAGCCAGGATCTCCACTGGGTTCCCCACCATTTTGTCCAGCTCGATCACTGAACCGGGGCCAACTTCCAAGAGCTCCTGGATGGTCATTGTTGTCTTTCCTAATTGCACGGAGATGGGAAGGTCAACATCCAGGAGGATGTCTATATTGTTGGGTTGGCCACTTGATTGTTGGGGCTTAATCTGGTCAAATTGGACATCCTGAACTGCCACCTCCTCCTGGGGGGCTGACTCTTCACCAGAGGAGGTATCCTCCTCTGGCCATTCTAAGTTGGCATCAGGATCCGGTTGCTCTCCGGAGGCTTTGCTCTCATCTCCTGGTTCTTCTCCCAGAGGTTCCCCACCCTGCTCCCCTCCACCAGCAGAAGTTTCCTCCTGATCTCCCGCTAAATTTTCAGCTACCTCAGGGGTTTTCTCTTCCCTCTGGCTTTTATCCTTTTCCTCTAAATTTTCGTCCACCTCTGGAATTCCCTTCTCCTCTTTACTCTGCTTCTCCTCCGGGGGAGGTGGGCTCACTTTCTCTTTTTTACTCGCCATCTTTCACCACTCCTTCCTTCAGGGTTGAGGTAACCACTACGGCCGCCTTGCCCCGGTAAGCCCCAGGACGGGCAAGAAACTTTGGCTTTCCCTTCACCTCAACCGTTAGATCTCCACCCACATAGTTGCTCAGCCTGATGATGTCCCCTGCCTGCAGGTCAATCATATCCCTAATGGTCAGGTGGGCCTCACCCAACTTTGCCTCCACCGGGACCTCCACTTGACCCAAGCTCTTCCTCAATTTCCCCGATTGATCCCGCTCTTGCGGAGGGACTTCCCTCTCCTCTCCCCCTCTCTTCTGGCCCAGAACGGCCACCAGGGATTTGAGGAGTTTAGCGCTATAACAAAAACTCAGGAGGTGGTGGGTTTCTGATCCCTTTTCCAGGCTCAATTCGTAGATGACCATCATTGCGTTCTCCAGGTTAGATGGTGAGCCCACAATTGAGGGGTCGGTTTCCTCCTCTTCGATCTTAGGATGAAAGAGGGTTATCTTCTCCCAGGTGGTTTTGAACTCCTCGAGCATACCTTCCATCAGTTTCCGCATGAACTTCCTTTCCATATGGGTAATTAACCCGTTTGTAGAAGGAGGACTGCCCGTCCCCCCGAAGAGGAGGTCAACAAGAAGGAAGACCAAGTTAGGAGAGGAATCTATAATCAGGTTGCCCTCAAAGGGTTTCAGCCTTACTAAATTTAGATAAGTGGGATTCTCCCGCGATTTTATAAACTCCCCTAAGGGAATGGTGTTGACAGTGGCCAAGTTCACGATTAGTTCGGTCTTTACGCTCCTCAGGAGAAAGCCACTCAAGGATTTGGCAAAATCGCTGTGGACTATCTGGAAGGCGTGCAAAGACCCCTTAGGAATTATGTTCTGCTGGCGGAAGTCATAGGGGATCGCCTCCTTTTCAGCGCCAGGGGGCCTTCTCCCCTGACCTTTGCCCTCAGACACCGATGAAACTAATTGGTCTATCTCCTCCTGGGATAAGATACCCGGCATTGTTCCTTCCTATTGGAATAATTGTTCACCACCGATAGCCACGGACTGGCACAGAAATAATCAATGATCAATGGAAATTGACACTTCAGGATTTTCCCTCTTTAAGACTTGCTAATTGACCATTGCTAATTGTTAATTGATCATTGATGAAGGTCCATTCCGTGGTAAGTGTTACCTATTGGATTACCAGATCCGTGAAATAGACATTCTTTATTTTTTCACCTACCAGAAGGGAGTTTATCTTTCCCTTGATTTCTTGTCTGAGACTTTCCCTCTTGGCGGGGTTAGTGATTTCCTCTACCGTCTTGCTGGTGAAGATGCCTATCAATATGTCCCGTAGTTGAACATCCCTCTTGGTGAGCTCTTCGGCAAGTTTGGCTTGCTCCATCTCCAAGGCTATGGAAGTCTTAACGAACCTCTCCCCGTTAGAATCTGCCGGGTTAACTATAATGTTTTCAATGGTGTAGATCTGGCCGACCATGTCGTCCTTTGGCTTCTCCTTGGGTGGTTCCTCTTTCAGCTCTGTCTTCTTCTTCTCTAAATCCTTCTTCTGGGCCAGTAGCTTTGGGGAGATAACCTTGGTAATGACCACCCAGGATATAATCGCCACAATCAGGGGAAGGGCGATTAGCTTCATTCTGCCGGGAATAAATCCCTTCTTTGGCTGGTCCCCCTCTCCCCCCTTTTTTACCTTAGCCTCAGGAACTTCGGCAGGTGAGTTTCCCTTCTTCTCTTTTTCAGTTTCCGTCTTTTTGGTTGCCATTAACTTTTCTCCTTTCCTGACCATGGGACAGGGTTAATCGATTCTACTGGCACCACCGGGGGATTGATAGAATCGAGGTATATCTCCACCCTCCGATTTAACCTTCTGTGCTCCTCCGAGTCGTTAGGGACAATGGGGGAGTATTTAGACCTTCCCTCAGCCGAGAATTTGGCCCCCGGGATACCCTTGGATTCCAAGTATTTTACCACATTTACCGCCCTGGTGGTCGAAAGCTCCCAGTTGGAAGGGAACTGGCTGGTGTGAATGGGAAGATCGCAGGTATGGCCCACTACTCGCACCTCCATCGGTTTGGCCCTGATCACATCGGCAATCATATCCAAGACCGGATAGAGCCCAAGCTTTATGTCGGCCTTGCCAATATCGAACATCACCGGATTGGAAATACTGATCAACCATCCCTTCTTTGTTTTGATCAGCTTTATCTGCCCTTTGAACTTTCCCTCCTGGGAAAGATTTCTCACCTTTTTCAGTGCTTCCATCAATCGTTTTTCCCTCTGCGGGAGAAAATGGGAATCAGATTTTATCTGGCTCATTGCCTTGGGGTTCTTTAACAGCACGCCAAGAGCACCCTTCAGGGAACCAATGGCATTTCTAAACTTTGACTCCTGAATGGAGGAGAAGGAGAAGAGCAGAACGAAGAAGGTCATCAACAGGGTCATCAGATCCCCATAAGTGACCATCCATTCAGGTGCTCCCTCCTCTGCCTTTTTCTTCTTTCTCTTAATTGCCACTTTCCTCCCCCCCCGCTTTTCTTCTCTTTATCCCCGCCCGCAGATGGGGGGCCAGGAAGGCCCGTAGCTTCTGTTCAACTATACGCGGGCTATCCCCGGCCTGGATGGCGAGTATCCCCTCTATGGCCAAATCCTTGAGCAGCATCTCCTGCTGGGAGAGAGTCTCCAGCTTTCCCGCCAAGGGGAGGAAGAGGAGGTTGGCTATCATCGCCCCATAGAAGGTGGTGATCAGGGCCACGGCCATCCCCGGCCCTATCTTCGAGGGATCATCAAGGCTTCTCAACATTTGGATAAGTCCGATCAGGGTCCCCATCATACCAAAAGCGGGGGCATATTTGCCTATAGCCTTACAGATCCCCTGACCTACCGTATGTCTCTCCTCTAAAAAGGCCTTCTCCACCTCTAAGACATTTCTGATCAGCTCCGGATCCATCCCATCCACAGCCAACTGCATCCCCTCCCTTAAGAAAGCATCCTCGATATCCTTCAGCTCTTTGTCCAGGGCCAACATACCGTTCTTCCGCGCTATCTCCGCAAAGTGAACCAATTTATTGATCGTCTCCACCGGGGAGATCACCTTGTGCAGGAAGGCGTTTTTCACCACCTTGATCAACCTGAGCATCTCCGGCAGGGGAAAATTAATCAGGGTGGCGGCAAAGGTTCCACCTACCACCACCATCAAAGAGGGGATGTTGATAAAGATAGCCAGTCCCCCACCCATAAAGATGGCCACTACCAGAACGAAGACCCCGCTGATGATTCCTATGAAGGTGGTAATGTCCATATTCTAACTTCCCTCAGATATTCTTTCACCTTTTCCACTACCTCGGCAACATCTTCCTTGACCATTATCTTTCTCCCTGTAGTCAGGGTGAGAATGGTATCTGGCGTTCTCTCGATGAGCTCTATCAACTCCGCATTGATCACCAAAGGTTTTCCATTCAGTCTGCTAAGATGGATCATTGGCCGGGGTTCACTGAGATGGCCCGGGGAGCGGTAAAACCCCCTATCGCGTAGAGGAGATCACCTTGAGATGACAGTTTTACCACCCGATAGCCATAGGTGTCTGCCACCCAACAAGAACCATCGGTAGGGTTCACCGCTACGGAGTATGGCTGGTGGAATTGATCCTTCACCTCTAAGAGGAGATCGCCGGAAGGGGAGAACTTAACTACCCGGTTGGCTCCCGTATCTGCCACCCAACAACATCCATCCCGGGAGTTTACGCTTACCGATTGAGGGGCCTGCAAGTCCTGAATGCGCAGCAATACCTGCCCTTGGGAGGAGATCTTCGCTACCCTATTGGAGTCCTTCTCCGCTACCCAGCAGGAGCCATCAAATCTGCTCACGGAGACCGCTATCGGACTACCCATCCCCCCTACAATCAGCGCATCCGTAGAGGGAAGGCTATCCACCAATGCTCCATCGGGCGCCGTTGCGGAGAGCCAAACGACCCGATCCCCCCCAGTGTCAGCCACCCAACAGCCTCCGTTTGCCTGATCAACGGCCACTGATTGGGGAGAATGGAATCCTCCCACCCTAAGCAGCTCTTGCCCATCATAAGAGACCTTCACCACCTGATCTCCTCCGGAATCGGTTATCCAACAGGCCCCTTCAATATAGAAACAGGACAGGGCCTTTGGAGCCTGAAATCCTGTTACAATGGCCTCATTTCCTCCCTGAGAATCCAGCTTTACCACCCTGTTATTGTAGGTATCCGCCACCCAACAGGCTTCCTCTAAGGGGTTGACGGCCATACCAAAGGGCTGGGAGAAGCCTGTCACCCGAAAGAGCACTATCCCCTGCGGAGAGACCTTCACCACCTGATCGTGAAAGGTATCGGAGACCCAGCAACATCCAGACTCCCTATATACCTTCATACTGAGGCTGTCTCCCACCTCTCCCCCTTTCCCATCTACAACCTTTACTGTGATTTGATAGATTCCCTCCTGGGAGGGGGCTACCCAGCCGCAGGAGTCGCCCTGGAGCCACGAGAAGGCCCCTCCAGACCCTTCCCAGGCATAGCTGAGTGTATCCCCATCGGGATCAGAAGCAGTGCAAAGGATGACCGTCTCTCCCCCCAAGGTGAGGTTGGGAGAACGGGCGATGAGGCCGGTTATTTGGGGTGGGTTGTCCCTCACCCCTATCTGCAGACTGTCCCTGTCCCCTCCCCCCTTTCCATCGGAAACCACCAATGTCAGGGTGGCGATAGCTGGGGAAGAAGGCGATGTCCAGATGGCCGAATCCTGGGAGCTAGCCTTAAAGTTTCCCCAGTTAGCCCTCCAGGTTGCACTGAGCTCATCCTCATCCTGATCGGTAACCTGGGCGGTGATGGTCACATCCGTTTGGAAATCCACGGCTAATTTGCTGGCTTTAAGCTCGCTGATTACCGGTGGATGATTCTCTTCCTTGGTCGGCTTCTTGGCACAGGATGAGACCAAGAGGACAAGGGATAGAAAGGTGGAGATGTAAAATAACTTCATCCTTCCTCACAGTTTAGCGAAGCTTGACTTTGCTGCTGGGGGCACAAAATGGAACGAGGTGGCAGAACCCTTGTTCTGCCACGGTCAAATCAGGGGACCTGACCGCTCAGCTACTATATTGTCCCGCCGGTAGCTGCAGACTTCAGTCTGCGTCCTTTCGCAATCTAAAAGTGCGGCTACCCTCCCGCCAGTGGGGGAGAATTAACCCCTGAGCAGGTAGGTGCCCTCACCTGACGGGAAGAGAGGATGGCGGCAGAACCCAGTTCTGCCGCCTCTTTCATTTTAACTATTACCTCTTCAGGTTGACCAGCTCTCGCAGCATATCATCGCTGGTGGTAATGATCCTGGCGTTAGCCTGGAATCCCCTCTGAGCGACGATCATATTGACGAACTCCTGAGCCAGGTCCACATTGGACATCTCTAAGGCCCCGGAGGAGATGGTGGCGTGGACGGTGGTTCCTGCTGATCCAATCAGAGGAAGTCCGGAGTTGGTGGTCTCCTGGTAGAGGCTGTCCCCTGCTTTCTTCAACCCCTCAGGATTTTTAAAGGAAGCCAGGGAGATCTGGGCCAAGGTACGGAGCACGCCGTTGGTGAAGGAGCCGGTGATCGTCCCATCTTCACCTATGGATATGGAGTCCAGGGTTCCCATTCCATATCCATCCTGGCTGGAGGCAATGGTGGTAGAGGGGGAGGCAAACTGGGTGACGCCAGTGAAACCCCCCATCTCACCTGGGTTGAGGCTAATCTCCACCGGGCTATCCGCACCGGTCCCTGGGGCGAACTTGAAGCTGCTCCCCGTATCATAGCTAAAGCTCTTCAGGGAGCCGTCAGTATTGAATTCCACCTTCCCCGAATAGCCGCTGATCATCGTGGCTGGCTCCTCTACCGAGGCCGTCCAGTCCCATATGTTTTCCGCGGTAGCATCCTTGGTGAAGGTGAAGGTGATTATATGAGTTCCCCCCTGGCTGTCATATGCAGTTATGGAGGTGGAGTGGGAAACGGTGGTGGGCTGCTGAGTCTGCATAAAGGTCATCGCCGTGTTGAAGACAGGTTTTCCACTGCAGTTCACGGTAACCGATGTTACCTGAGAAGGAGCTCCAGCCACAGTTCCCACCCTGATAGAACCATCACTGTCGATGGTTACCTCCGCTATGTCACTACCTCCCGCGGCGGCAGAGGTGTCAAAAGCAGTCTCGATAGCAGTAGCCAGATCGGTCAGGGTACTTGATGAGGTAGCGGTGAAGCTGCTGGCTCCAATCCCTGTTCCCCCGATGGAGCCGCTGATGTTGATCACATCAGTGGCTACAATCTCCAGACCATTCCCCTCGGAATCCCTGAGGTTAACCAAGAGATCACCTCCCATCGAGGTATGGGAGAACTGATCGCTTAGGTGAGACCCCCCATTGGCAATGCTTACTCCCCCTTCTGCTCCCAAGCTACTCTGTAGGGTGGCATTGGAGCTGGTGATGGTGAGGGTGATATCCCCACCTGAACCATTGGTGAAGTTTATGGCTCCATCCAAGTCTATGCTTGCGGTAATCGTGCCGGAAAAATCATTGTTCACCTCGGCTATGAGGTCATTGATGGTGTGAAAGTCATCAGCCGTGGCTCCGGAGTCTGTTTCCACATAGGTATAGGTTACAGATGTGGCGCCTATCTGCACCGTTACCGTATCGCCCGGGGTGAGGGCGAGTGCGCTGTTAGCATTTCCATTGGCATAGAGGCCGCTCATATCGTTGCTTCCCTCCTCAATAGCCAAGAGGGATTTGGAGTCAAAGATGGAGCTCAAAGGGCTCTCCCTCGAATCCAGATTACAGGTGAAGCCTATCTCCGATGTGGCCTTTGCTGCCGTCTTCTGGCCAAAGGGTAGGGTGATATCGCCCACTGCGGTTCCCGACCCGATCACCCCTAAGGCATCGGCCATCTTCCCTTGAACTATCAGACCATCAGGGCTAACCATTCTCCCTAAGGAGTCCACCCGGAAGGCCCCGGCTCGGGTAAAATACCTCTTTTCCCCGTCCCTGAGGACAAAGAAACCATCGCCCTGCAGGGCCAGATCGGTGATAATGCCTGTGGTCTCTAAGCTCCCCTGGGTGAAGATGTTGTCAATTGAGCCTATGGCCATCCCCAAGCCAATCTGCATCGGGTTGACCCCTCCCCTCTCCAACGAGGGCCTGGTAGCCCCCCGCAGGAGGGCGGACATTGCCTCCTTGAAGGTTACCCTTCCCGACTTGAAGCCAATGGTGTTCACATTGGCTATGTTGTTGCCGATGACATCCATCCTGGTTAAATGGTTTTTCAATCCGGATACACCGGCATAGAGTGACTGCATCATCTTAAATTACCCCCTTTTTCCTGGGTTGCCTCCGTCGTTCGGCAACCCTGGGCTTCCCCTATGGGGGTCCAGCCCAGTTTTAAGCTATCACCGCACTATCAATGTGGGTAAAGATCTTCTCCCTCAGGGAGGAGCCCACCAGGGCGGTGATAACTGTTCTGTTTTCCACACTCACTAAAAAGGCCAGATCGCCAAGAAGAACCAGCGAGTCCTTGGCCCCCTTTGCTTTTGCCCTCTCCACAGCGCCGTCAACCCTATTCAGGTCATAAGAGGTTAAGTTTATGCCCCGGGCCACCAGCCTCTGCATTGCATGGGAGGAGAATCTCAAATTGTAGTTCCCTTCTTCTATCTTTTTGCTGAGGATCTGGCGAAAGGCTTGAGAATTGTTGGGTAGCTGGGGCCTCCTCCCCTGTGAAGGGGGAGAAGTTAAAGGGTTAACTGGAGCACCGTGGATTATATCGACCATCTCATCACCTCCTTCCCTATGGAGTAAGAATCTCCACTATATCGGAGAGGTTAATTTCCTGGTCTCCCATTATGAGAACGGCATTGCCGTCCTGGAACCTGACCCCACCGATCAGCCCTGTGCTATAGGTGGTTACATCCACCGAATTCCCATCGGAGTCGGTAGCCGTAAGCTTGTAGGTGTAGTTGCCAGGGGGAAGTTGGTTGCCATCACTGTCCTTACCGTCCCAGTGGATTTGGTTTCTCCCGGAGGAGAGGGCACCACCCTTGAGAGTCTTCACCAGGTTTCCAGCGGCATCGTAGACCTCTACGGTGACCCCAGCGTCGGCGGCCAGGGCAAAGGTTATCTCCTCCCCCTCATCTCCCGCTAAGTAAACCTGGTTGCCCTGGGCAATGACCCTCTTCCCGATCAGGTTAGTGGCCAAGGAGTTGTTCAGGGATTGGGTGAGGAGAAAGTTCGCCTGGAGATTGGAGTTTACATTCTGGAGCTGTTCCAAGCTACTGAATTGGGCAAGTTGAGCCATAAAGTCCGTGTTCTCCATAGGGCTTAGGGGATCCTGATATTGAAGCTGTATGATCAGGAGCTTGAGGAAATCCTCCTTCCCCAGGGTCGCGCCCCCCGTAAAGTAAGAGGTTTGATCGCCTGTGGAACTAAGGGGAGCAATGATTTCGCTGCTCATCTCTTTTCACCTCCTTTCTAAATTTGGGTTTCATTGTTGAGGGCTAACAGTTTACCACGGAAGCTCACGGAAAAAAGCAATTAAGAATTAAAAATGAAACTTTCCTGTGCCGTTAGGGCAGAGCCCTGAGTGATGGAAAATGGAAATTTAGACTGAGCCGTCAGATGCCCTCATCTGACGGCGGTAGGTGGCAGAATCGGGGTTCTACCACCTCTTTCTTTTGAAAGAGGGAAAATCCTGCAGTTTCCTTTTCCATTGATAATTGTTCATTGCTAATTGATTGTTTTCGCTCTTCTATGGGGGGCTAAGCCAAATAGTCCACTCCCCCTCCAGCAGCCATATTCACCCCCAACGGTGGTGAGAGGGCCTCTGCCCCCAGAAGAGGCTGCGGCGAGAAACGGGGTTGATATCTTTTGCCCTTAGGGGATGACCTCTGCTGCGGGGAGGGAAACCTCTCTCCCACGAAGACATCAAGGTGTTCCACCTGAATGCCCAGGTTAACCAGGGAACTTCGCAGATGAGGTAGGGAGTTCTGGATGAGACTCTTGGCCAGGGGATTGTCCACAAGTATCTTTCCTACAATGCTTTTACCGTCCAGGGTGAGCTTTATCTGCAGGTGCCCCAGATAGTCCGGCTTCAGGGAGACCATAGCCTCCGACCTCCCGTGCTGCAGGTTTACCTTAAGTTTTCCTATAAGCTGCTCTATGAGGTTATTTAGATCCTTAACCTGGTGGGAGGTTGGGGATTGGTGGTGCATAGGGGTGGTCTGCAGTTTTATTGGCTGAGAGGAGAAGCTTATCTTCAAGTTCTTTGGCTCTTCCCCCGGAGAGCTATGAAGATTAGAGGCCACCGGTTTGGAATGGGCTGGCCGAGATGACTTGCCCTGCGCAAGGGAAGAGGAGACCTTGAGACCATCCATCTCAATGCCCACATGACTGAGTATCTTTTTCACCTGAGGTAAGGCTTGCTCAACTATCCTCTTCACCTTTGGATTGGGGGTAATTATCTCCCCGACGATTTCCCCCTTTTTTAAACTAAGTTTAAGATGAAGCTGATCAGCAGGGTCCATTCCAGTTTTAGCGGTTACCTCACCCTTTCCCCCTTTCAGCCCATAGGCATCCTTAAGTGATTGGAGGGCTACCCTGTTCAGGAAGGAATCCACCTGAGAGAGGTTTACATCCAACCGCATCTCCCCCTCACCCTGCGGGGGGTGCAGGATTAGGGTGAGCTGGGAAGGTGAAGCCTCCATCACCTCTATCTTTACTGGAGGTTGCGGGGAGATCCCCTTGCTCTCGGATTGGTGGGGGGGGGCTGGCTGGACAATTGACAATATCCCTTTGGGGGGCAACCCATTGGTAGTCTGCTGGGCTCCTCCCCCCTCGGTGCCCCATTGGCTTCTTAGGTTTACGGCAGGGTTCACCCACTCCCCCAGAAGCTCTCCGGATGAAAGGTTCGTCCATAAGCCTTGGCCAAATTGGAAAGCTTGCCCCACCCGCAGGGAGGGAACGAGATCCAGCGGGGCAGCCGGTGGAATGGGCTGCAGACTGCGAGAGCCTAAGAGGTTTGTCTCGGCAGGAAGATCTGAGAAACCCACTCCTAAAAAGGCCAACTTAGCATTCAGAGAGGGGGAAAGGGAACTATGTGAGGTTGGAGGAGGATGTTTTAGGGGGAAATCTGCGGCTTCCCCCCTGCCTCTATTCCCTTTCGGCCAGAAGGATAAAAGCCTGACTGAATTCGGCTTTACCCGGGGAGAGAGGGGGCCATCTGGCCTGATGGTGGGATTTCCTCCCCCCTCTGAATTTTGTCCATCTTTTTGAGGGGAGGAAGGGGAGCTGGGAACACTTGCTGCCTTGGGTTGAGTTCCCCGAAGAAGGGAGAGAACTACCTTTCCCCCCATAACTTTGCCTCCCTGAGAGAAGATCTTGCAGGGGACTGCCCCAAAGTGGGATTGCCCTTTAAGGTTTTCCTGGGCGCAGCCGGTGGGGTTCCCTCCCCTTCCTGCGAACGGCTTTGTCTGCCCCTCAAATGCGGTCCCTTCCTGGGTTAGCCCCAGAACAAGGTTTTGGAAAGCGGTTGACCCTTTCTTCTGCTTCTTTATAGGATGGAGATCCTTATAGGAAGAAGGCCTATATATGTTCAATAGACTTTCATTCATCTTATGGATATTCGTCTAATGTTCATTTGCCGCCTGCAGACTTTTGCTGCTCAACTGCTTGTAGATGCGCGCGGCGCGGGAAGGGTCCAAGCTTGCCAAGATCTTTGCTGCATTTCTCTCTCTGATCTGCAGGAGTAACTCAGTCAGGGTGTGATCATCTAAATCCTTGGCTATCTTTGCCGCCTGACCCGCATCCATAGCCTGAAATGCTTTGGCCAACTTGGAGGCCTGGGCATTTGTTGTGGTGTTTAGCGCTTCCTTCAGACTCTTCAATTGGGCAAGTTCCCCTTCCACCTTCTGTTCCCGCTGGGCAACCTCCTTCTCCCTTTTCTGTAAGGCGGCCAACCTCTTGGCGATCTTCTCCCTCTGGGCATCTAACTCCTTAAGCATCTGGGAAACCGAATCGGGAGGAGAGCTCTCCGTTGCGGCAAGGGTATCCCTCACTACCTCCTTTTGGCCTGGGGTGGCCTTCTCTTTGAGCTCCTTCTTTAGCTTGAGCACCGGCAGCAGTTGCTTTTGCATCACCCCGGTGGCCATCATCATCCCCAAGAATATGCCAGCGGTAAGGAAAATGTTCAGAATTAACTTCTTCATAACTTTCCCCTAAGTTTCCGATTAAATTGGTTAATTGAGGCCTCATCGCTCATCCCCTGCTCAAATCTCCTTAGCTCATTGGTATATTCCTCTTCTCTTCTCTCCTTTAGCTTTTCTACTACCTTCTTCTCCTGGGAGGCTTGGAGGAGATCTTCCCTGGTTTTCTGCACCTTCTGGGAGAGCTGGGCGGCCTTTGTCACCTGTTGGTTAACCTCCTCATCCACCCTTTCCAAATAGGCCTCATAGAGCAAGGCCTCAGGAAGGCTAATCTGAACTGATCGCCTCTCCTTCAGCTCCTCCCTTGTCCTTCTCCTTTGGTCCTCCATCTTTCTCAGCAGGTCCCTCTCCCTCTTTAGTTCAGACTTGGCCTTTCCCAATTTCTCCTTTTTTAGGTTTTCCACTATCTCCCTGTGTTTAAGCACCTTTTTTAATCTAAAGTTAAACCTTTTCATCTCGCCCTCTGTACCAGGCTCTCCTCAGGGGGAGGGATCTTCTGGCCGGGATTAAACTTAAACATCCCCAGCAACCCCTCAACCACCTCGGCATATCTTGTCTCCTCCTCGATATCCTGCTTGAGGTAAGAGTTTATGCGATCAACCATAGAGAGGGAGTAATCTATCTTCTTGTTTGAACCTGGTACATAAGCACCAATGTTTATGAGGTCTTCGGCATCCCTGTAGGTGGAGAGAACCTCTATTACCCTCTTGGCTGCCTCCATATGTTCTGGCCTCACCACATCGATCATCACCCGGGATACGCTCTCTAACACATCGATGGCAGGATAATGATTTTGAGAGGCCAACCTCCGGGAGAGAGCTATATGCCCATCCAGGATGGCCCGACAGGCATCAGAGATGGGTTCGTTCATATCATCGCCTTCCACCAAGATGGTGTAGAGGCCGGTGATGCTCCCCTGCTGGGAACTCCCCGCCCTTTCCAAAAATTGAGGGAGAAGGGCAAAAGTCGATGGGGTATACCCCTTGGTGGTGGGTGGCTCTCCAATGGCCAGCCCAATTTCCCGCTGGGCCATAGCGATTCTGGTCACCGAGTCCATCATTAACATCACATCGAGCCCCTCATCCCGGAAGAATTCCGCTATGGTGGTGGCCACCAGGGCCCCCTTCAACCTGATCAAGGGCGGCTGATCTGAGGTAGCCACCACAACGACAGACCTCTGTAACCCTTCCCTGCCCAGGTCCCTCTCTATAAAATCCCGCACCTCCCTTCCCCGCTCCCCGATGAGCCCGATAACGTTGACCGCGGCCTCGCTCTTTTGGGCAACCATTCCCAAGAGGACGGATTTCCCCACCCCACTGCCGGAGAAAATCCCCACCCTCTGGCCCTTTCCACAGGTAAGCAGCCCATCAATGGCCCTGATCCCCGTGGGCAGGGGATCCTTAATCCTTCTTCTCTCCAAGGGAGGAGGGGGGGAAGCATAGACCGATCTCCTCTGCTCGGTGATTATGGGTCCCTTTCCATCCATCGGTTCACCTAAACCGTCGAGGATTCTGCCCAAGAGTTCCCTTCCCACACCCACGGACAGGGTCTGATGGGTAGCTATCGCTTCAGTTCCCGGGCCAATTCCCAGCATTGGTCCCAAGGGCATAAGAAGAACTTTCCTCTCCTTGAAGCCCACGACCTCTGACTTGACCGGCTTTGCCGTCCTGCTGTAGACCAAATCGCAGATCTCCCCCACGGAGACCGCCGGACCCAGGGATTCTATCAGCAATCCCACCACCTGGGTAACCTTCCCACTCTGTTTAATGGGATCTATCCTCTCTATGGCTTTAAGATATTTCCCTAACTCCATTTCAATTCCCAATCAATTTTCCCTTTATCTCCTCAAGTTGCGCATCGAGGTCAGCGACGATATTCCCGGTATTGGTCTCCACCACGCACCCCCCCGGGGAGACCCTCCGATCTGCCACTATCTCCAAGCTTCCTATCCCCTCAATCGAGGTCGTATATTCGTCGCGCTGGGCCTTTATCTCCTCTACATCCTGGGGGTTGATCCTGATAACGATCCTCTCCCTGTCCGCAGCCCGGCGCAAGGCCTCCTTAACCATATGGGTTACTATCTCCTTATTCATCTGGACATTGGCCCTGACCACCCTCTTGGCTATAGCCAAGGCCAGCTCCACCATCTCCCTCTGGGCTTGGTTGGTAACTTCCTCTTTAGCCTGCAAAAGGGACCTGGTGATCAGCTTCAGCTTAGAGATGAGGGGGGCCACCTCCCTTCTCCCCAACATCAAACCTTTCCTCTTCCCCTCCGCAAAACCTTGCTGATAACTAAGGTTGTTTGACGGGGAAAGGTTTGGCGGCTCCTGAGGCGAAGATGAGGATGAAGTGGATTGGTTCAGGTTTCCCCCTACCACCCTTATCCCAGAGATAGGCAATCTGCTTTTTATTACCTTATATGTACTCATCTCCCCCCTCCCCTCCTTTTTTGGGGATGATTATCTCCCCGGCATAGGAGAGGTTACGCACCGTGGCCGCTATGGCCCTCTGGGCCTCCTCTACCTCAGACACCTTCACCGGCCCCAATAGCTCCATATCCTCCTTAAGGGCTTCCTGGGCCCTCTCCGACATATTTTGCAGAAAACGGTTTTTTAGCTCCTCGCTGGCCGCCTTTAAGGCCAGGGTCAACTGTTTGGTATCGATCTCCTTGAGCAATCTCTGCACGGAACGATCATCTAAGAGGGCGACATCCTCAAACATAAAGAGGAACTCCTGCATCTTCTGGGCCATTTCCGGATTTTCCTTCTCTAAGTCGTCAAGTATCTCCTTGGCCGTGGTAGCCCCTAAGAAGCTTAAAAGCTCTGCTGCCGTCTTCACCCCATCAAAGGTCTCCACCCCTAATGCGGAACCAGTGTCCAATTTCTCACCTAAGAGGTCTGTCACCTCCTCTATTATCTGGGGGGAGATCTTCTCCGTGATGGCCATCCGCTTGATTACATCCCGGGATGTCTCATCTGGGAGGTTTAAGAGCACCTGGGAGGCCAGATTCCTGGGCAGGAAGGCCAAAAGGAGGGCGATGATCTGCGGATGTTCCTCCTTGAGGTGTTTGGTAAGCTCCTCTGGCTCAGTGCTTTTAATCAGCTCTAAGGGGTTTATCTCATATCCCTCCATAGCTTTCCGCAGCATCCCCTGGGCTTTCTTCCCACCAACTGCTTTCCGCAAAAGCTCCCCGGCAAACCCCGCTCCCCCCTCAATTACTTCCTTCTTCCTTTGGCTGATCTCGTAAAACTCCCCCAACACCTCATCCTTTAGCTCAGAGGAAACCTCCTTTAAGTTGGCTATCTCCCCAACCACCATCTGTGCCTCTGCCTGATCAAACTCCTTCAATACCCGGGAGGCAGTATCAGGTCCTAAGGTGATGAGGAGAACGGCAGCCTTCTGAACCCCGCTCAATTTCCCTCTAATCAAGGCCATTACCTATCCTTTGGTCAGCCAACTTCTCATCAGAGAGACAAGCTGATCCGGTTTCTCATTGGCCATCCTGATTATCTGCCCTTTAGCGTCATACTTAGCTTCTTTTTCTTTACCTTCCCTCTCCTCTTCTGTAGCTGGGGATGAAGGGGTCTCCTGCAGGGAGGAGGCAATGGCCCCCAACTGTTTGAGGGCCAACTTCAGAAAAAGGAGGGCAACAACCAAGACGAGCCCAATTAAGAGGTTTCTTCCCATTCCTGACCCTAACTTTCCTAAGGGTGAGCTCTTCGGGCTCACTGGGGTCAGTTGCGGAGGAATGCCAAACTGCACATTGGCCACCTCTATCTGATCCCCGCGAGAGGGGTCAAAACCCACGGCCTTTTTCACTACTTCGGTTAACCTGCTAATCTCCTCCTCTGACCTTGGTTGGTATACCTTAACCTCCTTGCCCTTCTTTCCCTTCTGGGATTTGTATGACCCATTTATCAACACAGCTGCCCAAAGCCTCTTTATGTTTCCGGTCTTGTCTATTACATGCTCCACGGTCTTCGATATCTCGTAATTGGTAACGGAGCTTTCGCTCTTTCCCCCTTGGGTAGTTGTGGCCTGTTCGTTCCTCTCCTCGCTCCTGATCACCGAACTTTCCGGGTCGTAGCTTTCCACCGTCTTCTCTAAGTTTTTGAAGTCGAGCTCCACATTCATCTTCACTATAGCATTCCCCGCACCTAAGGCCTTCTCCAACATAGCCAATGCCTTATGGGAAAGGTAGGTCTCCACATTCCTTTGCATCTCCAATTGGGTATTGCTGAGGGCAAAGAGGGAGTTGTCCTCCCCCCCCCCTCCGGAGAGGATATTGCCCCAATTATCTAAGATAGTTACATTTTCGGGCTTGAGGCCCTCCACCGAGCTGGCCACCAGATGGGCTATCCCCTTAACTTGGCCGCGGCCCAACTCCCCACCTCCGGCCATAGTCAAGACCACAGAGGCTGTAGCCTCCTTCTGCTCCTCGGTAAAGAGGCTTGGGTTGGGAATAACCAGGTGTACCCGGGCACTCCGCACTGCCGCCAACTGCTCAATCGTCCTGGTGAGTTCACCCTCCAAGGCGCGGTGATAGTTGATCTTCTGCACAAAGTCCGTAGTCCCTAAGTTGGTCTTGTCAAAGATCTCAAACCCCACGGTGCTGGCCTGGGGAAGCCCCTCAGAGGCCAGGCTTATCCTGGTTTGGTAAACATCCTTGGAGGGAACCATAATGGCTGTTCCCCCAGAGGACAATTTATAGGGTATTTTTGCCGACCTCAGCTTATCCACCATTTGGGCCGCATCCTGGGGGGAAAGATTGGTATAGAGGGGGGTAAAGTCCGGCCTCTTTGCCCACTGAAGGGCAAATATGACGCTGAGAAGCACCAGGAGAAAGACCGCCACCATAGCCAACTTTTGGCCTATGCTCAGCCTTTGCGTCGCCTTGGCTAACTGTTGCCAGGATCCCATTAACTACTCCCGATTAAACCCCTTTATAAGGCAAGATTGGAAACAAAAGCAATTGGGCTGAGGCCCCGATTGTCCATGGTTACATGTTTCTTTCATTCTTAATTCTCCATTCTACATTCGAAGCTTCGCTAAACCTGAATCCTCATCACCTCGTGGTAGGCATCCAAGATCTTGTTGCGCAGCTCCATCATCAGTTGAAAGCTTATGGAGGCCTCCTCAGCAGCAATCATCACCTGATGGATGTCCTTGGTCTCCCCGGAGATGAGTTTCTCGATGGATCTGTCGGCTCGATTCTGTAATTCATTGACTTGGTCTATGTAGCCAAGGAGCGTCTTTTTAAAGGACTCCTTATCAGTGGTTGGCCCCTGAGGTGTTTTGAAAAGTCCAGAGAGAGACGATAGCTTTGATATACCATCCATTTTTTATCTTACAATCTCCATTGACTTTAAGGCCATATGCTTCGCAGCGTTGAATGCGGTGACATTGGCCTCATAGGCCCTTCTGGCCGTGATCATATCCACCATTTCGGTAACCAGGTCTATGTTGGGCATAGTCACCCATCCCTCCTCATCTGCCTCTGGATTTTGCGGATCATAAATGTGTTTGAACCCCCCCTCCTCCTGCACAACCCCCTTAACCTCAACTCCCATTCCCCCCCCCTGTAAGGGGGGAAACTCTCCCCGGGGCAGATGGGCCCGATCGGTGGAGACAAGGGGAAGCTGATTAGAAAGGGGTGGATAGGATTCTGCGGGGAGGGAGGGCCCCTGGCCACTGGAGGTCAGGGCCACCCATTGCCTTCTATAGGGATGGCCATCTGGGGTCTTGGTTGTGTTCACATTGGCGATGTTTGAGGCGATGGCATTCATCCTCAACCTCTGGGCTAAAAGCCCAGAGCTACTTATCTCCATGCTGGTAAATAATCCTTCTATAGGCATATCTTCTCCTTAGCTTTCATCGATGGAACTCTATACAAAAACCATACCAAGATCCATCTCCCATGGTTTTTTTCTATTCCCTTGAATTTTTGGGAGTTAAAAGACCACTCTTTCTTCCTTTCACTCCAAAAGGATGGGTAATGGGAAAAAAATTCCTTCCCAAAGAGACTAAATTTTCAGGCCTGGGGTGAATTCAACCCCTAGAACCTTAACCCGATCCATCCATAAAACTACCATCAGGTTCGCACAATTTATTGGGATTGGGAATTTTATGGACAATTCCGTGGGGACAGATATTTATGTCTGTATTTGGGTTAAATCAAAGGTTTCATGTCGTACGGACAGATCTCCCGACAACCTGCGGCGGTCGGGACAAGTTCCGGTTTGTCCCTACGGGATGATGAGAAAACCTCTGAACAACGGATTTGTCATAGTTTATGAATAATTCGGGCTAAGTTCTTGAGGTGAACTTTTGGCCCAAAAAAAAATTCTTGACTTCTGCTGAGAGTCTACTATACTGAGTTTGTTCTTTGATAAATTTTGCGTTCCCGGTGCCTTGTCAGGGTAAAAGGGAAGACGGTGAGAATCCGTCACAGCCCCGCTACTGTGATGGGCTACGAAAGCCAGCCAAGTCATTCAGACCATTCGGCCTGATGACTTAAGACAACCACTGTTTTGACCTAAGTCAGAATGGGAAGGTTTGGTTAGTAGGTTTGAAGCCCTAAGTCAGGAAACCTGCCGGGTTCGTCTAAAATTCCAGAAGCCTTCGAGGGTGAGGTTTGGAGTATCATTTTGAGGGTAAAATCCCGACTTTCTTCCCAAGAAGGTTGGGATTTTTTATTGCAAATAATAGCCAACCACGGGTGAACACGGATAGACACAGATGGGATCAGAATAAACCCAGATATTTCTTGAATGTGACAGATCACCACGGAATCTCACAAAAATACACAGATGACTTTTATCATCGGGTAAGCACCTTACCTATTTACTACTGGGAGCGTAAAGTAGATACATGTCATTGCGAGCCCCGTTAGATATCTAATGACGTTTCGCTGAACTCCGAGATTGGTAGAAATTGTCTAACGGGGCGAGCAAAGCAAAGCAATCTCCAAACACCGAATACCTGTTGGGGCTAAGGGATTGCTTCGTCGCGGAACCTGTGCTGAGCAATAGCGAAGTGCTCCTCGCAATGACCAATGAAATAGCAAGGTGCAAACTATAATGTGGCCGGAGTAATAAATCCTTTTCTGTGCTATTCCGTGGTTATCTGTGGTGAATTTTTACAGTCTTTTTTTATCTAAAACAATGTTTGTCAGAGGAGGCAGATAATAGGAATGGAGAAGACCTTAATCGGGATGCTTATCCTGTTGGCGATATCTTACCCCCTTCCGGACAGTTTGGCGCAGGATCTTGGTGACCCTTGGGCCGATTCCGTGGTTGCTTTTTCTCCCGGGCCAGGAGCTGGTTTTGGAGAACCATATTTCCCCGATAATGTGCTTGGGCCACCGGATTCAATGGCTACTCCCACCAGCCCCAGTTGTAGCCCAAGGGAGCTTTTGTCCCTGGGAACAGGTGGGAGCATCATCTTGGAATTTGTAGACAACATCATAGTGGACAAAGAAGGCCCCGATTTCACCGTCTTCGAAAACCCCTTCTATATCGGAGGAGATACCACCAAGTCCTATGCCGAGACGGGAATAGTGGCAGTTGGCCAGGATGGGATTAAATTCGTTGAGTTTCCCTATGATCCTGAAACTTTCGCTGGGCTGGCCGGGGTGACTCCCACCAATGGAGCTGCAGATCCCACTGATCCCACTGGCTCAGGAGGAGACTCCTTTGACTTGGCAGAGGTGGGTTTGGCCTTTGCCCGTTTTGTGAGGATTACCGATGCGGATAGCCTGGTTCAGGATTCAGGCCCCTCCTTTGATCTGGATGCCGTTGTAGCCATCCACTCATCGAGTGGGTGCAGGGAAGTTAATGACCAAATCCTGCCAAGCTCCTTTCTCCTGGCCCAGAATTATCCCAATCCATTTAACTCAAATACAGTTGTCAGCTATCAGCTATCGGCGATCAGGCCGCTCCACACCACCCTGATAATCTACAACATTTTAGGCCAAGAGGTGAGAACCCTGGTGGATGAGCCACAGTCGCCCGGAGATCATACCGTAATCTGGGATGGAAGAGACAACCTGGGGGGAGAGTTGGCCAGCGGGGTATATATCTGCAGGTTGAAAGCTGAAAGCCGAAAGCTGAAAGCCGAAAGGATAAGGAGACTTGTGCTGATTAGATGAAAAAAAGAGACCGCCCGCCAAAACTAAAGCAACAAATCTCAAAGCATGGAGGTGACGCTATGCATATTTGAAAGCCAATGTTCTGGCTTCGTAGCCCAATACGAAGCCCTTTAACCTCAAACTGGAAGGGAGTAAAATTATGAAAAGGAGTCTGTTTCTCGCATTGGTTTTGATCATTGGGGTTGCCGTAACCACCTCCCAGGCAGGGAATCCAAAGACAGCCTGGGTGGTGAATGGGGCGACATCATCGGAGGATTTGTCTCGCATCAATTTGGAGACAAACGAGATCTTCAACGATGTGGTGGACGTGGGAAAGACCCCCAATCAAATTGTGATAAGGGGGAACAAAGGGTATGTGGTCAATTCGGATCGGACATCGAACAACATCCAGATAGTCAATCTGGATGCAGACAGCACTGAGGGATACATCGAGATGACCCATCCCTATAGCAACCCTTGGCATATGGCCTTTCTCAATGACAGTATTGCTTATGTGACCGACTTCAACATTGATTCGGTTTCGGTAGTAAATGTTAACACCCGAAAGGTTATCGATACAATACCTGTTGGAATTGGTCCAGAGGGGATAGCTTTGGTAGGGGATAAGGTCTATGTCACCAACACCGAGTGGGACACTGTGACCGGAACCTATGGACAGGGGACGGTCTCCGTCATCGAAACGGCTACCGATTCGGTGACGAAGGTTATCGATGTGGGCACTAATCCGCAGGATCTGGCCTTAGACCAAGACGGTGAGCTCAATGTCGTCTGCACAGGAGACTACTGGTTGATCCCGGGGAAGATATGGGTGATCGATACGGTAAGCGACTCGGTTGTAGACAGCATCGCTATTGGGGGAGCACCAATGGCCATAGCCATTACCCCTCGAGGCAAGGCCTACCTGGCAGCCGGGGGTTGGTTTGGCGACGACGGTTTTGTCTATGCCTTTGACACCAAGACCAACCAGGTGCTGCGCGGCCCGGACAATCCCATTCTGGTAGGAAAAGGTGCTTTAGAAATTGGCACGGACAGGGACAACTATGCTTACTCCTGTAACTGGTTGGTCAATACTGTTTCTCAGATAGACACCAATGATGTCATTGTGCGAACTTTCTCCGTCGGCGATGGCCCTGGGTACATAGCTATCCGTCCCTCCAGCGACTCCACTTGGGTGGCAGAGCAAAAAGGTGATGTGGTTCCCCGGGGTTTTACGCTTTTGCAAAATTATCCCAACCCATTTAATGCAACAACCGTTATTCGTTACTCGCTGATCGTAGATCGTTATCAGTTATCGGCCGTCAGCGGTCGGCAGTCGGCGAACGGGGATTCACGAGCTACAAGCATGATCCACGTTAGTTTGGAGATTTATAATCTCCTGGGTCAGCGGGTGGCCACTTTGGTGGATGAATACCAGAAAGCAGGGCAGAAGAGGGTTTCCTGGAATGCCTCAGGTTTTGCCAGCGAAATCTACTTCTGCCGCCTCGAAGCTGGAAATTTTACCCAGCTAAGGAGAATGATCCTCCTGCGGTAGTCGCCGCGAAACCTCGCCGATGAAACAGCTTATCCACCTATCAGGGATAGCTCTTCTGATCTCTCTGATCTTTACCTCAGGCTGGTGCCAGTCGGTGGTAAAGATAACGGGAAGGGTCCGGGACCGCACCACCCACAAACCCCTTTATGGGGCCAATATCGTGGTGGAGGGCACTGGCCTGGGGACCTCCTCAGATGAATGTGGTCGGTGGGTGATCGAGGACCTCTTCGTGGGCGAATATACCATAACCGCCAGCTATATAGGGTATGAAAGCCAGACCAAGTCCGGGGTTAAGGTAGGCCTGGATCGTCCTGTGGAGGTTGATTTCAATCTTCAGCCCAAAGTTATTAAACTGCCCAGCATTACTGTCACTGGTAGCCGCATTCCAGAGGAGCAACCAGCCTCGGTGATGGTCATCACGGCCAAAGATATCGAACAAAGCAACGCTCAGAACTTAGGGGAGATTCTCCAGCAGGTTCCAGGGGTGGAGATTCAGGAGAAGGATGGGGAGAAGACGGTTTCCATCCGCGGCAGTCGCCCAAACCAGGTGCTGGTTCTGCTGGATGGCATCAAGCTTAACGATGCTATGATCGGACAGGTGAATCTGGCTAATATCCCCTTGAGAATGGTGGAAAAGATTGAGGTCATCAAGGGGGGGAGCTCCGCCCGTTTCAGTGCCGGGGCCATCGGTGGCGTCATCAATATCCTGACCAGGAAGCCCTCCCAATCCCAGATAACCCTCCAGGGGGGGACCGGGGCATTCGGCAGATCTGGCTGGGCCCCGGCTTCCTCCGGCAGTTTAAAGAGGCTGGGGTATCTTGTCTCATTTGAACAGCAGAAAAGCGAGGGGGATTACCCTTACTCCTACGAGCGATCGGATGGGACTAAGGTTAAGGAAGAGCGAATGAATGCAGATTTCTTCTCCAACTGTGGGTTTGGTAAGTTCAGTTACCGATGGGGGAGTTTCGAATTTGAACTACACGGCTATCGGCTCCGCTCAAAGCGGGGGCTCCCAGGATTGGTTTTCAGCCTGACCCCTTATGCCAGAGCAATCTCAGATCGGGACATCTTGGGAGGCCACTGGGGAACCCGGTGGCGGCGGATGCAAGCAGATTTAAACCTGAGCTATCATAGGTCAACCACAGAATACAGACATATCTATCCCCCCGATGCCCCTCTGCGGTATCGCACTGTCCCTCGATACCACTCTAAGAGTTGGCTGACCGACTACCAGCTAAGATTTACCACCCAGGTTTTCCCGCAGGGATCAGGGACCCTTCGATTTGGCTATGAGGGGAATTGGACCCACTATACCGATGAAGATCTGATGCAACCTTCTCATAAACCGATTGGGAAGACCAGGGATTACACCAACGGAATTTACCTCTATGATGAATTGAGGTTCCCATTTCCCATAGGGTTTAGGCAGGGGCTATTGACCTCAGCGTTACGCTATGACCAGAACCGCATTGAAAATCAGGGGATAAGTAGATATGAGAGCCAGTGGAGCCCCAAGTTGGGCCTACTTCTTTGGCGAGGCAAACTGAACAGGGTTGGGCTTAAGGCCAATCTCAGCCGTTCATTCCGTCCTCCCACCTTTGCCGATCTATTCTACCAGGAGTATCGGGTCAAGGGCAAGCCGGATCTAAGACCGGAACGATCCCTCTCTTACGAGGTCGGAGTGAACGTTAGTTGGCATGGCTGGGGTGAGTTTCAGGGCGAGATCACCCACTTTTATAACAAGGTGACCGATCTCATAAGCTGGCGACTTGGCTCCTTTGCCACCTTCTCCCCCTTTAATACCGATGCCGAAATATCAGGGGAGGAATACGAGCTAGCCTGGCAAAGTCTGGATGAGACCTTTGGTTTTCACTGGAGTGAGACTCACCTTAAGCCGATCAACAAAAGCGGGGAGCGCACCACCCATAACATGGACCTTCCTTACCGTCCTCGCAGGAGTGTCAGGATCGGAGTGGATTTGAACTACAGGGTCTTTCAGCTCCTATACCAGCGGAGGCTAATCGGAAAGCGGTTTGTCACCGAGGCCAACACCGTGGAGATGCCCGGCTATGGGGTAGACGATCTCACGGTTGGGGTGAAGCCAAGGATCAAAGGGGTAGAAATTCAGATCAGGGGCTCGATATACAACCTAAGGAATGTGAAATATGAGATGGTGGAACGAGCCCCTATCCCCCCCCAGGAGTGGAGGATGGAGTTAACCCTAAAGAGGGCTCTGAGATGGGATTAACCACTGATGATTTTTCACCTTCAACGGTAAATAAAACAAACCAAAGGAGGAGACCATGAGAAACATAGCTGCAAAAATCCTATTGGTGATCGAAATGTTGTTTCTGCTCATCTTGGCTTCCGTTCTCTATGGGGGTGACAATTCCCGCATCCTTTATGTCCTAAATGGGTTGGGGAGAACCCTTTCCAAGATGAACCTACAAACCCTTGAGATCACCAATGATTTTCTCCAACTGGGAGATATTCCCAATCAGGTAGTTGGTTTCGGAGAGAGGATCTACGTGCTCAATTCCACGCCGCCGGAGATTATGGTGATCGATCCCCAAGATGAACAGGTGGAGAGGCGGATCGGCCTGGCCGAGGGGAGCAATCCCTGGTTTATGGCAGTTGTTGCATCTAACAGGGCCTATGTGACCAACTACTTGGCTAATACCGTGTCGGTTGTTGATTTAGAGAGTGGTTTAGTGGTGAAAGATATTCCCGTCGGGGTCGGACCTGAGGGGATCTTGGTGGTGGATAACCTGGCCTTTGTGGCCAACACCGGAGGGTATCCTGACTTCAAACCTTCCTCGGTCTCCCTCATTGATCTCGCTACCGATGAGGTTACTACAACCCTCCCTATGCCCTGCAACGCTCAGGACCTGGCCCTGGCTCCCGACGGAAGGGTTCATGTGGTCTGTTCAGGGCTCTGGGAGGCCAATGCCGGCAAGGTCTGTGTTATAGACCGCTGGGCAGGACTGGATTCGACACCGGCGGTGGTGGATACCATCGAGCTCGGCGGTTGGTCGGGGGACATAGCAATCACCCAGGACGGCAGAGGCTATCTCCCCGACTGGGGCGATGAGAACAACGGCTTCCTCTATAGCTACAACACCTCCACTGGGGATGTGTATCATAACAGTTCCAATCCCATCCGTATTGGCAAGGGGGCAATGAGGGTTCTCTACGATGATAGAAAGGATGTGATCTGGGTAAGCAATTTTGGTGATGACACAGTGCAGAAGTTCAATCCCCAAAATGACTCGGTGATGGCCACCTATGGCTTTGGCGACGGGGCTCAGGATATGGCCATATACGGCGGACAAGATTTTGTTGACGAAGCCAAAGATGTCCCCCTCCCCAGCGGATTTGCTTTGGAACAGAACTACCCCAATCCGTTTAACTCAAATACAGCTATCAGCTATCGGCTATCGGCGATCAGGCCGCTCCACACCACCCTAATAATCTACAACATTTTAGGCCAAGAGGTGAGAACGCTGGTGGATGAGGAGAAAGGACCAGGGAGATACTCCCTTCTCTGGGATGGTAAGGATTCAGGTGGCAACCCAGTTGCCAGTGGAGTCTACCTCTGCAGGTTAGAAGTCAAAGGGCAAAGAATAGAGGAAGTGCGGAAGCTATTGTTGGTCAAGTGACCGGGCTTATCTCGGCTCCCAGTGATGAAAGGCACACCCACGGTCCCCTGGGTGTGTCCGATTCTTTTCCGCTTTGTCCCTTTTTTATCCTCTCATGGGTGTTGGCAGAACTTCTGCCCTGACACATTCTACTGCACTTTAATGCAAGGTTACACCCTCAGCTACCCATCCCGGAACGAGTCGGGAAAGCCGGGCAGGAAGACTTATTATCGGAGACATCTCCTGATGTTGATAATGGAGGTCTTGAAACCTCTTCCACAGCACCCAATATTATGGCTGGGTTACAGGAGGATGAAACCTATCATTGCGAGGGCGGAAGCCCACGGCAATTTAAGTCCGTAGCATGGGGATCCCCTCTTTTATTAGAAGGGACAAACAAAAATCATGTAAATCCTTTTCTCCTGTCAGAAAAGCCTCTCAAAGCGACTATGTTCAAAAGGACTTGACCGGAGGAGGCAACTTGCGTATAATGCGGAGTAAAGCTGGGTTCAAACGCCATCATTCTGTACCCTTAATTTTCTCCAAGGAAACAAATCAAGCGAGGCATCCTCTAAGAAGGAGAAGACTACGGTTTTTCGTGCCCAATGATCAATTACCTAAAAGGCAACAAAAATCTTTTCCTTTCTACCCTCTCCCTTTATATCCTCCTCTCCGTGGGTTTCGCCCTCTTGCGGATAGTAAACATCGACGAAGGGCTACACCTCCTCTATGCCCGGGAGATATTAGAAGGGAAAACCCCTTACCAGGACTTCTTCTTCCCCCAGATGCCCTTAATCCTGTATCTTCTCTCCCCCTTTGCCGACAAAGGATTAAATGGCTATTTCGCTGCCCGACTGCTCTATGCCGCTTTTGGCCTCCTGTTAGGTTTAGCCATTTTCTCCTATAGCCGAGAAAGAACCAATGATTTACAAGTAAGCCTGCTCTCTTTTATCCTTTACACATTCAATGGGTTTATCCTTTCCTGGCATACAGTGCTGCAGTTCAATGCCCCCACTGATCTCCTTCTCTTCCTGGCCTTCTGGTCATCTTTAAAGGGGAAACCCATTTATCTATTTCTCAGTGGACTTCTTCTGGGGGTTGTCCTAAGCTTACGAATTGTCTTCCTCCCCCTTTTCCTCCTCTTTTTCGTTTGGCTAATAGTAGAAAAAAGAGGGAGAGATACCCTTGGCTGGCTGGTTGGCTGGCTTCTTGCCAGCAGCTTCTGGCTCCTCTATCTGTTTAAATACAAATCGGTTTTCTTATTTAATGTCCTCCTTTCCCAGCTCAGAAGGAAGGACCTTTTTCTCCCCATTGCCCATCCACTCTTCCAGAAATGCTTGGTCTTAGGAAAATTTCTTGGATTCCCTCAGACTGGCGGAATAACAATTCTGGCCCTTGTCTCTATAATCTATCTGCGAAAAAGATTGAAAGATTTCAAGCCGGAACTCCTGGCTTTCCTCATCGGGACAACCATTTTCCTTACCTACCTTTTAGCTACCCCTTCTATGTTCCATTACTTCGTACAGACATTGCCCTTTTTTCTCATCGTCTCCCTGCCCTACTTAAAAAGTTTAATTCAAAGAAGGAGAAGGCTCATTTACACCCTCCTCCCCGTCTATGCCATTTTCTTGGTTGTCCCCATTGCACTGCATATTCTGGGGATAAGGGAACACGATAAGACCTGGAAGGTGGAAAATATAAGAAGGGCTGTATCCTGGATTGACAAAAATTCTGAAGAAGGAGAGGAAATCTTCTCCTCCTGGCCAGGGTTCCCTGTTTTGGCCAAGAGAGGGATCCCCCCCAGAGCCAAGCCCTGGGACAAGGAACTGGCCAAGAGGCTTGGGAAAGAAGAGGGGGAAAGGTATAACATCCCATCCAATGAGGAGATGGGGGATTTAATCGAAGGGGGAAAGGCACGGGTGGTAATAGTTACCAGGGAGGACTCAAAGGAGTGGGGAGTAGGAAAGGTCTACAAAGAGAGGGATAGGTTTGGGGAGTTTATTGGTTATCTCCGGCCGCTCGCTCATAATAGCCCTCAGCGGAACCCGGGAACTCACTGTGAGAGCCCTTTCCTCTGTCCAGTGGTAGTGAGAAATGAGGCCAGTGAGATTGGAGATTGCGATCAAGCAAAGGAGAGGCTATGACAGAAGCAGACTTCGATAGGGTAGTCAGGTTCTATGATCTGGAGACTGAGGGATTGAATGAGGATATCCCCTTCTATATTGAATACGCCAAGAAAGGGGGAGCTGCGCTTGAACTTGCCTGCGGAACAGGGAGGGTTCTCATCCCAATGGCCGAAGCGGGGATAACGGTCGTTGGGCTGGATATCTCAGGGGAGATGCTTAAGGTGGCTGAAGTAAAGATCAAAGCTCTTGATGGAGAAGTGAAAAGGAGAATAGAACTTGTCCAGGGGGATATGAGACATTTTGACCTGGGAAGGAGGTTCCCTCTTATCTTCATCGCCTTTCGTTCCTTTCAAAACCTCTTAACCAAAGAGGATCAGGGGCTCTGCCTGGAATGCGTGAGGGAACACCTGGAGCCCAGGGGAAGGCTGATCATTGATCTCTTTGCCCCCAGGTATGACCTTTTGGCCCAGCGGAAGGTAAGCCTATATCTGAAGGGGTTTTACGACAGGGAGTGGGTTATCTTTGTCACCCGGAGGGCTGAGGTAAAATATGATTTGGTAAAGCAGACCCTCAAAGAGGACAGGTTTTACGAATGGACCGATCAGGAGGGCCAATTCCACCGTCTCATCTGGTCTTACCGGATTTCCTACCTCTTCCGATACGAGGCGGAACTCCTCCTAAAGAACCACGGATTTGAGCTAGAGGACCTCTTCGGCGGCTTTGACAAATCCCCTTACGACCATTCTTCAGGGGAGCAGATATTTGTGGCCAAGAGAAGGTAGCTAATTTTGACAGCCATTTAAGTCGTTATGAATCCCGCATAAAGTAAAGAAAATCGTCCAATGAGCGGCGGCATCCCGTCATATTTCACCCCCCATGCTCGCAGATCGTAATCGGGGGTCTGTCAGGGCAGGTGTCTTGGCGGCACAAACCCTCATAGCCAAAGAAGGGAACCCACCTGAGGGTCATGGTGGCTTCTCTTTTTGGGATATCCTTATTGACTTCTGCCAAATTATTCATTATCTTACCCGAGAAATGATTTCAGGGAAAACAGCTAAATGTGGAGGTGAATGATGGCAACGAATTTGAGGATGAAAATAAGAAAGTTTAACCCAAAATATGCATAAACACAGATGGGCACGGATTTCACTGAATCTTTGGAACACGAATGACACGGGGAAAAGCAATTATGAATTGAGAATTAAGAATGAGATTTGTGCTGGTCATTCGTGATTCCTGTTTTTCTGTGCATAGTCCTTGGTGAAGTTACCACAGAATCTCACGGAAAAAGGCAATTGAGAATTAAGACAGATTACACTGATTATGAAAAAGATACTCGATGCTTCAGGCTTTCACCTGGTATATGTCGCAATTTACATTCAAGTCTTTGTCTTCTCTGCGCCTACTTTGCGAGCTTTGCGGTTAAAAAAGTTTGTCAAAAAAACGAGATTCTGCAAGCTTGTAGCACAGATTATATAGGGATCTTCAAGAATATGGGTTTTCGCCTTTTGAGTGAAAGAGGAGGGTTAAATTCAAGTTTTGTAAGCCTACTGTTTTCAACATCTTGTGACAATCTGGTGAAAACTTGTGGTTTCCTAATGCATAATCCAGGATTAAATCTCGCAAGCTATCTATTGAGATAGATGCACAATAAATGCAAGAAGGAGGTTGTTAACATGAAGAAGATAAAGGTAACCGATACTCTTGATTTATCAATCCCGGAGAGAATTCAACTGGTAGAGGATATCTGGGATACGATAGCTGTTGAAGCTGACTCTGTGGAATTAACCGCTGAGGAGAAAAGAATAATTGATGAACGATTGGAGGCATACCATAGGAGTCCGAGTTTAGGCTCTCTATGGGAGGACGTTTTTAAAAGAATAGTGCGTAAATAATGGAATATAGAGTTATTATCAGACCTGAGGCTGAAGATGATTTAAAGGAAACATTTTCATGGTATGAAGATAGAAGAAAGGGATTAGGATATAACTTTCTATTACAGGTTGAGGCTGGATTAAGATTTATAGAAAGAAATCCAGTGATTAGTCCGCCAGAGTATAAAGGGGCAAGAAAATATCTCATTAAAAGGTTCCCATACAAAATAATTTATCTGGTTGAAAATAAAAAGATAATTGTTTTGGCTGTAATACATGGCAAAAGAAGTCCGAATCTAATAAAAAGGAGAATAGATATCATCTGACAATTCGTTCCAGCGGACGGCGTAAATACTGCCGCTGAACTCAGCCAATAGATAGAGAAGATATCGAAAGCTTTTGCCATACCTGTGGCCTCTTTAAAAAAGAGTTTCTTGACCTATTGGATGCTTCTGAAAAAGACCGTCAGGAAGGACGGATCACTGAGAGGGACTCCCTGCGTGAGCTTGTCCAGGAGCAGTGAATGAAAATTGTCACCCCTCATACATTTGCCCGGCTCTTTCGGAAGTTAAATGTTAAGATCCAAAGGAAAGCCGCGTGAAAAGTGGAGCTTTTCAAAGAGAATCCCTTCAATCCGATAGATTGGAGTCCTACTGTGCTGGTAGATCGTGATCGAGAAGGCTAATCAGATAGAGACGAGAGATAGAGATAAGAGGCCCCTCCGCACCACCCTCGCAATCTCGCGATGTCAACTACAACCTCCCGCAGATTCTGAATCTGCGGGAGGTTGCTATTTGTGGCCCCAGTTTTTGCCCTCCCTTTGCTTCTCCATTTTGCCCTTTAATGGAATAATAATATAGGTCATCGAAAAATCGTTGCTTCCCCAAGCAGTTTCATTATATTAATAACCCAAGAACAATGGCTCACCACGGATAATCACGAACAGACAAAGAAATGGTCAATGATCAATGAAAAATGGCCCACTCCTCAGGATTTTCTGGCTTCATTTCATTTTAACTTGCTAATTGTTAATTGACCATTGATGATGATTCTCTCCCTGAGATCCCGTGGTGAACTGTTACGAATTGGGAGACCTGGATGTGGAATTACATCATACTTGCCGGCATCTGGATTGGCATCCTCATTAAGTGGCTAATCCCCGTCGTGCGCAAGCATATCGTTTATGAGATCTATGAAGCCTGCGGACTGGGTCTCTATTTTACCCCGTTCCTCTTGAACTGGTCCTGGGGTAAGATAAACCTTTTCCCTTTAAGGATTCTTGGATTCATCCTGTCTCTTCCCGCAGCCCTTTTTGTGGGCTTTGGATTTTTTAACCTCAAAAGTAAAGGCAAACCACCATCCGGATGGGAGCATACTACCATAATGATCGAAAGTGGAATATATCGCATCGTCCGCCATCCCCTCTACTTGGGCTCTGCCTTATGGGCGGTAGGGGTAATATCTCTCATCCAATCATTACCAACGACCATATTGGGGACAGTGGCTGGCTTCTGCTTCTGGATAGCCTCCAAAAAGGAGGATGAGTTCGATGTTAAGAAGTTCGGAGATGGATACAAGGATTATATGAAAAGGGTTCCCAGGTGGAAATTTCTCCGGGGATTGAGGAGACTATGGTAGAGCAAGGCCCCCGCATCTACAACCTCTTCCCCCTCTTGGTGGGACCGATCACCCGTTGGGAGGAGGAATTGGAGAGAATTGCGGGAATGGGTTTCAATTGGGTATATATAAATTCCTTTCACTACCCCGGTTTTTCCGGCAGCCTCTATGCCGTAAAGGACTACTACCGCATAAACCCCCTCTTCTTGGAGAACGCAGATGCCAGGCCATTTGACCTTCTAAGAAATTTTCTCCAAAGGGCCGAAGGATTTGGCCTTTCGGTGATGATGGATCTGGTGATCAACCACACGGCAAAGGATTCCCTCTTAGTTAAAGAACATCCGCAGTGGTTTAGGAGAAACCCCAACGGTTCCCTCAAAAGCCCCTCGGCAATCGATCCTGCCGATGCTCGCCGGGTAACCGTCTGGGGGGATCTGGCGGAGATCGACTATGAAAACCCCACCCAGCAAGAGGATCTATCGGCCTATTGGCAAAATTTGGTAGGGTTCTACATTGGGCTGGGGTTTAAGGGTTTCCGCTGTGATGCTGCCTACAAGGTCCCCCCCGTTATCTGGGCCCAACTCATCTCTCAGGCTAAGCTCCTCTCCCCGCAGGTTTGCTTCTTCGCCGAGACCCTGGGCTGTCGGCTAAAGGAGGTGGCAAACTTGGCCCATTGCGGGTTTGATTACCTCTTCAACAGTTCCAAATGGTGGGATTTCCACCAGGGATGGCTGCTGCAACAGTATGAGGAGTTCCGGAAGATCGCCCCCTCCATCAGCTTCCCGGAGAGCCACGACACCCCGCGCCTGGCCCAGGAGACAGGGGGCAAGGAGGAGATCTCTAAACTTCGCTACCTCTTTGCCGCCTTCTTCTCTCAGGGAATCCTGATGCCCCTCGGCTATGAGTTCGGTTTCCGGAAGAAGTTAGATGTGGTGCGTACCAGGCCAACCGACTGGGAGGAACCAGCTTTTAGCCTCAGCAAATTCATAACAGCGGTCAACAGGATAAAGGCTTCCTCTCCCATCTTAAACACGGAAGGCCCCATAGAGATGCTCTCTCAGGTTAAGGATCCGGCAGTAATTCTTGTAAAGAGTTCGGAGAGGTTACCAGGCAAGGTTTTAGCCCTGATCAACTCCGATCCCGAGAAACCCCACCGGATCAAGCTGGATCCCCAGGCTATAGATGGTTCTCTCCGGGAACTTACCTCCAAGCCAGCCCAACCTTCCCCTTCCTTGCCGAAGAGGCTAAAACCAGCTCAGATGAGGATCTACTATGTTCGCTGACCAAGGTGAACTTATTGATAAAATAGCCGTCCTCTTTGGCATCGAGCCGGAATACACCGACATCTGGGGAAACCACCACAGGACATCCCTTGAGACCAAGCTTGCCATCTTGAAGGCTCTGGGCCTGGAGACCCGAAGCGAGGAGAGTCTGCGAGGGGAGCTCTCCCTCTTTGAGGAGAAAAGATTCCTGGAGCCCGTGCTGGTCAGGACTCGGAGGGATCTCTCCAAAGGCTTTCCCATCCACCTTCCAGGTAAATCAATTCCTCGGAATTTTGGGATAGAGATGGAGGTCTCCGGGGATAAGGGGAAATTCTGGAGCAAGAGGTTTAGAGGGGAAGATCTAACCTCCAAGGGGAAGCTGGGCGTAAACTCCTACCACTTTCCCTTACCCTTGGATCTTCCTCTGGGCTATTATGAACTGAAGGTAGTTGCGACACCAGGTGGGAATCTGGCCGGCAGTTCCCGCTTGGTCGTCCATCCAGAGACCACCTACCTTCCGGAGTTCCTTAGAGGAAAGGGAAGAACCTGGGGTATATTCCTCCCCCTCTATGCTCTCAGATCTGCAAGGAATTGGGGGATAGGCGACCTGCGGGATCTGAGAGAGCTTATGGTATGGATGGGTAAAGAGCTCCAGGCTGGTTTTGTTGAGATAAATCCCCTCCATGCCATTAAGAATCGTTGGCCATATAACCTGAGCCCTTACTTCCCCTCTATCCGCAGCTACCGCAACTTCATCTATCTGGATGTGGAAGGGATCCCGGAATTCAGGGAGTGTCCAGAGGCTCAGAAGATGGTGAAAGGAAAGGATTTTCAGAGGGAGCTTGCGGCCCTGAGGTCATCCCCTCTGGTCGATTATGAAAGGGTGGCCTCCCTAAAGCTGAGGGTTTTGGAGCTCCTCTTTAAGAACTTCCTGGAAAAAGATCACCCAGGAAGAGCCCAGGATTTTTCCCGGTATCGGGAGAAAGAGGGGAAGGCCTTAGAGGAGTTTGCCACCTTCCAGGCCCTGAGCGAGCACTTCCCGGATCGGGTTTGGCCCAATTGGCCGAGAGAGCATAGAGATCCTAAAAGCGAGGAGGTGAGATCATTCCAAAGAAGCCACCAACGGCGAATCCTCTTCTACCAGTATATCCAGTGGAACATAGAGGAGCAGTTGACACAGATCACAGGAGAGGCCCATAAATCGGGGATGCCCCTGGGATTATATGAGGATCTGGCCTTGGGCGTGGAGGGGTGTGGGGCCGAGGCCTGGAGCAATCAGGGGATCTTCGCTTTCGGAGCCGAGCTGGGGGCACCTCCTGATGAGTTCTTCCCCAAAGGGCAGAGGTGGGGCCTTCCCCCGGTTATCCCCGACCGCCTGAGGGAAGAAGGTTATCGGTCCTATATCCAAATATTGCGCCACAACCTTCCCTTAGGGGGAGCTTTGAGGATTGACCATGTGATGGGGCTCTTCCACACTTTCTGGGTCCCCTCGGGAATGGCCTCTCAAGATGGAGCCTATGTGAGGGGTTATCCAGGGGAGCTTTTGGGCATCCTGGCCTTAGAAAGTCATCTCCGCAAAACCCTGATCATTGGTGAGGATCTGGGCACAGTTCCTCCCTGGGTGCGGGTTGGCCTGGCAAATTGGGGGATTTTCTCCACCAAGGTCTTCTACTTTGAGAGGGAAGATGACAGCCCCATCCCTCCGGAGCACTATCCGGCCCTGGCTCTGGCGGGGATAAACACCCACGATATGCCCACCTTAAGGGGATTTTGGCAGCTAAGGGACATAGAATGGAGGGAGAAGCTTGGACTCTACCCCCAGACGGAGATGGCTGAAGAGGAGAGGGGAAGGAGGGAGGCGCAGAAGAAGGCGATTCTCAAGGCCTTGAAGTCAAGGGGGCTTCTTTTCTCCAGGGCCAATTTGGAGATGGAACTCTTAAGGGCGGTGATCTCCTGGCTATCCCTTACCCCCTGTAAGCTATTGATCCTGAATATATGGGACCTCTTAGGAGAGGAGGAACAGCAGAACCTCCCTGGCACGGTGGAAAACCATCCCAACTGGTGCCAGAAGATCCCCTACGAGATAGAAAAGATAATTAGCGATCAAAGGGTAAGGGAATTGGCCGATCTGGTGAACTCGGTGCGAGGGAGGAGGCGGTGAAAAAGATCCTTTACATCTCCTACTACTTTCCTCCTTGGCCCAAACCTGGGGTGAAGAGGGGGCCCAGACTGGTCAAATATCTGCGTCAAAAAGGCTATAAGATAACCGTTGTCACCAAGGAGAAGGGAGCTAAGGGGGTCATCTCCTTTTCCTCCCCTGAGCCCACCAGCTCAGGGGAGGGGATAAAGAGAGGGAGGAAGCTTATCTATAGGCTTCTTAAGCTCATCGCCTTCCCCGATACCAAACTCCTTTGGTCTATCCTCAACTACCATAGGCTTAAAGGTCTGATCAAGGAGAAGGAGATTGACCTTCTGATCTCCTCTGCCCCCCCTTTCTCACCCCTCCTCTGCACCTATCTTCTCTCCCTTACCACGAGGAGACCATACATCGTTGACCTCAGGGACCCCTGGGTGGAGACCCCACTGATATATGAAAGCAATCTCCTAAAGTGGCTGCACAGGTTGGGGGAGAAAAGGAGCTTGAGCCATGCAAGACTGGTGATCACCATAAACGAAAGAATTACCAATAACTTAAAGGAAAGATACCCGGGGCTTAAGGTGGAAACCATCACCCATGGATTCGAGCCGGATGACTTTCGGGGGTTTAAACACAAGAGGGGAGAAAAGTTCAAAATCGGTTGGGTGGGGACAATAACCGAGAGGAGAACCCCAAAGTTTATCCTCAAAGCTCTCTCCAAGATGAAGGACCTAAACTGGGAGCTCCTCCTGGTGGGACGTAAATGGATTGATGTGGCCGGACTGGTCACCGCATATGGCCTAAAGGAGAAGGTAAGGCTCATCCCTGAGGTTCGCTACCCGGAGGCACTGAGGTATATGGTTACATCTGATCTTCTCTGGCTTATGGTAGGAAGGGGGCGAGGGGCGAGGTTTGTCTCCACCAGCAAGCTCTTTGACTATCTGGGGTCAGGAAGACCCATTATGGCCACCATACCGGATTCTGCCGCTAAGGATATACTCCAGGGGATCAAAGGGGTAAGGATAGAGGAGCCTGATGATATAGAAGGGATCAGGAAAGCGCTAAGAGAATTCTATCACCTCTGGGAGGAGGATAAACTTCCCCACCTGCAGGCCGAAGAAATTGCCCCCTACAGGATGGATAATGTGGCCAGGAGGTTAATCGATCACCTCCTGAAGTAACCCCTCGAACTTTCTGGCCATCTTCTCCATAGAGAAACGGGTTGCCGTCTTTAAAGCCCCCTTTGCCAATCTATCCCTCAAAATATCATTGGTAAGGAGCTTCTCTACTGCTTCTCTTATCTGAACGGGATCCTTCTCCACCAGAAGACAGTTGCATCCATCCCGGGCATAATCCCTCACTCCCCCAGAGTCGGTGAGCACAGAGGGGGTTCCACAGGCCATGGCCTCCAAGGGGGGAAGTCCGAACCCCTCGTAAGGTGATAGGTGAAGGAGGATGTCCGCCGAGGAGTAGACCTTTCTCAGCTCATCCTCTTTAAGGAGGGGGAAGAACCGAACCTTCAATCCTGGCTTCAGCTTTATGGCAGTTCCCCCTACTATCCAAAGCTCCAGATTATCCCGCTGCCAACCTCTGACCACCTCCCCGAAGATAGATATCCTCCCCCGTAGAGGGGACGACCAGAGATAGACGACTGCTTTCCTTCCTTCCTTCTCCCTGAGGAGATCCTCGGACTTATCGGGAAAGAACCCATAGGTGGGACCAGGGTTAAACACCGGAGGGTTACCCCTTAATTGGCTCCGCAACCAGCGGGAGACGACCACCTGAGCCGATCTCAGCCGATAGCTGAGGGAGGCAAATAGGCTAAAGGGGAACCCCCGGAACCAGGGCTCATAACCTTGAATGAGGTAGAGGAGTCTACCGTACCCAAGCTTGCTCTTCAGATAGGAGGGGTAGAATGTGGGGAAGAAGTTGGCCACCAGAAGATCTGACTTGGGAATCCAGAGAAGGAGATAGAAGAGGGCCAGGAGGTGGGAGAGGAGACCAAGCCGCCCCACCCGGGGGATGAGGATCAAAGCCACCCTCTCTGAGATGGGATAATGGGGGTTGAATCTGTCCTTGGGGGTGATCAGGGAAACCCTCCAGCCCCTCTGGGCCAGGTAGTTAGCCAAACTGATGACCACCTTAACCCCACCGTGATAACGGATGGAGAGAAGGGGGAAGGATACCCGCAGGCCTGGGAGTAGGGCATTAGCTTTCCTCTTCATATAACCTTCAGCAATTTTAGCGATAAACCGACTTGCCGTGCGTCGCTGATCAGCTTAAGGGGCCGCAGAAAAAAAATCTCCTCCCACCCACAGGCGGAAGGAGATTTTTTTAGTTGACAAAGGCCTTCAACCTTCGTGACCTAGAGGCATGCCGCAACCTTCTTATCGCCTTCTCCTTTATCTGCCTTACCCTTTCCCTGGTAAGGTTAAACCGGTTACCGATCTCCTCCAAGGTCATTGACTTTGGCCTCTTTATCCCGAAGTAAAGGATGATCACCTCGGCCTCCCTCTCCGTGAGGGTCCCCAGGGCCTTTTCGATCTCCACCCTCAGTGATTCCCCTAAGAGGTCCCTGTCCGGCGCTGGTTGAAATTCATCCTTCAGCACATCTAAGAGGTTGCTGTCCTCGCCCTCATTAAAGGGAGCATCCAGAGAGAGATGGTTGTTGGAAATCTTCAGGGTCTCAGAGACCTCTTCCGGGGTCATCTCCAACCTTGCGGCGATCTCCTCAGTCATTGGCTCCCTCCCAAATTCCTGCTCCAGATTGGAAGAGATCTTGCCGATCTTGTGGAGGGCACCCACGCGATTTAAAGGAAGCCTCACTATGCGGGACTGTTCGGCAAGCGCCTGAAGGATAGCTTGCCTAATCCACCATACTGCGTAGGAGATAAACTTAAATCCCCTGGTTTCATCAAATCTCTTTGCCGCCTTGATGAGACCTATATTCCCCTCGTTGATGAGATCGGCCAAGGAGAGACCCTGGTTCTGATACTGCTTGGCCACGCTAACCACAAACCTGAGGTTAGCCTTGGTTAACTCCTCCAATGCTCCCTCATCACCTTCTTTTATCCTCTGGGCGAGGTTGATCTCCTCTTGAGAGGAGATGAGGGAGGTCTCCCCTATCTCCCTTAAATAAAGATCTAAGGATCTCTCTTCCCCCTTATACTTTCTCTTCACTTCGGCCAACGCAAAAGCTCCTTTCCCCAGTTTCAATAGATAAAACGAAAAAAGGGTCAATTGGTTCCCAAAAATGTCGAACTATTCCCCACGGAGCTAACGGCCCCTATATGGGGAGACAGACCCAAATATACCCTTTTGCTCCTCACTTGTCAACCTATTTTTGCCCCTCCATCGGAGAATTTCCAAATTCCAAATTGTTAGGAATTGCCTGAAATTCTAACAAACATTGAAAAGGACAGAAATAGGGTTATGAAAACCTTTGCCATAAAGTTTTTTTGAAGGGGGGCATAAGCCGAGTTCTGTTTTGGGCGATCATCAATCTAGGCCCCGGATTGCTTCGAGGCTCAAGCGGCCTACCCGGGAGTCAAGTGAGGCGGGCCACCTCTCCTCCCCTATTTGGCCTTGCTCCAGGTGGGGTTTACCCTGCCCCTGATGTCACCATCAGGGCGGTGAGCTCTTACCTCGCCTTTTCACCCTTGCCCCGCACCTATCTGACTACAGATAGGTGCGGGGTGGTATCTTTTCTGTGGCACTTTCCGTCCCCGACAACTTTGGCTGTCAGGGCCTGGGCGTTACCCAGCACCTTGCCCTGTGGAGCTCGGACTTTCCTCCCCTGCCTATCGTTCGGAAGAGGCGATCGCCGCCCCCCTTCAAAATTTAACCTCTGAGACGCCTTTCTTCTCTGGCGGCGCCTGGAAGTAGACCTCCTGGTGGAAGCCAAGTCCTCCAGCTATTAGATTCGTGGGAAAACTCCTTATCGTGCGGTTGAAATCTCTCACCTTCTCGTTATATCTCTTTCTCTCTACAGCGATTCTGTTCTCCGTCCCCGCCAGCTCATCCATCAGCCGATTAAAGGTCTCGTTTGCCTTCAATTGGGGATAGTTCTCCGCTATGGCTAAGAGCCTACCCAAGAGTCCGGAGAGCTCATTGGCCGCCTTTATGGCCTCTGGACGAGAAGGAGCTCCAGCCAACCTGGCCCGGGCGTCGGCGATGTGTTCGAATATTCCCTTCTCATGCTTGGCATAACCTTTCACCGTGTTGACTAAATTTGGGATGAGATCGGATCTCCTCTCCAACTGGTTCTCCACCTGAGCCCAGGCCTCCTTTATGGTCTCATCCATCTTCACCAGGCGATTGTAGATAACAATCCCCGAGAGGATAGCAACCAAGACTATGCCAACGACAACTATCAAACCTAAACTTGCTTTACCTTTAGACAAATTTCCCTCCTGAATCAGTGAACGCTATAATTTGGTGGCTCCTTGGTGATAGATACATTGTGTGGATGACCTTCTATGAGACCTGCACCTGTTATCTGGATAAATCGGGCTTTACCCCAAAATTCCCTAATCGTTTTGGCCCCACACATACCCATCCCGGCCTTTACCCCTCCCACCAACTGAAAGAGAAGGTCTGCAATCAATCCCTTATAGGGGACTTTTCCCTCCACCCCCTCGGGGACAAATTTTTCTGCCCCCTCCTGGAAATATCTGTCCTGGGAACCAACTTTCATTGCTTCCACCGAACCCATCCCTCGGTATAGCTTAAAACTCCTCCCCTCATAGAGGATCTTTCCCCCGGGGCTCTCCTCTGTCCCGGCCAGAAGGTTGCCGATCATCACCGAGTCCGCCCCAGCAGCCAGGGCCTTGGTTATGTCCCCGGAATGCCTTATCCCTCCGTCAGCAATCAGGGGTATTTGATAGCTTTGAGCCACCTGGCTGCAATCCCTGATGGCGGTGAACTGGGGCACGCCCACTCCGGTCACCACCCGGGTGGTGCAAATGGAGCCTGGTCCCACACCCACCTTAACCCCATCAGCACCCGCTCTGATCAGATCCTCCACCCCTTCCCCGGTAGCCACATTACCAGCGATAAGGGGAAGATGAGGGAAGGCAGCCTTCAGCTCTTCCACTATACGCAGGACCATTAGGGAATGTCCGTGGGCGGTATCCACCACTAAGCAGTCAACCCCCGCCCGATGCAACCTCTCCGCCCTCTCCATCGTCCCGGAGGAGACCCCTATGGCTGCCCCTACCCGCAACCTCCCCTGGTTATCCTTACAGGCCAAAGGATGCTCGATCCCCTTCATTATATCCTTAACCGTTATCAGGCCCTTAAGGTTCCCCTCTCCATCCACCACAGGGAGCTTTTCTATCCTGTATTTGTGGAGCAACCCCTTGGCCTCCTCCAAGCCAATCCCCATAGGGGCAGTGATCAGGTTCTCCTTGGTCATCACCTCAGAAATGGGCCTCTCCCTGTCCCCCTCAAACCTCAGATCCCTGTTGGTGAGAACCCCTACCAACCTCTTTCCTTCGGTTATAGGCACACCGGAGATGCCTGCCTCCTTCATCACCTTCAGGGCCCGGCCGATCTTCTCCTCAGGGGAGAGGGTAATTGGATCTAAGATAATCCAGCTCTCCGACCTCTTCACCCGAGCAACTTCTGCGGCCTGTTTCTCTATGGACATATTGCGGTGGATGATCCCCATCCCCCCTTCCTGAGCCATAGCTATGGCCATCCCGGCTTCAGTCACCGTATCCATAGCTGCGCTTATTATGGGCAGATTAAGCTCTATCTGGCCAGCCAGGACTGTGCGCAGATTCGCCTCCCTGGGAAGCACGCGGGACTTGGCCGGCAATAGGAGAACATCATCAAATGCCAACCCCATTTTTAGCGATTTCTTGTCATTCATCTAAAAGGTATTCCTCTTCTCCTTTGGTATCGATGGCCCTATTGGCCAGGGAGTCAGCCAATTTATTCTTATCCCTACCTATTGACTTAACCTCAACCCCCTGAAACTTCCTGATCAAGAATAGGGCTTCCCTGAGAAGGGGCTTAAGCTTGGTATCCCTTACCCGATAATCCCCATTTACCTGGTTTACGATAAGCTGGCTGTCAGAATAGACGGTAAGCGATTTTGCCCTGAATTTCTGGGCCTTCTCTAAGGCCAAGATAAGGGCGCGATATTCAGCGATGTTATTGGTAACCTTCCCAATATACTTGTAGGCTTTAAAAAGGGTGGTGCCTTTTTCGTCCTGGAAGAGGACTCCCACCCCACCTTCCCCGGGATTCCCCCGGCAGGCCCCATCTACATAGGCCACTAAATGTTTGCCCATTAATCTTCCTGATCCCAAACCAAAATGCGACCACAGTTTTCACAAGTTATCAGCCGATCTTTCCTCCTTATCTCCTGAAGTTTCTGGGGAGGGAGGGATTTAAAACAGCCACCGCAGGCCCCCTTTCTTATCCTAACCACGGCTAACCCATCCTTCCCCTTGCTTATCCTTTCATAGGTGGAGAGGTTCTTCCGCGAGACACGGACCACTATATTCTTTCTTTCCCCTTGTTTTATGGCGATCTTCTCCTCTAAGGTGGCCAGCTCCCTTTTCTGGGCCTCCAACTCAGCCCCGCTCTCCTGAGAGATCGTGGCGAACTCACCTTCCTGTTTTTCAATCTCCTCCTCCGTCTCCTCTATCTGGCTCATCAGGGTCAATATCTCCTCTTCGGAGTTGGATATCTCCTCCTTTTTACTCCCTGTCTCACTTTGTAGGGCATCATACTCCTTGTTGGTTTTTATCTCATAGACCTTTTCCTGTAACTCCTTCAACCCCGCCTCGGCATCCCTCAGCTCCAGCTCCGAATGTCTCTTCTTCCTCTTCAGCTCCTCCAAGATAGCTTTCCCATCATCCAACTTCTGGCTGGCTTCCTTTATCCTCTCCTCCAGGGCCTGGATCCTCTTAGGCAACTCCACTTTGGCCCTCTCCAATGATGAGAGCTCATCATCCATCTCCTGCAACTGGAGGAGCCTCTTCAGCTCTTCCCACATCTACCCCCCTTTCACAAAAGAAAAAGTGCACCCAGGTGCACTTTAACCAAATTTTCCTCCACAAGATATTGTCCAAAATGGTATCCTCACTATTCCCTCCCCTCTTTGTTCAAACAATGGGCGATACTGGATTCGAACCAGTGACCTCTTGTATGTGAAACAAGCGCTCTAACCGGCTGAGCTAATCGCCCAGCTTAATGGGCCCACTAGGACTCGAACCTAGGACCTACTGATTATGGGTCAGCCGCTCTAACCAACTGAGCTATGGGCCCCCGGTTTAGACTAAAATAACAAATACTGAGCCAGTGGTCAAGCATTTTTTTGAGGAAGAGAAAGAAACTAACCAAGCATCTATCTTGAGGACGCTTCCAATGTTCTTCTCCCTCAGGACAGGCACCTACCAGAAACGGTAGATGGGCTCCCCCTAAAAATGTTCGCTCCCAATCCCTGATTTACCCTCATAACTACTACTATCGATCATCTTGTAAAGCGACTAAATACGATGTCCTACAACCAGAGAACCCTTTCCTATTGACAATCATATCTTGATGAACTAACTTGAAAAAAGAGGAAATTCCTTTTTGGACACAGATAAACGCAGATTGTCAGGATTTTAACTTTCTGCGGTTATCGGCGAAAATCTGCGTCCCAATTAAAAACATCACCTATTCCCAAAAAAAAAACGAAGGGCCCAAGATTTCAGGGAATAATTTTTAAATTTAATTTGTATTCTATTAGGTGGTAGTGCCAATGAACAAAAATGACGAGCGAGCGTCTTTCAACCACCAAAATGACGATAAGCTGATTTCCAAAGTTAAGGAAGGTGACTTATATTCCTTTGATTTATTAGTGAAACGTTATCAGAAAAGAGTCTATTTCTTAGCTTATCGTATGGTTAAAAATCATGATGCCGCAGACGATATTGCCCAGGAAACCTTCATCAATGCATTCAAAAGTATCAAATCCTTCAAGGCCGGATATAATTTCTATACCTGGCTATACCGGATATGTGTGAACTTGAGCATAAATTACCTGAAGCGTGAGAAGTTCGTGCTATCGGAGAGCCAATTTGCAGAGACCTCAAGCCCATTGGAGAGGGAGACAGCCGGGTCAGATCCCTCAAATCACTTGGCCCTAAAGGAACTGGAAAATAAGATAGAGAAGGCCATAGATTCCCTTTCGCCAAAATATAAAGCCGTGTTGGTATTGAGGATATACGATGATCTAAGCTATGAGGAGATCGCTAAATCTCTGAAGGTATCTTTGGGAACGGTGATGTCCCGGCTCTTCAGGGCCAGGGAAAAGATGCAGAAGATGTTAAAGGAATACAAGCCCAAAACATACATAAACCACAGATAAGCACGGATTTTCACAGCGCGGCAGAGCCGCAACCAAACAAGGCCACAAATTGCAGAACACGAATAACACGAATAGATAAGAAGATCATAACGATTTACCTCAGAACCTCACGGAAAATACCATAGGTAATTCTTTGATTTTTAACGCTTTTCGCCAAGAAAACCTGAAAAACTTTGCTCACAAAACAAGTTCTTGCAAAATTGTAGTACAGATTACACAAGAATCTTTAAGAATAAGAGGGCTTATCTTTTAGGCGAAAGAAGGGTTTGAATTCAATTTTTCTTGAACTCGTTGTTTTTAATGTCTTGTGACAATCTCGTGAAATCTTGTGGTTTCCTGACCATAATCTGAGATAAGGGGGGTCAAGTTGAGATGCAAAGGGTTTGACAAGCTGATTTACCTTTTCCTGGATGGGAGGCTAAACCAAAGAGAAAAGAGGAAACTCCAGAAGCATCTTTCTCAGTGCAAAAGATGCCAGGAGAAACTGTCCCTTTGGGAAGCGGTAGAAGGGAAAGCGAAAAAAATTGAAGTAAAAGAGCCACCGCAGGAATACTGGGAAAGCTTCTCCAGCCGGGTAAGGGAGAAGATCATTGTCCGAAAAGAAAGGTCACCTGCAGTCAGATTCAGAAAGCTTATGGAGAATATCCTTACCTTCTCCCCATTTAAGATAAAGATAGCAGCCGGCCTGGTAGCGGTTGTGTTGGTCTTCATCATCGGAAAAATGTATATGGAATATCACGGGGGAAGGATAACACCACCGGCACCTGTCATGAGACCTGTTGAAATACCAGGTTTTGATACCAGGGGAATGGGAAAGGGCAAGGCATTTCCCACAGAGGAGGGAGAAAAGAAAATATACTCTGAAAAACTCCAGAAAGAAACGAAATCCATCACTACGGATGAAACAAAAGAGAAGGCCATTTCCTCAGAGGGAGCGGTTAATAAAAGGGAGACTATGTTAAGGAAGGAGAAAACCATCCCCCAACCAAAGGTTGCCGAAGAAAAAGCACCCCCTTCCCTTGTACCCATTACGAAGTATGAAGGCATTATGGAGGCTGCAAGACCGTCAAAAAAAGAATCTTTGTCCCGGGAGGTAAAACCCAGCGGAGGAGGAATGAGGAAAGAGGTTAGGGCTAAGAGCCAAAGGATTGAAGGGGTTAACCAAAGGGGGGGAACTGAAAAGCCAGCAGGCGAGGTTATTACTGCCGATTCAGTCTATGGTCCCTCTTCGGCTTTGGGTCATTATGTAGTGGATAAAATGAGGGTCCCGAGAGTAGAACCCAACGACACATTGATGCAGGTGGATAAATTGATAAAAATTATCCAAGTATGGAAGACCTACATTGAGGAAAATCCCGGCGACTCATTGGCCAATCAGGGCTATCTTCAGGTGGCGATCGGTTACTATCTCTTGGGTAGGCTTACCCAGGATACCACAGATATCTCTGCAGGCTCAAAACTCATAGGGGAATATCTTAATCAGACCAAAGACCCGAAGATCAAGGCCCAATTAAGTGACCAACTGAAAAAAATAGAGACATTGAGGAAAAGATGAATTTTTGGGGAATATTCCCCTCTTCTGAATTGTATAAAAGATAGATTGAACATTAACCCAGATTATGCATTAAGAAACCACGAGATTCCACAAGATTATCACAAGATGTACAAAATAAGGGTACTTACAGGAATTGAATTCAAAACCTGTTTTTCACTTAGAAGGTGAAAGCCTGAAGTCTCAAGTATCTTCTTTACTATTCGTGAAATCCGTCTAAATCTTTGATTCTCAATTACCTTTTCCCCGTGAGATTCCGTGAATTTCCGTGGTAAATTATCTATTCGTGTAGATTCGTTTATTCGTGTTCCAAAGATTCAGTGAAATCCGTGTAATCTGTGGCTACTGTTTGATTGCGGCTTTGCCGCGCTGTGGTTATAGCATGTTTTGTGGTGAAGTCCTTGAAAGGAGGCGGTTATGAAAAAGATATGTGGCTTAAGCTTGATTTTAGTTTTGTTCCTCAGCTCGCTTGTGCTGGCTGATGGATTCATCATTCCCCGGCCCCCGCGCCCCTATGAACCTTTCCCCCCCAATCTATCCATAAAATACCATCATGTGCAGGTAAAGATCGACAACCAGGTTGCCCAGACGGCGGTGGACCAGGTTTTCATCAACAACTTTCATAGGGACATTGAGGGGACCTACATCTTCCCCATACCGGAAGGCGCTTCTATCTCAGACTTCTCTATGTTTGTGGGAAATGAGGAGGTCAGGGGGAAGGTATTAGGCAAAAATGAAGCCCGCAGGATCTACGAGGATATAGTCCGGAGAAAGAGAGACCCCGCCCTTCTGGAATATTTCAAAGACGGGATGTTCAAGGCGTCGGTCTACCCCATTCCAGCCAACGGCGAAACCCGCATAAGATTACATTATTCCGAAATTCTGAAGCTAACCAGGGGAATATGCGGCTATCGCTACACCTTAAACACCGAGAAATTCTCTCGGGACCCCTTGCAGAGCGTGAAGCTCAATGTGGAGATAAATTCGAAAAAGCCCATAAAGAGCATCTATTCCCCTTCGCATAATATAAGAATTGAAAAAGAGAGCGATCACCGTGCCAAAATAACCTATGTGGAGGAAAACACTCGTCCGGACAAGGATTTTTTCCTTTATTATACCGTTTCAGAGAGGGATATTGGCTTTGATCTTCTTCCCTACCAGGATGAGGATAAAAACGGTTACTTTTTAGCTATGATCTCTCCCCAGGTGGAAGTTCCTGCGGATAAGACCTTAAGCAAAAACATAATCTTCATTCTCGATACCTCAGGGAGCATGAGTGGAGAGAAGATAAAACAAGCCAAGGGCGCCCTCTCTTTCTGTTTGAACAGCTTGTATAAAGGGGACTGTTTCAACATAATCGATTTTGATGACCAGATCAGAAACTTCAAGCCTGAATTGGCGGGGGCAGATCATGAGAATATCCGGGAGGGGCTTTCCTTCGTAGAGGGATGTGAGGCAAAGGGTGGAACCAACATAAATGATGCACTTCTCATCAGTCTCAGACAGGTGGCAGGGGATGATAACCTCTCCTTCATCATCTTCTTGACCGATGGTCTGCCCACAGTGGGGGAGACAGACATCAGGAATATCTTGGGAAATGTGAAAAAAGCGAACCGATCCGCAACCAGGATATTTGTATTCGGAGTGGGATATGATGTGAACACCAGGCTTTTAGATCGACTGGCCCAGGATAATCACGCCACCTCCGATTATGTTCGCCCATCCGAGGATATCGAGGTGAAGGTCTCCAGCTTCTATAAGAAGGTTTCCCACCCAATTCTGACAGATGTTAACCTTTCCTTTGGCGATGTTAAAGTCTATGATCTCTACCCCCAAGAGCTGCCGGATATATTCAAGGGGACGCAACTTCTGGTGCTGGGGAGATACAGGAATGGAGGGCATACCAAAGTGACGCTATCCGGCTCCACCCAGGGAACCACCAGAAGATTCACCTATAAGGTGAACTTCTCACCGGATGACAAAAACGACTTTATCCCTCGACTCTGGGCGACCAGAAGGATCGGGTATCTAATTGATCAATTAAGGCTTCATGGTCAAAACAAGGAGTTGGTGGATGAGGTAGTGAGGTTATCCAAAAAATATGGCATCATCACTGAATATACCTCCTTTCTGGTGGGTGCCGATTATAGATTGGCTGTTGACGAATTGGCTCCCCAGGCGGAGAGACACTTGCAAAGAGGATTAAAAAAGGAGGTGGGCGCAGGAGCGGTGAACCGAACCATGGCAATAACGGCTTATCAAAGTGCCCTCACGGCTCCCCAGGAATATCTGGACGCGGAAGGGAAAGAGCAGAGAATAACCAAGGTGGTTCAGGTTGGAAACAGGACTTTCTTCAACAAAAACGGGCTCTGGGTGGATACCGCATACGAGGGAAAGGTAGAGACAGTAAAGATAAAAAGATTCTCGGAAGCCTATTTCAAACTCCTAAGCAAGGTTCCGGATGTGGGAAGGTTCCTTGCTCTGGGGGATGAGGTCATATTTCTCCTTCACGGCAGGGCCATCCACATCTCGGATGAAGGAAAGAGCGACTTCACTCCATCCGAATTAAGATCGCTCTTTTGAACTTAGCTTCCTGCGAGCGGACTTTATGGGACGCAGATTAACGCAGATCTTTAGGATTACTCAGGGACACATTATAATTTGCATATTGATATCTCAAGTGTCATTGCGAGGCTTGTCCCGAGTGTGAACGAGGGAACTGGCCGAAGCAATCCGACGAAGTCGTTGCGAATCCCGATGAAATCGGGATGAAGCAATCCCTTGGAGATTGCTTCACTTCGTTCGCAATGACACTAAATGAGACATTGCTTCGCCGCGCTCGCAATGACATGCAAAATCTGCGTTCAAAATGGAATTGCCTATACTATCAAGCTGAGCAAGAATGTTAAACCTCCCGCAGATGTCAAATCTGCGGGAGGTTGCTATTTTATAGCCTGACAAAAACCTTCTGAAAATAAATGATTTATGCCATCAACGAAATTAGAGGTGAACCAGATGAACTTCCATATTTTTTTGTTTGAAAATCCTTGACACCCTGGGGAATATTTTATATCTTGAAAGTAGGTAAACTCCACACCTAAGCAAGGAGGATTAAATTGAAACCTATGTTTAAAACCCCCAAAACTGTTAGTGCTAAAAAAGCACGCAACAACTTAGGAGAAATTCTGGATACAGTAAGTTATGGTCATCAACCTTATTTGATTACCAAACTGGAAAAACCTGCGGCGGTTATGTTAGCTGTGGAAGATTACGAGAATTTACTGGATATGGTTGATACCATGGCTGAGGAGTTAGACTCTAAGTTTCAAAAAGACTTAGAAAAAGCAAGGCTGGAATTTGAACAAGGTAAAGTGGGGACAGCAGAGGAGATTAAAAAGATCTTACATACCTAAGAGATGCTTAAAGCCAAATTTAAGCTGGTTCCCACAGACACTTTCTTGAGAGATCTAAAAAAGAAGGTCGCCCCCAATGATCGGAAAAAGGTGGACCGGGCCTTAGATTCCCTGCTCAAGGACCCTTATCAAGGGCGAAAACTAAAAGCCAAACCCTTTGCCAGATGGCGTTGGGTGGCCTGGCCCTACCGCATCAGGTACGACATTGAGGGCGACCAAATTATTCTCTATACCGTCCGACACCGGAAAGAGATATACAGGAGTTGAACAGTTCGGTTGAGCAGTAAGAGGTCAGTTCTAGCTTTTTGCCATCATCGAGGCTGTCCTGCTTACCTTTGTGGAGGGATCGTGGCCAAACCTTTAAATAACAATTATCGGAAACAGGGGACGGTGGGGCAGAAACTGCCAAGCACTTTCGGGTTGCCCTCCTCTATCTCCTTAATTTCTATTTTTCAGCCTGACCCCATTGACCTGCCATGATATGCTTTAAAGGCTCTTCCTTTAAAGTTACTTTCACAAAACCACCGTCTTCTTTGTTTTCCTTTGAAGGTAAGAAAGATAGAGCTGGGAGATTATCATCCCTGCAAGCATAAGGACACAACCCAAAACCTCCCTTGCAGAGAGCCTCTCACCTAAAATCATCCATCCACCAATAACGGCAAAGACTGCCTCAAGACTGAGGATTATAGCTGCATGGGATGGGTGTGCTTCCTTCTGCGCAACTACCTGAAGTGTGTAGGCAATCCCTGAGGAGAAGATTCCTGCGTAAATAATTGGAATCCAGGCAGCCAGTATTTGTGCCAGATTAATTTTTTCAACAAGAATGGCCACTATAAAGCTAAGTCCAGAGCAAGTTACAAACTGAAGAAATGCCAGCTTTATTGTGTCAACTCTTGGGGAAAATTTTCCTATAAGATGAACATGTACTGCCCAGAAAAAGGCCCCTGTAAGGACCAGAAGATCTCCTTTTACCATGGAAAAATTGGCTCTTATGCTGAGAAAATAGAGACCAACAACTGCGAGGAGTGCTCCAATCCAGACTCCTGTCCCTGATCTTTTCCTCCTATAAGGCCAAGGATAGGAACGATTATCACATACAATCCTGTAATAAAGCCTGCTTTTCCTGCTGTGGTGTAAATTAAGCCTACTTGTTGCAAAGAAGCGCCAAGGAAGATTGCAGTGCCTGCAAGGAATCCAGGAAGAGCCAGTCCTTGTTTCGCTGTCCGAACTGGAGGTTTTCTTATTAAAAGTAATGGGATAAGGATCAGGCTTCCCAGAGCAAAGCGCACTCCATTGAATGTGAAGGGACCCACATATTTCATTCCTGCCCTCTGGGCAACAAAGGCAAAGCCCCAGATGGCTGCCGTGAGCAGTAATAAAAGGTCTGATTTTATAGTTCTTGTTCTTATATCTTCCATATTTTGCTCTTTTCAGGACTCAAAACAGGGAAATTTCAATTCCCAGATTCAGATTTTCGGCATTTTCAAGAGCTTTACTCGATGCTGCAAGATTCTGAACAGCGTTCCTAACTGATTTGAAAATGTCACCTCTTCCGAGTTTTCCCTTCCAGGCTTTTGTCCAGCTATTATTTCACCTATTTCTGCACATATATGGTTTTCGTCTATAAGCCTTTCTTCCATAGGAATTATGAGATCGCCAGCTTCGGCAAGACAGGATTCCCTATGGTCAATAACTGTCTTTGCTCTTAAAATAATCTCTCCCGAAATTTCCATAATTGTGCGCTGTGTGACTGTGGCCTTCCCCATTGAAAGCTGCAGAAAGGTTTTTTCCACTACATCTATTGCTTCCTTCATGAAGAGAGAACTTTTCACATCCCGGGCAGAAAGAAATCTTATTTTCCTATAGTTCATCTCAGGAAAAATCCGAATTGTAGAGGGTCTTCGGGGTCGAAAATCCACTGGTTCTTTCCCACGATATGGGCGCTCCCTTCAACCTCAGGTATAACTGCATTATATGGTCCGAATTTTATAGCTCTCACCACCTTTCCTGTAAATTTCGTCCCAATAATGCTTTCAATCACTATTGGCTGCTCAATACTTATTTCTCCCCTTGCGTAATTCAGAGCGAGCCTGGCACTTACACCTGTCCCCGTTGGACTCCTGTCAACTTCGCCCCCTGCAAATATGCAGACATATGAATATAAGGTTGACTCTCAATCTCAACACACTTTTCCTAAATTCTATATGAGTTCCAGGGACTACAAGTGCTTTCGCTCTTCAATGTCTCAGAACCCTTTCAAGATAATAGGATTAACTCCTTATGGGAAGAGTTGACTTTATATTCATATGCAGACATTTCTACTGTGGGATTTTTTTTCTGCCGGGCAAATAAAGATTGTACCGTATAGAAAACTTAAATCTTTATCAAATGGGTGGTTTATTGGTCTTGTTTTCATAACCGCTTTTTTTATTGCTGTTCCTTTCGCTATAAGCTCCCTGTAATTTTCGGGATTACAGGAAAGACCTATTTCTTCCGCATTTATAAAGGCATAAAATGCACCGCCAAAGGCAATGTCGTATTTAACCTTACCGATTCCTGGAACATTTAGAGTTTCATCAAGAACAAGGACAAAAGACGGAACGTTGTGGAAATAGACACTTTTCACCCTATTTCCTTTTATCCTTGCATGGGCAGTAATAAGCCCTGCAGGTGCATCTATTTTGAGCACTGTTTCAGGAGCTTCCATGGGTAGTATCCCTGTCTCAAGCAACACTGTGGTGAGCCCTATAATTCCATGGCCACACATCGTGCTAAATCCCTCATTGTGAAGGAAAAGCACTCCTAGATCTGCTTCTGATGAAACTGGTTCTGTGATTATTGCTCCATACATATCTGCATGTTCTCTCGGTTCCCCCATAAGTCCTTTCCTCAGGTAGTCCAGGTTCTCCATGGCATACCTTCTCTTTTCAAGTATTGTTTTCCCAGGAATTTTGGGGAGCCCTCCTACAATTATCCTCAGAGGTTCTCCTCCTGCATGCGCATCTATTGTGAAAATCACAGGCCAATCTTCTGGAGGTTTCCAATCGAATTTTGCTCTCATTTTTCCTCCTTTTCACATAAATTTCAGTTTTGAAAATTTATATCTCCTTTTTTAAAAATTTTCATGCTCTGTTCTTGCGATTATTTCATTCTGAAGGTCACTGCCGAGATTAACGAAGTAATCGCTGTAACCTGCAACCCTCACTATGAGGTTTTTGTATTTTTCAGGGTATTTCTGGGCTTCCCTGAGGGTTTTTGCGCTGATAACATTGAATTGAATATGGTGCCCGTCATACCTGAAATAGGTTCTCACTAAATAGGCAAGTTTGTCAATACCCTCATCATCTTCAAGGAGCTTGGGCATAAATTTCTGATTGAGGAGAGTTCCTCCTGTTCTTATATGGTCAAATTTTGCGACGGACTTTACCGCTGCTGTTGGACCATATTTATCAGCACCCTGAGTTGGGGAAACACCATCGGATAAAGGCTCACCTGCTTTCCTTCCATTGGGGGTTGCACCTGTGACTTTTCCGAAGTATATGTGGACAGTTGTTGGAAGGAGATTTACCCTGTATTTTCCACCTTTTGTGTTGGGTCTTCCATCTAAAACTTTGAAATAGGCTTCAAAAATTTCCTTTGCAATCTTATCCGCGTAATCATCGTCATTCCCGTATTTTGGAGCTTCGTTCCACAGCATCTGTCTTATCTTTTCGTTATCCTCAAAATTCTTCCTCAGAGCTTTCAGAAGTTCATTCATTTCAAGGTTTCTCTTATCATACACATGGTATTTTATAGCGGATAAGGAGTCTGTAATAGTTCCCATTCCGACTCCCTGGATGTATGTTGTATTATATCTGGGTCCTCCATCGTGATAGTCTCTTCCCTTTTTTATGCAATCATCCATGAGAAGGGACATGAAAGGAGCTGGCATATATTGGGCATAGAGCCTTTCTATTATGCTGTTTCCCTTGATCTTTATATCCACAAAGTATTTTAGCTGTTTTCTGTAAGTTTCCATAAGATCCTCAAAGCTCTTGAAGTTCTCTGGTTTCCCAGTTTCTATCCCCACCTTTTTCCCTGTACGAGGGTCTATACCATTGTTTAGTGTAATCTCCAGTATCTTGGGCCAGTTCATATACCCTGTGAGGGTGCAGCTTTCCTTTCCAAAGGCACTTATTGTTACGCATCCGCTTGGTCCTCCAAGTCTTGCATCTTCAATGCTTTTTCCCTGTCTCAGAAATTCCATGATTATGGCATCTGTATTGAAGAAGGATGGCTGGCCGAAACCTTTCTTTACAACCTTAATTGCCCTTTTCAGAAAAGCATCAGGGTTTTTCTTGCTGAGCTGAACGCATACGCTCGGCATCATTATTTCCATTTCTTCAAGGACATCAAGCGTGAGATATGAAAGTTCGTTTACAGCATTTGAACCATCCTTTTTGAGTCCCCCAACATTTATAAGAGAAAAATCCTGATAGGTTGCACTTTGTTCCTCTGTTACACCTACTTTAGGAGGAGCTGGCTGGTTGTTGAATTTTATCCAGAAGCATTCAAGGAGTTCCTTTGCAAAATCCCCTGAGAGTTTTCCTTCCTCAATGTCCTTTTTGTAAAAAAGATAAAGGTTAAGGTCAATGCGGCCCGGATTAAACGAATCCCATACATTCAGCTCAGTTATAACCCCAAGGTGGATGAACCAGTACATCTGGAGAGCTTCCCAGAAATCCCTTGGGGCATGGGTGGGGACATAAGAGCAAACCCCGGCAATTTTTTCAAGTTCATTTTTCCTCTGAGGATTTTTCTCCTTCTCTGCGAGCTGCTTTGCAAGCTTTGAGTATCTGCCTGCAAGGATTGTGATGGCGTCTGCCGCAATTTTCATAGCTTTAAGCTCCTGTTCCTTTTTATATGCATCAGGGTCATTGAAATAATCCAGTTGTGTTATCCTTTCATCTATTTTTCCCTTGAAATCTTCCATACCCTTATGGTAAATCTTGTCATCCAATATTGCATGTCCAGGTGCTCGCTGCTCCATAAACTCTGTAAAAACTCCTGCTTCAAAAGTATCGTGCCATTCCTTTGACATAGTTCCAAAGACCCTTTCCCTCATAGTTTTTCCCTCCCAGAACAGAATTATTTTCTCTCTGTAAACCTTCTTCACCTCATCTGAAACCTGGAACCTTGTCTTATCTCTGCTGCTCATTACCTCAAAGTCCTTTAGAGTATGGGTGCAGAGTTCAGGATATGTCGGAGTTGACCTTGGAGCAGGTCCCCTCTCTCCAACTATTAGCTCCCCTTCATCTATGGAAATCTTCTTGTGCTCCATTATGTATTTAAGCGCTAAGGCACGGGTAATCGGGGTCGCCACCCTGTGCGGCACACCAGACCTGTAAAATTCTGTCAGAAGCTCAGCCCTTTCCGATGAAACATAGGGTTCCGTGTTTACGCTTTTTTGCCTTAATTTTTTTACCCTCTCAGTCATTTTACCCTCCTATTTTTATTTCCAACCCATATTTCTCAAGTCTTGATTTCACTTCCTCCACCTTTTCCCGGGATAGAGGAGGAGTTATATATGGTTTCCACTCCCTTGAGAGTCTCTTAAATTTATTGACCCAGGTATTGTGATAAGGAAGAAGATTTACACCTTTTAGGTTAGGAAGAGATGCGAGGAACTCACCTGTTTTCTCTATACCCTTTCTATCACCATTTACTTTTGGAATAAGGGGAAGGCGAACATTTACTCTTTTTCCCCTTTTCAAAAGCTCCCTCAAATTTTCAAGAATCAATTCGTTTGGTACCCCTGTGTATTTACTGTGCTTTTCACTGTCCATTATCTTTAAATCATAGAGGAAAAGGTCAATATAGTCGCTTAGCCCTGAGAGAATTTCCTTGCTAACATAGCCTGAGGTATCAACTGCCGTGTTTATGTATCTTTTCTTGCATTCTTTTAGAAGGGCCTCAAGAAATTTCGGCTGGAAGAACGGCTCTCCCCCTGAGAAAGTTGCTCCTCCACCTGATTCATCGTAGAAAACTATGTCCTTTTCTATTTCCCTCACCACCTCTTCAACGGAAATTTCTCTTCCCACCATTTCTATTGCCTTTGGATGGCATACTTTTATACATTCCCCGCAGAGGTCACATTTTCCCCAATCAATGGAAAGATTTCTGTCTATGGAAATTGCCCTGTAAGGACACACGGGGACACAATCACCGCATTTTGTGCATCTGTCCTGCCACAACATAATTTCCTGCTCTTTTTTTACACCCTCCGGGTTGTGGCACCATGGGCATCTTAGAGGACAGCCTTTAAAAAATATTGTCGTTCTTATTCCAGGCCCATCGTGGATGGCATATCTTTTTATATCAAATATCATACCTTTAATCAACGGCTTCCTTCGTATATCTTTCCCCAAGGGTTTCCTCTAATCTTTTCTGATATTCCTTTAGAGGATAATACTTCTTAATGAACTTTTTCTGGACTTCAAAGAACCAGTGGACATCCCTGATATAGTCTGCTGCTAACCTGGGGTTATTTTCTTTTAAGAAATTTAGAAACTTCTCGTGCTCCTTTATTGAAGCTTCTTCCCATTCTTTTAGATATCCCCTCTGTCGCGGGAAATCGTAAAGTCTTTTCTTAAGGGTATTTACTATCTTAACAAGGTGTTTGTTCTGACAAAGATTAAGATATGTATTGTGAAATTCTAAGTTCTTCTGGTAATAGATATCAAAACCACCGTTTTCTATGGCCTCTTGCATTTTCCTATTGAGCTTCTCCATCTCTTCTATTTTTTCCCTTCCTATTTTTGCGAATGCAGAAAGCACAGCCGACCTTTCAAGAGAACCTATGAGCTGGTAAAAATCCTTTATATCCCTGAGAGTTAAAACATTCACAACAATTCCTTTCCTTGGTAGAATCCTGACGAATTCATCCATCTCAAGCTGGATAAGGGCTTCCCTCAGAGGAGTCTTGCTTATCCCAAGCTGCTTTGCAGTCTTATTGAGATTTATAACCGAGCCTGGAAGGATATTTCCTTTGCCCATCTGTTTCCTTAAATATTCGTAAACCTGCTGTTTAAGCGATTTGAGATTCAAAAGCCCATTTTCATTATCCATTTTTACCTCCCAACTGATATATAATATATCAGATATCAAAAAAAGTCAAGCTTTTCTATTTGGATAGCAAATAGTTTTAAGGTGTACCTCGTGCAACAGACGAACTCTTAAAATCATATAATCTTCACAGTTTATTTCTTCTCCAATTTTTCCCATATCTCTCAATATTTCAATGATAAGTGCCTGTTTTACTGTAAGTTAGCGAAGCCTACGAATCTGCACCGCATATGTTAGGATTATACTCTGGTGGAATGTGAATTAAGGGGGATTAAGCCAGAGAATCTGCACCGTCACCAGAGGGCTTTTTGAAGTGTAATCTATTACCGCATTATCTCTGTTGTTCTTTACATCTAAGATTATCCTTCGGACTAAAGAAACATCGATCAATTCCTTATATTTTAAAAAAATTCTCTCCTAATTTTGAAGAGTTGATAATTCTCACTTTACACCTCTTAAAAAGTTCTTCAATATTTGTTTACCTACCTTTGTTAATACAGATTCCGGATGGAATTGGACACCTTCCACATTAAACATCTTATGTCTTATTCCCATGATAATTCCATCTTCTGTTCTAGCACTAATCTCAAGGCAGTCAGGCGAACTCTCTTTTTCAATAATGAGTGAGTGATAACGTGTTGCAATAAAAGGACTTTTAATCCCACGAAAAATAGTTTTCCCATCATGATATATTTTCGATGTCTTTCCGTGAACCACAGCGTTGGCCCTGATGACCCGGCCCCCAAAGACCTCTCCAATCGATTGATGCCCCAGGCAGACTCCGAGTATGGGAATCTCCCCTGCAAAAGCGGAAATAATTTCCCGACTGATTCCAGACTCCTGGGGTGTGCAAGGGCCAGGAGAAACGACTATAAAAGAGGGGTTAATCTTTCTCACATCCCTGACGGTAATCTCATCATTCCTGTAAACCAAAAGCTTTTGCCCCAATTCACCTAAATATTGAACAAGATTATAAACAAATGAATCGTAATTATCGATCACCAGTATCATCACACTATCTCAATGGCCTTCTTTAATGCACTTGCTTTATTCAGTGTTTCCATATATTCTCTTTCCGGTACTGAATCAGCAACAATACCTGCACCTGCCTGAATATAACCTATCCCATCCTTTACCACAATTGTCCTTATAGCAATACACATATCCATATTACCAGAAAAGGAAAAATACCCAATAGCACCAGCATAAACCCCTCTTTTTGAGGGCTCCAACTCATCTATTATCTCCATTGCCCTTACCTTGGGTGCCCCGGAAACCGTTCCGGCTGGAAACGTCGCCCGTAGAAGGTCAAAGGCATCTCGGCCCTTCATCAATTTGCCAACAACATTTGAAACTATATGCATTACCTTCGAATATCTTTCAATCTGTAAAAGCTCTGTTACCCTTACGCTACCATACTCACATACCCTACCGATATCGTTTCTCGCAAGGTCAACAAGCATTATATGTTCTGCCACTTCTTTCTCGTCCTTCAAAAGATCTACCTCTAAAGACCGATCTTCCTTTTCTGTTCTGCCTCTGGGTCTTGTTCCTGCCAAAGGTCTACTTATTGCCACACCATTTGTTAACTTCACCAATATCTCAGGAGACGACCCTAAAATATATAAGTCGTTTAACCGGAGATAATACATGTAAGGGGAAGGATTTGTGAGACGGAGGGCCTTATAAATACGGATGGGTTCTTTCTCTACACAACATCGGAACCTCTGAGAAAGCACAACCTGGAATACATCACCTGCGTAGATATATTCTTTTGCTTTTTCTACAATCTCTTGGTAGGAATCTTTGGTGAAATTTGACTCAAATGGTAGTGGCGCCTCAAGCTTATGAGGTCGAAATGCAGTCTCCTTTGTGCATGTCTCAATTGCACCTCTCAACTCCTTTATTCTTTCCTGATTATTCTTTTCAGAATACACAATAATATCAACGGTCCCTTCCTTGTGATCAAAGACGATTATCTCAGAAGGGAACATAAAATATGTATCAGGAACAGCAAGTTCATCCGGATTTATGTCAGGAATTTTTTCGAAGAATCTTACAGCATCATAGGAGATATATCCAACCGCACCACCGGGGAACACCGTATCAGGACATTCTCTATATTCTGCCACAATACTTCTTAAAAAATCTATAGGATCCCCTTTCTTCTTGTAAGTCTTTTTCATAACATTAATTTCTATATCTTCTCCTTTGCTCTTAAATAAGATGAAAGGTCTTGCACCAATGAATGAATATCTACCCCTCTCTCCCACACTCTCCAATGATTCATAGATAAAGCCAAAATAATCCTGGTTATAGACTTCCTCGAATACACTCACAGGAGAAGATTTTAATTCGAGTCTCTCACGGTTGAATCTAATCTTGGGTAGTGAGCCTATCTTCACCACACACCTTCCTTGCTGTTGGTATGAATTCAGGGAATGAAATGTCTATACATTCAGCACCATCAATCGTCGTTACTCCATCGGCTATAAGTCCGGCAATGGCTAAGGCTATTGCAATTCTGTGGTCACCAAAAGAACTGCACGAGGCTCCGTAAAGCCGTGTCGGCCCTTCCACGGTAAATCCATCCTCTCTTTCCTCTATTTTGGCACCCATTTTTTTGAGTTCCTTCACTATCGCCTTGATTCTGTCGGTCTCCTTTACCCGTAATTCGGCTGCATCCCTAACCACAGTGACCCCTTCTGCCTGAGTAGCCGCCACCGCCAACACAGGTATTTCATCTATGAGTCTGGGGATGAGTTTGCCCGATACCTCTCTTCCCTCGAGTCCACCAGATTTAATCATAAGGTCGGCAACGGGTTCATTGGAAACCGTCCTGCGATTCAAGAAAGAGATCCCTGCACCCATCATTTCCAACGCATCGAGTATCCCTGTTCGGGTCGGGTTTACACCCACATCCTTCAAAAGAATCTCCGAATCACGGGCAAGACTTGCAAGGACGATAAAATAGGCTGCCGAGGAGAGATCACCCGGGACGATCAACTCCTTTGCTTCGAGGTTGCTATCCTCCCCTCGAAGGATCGTTCTCTCACCCGCTTTTTCGATTTTTGCGCCAAAAAGGGCCAGCATCCGTTCGGTATGATCTCTCGTGGGATACGGCTCTTCGACGATTGTCTCACCATCGGCACAAAGGCCGGCGAGTAAGATGGCAGATTTCACCTGGGCACTGGCCACAGGCAGTGTGTAATCAATGGACTTCAATGTGCTGCCCTGAATGCTCAATGGAGCAAATCTGCCCCCACTTCTTGCGCGGATCTCTGCACCCATCTGACTCAACGGCTGAATAATCCTACTCATCGGTCTTCTTCGTAACGAACCATCCCCGGTCAGTACGGAGAAGAAATCCTGCCCCGATAACAGCCCGGCAAGCAATCGCATAGTCGTCCCGGAATTCTCACAGTTTAGCACATCGTCGGGTTCAGTAAGCCCGCCCAATCCTTTCCCCTGAATGGACACGGTGGATTCCGATTCTTCTGTGAATATTCCGAGCTCCCGTAAGGTCTTCAGTGTTGCCACGCAATCCTGGCATCTCGAATACCCACGAAGCACACTCCTCCCTCGAGCAACGGCCCCAATGATGAAACCCCTGTGCGTTATCGATTTATCTCCACTCACCTTCACCTCACCCCTGGGCGAGATGCACTTTCTCAATACGAGTCTCATACCGTCACCACTTCAGTTCGTAACTCCCTAAAATTCTCAAATAGGCAACGACCTCACGAAAGTTCTCCACTGCGCCCTTACAACTTTCATCTTCAATACTCCCTTTCAGATCAATATAAAATAGATATTCCCAGGGTTTTCCGATGATGGGCCTGGATTCCAATTTTGTGAGGTCGATATTTCTTAACGCAAAAATGCTCAAACACTTGAAGAGAATACCTGGGGCATTCTTGACTCCGAAGACAAGAGAGGTCTTGACATCTTGACCCGTACAGATTTTCTTTTCACCTGAGAGAATGAGGAATCGTGTAAAATTCTGGGGATTATCTTCGACCCTCTGTTCAAGTGTTTCAAGCCCATAAAGTTTGGCAACCTGGGGACCCGCAAGAATACCTACATCGGTTCTCTTCTCTTTCTGAAGAATTTTTGCCGCTCCTGCAGTATCATAAACCGGAACAATTTTGTATTCAGGATGACGCGTGAAGAATTCCTTGCATTGATCAAGGGCCACGGGATGAGACCAGACTTCATTTATCGATGGCAAACGAACTCCTGGATGAGCCAACAGGTTGAATGTAATCTTCAACCTCACCTCTCCGACAATCCAGAGATCATACTTCAGGAGAAGATCGTAATTCTGATGAATACTTCCCGTCAGAGCGTTTTCGATGGGAATGATTCCATAACCATCTCTTTCATTTTTCACTGCTTCGAACACGGCCTCAAATGTGGGCACCCCGATTCCCTCTATTGGGCTATCAAAGAACTTCTCAGCAGCAAGTTCACTGAAACATCCCCTCTCTCCCTGATAAAAAACTCTCTTCATACCTTCCTCCCTATTGCCGCTGCAATCTTTTTAATCTCTCCCATCAATTGATTAAACCTTTCAGGTTTCAGAGACTGCTTCCCGTCCGAAAGCGCACCCGGAGGGTTGGTATGAACTTCTATCAACAGGCCATCGGCCCCCGCCGCAATCGCAGCCCTCGAAAGGGCGCTAACGTATCTCCAATTCCCAGAGGCATGGCTCGGATCGATAATAATGGGTAGATGGCTCAAGCGGTCAATCACCGGAACTGTGCTAATATCCAATGTATTTCTTGTATATTTCTCAAAAGTCCTGATTCCTCTTTCGCACAGGATCACATTGGGATTTCCCTCAGATAAGATATACTCAGCCGACATTAGCAACTCCTCAATTGTTGCCGACATCCCCCTTTTAAGCAATACCGGCTTTGGGAATCTACCGACTGTCTTAAGTAAGGGAAAATTTTGCATACTCCTGGCTCCTATCTGAAAGATATCTGCATATTGTGATACAAGGGGAACATCCACTTCGGAAAGTACCTCGGTAACTATCGAGAGCCCTGTGCGCTCACGCGCCTTTGCCAAGATTTCTAAACCCTTCTCTCCTAATCCTTGGAAACTATATGGGGAGCTCCTTGGTTTAAACGCACCGCCGCGTAAGAATTTTGCCCCTGCTTCCTTAACTAATTCTGCAATCTCTAACAGACTTTCTTCAGACTCTACAGCACAAGGCCCTGCGATAATTGCAATCTCTTTTTCACCAATAAATTTCCCATCAACAGAGACAATTGTATCTTCAGGATGAAACTCTCTATTTGCAAGCTTAAATGGTTGGGTAACATGGATTATATTTACTACACCAGGAAGTCCTTCAATCCTGTTAGTGTCTACCATTTCCTTATTCCCTGTTATTCCGATGGCAACTCTCTGCGCACCAGGGATAGGATGGGCTTTAAGCCCCATCTCTTTTATTACATTGCTAACCTTATCAATCTGTTCTTTAGTTGCATCTTTATGCATTACTACTAACATATCTACCTCCTTGTTGTACTTTTCAACTTCGCTACAATTTCTTTTAAATTCTCTCCTCGTCTTATGGCTTCTATTATTCTACTTCCTACAATAACACCATCTATCTCTCCTTTTAGTGTTAATATCTGTTCAGGTGTTGAAATACCAAAACCAACTGCAACGGGCACATCTGTTAGTTTCTTGATTTTCCTGATAAATCTTAAAAGCCCGCCTGGTAATTCATCCCTCATTCCTGTTGTTCCTGTGATACTAACGCAATATATAAAACCGCAAGACCGTTCAGCAATAAATCTTATCCTCTCATCAGAGGATGTGGGGGCAACGAGAAAAATAATATCAATATCATAAGCCTTTGATAGAGAGAGCCATTCGTCAGATTCCTCAGCAGGCATATCAGGAACAATTATTCCTGACAGACCGATTTCCTTCATATCTCTATAGAGATTTTCTTTTCCATACGCCAGTAATGGGTTCAGATAGGACATAAGTATCAATGGCTTGTCTATCTTCACGTCCCTCAACCTGCCCATCAATTTTTTCAGTGTCACGCCATTTTGTAGGGCAATCTGCGACGAATACTGAATCGTCGGACCATCTGCAATAGGATCAGAGAAAGGAACACCTATTTCTATTATGTCTGCACCGTACTCGCAGAGCATACGGAAAATGTTTATTGACTCCTCAAGTGAAGGATAGCCAGCAGTGATATAAGGTATAAATAACATCTCTCCGGCCTGGTTAAGGATATCAAACGTTTCCCTTATTCTCATATCACACCCTCCACAATTTCTAAGTCCTTGTCTCCCCGGCCAGAAAGATTTACCACGATTATCTTATCCTCTGGCATATTCCTGGCAACTTTAAGCGTATATGCGACGGCGTGTGCACTTTCAAGTGCAGGTATTATCCCCTCTGTCTCTGAGAGTATTCTAAATGCTTCGAGGGTCTCCTCATCTGTAGCAAACGTATATTCTATCCTATTGGTATTTTTAAGATAAGCATGTTCTGGGCCCACACCAGGATAATCTAATCCAGGAGCAACCGAGTGTGTTGGAAGTATCTGTCCGTTTTCATCCTGGAGCAAATAACTCATAGAACCGTGGAGAACGCCAATGCTACCCCTGCACAATGTGGCTGCATGCTTTCGGGTATCCAACCCTGCTCCTCCCCCCTCCACACCGACCATTTTGACATCATCATCTATGAACGGATAAAACAATCCAATGGCATTGCTGCCGCCCCCAACACAAGCAATAAGTAGATCGGGCAGTCTGCCTTCTTTTCCCAGTATCTGTTCCTTTGTCTCCTTTCCTATTATAGATTGAAAATCACGCACCATCATAGGGTAAGGATGAGGTCCAACCACAGAGCCGATACAATAATAGGTAGTGGTGACATTTGTTACCCAATCCCTTATAGCTTCGTTTATTGCATCCTTGAGGGTTCTGGAACCTGAATCAACAGGTATAACCTTAGCACCAAGGAGTTCCATCCTGAATACATTCATTTTCTGTCTTTCTATGTCCTCAGTGCCCATGTAAACGGAACATTCAAGTCCAAATAAGGCACAGGCAGTGGCAGTAGCGACGCCATGCTGACCTGCACCCGTCTCAGCAATGATTCTTTTCTTTCCCGTCCTCTCTGCAAGAAGAACCTGACCAATCGTATTGTTAATCTTGTGCGCGCCCGTGTGCATGAGGTCTTCGCGCTTCAGGTAGATCTTGGCACCACCAAGTTCTCTTGTGAGTCTACGAGCAGAGTACAATGGGGACGGTCTACCTGCGTATTCACGAAGATAATAATCGAACGTCTTCTTGAATTCCGGATCATCCCGCATCGACAGGTATGCCTTTTCTAATTCATCAAGGGCAGTCATCAACGTTTCAGGGACGTACCTGCCGCCGAACTTTCCGAAATAACCTCTTTCATCGGGTAAGTTCGTTCTCATTTTCCCTCACTCATTTTCATAAGGTATTCAATTGCCAATAGGTAACCAACCCAGCCCAGTCCTGTTATCTGTCCGATGCAAACCGGAGCAATCACAGATTTCTGCCTGAACGCTTCCCTCGCATAGATATTGCTGATGTGAACCTCCACAACCGGAACCCCAACAGCTTCCACAGCATCCCTGATGGCAACCGAGGTGTGGGTATACCCGCCAGGGTTGATCACTATTCCGTGAGTACCACCAGCATCATGAATCGCGCCGATGATATCGCCCTCACTGTTGGACTGAATGATATGCACCACGATATTCTTCTCTTCGGAAAAGGCTTCTATCTTCCTGTTCAACTCATCAAGAGTCAGGGTCCCGTATACCTCTGGTTTTCGCTTCCCTAGAAGATTAAGATTTGGTCCATGTATTACAACAATGTTTCGCATCGTACCTCCCTTAAGACAACTCTTCCTATCCCTTCAGGAATGGGCATTCTTATTTCTCCATGCCTGACCTTCTTGTCCTGAAGTATCTTTCCCCTTACATCATTCCTACTTATGGACTCGGGTATCTCCACAGGCAACCCGTATGATGAAATCAGCTCTGATAACCTTTTTAAATCCTCTTCCTCCAAAACGCCGTTCCTCACGGCCATTCTGGCTTCCTCAACCATACCAATTGCTACTGCCTCACCATGCCTGTATTGTGAATAACCCGTGAGCGTCTCAATAATATGGCCTATTGTATGCCCATAGTTCAAAATCTCCCTTATGCCCTTCTCCTCCCTTTCATCCTCTTGTACAATTTTTCTCTTTATCTGTATACACCTCGATATAATTTCAGTAAGGATATTGATATCACGGTCTAAAATTTCGTTATGCTTTTTTTCAAGCAAAGAAAAGAGTTTTTGATCCTTTATAATTCCGTATTTTATCACCTCTGCCAGACCATTTCTAAATTCCCTCTCTGAAAGACTTAAGAGCACGGCCACATCGGTAATTACCGAATCGGGTTGATAGAAGGCTCCAATCATATTCTTCCCCAGTTTATGGTCAACACCAGTCTTACCACCAATAGATGCATCGACCTGGGCAAGTAGTGTTGTCGGAATCTGGATGAGAGGTACTCCCCTCTTGTATGTAGCGGCAACAAAACCAGCAAGATCTCCTATTACACCGCCACCAAGGGCAATTATTGGCTCTGATCTAGTTACCTTATTTTCCAAGAGAAAATCATAGATACGGGTAGCCATCTCTAATGTCTTATACTCCTCTCCATCAGGTACGATAAAGTGAATGGGATTGACTTTGTTCTCATTAAGGGCATCCTCAATAGACTGTAGATATAAAGCGCCCACAAGTGGATTGGTAATCACTATTGTTCTATTGGTATTCAGATCCAGCAGTCTAATGAAATTTTTATTGCTTGTAAGAATGCCCGATCCAACATGAACAGGATAGTTTTTTAATTCTGATTTCACAACGATTGTATCAAGTGGGAAGTTCCTGTCTCTCTTTCTTACATTTCCTTTTTGGATTATTTCATCTGCAATCTCATGGGGATTCTTAAATGATGTATCAATTTTTAGTTCTGCAAAATCGTATATACCCTTCCTTTCTTTAAATATTCTCTTTATGTTCTTTTTATCCTGTATCAGTGGACGATTAAAATCATCTCTGAGTCTTTCTTCAATGAGATCCAGTTTTGCTTCAAGATGAATTACTGTACCCATTTTAGAAAGAAGCCGCCGATTTTCCTCATCAATAACAATTCCTCCCCCAGTTGCTACAACTGTATTCTTCAAATCCTTTATTGCCAGAACCGCCTCTTTTTCTAACCTCCTGAAATACCCTTCACCAGATTCCTCAAATATCCTGCTTATCGTTTTATTCTCCCTCAGCTCTATGAATTCATCAACTGAAAGAAAACTCATTCCCGTTTTTCTTGCGATCTGCTTCCCAACAACATCCTTTCCTGTTCCCATAAATCCAATAAGAATTATATTATCAGACATCTCTTATCCTCTTCATATATAAATCATAGTGTGATTTTATATCATCGAGGCAGTCCCCACCGAATTTCTCAATGAAGGCATCGGAAATAACAAAGGCGAGCATCGCCTCACCAATCACCCCCACAGCAGGAACGACACATACATCAGCCCGTTCCTTCTGGGCAAGTCGCTCTTCTTTTGTCAATATGTCTACCGAATGAAAAGGCTTTCTAAGTGTTGGTATGGGTTTTATTGCAAGGCGGACAACAATATCCCCACCATTACTGACACCACCTTCTATTCCACCAGCCCTGTTTGTTTTATGATAGAAACCCTTTTCATCACTGTAGAATATTTCATCATGGACATCCGATCCAAATCTTTTAGAATTCTCAAAGGCCTCACCTATCTCAATACCTTTCACAGACGGGATAGAAAGCATTGCATGAGCAATCCTTGCGTCCAATCGTTTATCGTAATGAGAGTAACTTCCAAGCCCGGGGCAAACACCAAGGGCGACAACCTCACTTATTCCGCCGATCGAATCGCCTCTACTTTTTGCCTCATCAATAAGTTTGATCATCTCTTTTTCTTTCTCTGGATCCATACACCGCAGTGGTGTATTCTCTAATTTATCAATTTCTCTTTTTCTCTCATTTATGCTTATACCACCGATTGCAATTGTATGGGAGTAAAATTCGATCTTAAACTCTTTTAAAAACAATTTAAGAATTGCACCTGCTGCAACTCTTGCCGCAGTCTCCCTTGCAGAGGCATGCTCAATCACATTTCTTATATCATCCAAGCCATACTTCAGCACTCCTGCAAGGTCGGCATGCCCTGGCCTGGGAGAGGTCACCTTATCAGTCTCTTTGCCAGGCTCTATTTTCATAATATCCTTCCAGTTTTCATAATCTTTATTACTAATAAACAGACTAACAGGGGAACCGATAGTCTTTCCGTATCTCACCCCGGACAATACTTCCACGCGATCCTTTTCTATTGTCATCCGCTTTCCACGACCATATCCTTTCTGCCTTCGCAGAAGTTCATCGTTGATGAATTCAACATCCACGGGTATACCAGCAGGTAATCCCTCGATGATAACAGACAATCCCTTTCCGTGCGATTCACCCGAAGTCAACCATCTAATCATTTTCAAACCCTACCATATTTTTCATTACCTCTATTGGTGCTTCCCTTCCCGTCCATAAATGGAAAGATTGCGCACCCTGAAGTACAAGCATCAAAAGTCCATTTATCATCTTAATATCCCTTCCTTTTAACTTTCTAAATTTATAATTTACGTCGTAGTAGACAGCTCCTCGTTTCATAACTGGTAATATCATTTCTTGAAAGTCTATGGGGGTTGCATTTATTACAATATCCATTTCAGGAATAATATTCTCAATTTCAGCAGGCTCAATTATTTCTGCATCAAATAAATTTGAAACGACCTCTGCTCTTTCAAGAATCTTATCTGTAATGATGAACCTCTTTGGTTTCATCGAATTTATTACATGAGCACAGGCACGGGCAGCACCACCTGCCCCTACAATTAGAAGATCTTTATCTGTGATATCAATTTTATATTCCATCAAAGACTCCTTAAATCCATATATGTCTGTGTTGTGCCCGATAAGTTTATAATCCTCTATCAAGATCGTATTCACAGCACCAACCCTTTTCACCTCCTCTGTAGTATCATCAAGATATTCCACTATAGTCTCTTTGTGAGGAACTGTTACATTCACTCCCCTGAAACCGAGCGCACGAAGACCCAGCGTTGCCTCTTTCAACCTTTCTTTTAAAACAGGCAAGCGAAGATAAACACCATCTATTCCCAATTCCTTAAATGCTGCATTATGCATCTTGGGTGAAAGCGTAGTCTCTAAGGGATAACCTATTATTCCTGTAATCAACAAGACCTCACCTCCTCTATAAATCTTTTCACCTTTTGTTTATTCTTCTTACCAGGAAACTGTTCTACTCCTGAAGAGACGTCCACCCCGTAAGGCTTTAACAATCGTACAACAGTTTTTACATTATCCGGGGTAAGTCCTCCCGCAATGATAAGAGGTAAATCAATACCCACTGCTTTTTCCCAATTAAATACCTTACCACTGCCTGCCCCAGGGTCCAAAAGATAGGCAGGAACTCGGTATCTTTCCATCCTTGAAATAAGCATCTCAGTAGTATCATTATCACATACCGAGATTCTTTTTATTACCTTCTTTTTGAGCCTATCGCAATGGGTCGGTGGCTCATTTCCATGAAGTTGAATAACATCTATCCCAGTGTATTCGGTTACCTGATTTACCTCATCAATCTCTGCGTCCATATATACACCAACGGTTGTGACGAATGGTGGAAGTCTTTTTATAATTTCTTTTGCATCCTGCGGGCTTATCCTTCTCTTTGATGGAGCAAAAACAAAGCCCAAGGCATCTGCACCGAGTTCAGCAATCATCATTGCATCCTCAATATTTGTTACACCACATATCTTTATCTTTGTCATCATTCTCCTAACCAATACTTACCTTTTTCCATGATTTCTATGAACTCTGGCTTGTTTGCTGATGAGACAATATCGGTAATTGATTTTGTAGCTTCTTTTAACTTTTCGTATAAGTCTCCTTTAAATGGATTGTATTTTTGTATTTCATAATAGAGATGTGGATTCTCCTTAATTACACTGGTTGCAGTTACCATTTGAGAAAGGAAGGTAGTACTTGCAATCTTCTTCAATTCGTCGTACTTATAGCCTCCCTCCATGAGTACCTTCATAAATATGATATTTATTATGTGAGAAAGTCCCAGCACAAAAGAAATAACACGATCATGCTCCTCAAGCGATAGTTTCACAATCGATGCGGCTGTGCCTTTGAAGAGAAATTCAACTTTCTGATTTGCTTCCTTATCTCCGCAATCACAGAGGCAAATTACCTTATCGGAAAGTGTTCGTACATTTGAACCAAACATAGGATGAATGCTGGTAATGGAAATTCTCTTATCAGTTGCCCTTTTGATAGAATCCTCTAAATGTCCTTTCAAGCTTGCTATATCAAATACAATACCTTTGAACCCCAGTTCTGTTATTTTGTTTATTATCTCCGGAACTACCTCAAGTGATGTGGCAATAAGAGTAAATGATGCTTCCTCAATCCCCTCTTCCAGACTTCCGTATGATTTAAAATCCTCTGATTCGCCTTTGATGTCATAAATCGATACATTATGGCCCTGATTCTGGAAGAAATACGAAAACCATTTGCCCATCTCTCCTAATCCACCAATAATCAGAACATTCTCTTTATCCCCTTTGTAGGCAGAGTAATGAAGTATCTCCTGCTGTATACGGGATTCCGTTATAAGTTGCTGCATAAGTGATTTGATAAGAGCAGGAGATATCCCTAATTCAGCAGCAAATTCTGTTGCATTTTCAATTACTGCTTTCTCTATCTCCCAGTTTCGCAAAGGTATACCTTCCTCCTTTTTCTTTTTACCGATCTTTTTTGTAATTTCGAGCCTCTTTGCTATCAACTTTATAATCTCTCTATCAATCTCGCTCACCTTTTTTCTCAATTCATCAAGGATTTCCATCTATACTTCTCCCAAAAGTTCTTTAAGTTTATTTCCTAAATTTTTTGTCCGCATAAGTGTTTCACCAACAAGTATAGCATCAAAGCCAGCTTCTTGAAGTTTTAGGACATCCTCTCTTGTTTTTATCCCGCTTTCACTCACAGTAATATACCCTTCTGGGGTCATCTTCTTCAATTCAAGTGAAGTTTTAATATCAATCTGAAGTGTATCAAGGTTTCTGTTGTTTATTCCTATTATCTCTGTGATTGTTGATAAAACCTCTTCAAGTTCATTCCGTGTATGAACCTCAACAAGGCATGCCAGTCCCAATTCTTTTGCTATCGAAATGAACCTGCCCAGTTCAGCAGAAGTCAATATCCTTGCAATAAGGAGAACTGCATCAGCACCAATGTAGCGTGATTCATAAATCTGATACTCATCAATGATAAACTCTTTTCTTAATACGGGCAGATTCACCTCGTTCTTAACCGCAATTACATAATCAATACTACCACCAAAGAATTTTCTGTCTGTAAGCACTGAAATGGCACTTGCCCCATTCTCTTCATATGTTCTTGCCATTTGGGTAGGGTCAAAATCCTCTCTTATAATACCTGCTGAGGGGGACATCCGCTTTATTTCGGCAATTATTGATATACCTTCTTTTTCAAGCACTGATTTGAAATCTCTCACTTTTGGGAAATTTCCACTTTTAAGAGTTCCAACGGAAACAATGCTTTTTCTCTTCTTCACTTCTTCTCTTTTGTATGAAACTATTCTTTTCAGTAAATTCATCGCGTCATTTCCCTCAGCATCTGGAGTTTCTCAATTGCCTTGCCAGAATCTATTGATTCCTTTGCAAGTTCGATACCTTCTGCAAGCGATGCTGCCTTACCACCTACATAGATGGCTGCACCGGCATTAAAAACCGTTATATCTCTCTTAGGTCCCTTGCCACCATTGAGAATATCCAGAGCAATCCTAACATTATCGTTTACATCGCCACCCCTAATATCATCAATTGTTCCCTTTTGAATTCCAAAATCTTCTGGTTCTATGCAGTAACTCTCCACCACCCCATTACGTAATTCCTTCACGAATGTCTTCCCTGTTATGGTTATCTCATCAAGTCCATCCTCACCATGAACTACTAGGCAGTGTTCAGAACCAAGTTTCTTTAACACATTTGCGATGGGCTCTGTAAGTTCATCGCTAAATAACCCTAAAAGCTGCCGCCTTGCACCTGCAGGATTGGTAAGGGGACCAAGTATATTAAAAATTGTTCTCACTCCAACTTCTCTCCTTGGCCCTATTGCGTATTTCATAGCTTTGTGTAGAATTGGTGCAAACAAAAAACCGATACCTGTCTCATCAATACAGCTTACCATTCTTTTTGGTGTAATCTCAATATTTACACCCAGAGCTTTAAGAAGGTCAGCACTTCCACATCTACTGGATACAGACCGGTTTCCATGTTTTGCCACCCTACAGCCAGCGCCGGCTGCGACGAACGCAGAGAGTGTTGAGATATTAAATGTTCCGGACCTATCACCGCCTGTGCCACAGGTGTCAACAAGATCTTTAGAACTACATTCAATAGGGGTTACCTTATCTCTCATTGCCCTGACAAATCCAGTTATCTCGTCTATTGTTTCACCTTTCATTCTCAATGCTGTAAGCAGAGCAGCTATCTGGGCGTCTGTTGCACCACCACTCATAATCTCTATTGCGACCTCAAAGGCTTCCTGCTGGGTTAGGTCATTCAGTTCAATAATTTTTTTTATTGCTTCTTTTATTTTCATCTTCTACGCCTCCTTAATTCGTTAAATACATCATTTATTTTGATCCCATTCTTGGCTAGAAGAATCTTCAGAAAATATATAAGATCTGCTGCTTCCCGTATTATTCCATCTTTATCTCTTGCCTCTATAAGGTCTTTGGCTTCTTCCAATATCTTATCGCTCAGCATATCATCTGTTAGTTCTGCGGTGTATGATTCAGGTCTTGGATTTTCTATCCTGTCTTTTACAACTTCATAGAGTTCATAAAGGCTGAACTTTTTAGCGCCGAAACAGGAATACTCACCTGTATGGCACGCAACACCCTGTTGCTTTACTGTGGCAAGCAGTGCATCCCTATCGCCATCTGCCCTTAATCTTATAGGCTCTTGTATATTGCCGGATGTTTCGCCTTTCATCCAGAGCTTATTTCGTGACCTTGAAAAATACCACATTTTGCCTTTTTCAAATGCCTTCCTGAGAGAATCCCTGTTACTGTAAGCGAGGCAAAAGAACCTGACCTCTATGATCCTGTGTAATGGTTGGTATGAGTTCACCTTTCCAGTTGAGCGATTCAATAAATGCTTCTGCGAGATTTATCTTACCAGTATACAGTGCCATACCAAGTTGTACATCCACTCCTATTCTTGCAACTTCTCTTATCTCATCAATTGAACTCACACCACCTGCAACAGTTATTTTGGTTTTAGTCAATTTTGCTAAAAAGTCCGTTTTGGTGCTATAACGGATTAAACCAAGGTAAGCAACATATTCATTTTAAATAAGTTGCATTTTAGGTTCACAATGTTACAAGAGCATTTTTTGACTTTTTGCCTAACCATCAAACTTGACTTTTGAAGAAACTCTCACTCTGCCCTCTGGCGAACGAACAAAAAAACCCACAACCGAAATCGGATGTGGGTTTTAACCTTCACTCTGTTGTATTTTCTATTTCATTGCTCTCAATCCTTTTCCGGTTGGTCTCTGTAAGCTACTATAGTACCAAATGTGCCACATCCAAAGACACCATGCCCCCATGGACAAATGGTGCCACTGGTTCTTATAATTGACAACATGTTTAGACGAACCAACCGAAAAAATCATTCTACTTCCCTTCAAAAAATCTGTCCTGACATTCTTAAAGACACCTCAGCCCCCTTTTCTAATATATTATAAGAATTCAGTAAGCATTTGTCAAGAAAAAAATGCAGATTTGAGAAAGATTTTTTGCCATTCTGTCACTGAGGTCACCTATGAAAAAGTTGCTACTGGCCCCTGGATGTTATGGTAGCATTTTTATGCTGTAGCCTACATTCCGGGAAAAATTTAAGGTCAAATACGAACAACTACTTAAAAATCAACCAGTTAGACAGTTTTTTAATAATCGCCAATTGAATGTAGTCCATGAAAATCTAGAAAATTTTCCCTTGAAAATCAATAAGTTACGAATCCAAAATTTATTTTCCAGAATATGGGCTAAAAGCAGTTTTAAAAAATACAATTCCCTCTACTTTGACCGTTAAACCGCTCAAACTTGTTCTGTGTGATGTTTTTCTCCTTTTTGGCATAAATCGGAGTCACATCTTTAAATACCAATTAACATTTCCAATATTCTGCCTTAGCTCTGATTCATCATAGGCAGAGAATTAGAGCGGCGCAAGGGCAGCACTCTTTCGGACAGGGCTGAAGACCTGTCCCTACTTACATCCAATTCAGTGCCGTCAGGGCAGGGGCCCTGACGGCACTGAATTGGGGAAACCAACGACAAGGCTTTTTTGACGGGATAAACGGGATTTACATAATCAATTCATATCCTGGCAATCCTGTATATCCTGTCCAATAGGTGGGAATTCTCATACTACAAGGCCATATCCTCAATCTTGAACCCCTTAGAACTCGATTCCCTCCCTGGCCTGGATGCCCTTTTGATAGTGGTGCTTTATTTCCTTCATCTCCGTAACCAGGTCAGCAAGCTCAATTATCTCCTTGGCCGCATATCTGCCGGTGAGAACAAGTTCCATCTCCGGGGGCCTGGCCTTAATTAAACCGAGGACTTCATCTAAGCCAACCAATCCATAGTCCACGGCCACACTTATCTCATCCAAGACGACCATGTCATATCTTGCCTCCCTGATGACCTTTTTGGCCCGCTCCATCCCCTTCCTGGCCCATTCCCTATCCTCTGCGGAGGGATTACCCCGCTCCACAAAGGTGGGCAAACCATACTGCTCAATCTTCAATCCGGGAACATCCTCCACCGCCTTCAGTTCACCATAGTTTATTTGACCCTTCATAAATTGGATCACAATCACCTGCTGTCCATGGCCCACTGCCCGCAGGGCCTGACCCAGGGCAGCGGTGGTCTTCCCCTTCCCCTCCCCAGTATAGACCTGCAGCGTCCCTATTTTCAATTCAGTTCCCTCCGTTTACTAATTTCCTGGCTTGACCTCTTCAAACGTCCCAACAAGTTAGGGCTACTCTCTTGGGGAAGAGGCCAGTCCCCCCTCAACCCCCTTTGCTGGCTGGCTCGGGAATCGGAGAACCCACGGTCCCCACCCTGAGGCTACATTCACCGGCCAAAACTTTCTCTTTGGATCCATCGGGGAGTTCCAAAAGAAGCCCTCCATCCTGCGCTATATCCATTGCCCTCCCCTGCAGTATCCTCCTGGGGGTTCTCACCACCACCACCTTCCCCAGGATGGCCGCATATTCCCGCCACTTATCAAGCAAGCCTTGGATATTGCCCTCCCTTAAAGCCCCAAACCATCTCTCAATCCCTTTCAGGATCAATCCGAGCACCTCTTCCCTGGGATAGCTCCTTCCCATCTCCAGGAAAAGGGAGGTGGCTACATCCTTTATCTCATCAGGAAACCGAGATACATTCAGGTTCAGGCCAATTCCCAGAATGATCCTCTTCCCTTCCAGCTCAGTCAGGATTCCAGCTATCTTCTTGCCCCCTATCACTATGTCATTGGGCCATTTTATACCCACATTTAAACCAAGTCCCCGCAGGACCTCACAGAGGGCTACCCCAGCCATCAAGGGAATAAGCAAGCCATTGCTTTTCCCTATGATAATAGAAAACCAAAGCCCACCTTCTGGAGAGCACCAACTCTTGCCCAACCTTCCCTTTCCCCTCCTCTGTCTTTCTGCAATTACCACCGTTCCCTCTGGGGCTCCCGCGATAAGTCCCTTAGCGAAATCATTTGTGGAGTCCAATTCGGTAAAATGATATACCTTTTCCCCTATCTGCATCAGAACTTGGCCCCCTTCAGACAGGCTTTATGGAACGCAGATTAACGCAGATGCTTGGGATTTATAAAAATTATCCTGTAAAATCTGCGACTATCAGCGTCCAAAACAGAGATTTCTACTAATCCAGAGAGATTGCTCCGGCACTTTCGGTGCCTCGCAATGACTTACTTCATTCAGCGCTCTTTGTGGATTTTATCATCTACACCTGAGCAGCTCCAATGCCTTGGCCATATCCCCCCACAGGGGGCTGGAGAACTCCAAGTATTCCCTGCTTATCGGATGAACGAACCCTAAGTGATGAGCATGAAGTGCCTGGCGAGGAAGAAGCTCCAAGAGCATCCGGGCCATATCCCTTTGGGAGGGGGGGAGTTTACCTAACATCTTCCTTCTCCCCCCATATTTAGGATCTCCTACTATGGGATGGCTTATATGGGAGAGATGCACCCTAATCTGATGGGTGCGACCTGTGCCTAGCCTTACAGCCAGGTAGGAGCAGAGGCCAAAATCCTCTAAAACCTTGTAGCGGGTTAGCGCTTCCCTCCCTCCCAGCTCGCGGACAGCCATCTTCTTCCTGTCCTTCCTGCTTCTACCTATGGGAAGCTCTATCACCCCCTCCCCTCCCCCCAGCTCTCCCCAAACAAGGGCCAGGTATTCCTTCTTCACTTCCCTTCTCTGAAACTGGGAGGAGAGCTCCAGATGGGTCCAGTCATCCTTGGCCACCACCATAACCCCGGTTGTATCCTTGTCCAAGCGATGGACAATTCCCGGTTTCTCTATCCCCCCTATCCCCGAAAGTTCCCTACAATGATGGAGGAGAAGGTTGACCAGGGTCCCCTGCCTCACCCCACCGCCGGGATGGACAGCCAGGCCAGGAGGTTTGTTGATCACCAAAAGGTGTTCGTCCTCATAGAGGACATTCAAGGGGCCCTCCTCCGGTTGGAGGGTTGACCTCTCAGGGGAAGGGATGGTTATAGTGACCAGCTCTCCAGAGGAGACCCTATGGTTTGGCTTGACTTTTTTGTTGTTTAGGAGAATAAACCCCTCATTTACCAATCCCTGCAACCGAGAACGGCTCAGCCCTTGCATATTCTTAACCAGCCAAACATCTAACCTGAGGGGTTCACCTATCCCTTCTATCTTTACGGTTTTTACCTTCAACCTTTTTCCCGAACGGTTCACCACGGAATAAAACAACGCGGCAAAAGCACAATCAAACAACAACCACAGATTACACTGAACCCCTGGAACACGAATGGCACGAATAGACGAATCTACACGAATTAACAGACTTACCCCAGGAATTCACGGAATTAGACGGGAAAAAACAATTATGAATTGAAAATTAAGAATTAAAGAAGGAATTTATGCTGTCCATCCTTGATCCCTGAAAACTGATTCCTGTTTTTCTGTGCATAGTCCGTGGTGAAATTACCACAGAATCTCACGGAGCTACACAGTCGGTCAGAGTTGCCAACAAATAGCAGCCACAGATTTCACGGATAGTAAAGAAGGTATTGGAGACTTCAGGCTCTCCCCGGCATATACTGCAATTTACATTTAATCCTTTGCGTTCTCTGCGCCTACTTAGCGAGCCTTGCGGTTAAAAAAAATTGTCAAAAAACAAGATTGGGTAGTTCCTTTCGCAGGATAAAGCCTACGGCTATCTTACCTGTTCCAAATCTGCCAACAATTTTGGCTATCCCGTTGTTATCCCTAATGACTTTTACCTTTTCTGAAGCTGGCCAACAAGAGAAGAAAGATGCCAATGGTTATTGCACTATCAGCGAGATTAAAGGTGGGCCAGCGATAGGAGCCGAGGCCAAAGTCCAGGAAATCCACTACCTCCCCGAACCTTATCCGATCGGCCAGGTTCCCCACAGCCCCACCCAAGATAAGGGCCAGGGAAAACCTGTAGATAGGGAGCTTAACTTTGGTGAGGTAGAAACCAATCAATCCTACTGCTAAAAGGGAGAGGTAAAGATAGAATAGCTTCCCCCCACCCACTATCCCAAATACCCCAGCGGGGTTCCTCACCAGGGTCAATCTGAAGACGGAACCCGCAACTTCTACACAGATCCGTGCTGAGAGAAATCTGCTGGCCAGATATTTGGTGACCTGATCTAAGCCAACCACGGCCAAGAAGATCCCTAAGTAGAAGTAGAGGCTCCCCCTCAACGCGGTTCCCCTCTCCCGGCTAAGCTGTGCGGTCAAGTTGCCTTTTCTTCTCCTCTTCTCGCTGCTTGCACCTTATGCACAACCTGGCATGAGGGACGGCCTCCAACCTATCCAGGCTTATCTCCTCCCCACACTCCACACACTTCCCATAGGTGCCATCCTGCATCCGCCGCAGGGCCTCATCAATGTGGTAGAGCAACCTTCCCTCCTTGGAGGCAAAGTGATAGGCCTTCTCCCTCTCCTGAGCATCGGTCCCTAAATCAGCCATATGATCAGCATAGGTGGAGAGGTTCCCATTAGACTCCTTGAGGGAGGAGTTCATCAGGGAATCCTCATAATGACCTATCGATTCAAGGAGTTGTTTCCTCTTGGCCAGGAGCAATCCCTCAAACTTCTTCAAGTGCTTAGCATCCATTTCCTCCCCTTCTATCTCATTTCATACCTGCTTACAGCTCTCAGGGGTCGGCAGTCAGTTGTCAGGATTTCCCCTGATCCCTGAGAACCGATCCCCGACACCCTTATCCCCACCCTTCCCTTAAGACCTGGGCACACCTGGCACAGACGCCAGGGAAATCCTCATCCTCCCCCACTGTAGGGGAGTAATTCCAGCACCTGACACATTTTCCCCCTTGAGCCCTTCCCACCAACACCTTCAAACCAATCCCCTCATCCTGGCAGGTATACCGGGGAAGGGGGGAGAGCTCCACCTGAGAGCAGATAAAGAGGGTGGGAAGATCCCCCTCATACCTCTCCAAAATCTCCCTCAATCCAGGATCGGTGGCCTCCAAGGTTACCCTCGCCTCCAGTGAATTGCCAATCAGGCCATCCCCCCGCATTATCTCTATCCCCTTGAGCACCACATCCCTCAGCTGCAACAACCTCCGCCAATTTTCCTCCTCGGCTGGATTAAACCAGCCAAGGTCAGGATCTGGGAAGAGGGTAAGGTGAATGCTCTCTGGCCTATCTCCGGAATAGGGAATTTTCTCCCATATCTCCTCAGCCGTAAACGGCATTATGGGGGCAATGAGCTTAGCCAAGGAATTGGCCAGCAGGTAAAAGGCGGTTTGCCCCGACCTCCTCTCTAAGGAGTCCTTCCCCCAGGTATACATCCTATCCTTGAGCACATCCAAGTAGAAGGCGGAGAGGTCCACAGCACAGAAATTGTGGAAAACATGGTAAATCTTGTGGAATTCAAACCTCTCATAGTACCCCAAGACCTCCTTTACCAGATAACCCAACTTTTGGAGGATGAACCTATCTATCTCCAGGAGTCCATCCCGCGGCTGAAGATGGGGCCCCGGAGAGAAGTCATACAGGTTGCCCAAGAGAAATCTGAAGGTGTTGCGAATGCGGCGATAGGCATCAACCACTTGCTGGATGATGCTAGGGGAGAGCTTCATATCCGAGGTGAACTCAGTTGAGGCCACCCAAAGCCGTAAGATATCGGCCCCATACTTGTTGTAGATCTCCATAGGGGAGATGACATTACCCCGGGACTTGTGCATAGCCTTACCCTGGGCATCAAGCATCCAGCCGTTGGTCACCACGGTGCGATAAGGCGGGAAACCCTTAATAGCCATAGAGATAAGAAGAGACTGGTTAAACCATCCCCTGTGCTGGTCCGTCCCCTCCAAGTAGAGGTCGGCAGGCCACCTCAAATCAGAGTTTCCCTCCAGGACGACCAGGTGGCTGCAACCGGAGTCGAACCAGACATCGAGGATATCCTTCTCCTTTTCAAACTCCCTCCCCCCACAATAAGGACACCTAAAATCAGGGGGAAGGAGCTCCTCAGCTGGCAGCTCAAACCAAACATCGGAACCCTTCTGGGCAACCAGGTCCCGCACCCTTTCGATGAGGTCCTTTCTGATTATCTCTCTTCCACACCCCTGACAGTAGAAGACGGGAATACCCACCCCCCAGTTCCGCTGCCGCGAGAGGCACCAATCCGGGCGGCCCTCCATCATTGAGATGATGCGATTGCGGCTGGAGGAGGGAACCCACTTAACCTTTTCAATAGCCGCCAGTGCCTTCTTCCTTAACGAGAGGTGGTCGACCGATAAAAACCATTGCACCGTGGCGCGAAAGATGAGGGGTTGGTGACATCTCCAACAGTGAGGGTATTTGTGGGTGATGCGTGTATGGTGGAGGAGGTTGCCGTTGGCCAAAAGATCCCTTAATACCGCTGCATTTCCCTGCTCCAAGCTCAAACCGGAATATTTGCCCGCCTGAAAGTTGAAGACTCCGGCCTCATCCACTACGGAGAGGACCTCCAATTCCTCTCTCTTCCCCACCTCGAAGTCCTCCTCCCCATGGCCGGGTGCGGTATGCACAATCCCCGTTCCCTCCTCCAGGGTAACATGGTCGGCGAGGAAGAGGGGGGAGGGGCGATCGAACAGCGGATGCTTGAAAACTAAACCTTGCAGCTTTTCACCTTTTATCCTCTTTATCGCTCGGTAATTCCCCTTGCCAGCTAATCTCATCACCTGGGGGAGAAGCTCCTCCGCCACCAGATAAGACTCAGAGCCTGAGAGGGCAACCACATAGGCAAATTCTGGGTTGACCACCACCGCCTGGTTTGCCGGTATAGTCCAAGGGGTGGTTGTCCAGATGAGCACAAAGGCCTCTTTAGCCCCGGCGAAAATCCCCTGGGGGTCCTTTAACAAGGGAAAACGGACCAAGATGGAATCCGATTCCTTCTCTTTATATTCGATCTCCGCCTCGGCTAAGGCCGTGCGGCAGTGGGGACACCAGTCAATGGGCCTTAAACCCCTGTAAATATAACCTTTCTCAGCCAGTTCCCCAAACACATCGATGATCTTTGCCTCGAACTTCGGGGACATCGTCAGGTAGGGCTCGTCCCATTGTCCCATAACCCCCAACCTCTTGAACTCCTCCCTTTGCACATTTACAAACTTACGGGCATACTCCCGACAGCTCCTCCTTACGGCAAGCCTATCCCCCTGGCCAGAACTCTTCGTAGCCTCGATCTCAATGGGCATCCCGTGATTGTCCCATCCCGGGATATAGGGGCTGTCATAGCCAGCCATAGACTTCGACCGCACTACTATATCCTTGGCCACCTTGTTTAGGGCTGTGCCCATATGGATATGGCCATTGGAATAGGGGGGGCCATCATGGAGGATGTATTGCGGGGCTCCCTTCCTCTCCTCCCGCAGCTTCTGGTAGAACCTTAGCTCTTCCCAGAACTGCAAAAGCTCCGGTTCCTTATGGGGGAGGTTGGCCTTCATCGAGATACTGGGCCGAGGAAGATTTATGGTCTTTGAGTAATCCACCTACATCCTCTCTATGGTGAGCATCATCAGCTTGGTCAGCTGCGGCTCGGCTTTAGAGGCGGTCTTCACGATCTCTATATGGCTGGCCGGCTTGAGGGCATCGGGGAGACAGAGATCGGTGACCACCGAGAGGCCTAAGACCCTCATCCCGGAATGGACGGCCACTATGGTCTCCGGCACCGTGGACATTCCCACCACATCAGCTCCAATGCCGCGCAAGAATCTGTACTCTGCCCTGGTCTCCAAATTCGGCCCCTGCACCCCTACATATACCCCCTTCTGCAGCTTTATCCCCGCCTCTAAGGCCACCTGCTCAGCCAAAGCAATGAGCTCCTTGCTGTAAGGTTCAGACATATCGGGGAACCGGGGACCCAGGCTGTCGTCATTGGGACCCCGCAGGGGATTGTCACCAAAGAGGTTGATGTGATCCTCCATAACCATAATATCCCCCCGGGAGAAGAGGGGGTTCATCCCCCCACAGGCATTGGAGACCACCAGGGTATCCGCTCCCATTGCCCTCATTACCCTCACCGGAAAGGTAACCTCCTGGAGGCTATAGCCCTCATAATAGTGAAATCTGCCCTGCATAGCCAGCACCTTCTTCCCCCCCAAACTGCCCAGGACCAACTTCCCCTCATGGCCATAGACCGTAGAGACAGGAAAATAGGGGATCTCCTTGTAGGGAATGGAGGATTCCACCTTAATCTCCTTGGCTAAAGCTCCTAAACCGGTGCCCAAAATAATCCCTATCTTAGGTTTGATCTTGGATTTAGCTGCTATAAAATCCTTCGCCTCTGAGATTCTTTTCTGCAGATCTTCCATAATTGTCTCCTTGAACTTAAAACTAGGGGAATCTCCCCTTTCAACAGAATGATCAGGATAAAACATAAATTCCGAAAACCTCTTCATCCTGTCGAAAAAGTTCCACTATGGGTTACTATTTATGAGCTCGAAAGGTCAGGTTCCTGCCCCAACCTCCAAATGCGGCTCGGCAACCGGCCCTCTCTTCTCTATCCCCTCCTTTTCTATGGCCTCAAGCATCTCCCCCTGAGCGGAGAGCAAGGCCTTAAGGCGGGTAATGAGGGATGCCTTGAGGTTATTTAAATCGGCAATATCCCTCTCATACTTTAGAACTTTCCTCCGGGCCTCCTCGATGAGTCTCTCCCCCTTAAGTTGGGCATCGTTAAGGATCAGTCCGGCCTCCTTCTGCGCATTCTCTATCTTTTCCTCAGCCGCCTTCTCTGTGGTAACCAGGGCCTTATGTAAGGATTCCCTCATCTCCTCATAATCCTTTAACTTCGATTTCTGGACCGTAAGCCTCTCCTTAAGCTCACTGTTCTCCCGATTTAAGGATTCCATCTCCTCCGCGACCATCTCTAAGAATGCCTCTACCTCTCCCGGATCATATCCCCGAAAGGCCTTGTGGAACTCTTGCTTCTTAATTTCTATGGGGGTTATCTGCAAACCTATCACCTCCCCTGCAAAATGGATTCTCGTCCCTTTCAAAACCTCCTGGTTAAATCAAATAGGCTTTGCACCAGGAAGATCTTGAGAAAATATATAACCAACAAGGCAAGAAGGGGAGAAAAATCTATCCCCATTCGCCAGCCGGGGAGAAGCCTCCTTAAGGGGGCAAGCAGGGGTTCGGTGGCCCCTACCAGGAATCTCACCAAAGGGGAATAAGGGTCAGGATGAACCCAGGAGATAAGTGCTCGACCGATAATCAAAAGCATATAGAGGGAGAGGAGGATATTTAAAATTCTGGCTACCGCTCCCAGGAAATTAGAGAGAATAAACATATCTGTGGCTTCTCACCCCTTTATTCTGACTTCCCATAGGAGGATATTATACCAACTTTCCCGCAGAAAAGCAACCCCAAAATTTAAAAAATGTGGCTGAGATTACACCGAACGAATTTTCTTTAGAATCTTAAACCCGTCTGATCGACTTGTGGGAGGGGTCTTCAGACCTCGATTGTAATTCTCCCTTCCCTGGCGGGAGGGAGTTAGAGGGGGGGTTCTTTAGGTGAGGGCGGATTTATCTCGTGTTGTCAGGGCTCCCGCCCTGACGGAAGAAAACGAGCAATCTCTCCTCTGCCACAAGAATATTAAACCTCCCGCAGATTTCGAATCTGCGGGAGGTTTCTATTTATGAAAATCAGACAAAAAACCTATTTCTATGAGCGGGGATGAATGGCGTCCTTATGGTTCCCTCTCTCCTGGTGGGTGAGAGTTAGAGGGAGAGGGGATCGAGGGATAATCCTCACCCTCTCTTTGGTTCTCCCCCATCAAGGGGGGGAGAATATTTCTTTTATGCTGTCAGGGCTCCCGTCCTGACAAACCCCCGATCACGAACTCCGATCAACTAGCACGATTTAGGGTGGGGTCGTTTCTATCTCTCGTCTCTATCTGATTAGCACCATCTTCCTCGTCTGCACAAAATTCCCAGCCTGAAGCCTGTAAAAATATATGCCGCTAGAGAAAGAACTTGCATCCCACCTGGCTATCTTGTAGCCGGCTCTCTGCTTTCCATCAACCAAACTTGCCACCTTCTGGCCAAGGATGTTGTAAGTCCCCAAGTTCACATGACAATCCTTCGGTAAACTGTATTTTATCAGAGTAGTGGAGTTAAACGGGTTGGGGTAGTTTTGGGAGAGGGAGAATTCGGTGGGCAATATCTTCGGCTCACCAGTGACAACAGGCACCCATTCATTTGCAAGGCGAATGGTATCTGAAAAATCTCCCTCCATACCCTCGTCAACTAAAACCATAAGGGTATCCCCATTTTGACGCCAATCCGAGATAATTTGATGTGCGGTGCTTCCGCTTAGCGCTATATTACCATGGAAAAACACCGTGTCAACATTATCGCCTACGATCTCAACCTGCAAATCATAGGTCTTTTGTCCTCCATAATTGTCAAGTTGTAATCCCGATACAGGAGTGATTGAGTAGCAAGCTGAATCACTCTGGTCAATAGAGATATTATGTATGCCGCAAACTATCTCCGAATCAGGGGCAACAGAAATAACTTCAAGATCGTAGGATCGCGTGTAAGGGTCAGGATTACCAACCCAAAGCGTGCTATCATTTCCGGGATAACGAAGCCTCTCGCCTTGGGTGCTATCGGCTTCTGTCCGCGAGTATACAATTACAGTGGAATCAGTAAATAGGCTCAGACGGAATGTCGAATCAGCTATGTCTGAGAACTGGCAAGTCCAGGTATCGTTGGGTAGGTAGTACCCTATAGGCAAAACCTCTTCTCCAGTTAGAGATATGATTGGATGGCCTTCCGAAAGTGTAGTGAAGAGAGAATCCCCGATATGGCCAATATTCCCAGCAGGAGACTCGAAAAGAGCGGTGTCTGTAAATGAGATGTAAAACTCAATATATTCAGAGTTCAGCATAGCCTTTCCGTTCGCCCACCTATCCTGAGGAGGGATGGAAGTGCGTAGAATCGGGTTTGTGGTGTAATTGCTCATAGGATCACTCAGAAAAAGGTGCTTTTTCCCTCCCCATGTGGGCTTTCCCGAGTATGCCCAAATATTAGTGGCAGTATTGATGATAATCTTTCGCTCCTCTCCGGGGTTATTGCTATCGCACACATAAATGTACGTTTTTTCAGGATTTTCGGGATTAACTTCACATCTGTATGGATTGACGGTGTGGCCACCGCCACCGTGGTTATTGTGCATAAGAAGTATCCTGTCGTCGCGATAAGAGGAATTGAACATATCCTTACAGGCCTGGAGAGTTTGGTGTGGTGTGGTGGTGTTATAGTTGGCATCTATATATTCTTGTTGCGCTTTGCCGACCTGATAGATCATGTATTTGTTTATCATCAACCGGCTCTCATCGCCGAGCGGAACTGAATAAAGCTGCAAATAGCCGGGGAATTCGCTGGAAAGGTGCAGATAATTGTCAAAGAAAAGAAAGCTCGATATGGCGAATCCAAAGCAAGAGCCGTTCCAACCTCCTTTGATTGCAAACCATTTCCTCACCGCCGATGGCTTATAGATCACCGAACCGGGCGGCGGATTCCAGTAGCATTGATCCTCTCCAAATGCGGATACGAAAAGTGGCCAATCCGGAAAGTCTGAAGATTTGCATAGGTAACACCAAAGGAATGGGTATGGAGATTGGCAGTAATTAAACTGTTGCCACCAACTCTTTGGCCACATATTATCAGCTTTATTCTTAAATCCCCAACCGTCGGAGTTAGGCCGAAAGTAAAGGTCCCCACATTCTTCGCACACGGTTGTTAGCGTTGGCTCAGGAGAAGTGATCGTGGGAGTAGGACTGGTAATGGTCGGCGACCAAGTGTTGACTGTGGGGTCCCAGGTGTTTATGGTAGGAGAGACGCTCTGGACGGTGGGAGTGACAAACTCCCCCATACAGGTATTGCCATCAGCATCAAACTTGGCCAGGAGGAGATCCCAAGAACCTGCGCCGTAACTCTCAGTGCCTCCGGCAACCACAAGCCCACCATCAGAAACCTCTACCACAGAGTACCCCCTATCCCAGTTGGTTCCCCCCAGGGTTTTTGTCCACAGGTGATTGCCTGAGCCATCAAGCTTAGCCAGGAGGAGATCTTCATCACCTGCGCCATAACTGTAAGTGACTCCGGCAACGACAAGCCCCCCATCAGAAACCTCTACCACAGAGATCCCCCTATCATGGCCGGTTCCCCCCAGGGTTTTTGTCCACAGGTGATTGCCTGAACCATCAAGCTTAGCCAGGAGGAGATCTTCATCACCTGCGCCATAACTGTAAGTGACTCCGGCAACGACAAGCCCCCCATCAGAAACCTCTACCACAGAGATCCCCCTATCATGGCCGGTTCCCCCCAGGGTTTTTGTCCACAGGTGATTGCCTGAACCATCAAGCTTAGCCAGGAGGAGATCTTCATCACCTGCGCCATAACTGTAAGTGACTCCGGCAACGACAAGCCCCCCATCAGAAACCTCTACCACAGAGATCCCCCTATCATGGCCGGTTCCCCCCAGGGTTTTTGTCCACAGGTGATTGCCTGAACCATCAAGCTTAGCCAGGAGGAGATCTTCATCACCTGCGCCATAACTGTAAGTGACTCCGGCAACGACAAGCCCCCCATCAGAAACCTCTACCACAGAGATCCCCCTATCATGGCCGGTTCCCCCCAGGGTTTTTGTCCACAGGTGATTGCCTGAACCATCAAGCTTAGCCAGGAGGAGATCTTCATCACCTGCGCCATAACTGTAAGTGACTCCGGCAACGACAAGCCCCCCATCAGAAACCTCTACCACAGAGATCCCCCTATCATGGCCGGTTCCCCCCAGGGTTTTTGTCCACAGGTGATTGCCTGAACCATCAAGCTTAGCCAGGAGGAGATCTTCATCACCTGCGCCATAACTGTAAGTGACTCCGGCAACGACAAGCCATCAGAAACCTCTACCACAGAGTGCCCATAATCTATGCTGGCTCCCCCCAGGGTTTTCACAAATAGGTTCTGGCCAAAAGCCGGTATGGCAACGACGCCTACCAAAACCAGGGCCACAAAGCAGACAAACATGCGTGCTTTCATCTCATCACCTCCATTTTTTGGTTTGTATTTCGTGTAGGGACAGACATTTATGTCTGTCCGCCCCTTCGGACAGGGCTGAAGCCTTGTCCCTACAACTCATAGTATAGATCGAGTTAGATTCCGCTGCAAAGCTTTTCTCCTCTCTATCACTCACCTTTTTACGCATCTATAGCCTCTTTCCGAAGGGGTCGGATTCATCCGACCCGTCCTTTTGCGGGTTCGATAAATTGAGGCCCTGCAATTGTGCTATCAAGCGTCTTCTTTAGTTCTACTAAACCTTCCCTGCCACATTTTTTTCTACAGGAGAAGCAGGATTTAACCCTCTAAGGAAGGCAAACTAATCGCATCCAATATACGAAAACATCTCTATCTTGTCAAAACCTTTTTGTCCTCCCAGTAACAGGGGGATAGGCTCTTTTAACCTTGACAGGGGAAGATCGCTTTGCTACTTTACAAAAACTACTATGAAGAATCTTTTAGATAACCTCAACCCAGCCCAGAGGGAGGCGCTGGAACATACCGAAGGGCCCCTTCTGGTATTGGCTGGAGCGGGAAGCGGGAAGACAAGGGTTCTCACCTACAGGGTAGCCTACCTTGTAGGCCACAAGGGGGTCAATCCCACAAATATACTTGCGGTTACCTTCACCAACAAAGCAGCCCGCGAGATGAAGGAGAGGATTGGGCAACTCCTTCCCCGAGGGGCTATAAGCCCTTGGGTAGCCACTATTCATTCCACCTGTGCCAGGATCTTGCGGCGGCACATTGATCTAATGGGCTATAACCCCCAGTTTACCATCTATGACGATGATGACCAACTCTCCCTGATCAAAGGGCTAATGAAGGAGTTGGAACTCCCAGCTTTAAGGTTCTCCCCATCTGCGGTGAGGGTCAGGATCGAATGGGCTAAAAATAACCTCATCGGGGCAGAGGAGTATGGAAAGGAGAGCAGGGACTATATGGAAAGGGTAGTTGCTGAGGTTTATGAACATTATCAGACGAGGCTGCGTGACTTTGGTGCCTTGGACTTCTCCGATCTGATAATGAAAACCGTTGAACTCTTTACATCATTCCCCGATATCCTGCACCACTATCAGGAGAGATTCAGATATATCTTGGTGGATGAATACCAGGATACCAACCACGCCCAATACAGGTGGCTCAACCTTTTAGCCTCAGCTCATGGCAACCTCTGCGTAGTGGGGGATGATGATCAGTCCATTTATGGATGGAGAGGGGCAGACATAAGAAACATCTTGGAGTTTGAGGAGGACTATCCGCAGGCCAAGGTGGTCAGGCTGGAGAGAAATTACCGCTCCACCCAGATGATCCTTCAGGCAGCAAGCTCTGTGGTGGGAAATAACTTAGGCCGCAAGGGGAAGGAACTTTGGACCGAAAGGGAAGGGGGGGAAAGGATTACCCTCATTAGTTGCGGGGATGAGAGGGAGGAGGCAGCCTCCATTCTGCAGGTTATCGGGGATCTGTACAGGGAAGAAGGGAGGGAATATGGGAGTTTCGTCATCCTTTACCGCACAAACGCCCAATCCAGGATTTTAGAGGAAGAATTCAGAAGGGAGGCTATCCCCTATATCATCGTGGGAGGGGTAAGGTTCTATGAGCGGAAGGAGGTAAAGGATATCCTTGCCTATTTGAGGGTTATCGCCAACCCTCTGGACGAGGTTAGCCTGCTCAGAATAATCAATGTCCCCCATAGGGGGATCGGAGAGGGAACGAGACTAAAGATCGCCAGGTATGCCCGGGATCATAACCTTCCTTTCTTCGAGGCTATGCAAAGGGTTGATGAGCTGCAGGGGCTGCAAACCTCCTACCGCAGGGTAGTAAAGGGGTTTGTGGAGCTGATAATCGAATTGCAGACTATATCTAAAACCATCCCTCTACCCCAACTGGTAGAGAGAACCATTAACCAAACAGGCTATCTTCCCCTGCTGGAGTCCCAGGGGACCTTGGAGGCCCAGGGGAGGGCAGAGAACATTAAGGAACTTCTCAACGCCGCCAAGGACTATGCCGAAAGGAACCCAAAGCCATCTCTGGAGGCCTGGTTGGAGGAGGTCTCCTTGATTACGGACATCGACAGTTGGAACGGGAGATCTCAGGCGGTCACCTTGATGACTCTGCACAATGCTAAGGGATTGGAGTTCCCAGTGGTCTTCATCTGTGGGCTGGAGGAGGGGCTCCTTCCCGTGACCCATTCCCTAAGTAGTCCAGAGAGGCTGGAGGAGGAGAGAAGGCTCTTCTATGTAGGCCTTACCCGGGCCAAGGACCAAGTCATCCTTAGCTATGCCAAGAGAAGAAGGAGATACGAGGGAAGCTACGGCAGTCCCCCCTCCCGCTTCCTGCAGGAGATCCCCGCAGACCTTTTAGAGAAAAGGGGCTTCAGTTGGGGAATAACCACCAGGGAGGAAAGTGACCTTTTCCCACTGCCCTTGAAGAAGGGAAGCGTGGTCAGGCACCCATCCTGGGGGGAAGGGGTAGTGATGGAGAGCGAAGGCTCAGGTGAGAACCTTAAGTTGACCGTTATGTTCCCTGGTCACAGACTAAAGAAGATCCTGGTCAAATATGCCGACCTGGAGATAATCTCCTACTGAGGACAAAAAATAGGGATATGATAATCAGACCTTCAAAATTCATTCTATCGCTCCGCTCAAATCCCGATAAGCCGAGACTTCGCCTACCCGCCGCTCCGTTAGCTGCCATTACTTGAAAAGGAGGAATTTTTCATGAGACAATTTAAAATCATTGTGGAGAAACACCCTGATGGTTATGTAGCGTATCCACTGGGGCTCAAGGGGGTTGTGGTGGGGCAGGGAGATACCTATGAAGAGGCACTTTCTGATGTAAAGTCAGCAATTCGTTTTCATATTGAAACCTTTGGAAAAGAAGTAATAGAGGTAGATCCACGAATTATTGAGGTCTTCGTTGCTGAAACAGGAGTAGAAGTTTGATGGTAAAGTTTCCTGTTGATGCCCCCAAGCGAAAGGTAGTAAAGACATTAGAGATTCTTGGCTTTCAAACTGTAAGGGAGAAAGAGCACATTTCCATGGTACGTAAAAACCCCGACGGAAGTAAAACTCCTTTAACTATGCCGAATCAGCCGAAGATAAAAGCCTCTACATTAAGGACAATCTGCACCCAATCTGGAATTACAAGAGATGAGTTTTTGGAGGCTTATAGGAAGGCATAGAGTTGGCGAGGGCAGATAACGGGCGACATTAACTATAGAAGTGCAAATCAAGCCGAATAAATATCTGATAATCCCTACAATATTTGTTCTCGTAATTATTGGGGAAGATTGCAAAATGGAAAAGTTAAAAATGATTGAAGAAGGTGTTTATAGAATCCCTCTTGTTTTACCCAAATCGCTTGAGCCAAAGAGGAATGGGTTGGAAAAAGAATTAGTGGCAGCGCAAAGGCGTTTGCGGAATTTTGCCGTACAAAATGGCTGGGGTAATCTTGTGAAGGAGAGTTTCGCTGACCGGGCTGAAATCTATACTAAGCAAAACAAATTCATTCAGGCGGTTATCAAAATCACAGGTGAAAATCCAGCAACTAAATTTCCCAAGGCATTCTCTGCTTGTTTGGAAAAGAGGATGTTTCTGTCCGTATCACCTGAGCTTTATAGCCGAATTTATCCAGAAGGTATAGAGGATAAATCCTTTGAAAAGCTGATCACCCATGAAATGGCTCATAGGCTTCATATCAGGATTCTAAACGGCAATGAAGAGAAAATGGGACCTCTTTGGTTTTTTGAAGGTTTTGCTATATATGCGGCAGGTCAGTTTCCAGATTACACCCTCAGGCCTGCCGAAGTTTGGGAGGTCGTCAAAGCCACAAAGAGAGGTAGTTATAGGAAGCACAGCGCAGCCTTTCGTTATTTTTTGAAGAAGGCTTCTATTCACGAATTGATAGAGCACGCTGGTAGTGAAGATTTTCTGAAGTGGTTGCAGCAAATTGAGGGGGATAAGAAACCGACCCCAGCAAGCAGGGCTAAAAAGGATTAAGGAGACCTTCTGAGAGGGAAGTCAGTCTATGTGATAACTGGTGTGAACAGCATTCTTTTGGATGAGCCTCTCCAATTTCTTTCTCAGCCACTTCTTTATGGGCAATCTGGTAAAAGGAATTAAGAAAACGAACCCCAATAGGTCGGTAAGCAGGCCCGGGGTTAAGAGGAGAAGCCCGCCGGAGAGGACAAAGGCTCCATCCAGTAGCCCCTCTGTGGGGATGCTCCCCTGGGAGAGCTGACCTCTTATCCTCTTGATAACTCCAACACCCTGGCTCTTGGCTAAAGCCGCTCCCAAGAGGGCGGTGATGATCACCAGGGAGATGGTTGGCCCTACGCCGATCCAGCGCCCAAGCTTTAGAAGAAGAGCCAGTTCCAGAAGGGGAATAATTGTAAAGGCCAAGAGGATCTTCCAAAACATAGTGCAAATATAGGGGGAAAATAACGGATGGCAAGGGAGAAATTGAATTCAAGGATGGAGCCAACAAAAATTTCACCACAGATTAACACGGACTAAAACAGGAATCAGTAATCAGTTTACAGGGATCGGGGAGCAGAGATAACCAGCGGAAACCCCATTTTTAATTCTTAATTGTCAATTTTTAATTGCTTTTCTCCGTGAGATTCCGTGACGATCTTTTACTAATGGGATAGGTTGGAGAAAAATTGAAAAGGCCATATCAGCTAAACCCAGATGCTGGTTACCCATTTAAGATTTGACCTCCTTAACCCTTCAGGGGGGCTCAATTTGGGCCATGCCAGTCAAGGCTCGAAAATAGTTGCCGAAACCAACCTTCCTGATTATATTACCAGAGATAGAGGGAACTTGGGGGTGAACTTAGCCGCCTGCTGCGGAGCTTTTCTGACAGGATGAACAGGGTTTACCGGATTTTTATGAACACCTATCAAAATACCCCCTTCTTTCAATAGGGATGATAGCCCTCCTCATAGTTTCCTCTCCCCTGGTAGGTGAAGGTGGAGGAGGAAACGGGTATAATTTTCACACTCTCCTTAGTCCTCCCTCATCAAGGGGGAGGAGACCTTTTGGATACCCCTTGTGGGTGGGGAGGTTTACTTATCCTGTTCATCCCATTTATCCTGTCTAAAAATGGTAATTCCTATGCTTTCAAGGTAATCAAGTCGAAAGAGAGATGGAGGAGATAGATCTCTTCGGGAAAAAGGAGGAGGAAGGGCCCGCCCCCTTAGCCGAAAGGATGAGGCCTCAAAGCCTGGATGAGTTTGTGGGCCAGGAACACCTCTTAGAAAAGGGGAAACCGCTCAGGGGGGCAATCGAATCCGGGGAGACCGGATCGCTAATCTTCTGGGGGCCACCAGGAGGCGGGAAGACCACCCTGGCTCGGCTGATAGCCAAATATACCAATTCCTACTTTATCTCCTTTAGTGCAGTCCTCTCCGGGGTAAAGGAGATTAGGGAGGTCATCAAGATCGCCAGATACCAGTGGAGAACCCATCAGAAGAGGACAATCCTCTTCGTCGATGAGATCCACCGCTTCAACAAAGCCCAACAGGACGCCTTCCTCCCCTATGTGGAGAAGGGAACCATCACACTTATTGGGGCCACCACCGAGAATCCCTCCTTTGAGGTTATCTCCGCCCTTCTCTCCCGCTGCCAGGTATATACCCTCAACCCCTTATCCCCGGAGGAGATCTTGCTCATCCTCCAGAGAGCCCTGAGGGACAAGAAAAGGGGACTGGGTAATTACAGGGCCCAGGTGGAGAAAGACGCCCTAAGCTATATCGCCCAAGTAGCCAACGGCGATGCCCGCGTAGCCCTCAGCGGAATGGAGTTTGCCCTAACGACGGCCCCTGCGGAGAAGGATGGTCAGAAGAGGATCACCCTCAAGTTAACTCAGGAGGCCCTGCAGAAGAGGGTTCTCCTCTATGATAAGTCAGGTGAAGAACACTACAACCTGATCAGCGCTCTGCACAAAAGCCTGCGCGGCTCAGATCCCGATGCTGCCCTCTACTGGTTGACCAGGATGCTGGAATCCGGGGAAGACCCCCTCTACATCGCCCGCAGAATGGTCAGGTTCGCCTCCGAGGATGTGGGAAATGCTGACCCTCAAGCACTGCAGGTAGCCCTGGCGGCCAAGGAGGCCTACCACTTCCTCGGTTCCCCGGAGGGGGAGCTGGCCTTGGCCCAGGCGGCCGTCTATCTGGCTACCGCCCCCAAATCCAATGCCGTGGATCGGGCCTTTGCTTGGGTTAAAAAGGATGTGCAAAATACCCAGGCCCTACCCGTTCCCCTTCACATAAGGAATGCCCCCACCGGGCTAATGAAAGATTTAGGCTATGGTCAGGGCTATAAGTTCCCCCACAACTTCCCCGACCATTTCGTAGCCCAGGATTATCTTCCGGAGAACCTGCAGGGAAGAAAGTATTACACTCCCAGCGACTTCGGCTTTGAAAGGGAGATCAAAAAAAGGATGGAATATTGGAAGAGGCACAAAGAGGAAGAGATTCGCCCCAAGAAGCCGGATTCCCCGGGTTGACCTCAGGAGGATAAAGGGGTTGACCTCTAAACAAGCGGACGCTATATTTCCCCAAAGGGAGGTGTAGAGATTAAAGGGGAGCAAAGGATACTGGCTGTGGACTTTGGGGAGAAAAGGGTAGGCTTGGCCTTAAGCGACCCCCTGGGGCTCACCGCCCAAGGGATGGAGACCTTGGAGCCAGAGGATGAGGGAGAACTCCTCACCAAAATAGAGGAGATGGTGACCCAAAAGGGAATAACAAAGGTAGTGGTTGGTCTTCCCCTGAATATGAATGGGAGCAAAGGGCCAACTGCCAAAAAGGTTTTAAAATTCACGGAAAAACTTCGGGAGAAGCTAAAAAAACCGATTGTGACCTGGGATGAAAGGCTCAGCACTATATCCGCTCGGCGGGCCCTAAATGATATGAGGAGAAGAACAAAGGGAAGGAAGGGAGAGGTGGATAGATTAGCTGCTACCATCATCCTCCAGTCCTACCTGGAGAGCCAAAGATGAACAGCCAACTGAAAAGTCTCCTCAGGGAGTTACTTATAGTTGTCGCCTTTACCTTGGTGATCCTTCTGGGATTTGCCCTCTTTGCCCCTCCGGTGCCCAACACCCACCAACCCCCAAGGGAGATATATATCAAAAGGGGGATGAATGTAAGGGAGATCGCTCATAGCCTCAGTAAGAGGGACTTAATTGGAAACGAGAATTTCTTCGTCTTCTTTGCCAAGGTCTGCGGTTGGGAGAAAGGTCTCAAGGCAGGCCGCTACCGGATTAGGCCTGGGGTTTCCCTTTGGCAGATTTTACACCTGCTCAGCCAGGGGAAATCAGTCACCGAGGATGTCACCATACCCGAGGGCCTCACCTTCAAGGAAATTGCTGGCCTCCTCCAGAGAAAGTTGGAGGTTGACTCCACCGCGCTTGTGGCCACAGCCACCGATAAGGGTTTCTGCCAAAAATTAGGGGTTAATACCTCCAATTTAGAGGGTTATCTCTTCCCTAACACCTACAAGCTCTGCTGGGGGATGAAGGAGGAGGAGATAGCCAAGCTAATGGTAGATGGACTCTTTAAGGTTTTCACCTCCGATCTAAAGGCCAAAGCTGAGGAGTTGGGCCTGAGCTTGAACCAAGTTCTAACTCTGGCCTCCCTCATCGAGAAGGAAACCGGACTCCCTCAGGAGAGGCCTTTAATATCAGCCGTCTTTCACCACCGCTTGAAGATGAGGATGCCCCTGCAATGTGACCCCACGGTGCTCTATGCCCTTTCCCTCCCCAACCACCTTCTCACAAAAAGGGACCTTAGGGTAAAATCCCCTTACAACACCTATCTCCATCCAGGTCTCCCCCCTGGCCCTATCTGCAATCCGGGATTGGAGTCCATAAAGGCAGCCCTCTGGCCTGCCTCCACCAATTACCTCTACTTTGTTGCCCAGGGGGATGGCAGCCACATATTCTCCCGCACCAATCGTGAGCATATAAACGCCCGTCGGAGGATCAGCCGCCTACGAGGAAAGGAATTTTGACGCCCTTAAAGTAAGAATGGAATTAAATTGGCTTGACAGGCTTGGTTTGACCCTTTATTATGGGGGGGTTGTTTACGGCCTGTTGGCAAATGTGGCAGAAATAGGTTTCCGCAGCTCGGTATCCGAGTTCAAATTTGGTTAACTTCCCAACCAACAGGGGGAGGTGAGAAATGTTAAGAAAAGTTCTGCCATTCGTCCTGATCTTCCTCTCTTTTGCCTGGCTTCAATGCGGCAAAAATCCTGTAAAGGAAAAATATTTAGAGCCCCCCTTTAACCTCGTGGCCGATTCCGGGCTGGAGGGGAGAGTCTATCTTAGCTGGCAGGTTCCTAAGGCTGAAGGGGTGACCGGGTATAAGCTATACAGGAAAAAATCTGGCGAAGGCTATTCTTCCATTGCTACGATCGAGAAGATGCCCCAGCCAGAATATGCCGATATCACCGTTACAGATGACATCATCTACTACTATGTTGTAACTGCTTTTTACTCTCAGGGAGAGAGCGAATACTCCAACCAGGATTGGGCCCTGCCAGGGAAGAACCAGCCACCCTGGATAGAAAGCGTAACTGTTAGCCCCTCCTCCATTGACTCTATTGCCCAGGGTACCATATATATCTATGCTCAGATAAATGATCACCAGGGTTGGAGCGATGTCAATGATGTCCGTTTTCATAGTTTTATACCCAATGGAGAAGAGGCAAAGTTAAGTCCCTTTTACTTGTTCAATGACGGTGGCACACATCCTTACTCCTGTGATAAAGTTGAAGATGACAATGTCTTTTCAATGATGATTCCCTTTCCACCCGATACCTTTTGGGTTGGAACCTATACTTGGGTTTTCATTGCTAAAGATAGAAGTGGGTTGGAAAGTCAGCCAGACACCTCGTATTTCACTATAAACCCTAAATAGGAGCTATTTCCATGCTAAGGAGCATCATTACTCTATCCATAATTCACCTACTTTTTTTCCCACTCTCTTTATCCGCCCAGATCCCCAAGGATTTTGCCACCGAGACCCTGGGGAGGATCTCGGGAAATGGCATCGGGGATATTGATTGGGATGGTGACTCGCTCTGGGTGGGAACCTCAAGTGGGATAAACAAACTGGTGGGGGATCCCTTCGGCCCCCAGGGATGGAAAACCTATACCACCGAGGATGGGTTAGCCAGGGACAACATTTTTGCCTTAGCTTCGGTGAAACCCAATATCATCTGGGCAGCTACAGGGTATGGGGAGCAGGTGGGGGAGGACTACTTCCCTGCTGGGGCAGGATTGAGTCTGACTAAAGAGGGGGGAGATAGTTGGTTTTCCTTTCCCACCCAATACATCTTTCGCAACTACTACTTTCAACCCGGATTTGAAAGGGGCGATTGCTTCGCTTCCGTCTTCGAGGTGGATACCTCCAACCTGCCTGTCTCCATTGACACCGTGAGGGTCTATATAGGCAAAGAGGGAACCGCCCCCTTTCTCTTGAGAATTTGGCAAGATGAGGGAAAGGAGAATCCAGGCGACACTATCTTCACTAAGTCCTACGAAATAAAAGGGGACACAACCAAATTTATCGACATTGACCTCACTTCCGAGGCCATCACAGTTAATATACCCTCTTTCAGGATTGGTCTCATCTTTGAGGCTCCCCCCCCTCTCTCCATTGGGCGGGATGCCCGGGGAATTAGCAAGGGAAGAAACCTCATCTACCGGGGCACCCAGGGGAGATGGCACTTCTCTGAGGAGACCGGCCTGGGGGGGAATTGGATCCTGCGGGCCAAGGTGAGAACAGCCAAGGATTCCACAGGCTTCTGGTTAAAGAACGATAGCTTCCAGTTCGGGGAGAAGATCATTGATGTGGGACGTCCCATCTATGATATTGCCCTGCAGGATACCACCGTCTGGATCGCCGCATTCTACGGAGGCCTGGCCAAAAGCAGCGATTGGGGCTTAACTTGGGATAAGGTCACCCCAGATAACAAGCCCTTTGACCCCAGTTACAGCGACTACAACCAGCGGGCTTTCTCCGTGGTCACCTGTGGTGATACTATATGGGCTGGAACCGCGGATGGGATCAACCGCTCGGCAGATAAGGGGAAGACCTGGGTAAACTATAACTCTGAGCAGACCCGCATCCCGGGGAACTTCGTGGTCAGCTTAGGGGTGCAAAAATATAGGCAGAAGGATAGTTTGAAGACGGTTCTCTGGGCCGGGACAAGGCCCACGGACAAGGACAATGGGTCTACGGGAATTGTGAAGACTGAGGATGGGGGAAATACCTGGCGAAACTATATGGAGGGGTATACTGCCTGGAACTTTAGCTTCCAGGACTCCGTGGTCTGGGCGGCGACCGACCATGGGCTGATCAGGTCAAGGGATGGAGGTAGGCATTGGGAGTTCTTCGACATCGTCGATTATCCAAGCAATGACCGGATCTATATCGATGAGGTGATCTCGGTAAAAGTGGTGGAAAGGTCGGAGGATACAACCGTTTGGGTGGGGACTTACCAGGGCTTGGCCCTATCTAAGGACGATGGGAAAAGCTGGCGGATAATCAAAGCCTATGGGCCCATTGGAGTTGACAAGGCTCCCTCAACCTACGCTTTCCCCAATCCCTTCTCTCCTTCCCGTTCCGGGGCGATCAGGATTGTCTATCACACAGCAAAAGCAGGCAGGACGGTGGTTAAGATCTACGACCTGGCCCTGGATCTGGTGAAAACACTCAGTTCCGAAGATCCCAGAGGCGACCGAGGGATAAACTGGAACGGGAAAAACGGAAAGGGAGACAGGGTAGCCAATGGCGCTTATCTCTACAAGGTGGAGGGGGCCGATGGACGGGTGGCCTGGGGCAAAATAGTAGTTATGGACTAAAGGGGGAAAAGTGCATACCAAAAAGATACCCATCTTATTTCTTCTTCTCTTCTTCATTCACCCTTGCCTGATGGCTGCCGAAGAGAGGGGATATGCAGGAGCCTTCTTAAGGATGGGAGCAGGGGCAAAGGCCCTCAGTATGGGAGGAGCTTTTGTCTCGGTGGCCGATGATGCCTCTGCCATCCACTACAATCCAGCAGCTCCCTCCTTCATCAGGAAGAGGGTCTTCACCACCGCTTATCGGGCACTCTCCCTGGATAGGAAGTTCAAATATTTGGGATATGTCCAACCCTTGAGACATGAAGCCGGGGTGGGAATAGGATGGATCAGCGCTGGACTGGATGATATCGATGGACGGGATGAAGATGGACAACCCACGGAAAAGCTCTCCGATAATGAGAATGCTATTACCTTCTGCTTTTCCAAAAGAACAATTCCCCATCTGGCCTTTGGCCTGGCCATTAGGTATTTCCAGCAGAAGGTGGTTGGGATAAGCGCCTACACCGTAGGGCTGGGGTTTGGAGGGATTTACAGAAGGGAGAAGAAGTTCTCCGTTGGGGCCTCAATCCAAAACATCAGATCCAGATATAAATGGGACACAAAGGACCTCTGGGCAAGGGGAACTACGACCACAGACACCATCCCAGTTAACTATCGGATAGGCATTTCCTACTGGCTGCTTAGTGAGAGGTTGCTCACTGCCTTTGACTTGGAGAAGAATCTAAAGCAGTCCTGGAGGTATCACCTCGGAGCTGATTTTACGATATATAAGGATTTCAATCTGAGGTTAGGCTACAACAACGACCGATTCACTTTCGGAGGGGGGGTGGCTCGGAGGTATAAAAGCTTCAGGTTTGGCTTCAGCTTTGCCTATCTGCCCGAGAAGGTCGCCACTCAACCAGCCAAGATTTACTCCTTAGAAGCCAAATTCTAACTGCGTAAATCTGAGCAGCACCCCCCCCCCAAAGACATCTTAGAGGTCCTTCCTCAATCTGAAGAGGTTCATAAGTTCCTACCAACTAATCTCACAAATATATCTCTATTAGATGTTTGACTAATTGCATTGTGGAAATTGAAGAGTAGATTGCCTCAGCATAATGCTCCTACATCTGGAGGCTAAAGGGTACATTTTAAAAGGTTAACCCTAAACGAGATTACAGGGGGGTTTGCAAGATGTCGGAGGAGAAAATAAGGGTTAAGGATCTGGGGTTGATGGAGAGGCTTGAGCAATTAGAAAAACCTCTAAAGTAGAAAATGTAGACCCCAGGTGTAACAACCTAAAGTTTGGCTTCAATTCTTAACTTTTTTCAGGGATTCCTTTGCCTCCTTAAAATTGGGCTCAAGCCTGAGAGATTCTCCCCATTCTTGGCGAGCCTTCTCCAGTTGATCCAGAAGGTGATATACCTGACCCAATCGGTAGTGGACCGTAGCCTTGGATGGTGATCGGTGGTCGGCTGAGTTCATTATTAAACATTTCTCCAAGTGATGCTTCGCTTCTGTGAGGTCTTTCTCAGCGAGGATGCGGGTTTTTCCTATTTGATAATGGGCATTGTAGTTTTGAGGGTCCAATTCCAGAATCTTATTGAAGTAGCCAATAGCCTCATCATATTCCTTATGCCCCTGGAGAAATATGCCATAGTTGTATATTACCTCAATTTCCTCCGGGGCAAGCTGAAGTGCCCTTCTATACTCTTCCCTTACCTTTTCCAACTCCCCGGCTTCATCATAGAGTGCGGCAAATGCCAGATGACCCTCCACCTCATCAAGACTTTTGATAATCTCTGCCTCCTTTTTAGCCTTTTCCACTCCCCCTCCGGCCATAGGTGGTGAATGGAGATAGAGATAGAACATTTGAAAATGCGCAGGAATACTGGTTGAATCCAGCTCTACCGCTTTTTCGAACTCTTTCTTCATCCTCATCGATAGCTTTATCTTTTTAAATATCCCTACATAGGGGAGTCTCTCTCCCAGTGCCCGCCCCAGCCAGAGGTGGTAATCGGATTCCTGCGGATTGATCTTCAAGGCTTTTTCCAAGTAACGCGTAGCACCCCTGTAATCATCCTCCACTAAATCCAATCGGCCAAGGTAAAAGAGAGCTTGATCATCCTTCGGATCTGCCTTCAATATTTCTTCAAAGATGGCTTTGGCCTGATTGAATCTACCGGCTTTAAAGGATTCAATTCCGGCAGAGAGCTTATCCTGTGGTTGAGCAGAGGTGGTGAGAACCAGGACCAAAGAAATCAGGATATGAAACATAAAAAACCCTCCTCTTCCTTTGAATATCATCCTAAAAAAGTTTAGTCAGTAATCCTATAATCGTCCCCGATATATTGAAGGCCATATGGATAATGATGGCAGGAATAATACTCCCTGTTTTTTCGCGGTAATAACCAGCGATAATTCCCAGGATAAAGGCAAAGAAAACAATAGTAAATACCACAAAACCGCCTACACCCATCGTTAACAGGGCAAGATGCATAGAGCCAAAAAACAGGGCAGCTACCAGCACGGGTAGGCTAACTCTCGCTTTGAACAGGGTAAACCCATATTTAGCCAACGAGTTCAAATAGCTCTGAATTAATCCTCGGGTGAGAACCTCTTCACAGATGCTGGCATAGATCCAGATGGAGATTACTATCCGGGGGAAAGAAAATTCCTCAAAAAAAGTCGCCTCTTCTCCTGGGATAAATGATTGTATTAAGGTCCCCACAGCCTCTATGCCCAGACTCCACAAAGTGATCTGCTTTAACTGAATGTCCCTTGTTAGCTTAAAACCATAAGTTGAGATTCTGCCCTTGCTCAAAATCAATATAATCAGGAAGGAGAGGAATAGCATAGTTGTATGATTGGACCTTATCAGCTCAGGTAGGTCATCAAAGGACATTACAAATGCCCCAACCATAAGGACGAAAAGTCCCAAAAGTAGGGCTACTATGATTTTAACTATAGCGGTAACTGTCTGATTTTTAAAAGGATTCATCTGTCTAATATTGCCGACCCCATTCCTCAAAATATCAAAAGAGAGTGCGATAATAGGGCGGTTTACCCATAGATTCAGGCATTAATCTTAATTTATCGTACTCCATTCTTACATATGATTCTGTGCCCCAGATGCGCAGTGTGTGCTCAGAATCGCTTTCGCTTCCAGAGGTAATGATCCTTGGCCCCATAGTTATACAATCCCTCGTCTCAAGCCTATGCCCCCCCAAAGTCTTATATTGTGGGGAATCTGGACGCGGGTCTATAATGATGAGGTTACATCCTGGACCACGATTGACTGGGGCCTTTAAACCAACAACAACTCGTCCATCAAAGTAAGCATTAATTGCATTTACCAATCCGGTATCACCGGGAGCGAATATCCTGCAGGTATCGGTTTCAAAATCAACTATCCTGATTTTAGCATTGCCTCTGGGCCTCCCATTCTCGGATTTGTCGGCCAATCCACTTCCTGTTACTATTCTGCCATCAGGATATATACCGATGGCCACGATGGGGGCCTCATATCCAACAAGTATCTTCACCCTATTCTTTTCTATCTCCCACATCCTTAATTCTTTGTCTTGGCCACCTGAAAATATCCTTCCGTGGCGATTGACAGCCAGGGATAGTATGGGATTCCCATAACCTTTAATCACTTTCACTTGTTTCGATTGAATATCCCATATTCTCATTGTCCCATCAAAGTGTCCGGTAACTACTCGGCCGCTCCGGAATGAAGCGATTGAACAGATTGGGGATTTACTTGTCCCCAAATCTGTTATCGTGGCTTTATGAAAAGATACAACCTTCAGATCTCCGTCGCTATCAACTGCCCAGATATCTCCATCAACGATGGTTAATCGATCTACTTTCTTATTGCACAAATAGGTATAGAGGATTCGGTCATTCAGGCCTGTGAGAATGCCAATACTTCCGTCATAGCCACAGTAGGCTATCTGCCCCTGCGTATAGAATACTATTCGATTGATGCTGAGATCCTTGAGCCTTATCACTTGAAGAAGGTTAGGCTCCTGAGCGATATCCTCATTCAATATGCGAGAAAAACTTGCCTCATTGGGGGTAAGGGGGGAAACTCCCTCTGAGGAAATCCCCTCAATCTCAAAGATAATCTCCTCCCAGCGAGACGATAAAGTGCCATCCTCGATACTCAATGGCTGGACATCCCTCTCAAACCTGCCGATCCTGATGTAGTCACCCCAGGCTTCCACCTTTTTTCTCTGGAAAACCTCAAATATTTCTCCCCTGCTTAACCGCGACGGTATCGAATTGTCAAGACCATATATGAGAACGAGACCTTCACGATAAAGCCTCGTCTCTTGAATCACGGACTCCTCGATATAGGAGAGATGAGTGCGGACGCTTTCTAATGACCCCTCACGTTCTTCCAGGTTGAGCCTCTTTGTAGAGAAAGTCGTTCGAAAATTGACTACGATATCCAGATAGCCTTTGGCGTAGAAGGTTTCAACTATGCGCTGAAAGTATACCTCGTCCATCCATCCATCCAGAATAATTAGCTTCTTATGTGAATATTCTCTGATAAATTCATCAAAAAACTCATCCGGGTTCTCATCATATTCCGTCAGCGAATAATCCTGGTAAAACTGCGGGCTAACGTTCCCCTTCAACCATTTTATGCCCAGCATCCTGTTAAATATCTTCATATGTCCCGGATCATCCCTCAGGAGATACAATATCTCATCTTCTCGTAATCCAGCAAATCCCTTGGCTATTACCTCACAAAAATATGTCTTACCAGTTCCAGAGTCGCCAGTGACTGCCATAACAACCAGTCCCTTTATCGACATCAGGTGAAGTAAGGTTTCAGAAAGCTCGTATAATCCGTTGCTGCTCGGTTTGAGGGAGAGCACGGGGGCCGCGGCTAAGTTGCGTAGATAGAGGGTATGAAGAAAATCAGGCAAATCCAATTCTCTTAACGCAAAGGAGGCTTCTTCAAATATCTGGCCATCTTTAACCATAAGTAAGTTCAACAATGCTATTACAATACCTGCATCAATGCCTCCAAATTTCCCCTTCTGTCCGCGGCCTATCATTCCCATTGCCCAGGCCAGACAAAGTTGTGTTTCCCTATCTGCGATATCGATGCACTTCATAAGCACGGGTATTACCCCTACCGCATTGGCTCCCAGTTTGCCAAGTGCCCAGATAGCCTCACGTTTCTCCGAGCTCAACGGTTGATTATACCCCAAGGAACCGTCACTTGATCGAACATCAATGGAATCAGGACCCTCCAGTATGTCAATGAGATGACTTACTGCCTTCTTCTGTCTAAGATTACCTGCAGCATATATTAAATTGCACCTAAGATGGGTGTATTTTAGATCATAGGTTTCCAAGGCCTTTAACAGGGTATCCGCAGAACGGGGATCATTCAACCTCCCCAAAATAATTGATGCCTCATATTGAAGGCCACTGGAAACATCAATGGCTGGATCAGTGAGCAACGCCAAACATGGGCGGAGAAGAGCCGCGGGCACAGTAGTTATCATTCCAAGTGTTGAACTTGTCCCCCCGTTAATCAAATCGTTAACAATATCTTCCTGTTTAGCGCTCTTGAGGTCGGTGAGCAGACCATTGACATATTGCCTGACCTTTTCCTCCTCAGCAATGATCAAACTTACCTTGTTAAAGATGGATTCTTTATCTCCCTTTAGTAGGTCGATTATCTTGAACAAGGTATCAACTTTGGAGTTATCACCCCCTATCCGCTTCAAGTCACCCAAGAATTCTTCGGCTTTTTTTAGGTATTGGGTTCTTCTTGTCCTTCCTTTATCATCCCAATCAGCTACATATGCCTCACTGGCCGTTTTGTATGCACCGTATTCAACTAGCAAATAGAGCACTTCCATAATAACAAGCAAGTCGTCAGTTTCTTCACAGTTTTCAGCAAATATCCCACGGAAAACGCTACAAGTAACATCCCAGGAGCCTTCATCTCGGATAAAGGGATAAATGATGCTTTTGATTTGTTTGGTGAAATCCCTCTTCAGTTTTATCTCCCAGATTCTAAACCACAATTCATTGGCTATTCTGTCTCTCAAAGTCTGAGGGTCCCTTAGCCATCGGCCATTGCTATCCAAATACACTAATGTGGTGGGATCAAGCCCTTCTAAGAGGGCTTTCAATGAAGGGAGTAAGTTTTTGATTTTAGGAATATCCAAAATGATTTTCGGTGTTAACGAACCTTGTTCATCCCGGCAATCCCGTCTAAAAGTGAAAATCCTATGGGACGCAGATAAGCAGGATTTCTAAACACTTTCCTCCTCTTGATGGGGGAGGACTATATACCACAACAGTAGTTGTGCCCTCATAGGTGGCGATAGAGAGCAGACTAATGGCTGCGACAGCGGGAATTTGGCTCAGCAACAGGGGATTTCTTTCAACTCCGCGGGGATTTTCAAGAAGGGGGGTTAGTTTCTCGTCCCGCAATTTGCGCCTTAAGAAGGGACTAAATTCCTCAAATCTTCATCTAAATGTATAGGCGCCATTAGCAATGTCCACCCCTCTTTGTAGGGGTCTTTCACCAATTTGGAGTAATCCCTTGCTACTTCTTCATTTACCGCAATAACTTCCCCACCAACTGGTGTCCATACCCTGTGCACATGTAGGTGAGAATCCGTCACTCTTGAACAAGCTTCTCCCTGATACCTTATTTCATTCTCTCTGGGAAGATCGACGGAAGTTATTTCTCCAATAGTTCTCAGGAAAACATGATGTATCCCTACGCGTACATTGCCGTCTTGCTCTATCATCGCCCACGAATTCTCCGGAATACAATATAAACCCTGAGGAACAGAAATCTTTTCTTCCTCTTTCTTCCTTGGCCCGGCTTCCCCAGCCACCTCCCGTTCACGATAGCGCCTACTTTCCAGGGCTCTGGAGACAAGGCTCCGTAGATCATTGGGGGTGAATGGTTTGGGTATATAGTCAAAAGCTCCCAATCTAATGGACTCCACAGCCGATTTAATTGAGGGATATCCAGTAATCATTATTACTTTTGCACCGGGCCCTTCCTTTTTAACCTTCTTCAGGAGTTCCATGCCGCTTATACCCGGCATCATTAAATCTGTAACGATAACATCATATTTGCTCTTTGCCTCCTTCTTCAGGGCCTCCTCTCCGCTAAGTGCCATATCCACAATATACTGTTCAGGTTCTAATGCACTGGCTATACTCTTACAAACTGATATCTCATCATCAACAACCAAAATCTTTGCTTTTTCTCCCATTTTCCCCTCCTTAAACTGTGATTTTTGTGGTTGACCACACTACATTTCAAACCTGGATTATTCATAAACTGATCAGGAGAGACGCTTATACCCCTCCGCTCTCCTCGGACTCCACTAAGGCGGAGTCCCTACAACAATTTCCTCTTAATTGCCTCTTTTTCCAGTTCCTCCCTAAACTCTGGGCAGGCAATCCTAATCAACGCCAGAGCACGTTCCCTCAGGTTTTTACCATGCAGGTGTGCGACCCCATATTCCGTCACGATATAATGAACATCTGCTCTTGTATCCACAACTCCCGCTCCGTGTTTAAGATAGGGAACTATTCTTGAGGTTTCGCCCCTTTTCGCTGTTGAGGGCAACGCAATAATGGGTTTACCACCCTTCGATCGAGCAGCACCTCGGATAAAATCAACCTGACCGCCAAAACCGGAATAAATTCTGGTTCCGATTGAATCCGAACATACTTGGCCGGTCAAATCAACCTCTATCGCCGAATTTATGGCTACCATCTTCTCATTTTGAGCGACAATGAAAGGATCGTTTGTATAATTCACGGGGTGGATTTCAAATGCCGGATTATCGTGTGCATATTCGTAGACCTTTTTTGAACCAAAAAGGAATGTGGCAACAACCTTGTGGGAATGTAAGGTCTTCTTGGCTCCTGTTATCAGGCCACTCTCCATTGCCTCTATTATCCCATCTGAAACCATCTCCGTATGTATCCCCAGATCTCTCTTACCTGTCATAGCCTGAAGTGCAGCATTTGGTATTCCTCCTATTCCCAGTTGAATCGTAGAGCCATCTTCAACCAAACCTGCAATATAGCTGCCGATTTTTTCTTCCACCTCTGTAAACTCTTTTGGCAAAAGCTCGGGTAAGTCTACGGAGACTTCCACAATTTTGTCTACCTGAGAAATATGGATGAAACAATCGCCCAATGTTCTTGGCATTTTATCATTTACCTCAGCCACAACAATTTTTGCCGATTCGGCCGCGGCTTTTGAAGCCAGACATTCAACGCCAAAGCTCATAAAGCCTTTGCTATCAGAAGGTGACAAATGCACAAACGCCACATCAAGGTTAAGCAGCCCGGAGTAAAACAGGTCTGGTATTTCATACAAGAATATGGGGATATAATCGGCACGTCCCTCGTTTATGGCTTCTCTGTCGGCGGGTCCCACAAAAAGCGAATTGTGTCTGAAATGGCCTTCCATTCCCGGTTTGGAAAGCGGGTCATTGCCGAGTAACAGCACATGTGTAATCTCAACATCCTGAAGTTCATCCTTCCGATTCGCTAATGCTTCCAGTAAGGTAAGAGGGGTCGCTGCATTACCGCTTGTATAAACTCTGTCTTTACTTTTTACAACAGATGCTGCCTCCTCAAGAGATGAGATTTTCCCCTTGTAATCATCAATCCAGGTCATCTATGTCCTCCTTTCTTTTCTACCCATAACATTTCGCTTACTACTTTGACTTAGGTTTTTTTGCCTCATTTATGGGTAGATGTATGGTTATGGATGTCCCCTCTCCTAACTCACTGCGCACATCTATAGTCCCCCTATGCTGTTGCACGATCCCATAGCTAACGGAAAGTCCCAATCCAGTACCTTTTATCCCTTTTGTGGTGAAGAATGGGTCAAAAATCCGCCTAATATTCTCTTTAGGAATACCACCGCCTTCATCTCGAAATTCAATTTCCACAAATCGGCTATCTGCTGAGATCTGAGAACTAACGGATAGCATCCCTCCATCTGGCATAGCCTCGATGGCATTCAACACAATGTTTGTAAAAACCTGCTCGATTTTGTTAATGTCTATCATTAACTTTGGTAAGTCGCCGACCAGGTCTTTAGCGACTTTCACATTATGGACGAGGAGCTGGCTTCTCAAAAGCAACAGAGTTTTTGCAATCACCTCATTAACATCTGCAGGGTTCTTCTCGGGGAGAGTCTGCCGGGAAAATTCCAAAAGCCCCTTAACGATCTCGCTGCACCGAGTTGTTTCATCTATCATTAGATTCAGGTTCTCCTGAAAGCGATCATCGTCCTTCAATTTTTCTGCTATCAGATGACTGTTAATCAGTATTGATGTCAGAGGATTATTTATCTCGTGGGCTATCCCAGCAGCCAATTTACCCAGTGAGGTCAACTTCTCCGACTGAATGAGCTGGTCTTGGGCCTCCTTGCATTCCCTGCTCTTTTCCTTCACTTTATCCTCCAATGTCCTATTTAACATCAGATAGTTCTCGGTAGCCTTCTGCAGCTCCATAGTCATATGATTAAAAGAATCTGTCAACTGCCCTATTTCGTCCTGGGACTTTATTGGTACCCGATGAGCTAAATCGCCCTTGGCGACTTTCTTAGTGGCATATAGCAACTCTCTTAGTGGTTTGACGATATTCGTTGTAGTAAGATACGCTATTATTGACAGAAGGATGACGCTCAGGAATGCGATCCCTAAGAAGGTGAATATGACTCTATTCCTTAAATCGATGTATGGTGCCTCAAGCATTCCCACATAAAGCATACCAATAATGTCCCCCCCTAAGTTTTTTATAGGTTCATATGCAGTTATATACCAGTTATTTACCACAAATGCCCTGCCAATCCATGGGATCCCCTTTCCGATTACTTGATCGTATACCTCTTGAGAGACCCGAGTTCCAATGGCTCTTAAACCATCAATCCTTCTCACATTTGTGGATATACGAAGATCTCCTTGGAAAATGGTAACAGTCCCAATGTCCTTTCCCTTATATTTTTCCCCTTTATAAACTATGCCCTTAACTTTATCAACGATCTCATAGTTTCGATTAAGTAGTTTCCCCCCATACAATATTCCAATCAGGTTACCATTATAGTCAAAAACAGGTGCTACCGCTCTAATCATCATACCCGAAGTCTCCACCAACTCTGTCCTTGGCCGGGCCCTGGGAGTGGGGATCAATTCCAACCTGGCTTGCTGAACGAGGCTTTCACCTTCCCTTTGTAGCTTTTCCTTAGAGACGATTTGCGTTGATACTACGGCCTGTTTCTTTGCCATTATCCAATTAACTATCTCATCATTCAGTTGGTCACCATAGATCGTTGGATTACCTGCCCTGAGAAGAACACATCCCTTCTTATCAACTAAAGTAAGTATATCTAAGGATTCCCTTTTCCTGAGCGCCTGTAACTCAGTTCTCAACTTTTTCCTGTTACCCGTTAATATAGCCTCTCTCACAAAAAATCTCATTGCAATTAAACGGACTGTGTTTCTAATGCATTGGCTTTCCTGGTGATACACTTCTCGCGCAGAGTTGAGATCGAGCCTCACTTTATCCTGCGCTTGCCTTATAATTGTGTTACCAATCAACCGTATACCTATAATTACTGACAAGAAAACGCCTACCACAATAACCAGGGAAAAGCTAAATGTTAACTTTGTTCTTAATGTAGCGTGTCGCATTCACCTACCCATTTCTCTAAACAAGCACGGCCTAAGACAAGTTAAGTGTTGTAGAAACATCTACCCCTCCCCCTAAAACACTCCACTGACGAATCACTGGTTGACTATCGCTTTCCCATCCCGGAAACACTGGCAATTGAAATATATACGGTGGACTCCAATGTGTCAAACCAATTTTGAAATCGAGGGGTTGTCTCATTAAATCTTTAAGCCAAAATCGAAACTGTCTTTGGCTCATGTGGGAAACTGGGTGAAATGGCCAAGGGATTGGCTCCGGAGCACTTTTCCCACCCACTAATAACTCTACAATGAACAAAGTCATTGCGAGCGAAGCGAAGCAATCCCTAACCGCTCAAAAAACCAGTGGGATTGCTTCGTTGAGTTCCCTCGCTGGCGCTCGGGACAAGCCTCGCAATGACCAATGAAATACCAATGTGCAAACTATAGTGTGACCTGAGTAATAACACCCTGCAGGGACAGACCGAAATCTGTCCTCACCTGCTATTGGGAATTCCTATATTATCCAGGTAGACTGGGGGAAATCCTTTGAGGTGCGGTGGGGTAAAGGATGGCGAAAGGGGCTGAAAATAGTGTTCGATCGTAAATAGCATGGAAAACCCCGTCACCAGACAGCCCTCACGGGAAGGGTTTATGGAGATGTGGGAAGGGATGCTGCAAAGACAGTTGCTACCACCTGGTGGAGAAAGAAAACCTGAGAGATATGGAGTACGTGCTTGCTTTACCTCTGATACTACCCTTCAATAAGCTTGGCTATTTCCTTCAGTAGATCCTCTGGCTCCACTGGTTTCTCAATAAATCCATCCACTGGGAGATACTCTTCATCTGTTTCCAGATTAAAATGCATATTGCTTTCCTGATCTACCGCAGTAATCATCAGAATTGGAATATCCTGAAGATTTTTATCCTTTCTCAGCTTCTGACTGAACCAGACACCTTCTCCTTTTGTATCCATCATAACATCAAGTAAAATAAGATCTGATTTCCTTTCCTGTAACAAGGCAAGTGCATCTTTCCCATTGCTGGCTGTGCGGACTGCATAACCGCTTGCCTCTAAAATGATCTTAGTGGACTCTACAAAATCTGGGTCATCATCAACTATGAGGATCCGTTTCGCCACTATCCCCTCCTTTCTGGGCTTCAGGAAACCGGAGCACTACGGTGGTTCCTTGGCCAAACTTGCTATTTATGGAGATTGTCCCCTTATGGTCATCTATAATCTGTTTCACCAGGGAGAGCCCCAGTCCCATTCCCTCCCTCTTGCCCTTTTGCTTTGCCTCACTGCCGCGGAAAAAAACATCGAAAACCTTGGGAAGCTCCTCCTCCCTGATGCCAATACCGGTATCCCTCACCTGGAACAGTAGAAAGCTGCCCTCTCTTACGGCTTTTGCCTTTACACTTCCCCCTGAGTCGGTATATTTAATGGCGTTATCTATGATGTTCGCAAAGACCCTACGGATAAGCTCGGGATTACCAAAGACAGAGGGCAAATCGTCTGCAAACCTATACGAGAATTGAACCCCCTTCTCCTCGGCATACCCCTCCATCTCCTTACATACGGAAAGGAGAACTTCATTTATAGAAATCAGTCCCTTCCTTAACCTCCCCGTCCCTTCCTCAAGACGGGATAGAATTAAGAGATCGTTGAGAAGGGCAATAACCTCTCTGACCCGGGTGCGGGCGCGAATTAAAAGTTCAATCTGTTTCCCGGTGTCATCCTTGAGATAGCCTCCAATGATGGTATTAAGGATGTTATACACAGCAGCTAATGGAGACTTAAGTTCGTGAGAAACCTCAAAAGTAAACCTTGTCTTGGCTTGGGTAAGTTCGACGATCTTAGAGTAGTGTTTGCCGCATTCAACCCGAGCTTGCTTTGAGCTCTTATTGAGGATTTGAAGGTAGGAGATGAGTGATTCAATACTGGACTCGAATTCATCGTGCCAGCTTTGAATCACCTCTAAGTGGCAGCTAGTGTCATATGGTCTGCACTTTTTTATGTGAATATCCTTCATTTTGCGGTCATTTCATCTTCCCTTTCAGATATTTGTCTATGCCCTCCGTGGCGACTTTGGCATCGGCAATGGCAGTTACCGCATCCAGATTTAGGTTGACTATATCACCGCCGGCAAAGATCCCGGGGATAGAGGTCTGACCATTTTCGTCGACCTTCACCTTCCTGCGGGGGGTAAATTCTAATTTACTCATCAGCTCTTCTGGCAGAAATGAAAAGTCTGACATCTGGCCCACAGCCTCGATGATCATATCCCCTTCCAGGGTCATTAGCTTTTCCTCGTAAAATGTGGGGGCGAATCTGCCCTGTTCATCAAACACGGACTTTACGGCTTTAAACTCCAACCCCTTTATTTTACCACCATCCAACAAGACCTTTTTGGGCCCCCAGGAGACATTAAACTGCACACCTTCCTCCTTGGCCTCTTTCCACTCCTCCTCGGTAGCCGGTATAATGTCCCAGGATTCCAGACAGGCGATATTAACCGAGGTTTTTTGCCCAGGATATTGTATTTGCTGCAGCCTCAAGCAGGTGCGGGCCACATCCATTGCCACATTCCCTCCCCCGATGATAATCACATCCTTGCCTACCTGCACCTCCTTACCGAACTTCACCCTCTGCAGGAAATCTACTGCCTGCGGAATGAGCTCCTCGTGCTCCAGTTTGATATACCTCCCCCTACACATCCCAATGCTCAGATAAACTGCATCGTAGTTACGAAGGATTTCCTTAAAATCTATGTTTTTACCCACCTCTGTGTTAAACTCAAAATCTACACCCAGAGAGGCAATATAATTGACATCCTTGTCTATGCTCTTCAAGGGAAGCCGGTAGAGTGGGGGCCCCCCCCGCAACATCCCTCCCCCAGCGGGCAAGGCATCATATACAGTAATGCTATGCCCCCTTAATCTCAGGAAGTAAGCAAGGGACAAACCACTGGGACCCGCCCCGATGATGGCTACCTTCTTGCCGGTATCCGGGGGGATCTCCGGCCACAGCGCCTCCCTGTAATCCACCACCTGATCTGCGGCAAACCTCTTCAACCACCTGATAGCTATTGGCTCCCCCCGATAGCTGATTGAGCAGACATCTTCACAGTGGGCCATACATATCTTGCCACAGATCAAGGGAATGGGGTTATCCTCAAAGATCTTCCTTAGGGCATTCTCATATCTGCCCTCAGCTATCTCCTTTACATAATCGGAGATCTTTAGGTGAGCAGGGCAGGCCTCTTCGCAGAGCTTGCACTCCAGACAGCGGGCGGCCTCCTTTCTTGCCTCTTCCTCCTCGTAGCCGAGGACCAGCTCGATAAAGGAGCCCTTCCGCTTCTCCGGCTCAACTATGGGCATAGGCACCCGCTCAAACTCCACATAGGAGTAGTCCTTGTCCGAGGCAAATCCCTCATTTCCGGCCAACCGATGGGCCAAGCTGGCCTTCATTAAAGAGTATTCCTCCTTTTTTACAAAGGATTTGTTCCCTGATTTCTCGCTATCAGCCAAGGAGATGAACATATCGGATTTGGGGACGATATGGAGGTAATCCCTGCTCAGGCTAAGGGAACCAGGAGGGCAGATATCTACACACAGGCCACAAAAGCAACATCTGCCGTAGTCGATCTCCGGACGCTCGTTCTTCTCGCCCGGTTTTGGCTTGATCTCAGGCATCTCCTTCATAGTGATAGCCTCATTAGGGCAGATATCAGCACAGTTACCACATCCAGTGCACTTTTCCCAATCGTTTATATGGAACCCCCGATAACGGGGGGAGATCTCCTTCTGTTCGAAGGGATACCGCAAGGTATGAGGCTTTTTAAAGAGGAACTTCAACGCGGTCAAAGGGGTGAAAATACTTCCTTTCTTAGCCATTCCCTTCATCCTCCTATTTTAATCAAAGGGGATAGATTCTATCCCGATCTATTCATGAATTACTTTGGTTCATCTTCAAACCCCGTAGGTTTCTTCTTGTAGGGACAGGTCTTTAGACCTGTCCGAAAGAGGCGGACAGACCTGAAGGTCTGTCCCTACGGGCGATAGGAAGGCACTTGAATAATGAATTCATCATCAGTTTATGAATAATTCAGGCTATCTGGCTTCATAGGCAAAAATTTGTGTCAAGTCTTGCAGCCAGCAATTGAAAATGCATTTTTCATTTTACATTACGCAGTTTCGCTAGCGAGCTTATATCTAAGTTGCCTTCTACTATCTGTCTATTTCCGGAGCAGCAACATTCAGACTCATCATAATATGACCGGTATCGGCTATGCTTACTCCCTGTAAAAGCTTTTCCAAAATGAGAATCCCGTGGGGATAGGAGGGGCTCCGAAAACGAACACTATGTGGTTTATCCCCTCCATCACTAACCATATAGAGACCCTTCTCCCCCCTTGCCGATTCCACCCGCACCCAAACCTCCCCAGGTGGAATCTTCCATTTGAAAGGGTTGGGAACCTTTTGGAAGGCAAGCCCTCCAGGCATTTTCCTTAAAGCCTGTTTGATAATGGACAGACTTTGATCTATCTCCTTCCTGATCAACATCATTCGGGAATAAGAATCACCGCCCTCCTCCACCGGGACAGCAAAATCCATAGCCGAGTAGGCAGCATAGGGCTCGACCTTCCTTATATCCCACTCCACCCCTGTAGCCCGTAGCACCTGGCCTGTTGCCCCCAGGGCAATGGCCTCATCTTTATTCAACTTAGCCACTCCCCCGGTTCTCTCCACAAAGAGCCTGTTGTTAAAGAAGAGGTTATCATATTCTGGCAGATGGCTTTCTAAATTTCCCATAACTTCCTTCACCTTCTCCTCAAACCCTTCCGGCAAATCCCTGCGCACCCCACCAGGGGTGATATAGATATGGTAGATCCTTCCTCCAGTAAGATCTTCAAACAGATCAAGGAAATAATCCCTGTCTCCCACACTCCATTGACCAATGGTGTCAAACCCCAACATATTGGCGTAAGCCCATATACTGGCCAGGTGGGATGTTATCCTGGACATCTCCAAAACCATCGTCCTTATGTACCTGGCCCTCTCCGGCACCTCTATGCCGGCCAGTTCCTCAACGGCCAGAGCATAAACCAACTCCTCGGGATCTGGATCCATTACATTGATCCGGCAGACCAAAGGGAAGTTCTGAATCCAGGTCCTATACTCCATCAGCTTTTCGAAACCCCGATGGAGGAAACCAGGATTGGCCTTTGCCTCCACGATCTTGTCCCCCTCCACCTGAAGGGTGATGCTGAAGTTCCCCACCATACCCACATGCTGAGGGCCAAAGTATAGTTCCAGTTCTCTTCTTTCTTCACTCATTCCTTCATCAAAAGGACTAACCGCTCCCTTTTCCTTCCTTAGTCTGGTTTCCTTGGTCATTTCCAAATGTGCGCTTCACATACTCCCGCATATCGAAATCCTTCCGAAATGGGGGCATCTCCTTCCAATGGTCCAAAAGAAGGGGGATCTGCCTGGGGTTGCCGGCAAAATCTATCCCGAACATCTCATGTATCTCCCGTTCGTAGGTCTGAGCATTAGGGAAAAGGGGTAAAACAGTCACATAATTTGGGGTATCCCTATCGATCCTCGCCTTCACCATTATATGCACCCCAGTGGAGAACGAGTTGAGATGATATATCAACTCAAATTGGTTCTCCCCCATCCAATCCACACAGGAGATAGCGGATAGGTGTTCAAATCCGTTTGCCTTCAGATAGATGAGTAGGGAGGAAAGGGATTCCTTCGGGCAGTTTACAATCAACCTCCCCTGCCTTTGGATGGTCCCCTGGCTGCCCGCAAACATATTCTCGATTTCCTTCTTCAGCTCTTCCTCCCTCATATCATTCCCCTTTTAGCCGCAACTGTTCAGCCAGACAAGTTCTATATTTCCTCTCCCAACAGCTTTCGTTGATTTCCCTTATAATAATCATAGTTCTCCACATACTTCTTGTAACCAGTGGCCATCCCCTTATCTATCATCGTCCACAGATGGACCACGGCAATGAATATGGCTTCTGGCCTGGGCATACAACCAGCAATCCAGCCATCCACAGGAAGATACTTATCGAGGCGCTTTATCGTGTTGTAAGAGTCCCAATACATACCACCATTCACCGGACAGGAGCCAAAACCGATCAAGTACTTGGGATCATTCATCTGCTCGTAGGTTCTGATGATCGCCCGCAGGGTCTTAAGCGACACATAACCGGTGATCAAAAAGAGGTTCCCCTGCCTGGGGGTGGCCATGGGAATTATCCCAAATCGCTCGGCATCCCACCTGGAGGTCAAAATAGGGGGGATCTCCATGATACCACACCCTGTACAAAAGTATGTCACCCAGAGGGAGTACTTCTCACCCCATTTCCCGGGGCTTTTTAAGGCCTTTATGATGTTCCCTCTATCCATTTCTATCTCCTTTTAAGAGAATAAAGCCCACCAACTACCTCCATATCATCACTATTATCAAGCCAATAAAAGCCAGAATTGTAGGCCACTTCCAGCAATACCTCAGCGCCTGCTCAATCCGGAAGCGGGGGAATACAACACTAACTAAAAGGCCCAGCAAAAAGATGACTGTCACCTCCACCAGGAAAATGAGGAGATTACCGGAACCGCCCAAGAAGAGATCAACGAAGAGAGCAATGACTAAGAAGATGTGCATGGCATGCTCGATGGAGATGAGGGCCAGATACTTCCCCCCATATTCGGCCAGTGGGCCAGATGCTATCTCCTGCGGGGCGTCGACCATATCAAAGGGCCTTATCCCCAACATCGGAGGTAGGATCAAAAGGGCCGCTATACCAGGAAGGGGCAGAGAAACTATCCCCCAATGCCCTATCTGCTGTAGGTGGACAATCTCTGTGATGGAGGTAGTCCCATAATGGGTCATAACCGAAAGTATAATTAGCAGGAAGGGGACTTCATATCCCAAGGCAAGCAACATCTTCCGGGAGATGCCAATGCTGGCGTTGGGGTTCGCCGCTTCCCCCGCACTGAGGGCAGTTCCCAGAGGGGAAAGGAGCATAAGATAGATAATTACCAGCATCCCTCCGGACATATTCAGCGGACATATCCTCCCCACCGGAATGAAGAGAATGGTCACTATCGCCCCCCCCAAAGAGAGGAGGACCCCAAAATCAAACATCAAACCATGGGAGACGCTCTTCTGATAGAGGAGCTTCACCACATCGATGACCGGCTGGTAGAGGGGAGGACCATATCTTCGCTGAATACGCGCGGTAACCTTCCTGGCCAAGCCCAGGAAGAAAACCCCGACCACAAAGGCAATAAGGGGAGAGCCAATAAGTTCAGCAACAGTTCTTACCATATCACACCCTTCCAACGGCAACTCGCCTGGTCTGAATTATAGAGCTTGTGCCGTCAGGGCTCCTGCCCTGACGGAGTAGAATCTGCGTGAATCTGCGGTTTCTACCCGGCTTCCCTGCCACTTTCCCCCCTTGCCGTCAGAATCGGGGTTCTGACGGCTCGCTATGACCAACGAGGAGCTAGCCAAACCTCTGCATTAGAATGAGAAACGCCAGAAAAAGGACGATGTAGAGAGCATAGGTCCCCACATCCCCTGTATAGATGCGTCTGATTCCGTCACAGATCCCCCTTGCGCCCCCAGCAATCCAGTAGTAAAGATCGTCAATCCTATCCCGCAGATAGGGTGAAATTATTCTCTGGAATGGGTTATAGAAATCGACCGTATGATGATACCTATCTGCAGGAACTGGCGCTGCTCCCGCGGTGTAACTATCCTCCTGGGGAACCCTCCGCGATCCGGCTCCCATGCGAAAGAGGAGGAAAATGAAGAAGACCGCCAATAATACTGCCGCAAAGATGTTTAATGTATTTAGGATGGCCACTTCGGATCTTATCCCCCATACATTTAGGGCAAGAGGGGCAAAGCCAAAGGAGCTCTCAATGTTCCCAATAACCTTAAGCGGAATACCTGGAAGGATACCGAAGAGGACAATGATCACCGAGAGAACGGCCATAGGAAATTGCATGCTAAAAGGGGCCACCTTTACATTCTCTAGCCTCTTAGGCGTTTGCCCCAAGAAAATGTTGTGAATGAATTTATAGGCATAAAGTATGGCTCCCCAGGTTCCGATTAAAGCGGCAAAGGCCAAAATTGGATGCCCTTGATCAATTAATGTTTTATAGATCAACCACTTGGAAACAAAGGGACAAACCAAGGGAACCCCAATCAACCCAGAGATACCGATCAAAGCCCCGATGAATGTAAGGGGCATCTTCTTTATTAACCCACCCAATTGGTTTAAGTCTCTTATCCCCTGGGTGCGATGTTCCACCGCCCCCACCACCATAAAGAGTAGCACCACGCTCAGTGCATATCCCAAGGTGTGCAGTATCCCTCCCGCCACCCCCATACTCGTCCCGAAGGCTATCCCCAAGATCATATACCCTCCCTGGCCTACGCTACTCCAGGCCAAGAGCCTCTTGGCATCATTCTGCAGCAGGGCAATAAAGGTGGGGATAACTATGGTGATAGCGCCCAGCCAGGAGAGGACATTGTTGAAGGTAAACCAACCAGAGCCGAGGTGAACTACCTCCCTCAACCCTACCAGCACATACATCACCAGAAGGAAACCGTAAACCCCCATGCGCGTGAGCATCCCGGAGAGAACAGCGGTAAACGGGGAAGGAGCCTCGGTGTAAACATCTGGCAACCAGGTATGGAGGGGAAGAAGGGCATTCTTGATGCCAAACCCAATGCCGAAGAGGATGAGGGTAAGAAGGAGAACCCCGGATGGGGCAGAGCTAAGCCGGAGGGAGAGACCGGGGAAACTTAATGTCCCATAGCTAACATATAGGTAGAGAAAGCCAAGCATCATAAGGCTGGAACCGATAATTGACCAGATGATATATTTCAGACCCGCATCCAAGGCCTTACCTCGCCCGGAGCTGATCAACAGATATGTTCCCCAACTCATAATTTCCCAGAAGATATAAAAGGAAAGCAGATCACCGCTGAAGACAACCCCTAACATTCCGGCATTAACCAGGAGCATCATCAGATAATAGAAATCGAGGTTTTCCCTCCCCTTCATATAGCTCAGTGAAAAGACTATGGAGAGAAACCCAATGCCAGCTATCGAAATAGCAAAAAACCAGGAGAGGACAGTTAATCTCAAAACAAGGTTAAAACCAAGGAATTCGTAGCCGACCCTCCACCCTAACCTGCCATAGGCAAGAGAGATCAAACCAACAAGCAGAAGGGAAATCAGAACGGCAAAAAGGTTCCTCAGAGTAGAGGAGATCTTGCCCAAAAGATAGGTGAAAAACGCTCCCCCAAAAGCAATTATTAGTATTACACCTATGGACATAAAATTTTTCCCATTTACCTTATATTGGCGGAAAACTACCCCTATCCCCCTAATACACCCCTGATATAGGCCATCCTGTTCACCAGCTCCCCTGCTGCTGCCCCAAAGAGATTACTCACCAAATGTGGGTATACCCCAATCCCCACAATCAAGCCAGCAAGGAGAACTATGGGAATCAAGGCGGATACGGGAGCCTCCTCCCTCTTTAGCTGGCTCCTCTCCCCCTTGAAGTAGAGGGCCTGCACCACCCTAAAGAAATAAGCCCCCTCTATTACCGTGCCCAACAGAGCAAATATGACCAGGACGACAAAGAAGACCTCTCCCTTTTCCAGGGCGGCCCGCACAATGGAGAGTTTGCTGGAAAAGCCAATAAAGGGAGGTAGGCCAACAAGGGAAAAGGCCCCAATGGTAAAGGAGAGAGAGGTCAAGGGCATCCTCTTTCCCATACCCTCCATAGAGGAGATCTCCATAGAACCGGTGCGATAGATCATATATCCCACACCCAAAAAGAGCATAGATTTGGCTAGGGCATGGCTAACAATCTGAAACAGACCACCAGCAACCCCATGCGGTGAGGCTATCCCCAGGGCAAATACTATCAAACCTACTTGCCCCACGCTGGAATAGGCCAAAAGCCGTTTGATATTCCTCTGTTTAAAGGCAGACATCTCCCCCACAAGGAGGGTCAGCAGGCCAATCACGGCAATCAAGCTGAGGATATTTTGAGCGCCAAAGATGGTAAAGACAACTCTGGCCACTGCATAGATACCTGCCTTGATAGCCAACCCGGAGAGGATGGCACTGATCGAGGAGGGAGCTGATGAGTGAGCATCAGGCAACCAGGCATTTAATGGAAAAATGGCCGCCTCCACCCCAAATCCGGTTATCAAAAATGCCAAAGAGACAAACAAGATCATCGGGTGCTGATTGATCACCGCTGCCTGGTTGGTTATACTATTGGCAATATCTGCCATATTAAGCGTCCCAAAAAGGCCGTAGAGCAAACCAATGCCGATAAGGATAAAGGAAGCCCCAAGGGAACCCTGGATGAGATACTTTGTTGCCGCTTCAACCCCTGGCTTATTTCCCCAATAAGCTACCAGGGCATAGGAGGAGATACAGAGGATCTCAAAGAAGACGAAGAGGTTGAATATATCCCCGGTGAGGACAACACCTGTAGCCCCGGTGAGAAGCAAAAGATAAAGGGTATGATACCTTTCCTGGGCACCTTCTTTGATGTAACCAAGGGCATAGATGGCCACCAGCAAGCCCACCAAGGAGATAAGCAGGGAGAGCAGAACTCCTAAGGGGCCGGCCACCAAATTGATACAAAGGGGAGGATGCCAACCCCCAAGGGAGACAACGATGGGATGGTTTAAGGCTTTGGGGAGAAGCAGGAGACCGATGACCAGATTGAAACCCGTTCCCACAATAGGGATGTATTTCCCAATCTTCTCAGAGCCAAGCCCCAAAAGGGGTAAAAGGAAGGCAAGACCCAAAGGGACAGCAATTAAAAGCACCGGACTCAACATTCCTTATACCTCGCCGGAGAAAGGGCCCAAATATTCTGGAGAAATTTGTGGTTTAACCCCTTCACCATCTCAACTCCTTTATTTTCCGTAGGTTAAGCGTTCCGTAATGGTGATATAATTTTATGGCTAAGGAAAGTGCTAAAGCCAAAACGGAGACACCAATGACAATGGCGGTAAGAACCAGAGCCTGGGGGACAGGGTCAACCATAGACTTCGCTGATAAACCTGGCCGGGAATAAATGGGGGCAGTTCCTCGCCAGATATAGCCAATGGTGATGAGAAAAAGGTTCACCCCGGTGTCTATGATGCTCAATCCGATGATCACCTTGATCAGGTTCTTCTTCACCATAACGATGTATAGACCGATGAATATCAACCCGAAAGATGCTATGTAATAGATGCTTTTAGAGAGAAAACCCATCTCCACCTCTTCAGCTAAAAACCCTTAGCCAGAAGACTATTGGCGCTCCCTTCTTCAATCACCTGTTTCCTCCATCAGGTTGTCCACAATTCCGGCCAGCTCCGAACCAACTTTAAACCCAATAGCCACATAGATAATGGGAATTATGCCTGCGCTGAAGAGGAAATTTGCCCTCCCCAGGGGGAAAAAGTTCAGGAGGAAATAGCCGCCAACTACCAGCCCAAGCAATCCAATCACCACAAAGGTCAAACCGCCTAAGGATTCTATAGCGTTAAAGGCTCTTTTGTTTATCCTCCCCCCCCGACAACCCAAATAAATCAAGAGGTAAGCGGAGGCGATGATCGCCCCTCCCTGGAAACCCCCACCAGGGGTGAGATGACCATGAATGAAGATGTAACCCCCAAAAAGGAGAATTAAGGGGAAGAGGAAACGGCACCCTGTAGAGAGAATTAGGCTTGCCGGCTCTAAACCCTTTCTGGTTTTCCTCTTGCCGCGACGATAGAGCACGGCCCCCAGGCCCAGAGCAGCAATGAAGAGAACCGTGACTTCACCCAGGGTATCAAAACCTCGATAGTTAAGGACCACTGAGGTAACGATATTTGTTGCTCCTGTTTCCCTGACCCCTTTGGCTACATAGTATTTGCCCACCTTAGTCTTTTCCTGGCCAAAAGGCACCTGGGAAAGGGAGAAGCCCACCCCTAAGGCCACAACCAAAAGCAAGATTAAGCTAATTAACTTTCTCATATCTTTAATGCGTTAAACACAAGATTTACAGTGCAGCAGAGGTTAAAGATTGCTTCGGCTTGCCCCTTGCTGCCGCTCAGGGCAAGCCTCGCAATGACAGGCAAAGATATGTCATTGCGGGAAGCAAGGTGACGAAGTAGCCTTATTCTACCCGGCTTTAACCGGACTAACCTTTTCTGGGCTTTTGAGAATATGCCGTAATGCAGATCAGGGGATCTGACCGCTCAGCTAAAACACTCTCCTCCCCCTTGATGGGGGAGGACTAAGGAGAGGGTGAGAATTACCTCCGATCCCCCCCTCACCCTAACCCTCTCCCCCAGGGGAGAGGGAACTATAAGGATGTCACTCATTCCCGTTCACAGGACTGGGCATTCTGACACGTTTTCGTAAAATAGTAATCTATGGACTACTTAATGTAGCCAGAACACTAACCCTCGGCTGCCTTCATTCCTCATGTCTCCTCGTCCTCCTGATGGCAATGACGAAAATAGCGGTAGTTAACCCAGCTCCAATGGATGCCTCGGCCATAGCCACATCAGGGGCCTGGAGGAAATAGAAGAGAATGGCGGCAATCAAACTGACCAGAGCACAGGCGATGACGGAGTTCATTAAATCCCGGAAGAGGGCCGCGGCGATGGCCCCGATAAGCATTATGAATATTAAAAATGCCTGGAAGATCATTCCGCCTCCTCCCCCTTCTTGCATAGGTCCTTGCTCTTGTTCACTACGCTTTTCTCACAGAGGGGAACTCCGCTCTTGCAGCTTGCCCTCCCCAAGGCATGGCTGGAGATGGGATTGGTGGCCAGAATGAACAGACCGATGAGCAGTGTCTTCACAAACCAGGCCGGTTCCATCATCCCTACCCCAATGATGGTGAGGAATGCCCCTAAGGTGGTGCACTTCGTTCCTGCCTGCAGCCGGTTGTAAACATCAGGCAGCCTGAACACCCCCAAGCTCCCTAAAAAGAGGAAAATAACGCCAATCCCCGTGACTATCTGACCTACAACTCCCATCTCAAACCTCTTCCTTGAGATCTAAACCAGCGAAGCTGCGAATTTCAGATTGAAAATTGGTAACTGTTTAGCTATGTGAAGAAAGGTGATAATAGTCGATTGAGTGCAGAGAAATCCAGGATTGTCATTCCGACCGAAGGGAGGAATCTAAATTCATCTTAGCCCTTTATGTCACCAGATTTCTCGCTTACGCTCGAAATGACAGAATAGAGCGTCTTTGTTTTAGTTTCAATGAAGCTATTCAAATGGCTAAACGGTTACGAAAATTGCAAAGTGTAAAAGTAAAAATCATTATTGCTTCCAACCTGTTAACCCCACATTTTGGTTTTCATTTTGCTATTTTCAATTTACAATCTGCAATTTGCAATTGCTGGCTGCAAACCATACCTCAATTTTAAGAAGTTGCCTTATGAAGCCAGCTAAGGGGCTATATCCCCCTCTCTAAATATCTGGCAATGGCCACAGTCCCTATGAAGGTTAAGACCGCATAGACCAAGGAGACATCCAGGTAGACATATCTCTTGAAGAAAAAACCCAGAAGAACCAGCAGGGCAGTGGTTACTGTAGCCGAGGTGTCCACGGCCACCGCCCGATCAGGTGCCGTTGGGCCCTGCAACATCCGGAGCAGACAGAGAATAACACCCAAACCTATTATCACCAAGAAAATAGTTATGCTCATTTAAAGATCACCCTCAGGTATTTTTCAAACTTTTCCCCAATAATTCTCGTTGCCCCTTCCATATCCTCGGCCTGGACATTTATCCAGTGGATAAGAAGGTTCTCACCCTGGATATCCAGGGTAAATGTCCCTGGGGTTAAGGTGATAGAGTTGGCCAGGACCAGCTTAGCGATATCTGATTTAAGCCCGGTGCGGATCACCACGATACCTGGCCTGATGGGCATCTTAGGATGGATAACCCTATAGGCTACATCAAGGTTAGCCTTTATTATCTCCCAAAAAAGGACAAAGATATACCACAGGGCAAGAATAATTCTCTTCAAGCTCAATGGAGGTAACCCCAAATCAAGATACCGCCCACTCAACAGGAGGGAAAGGAAAAAGCTGATCACCACCCCTGTGGTCAACTCCTCCCACTGAAAGGTGGAGGTGAGAGCCAGCCATACCAGAACAGACAGAACGAACAGGTAGAGAAAGCATTTCAGCTTATCTTTAAAAATGTAAGTTCCCGACCGCATATGGGTATACTTTCCTTTACCCTACGGTGTAGGGTATAGCAAAAGATTAAAAAAAATATACCAATTGGGATTCCCCTTCATCTGATCAACCTGGATAAGATACCCACAAGGTTTTCCACCCTCACCTCTGTGATCTCCCTCTCCTCTGAGATATCCAAACAGTCCTTCATATAATTCTGCACGATTATTATCCCTACTTTACCAATAGCGGCCCGCACAGCACTGATCTGGGTGAGAATTTGCGTGCAGTCCTCACCATTTTCAATCATCCGTTGCAGGCCAGAAAGCTGCCCTCTGGCCTTTTCCAACCTGCTGGAGAGGTCTGCCTTTGTCTCTGCACTGACGGGCATACTGAGTTAATCTCTCAAAGAGATTTTAAGGGTCTGAACTTCTCAAAACTTTAAATCTATATGGGAAAGATAATATGTCAAGGAAAAAATTAAGGCAATTAAACCTTGTTTACAGGGGTTCTCCTTTGGCGGAAAAGGCTTTGGACTTCCCTCCTCAGGAGGGAGAGCCCTTATGCCCCCCACTCCTCTGTAAAGATAACCTCTCTCCTGCACTGGGGACAGAGAATCCTCATATAGTCCGTCCTCTTGTCCCGGGGGGCTGTCTTGTCCACCAGGGCCAACTCCTTATGGGAAACCAAGATCAAAGTCTGGTTGGAGAAGGCCAGGGGGCCAAGCTTCTTGGCCAGCCACTTAAGGTGATCTACAGTGGTAATGGGGGCGCCACAGAACTCGCAGAAGAGAAGCTCCTTCTCCACTGACTCCACCGTCTCCTTACGGTCATAGGTGGCCAGGTCATATTCCAGGGAGAGCTTAATCCCCTTCTCGGTGATACAGTTGGCCTCACATTGCCCACAGAATATACACCTATCGTAATGGAGGACCAATTCCCTTGTTCCTGTTACACCTTTTCCTCTTTCATCAATTAGCTCGATGGCTGCTGAAGGGCAGACCTGGGCACAGGCCCCACAGCCCACACAACCATCCTCATCATATTTCGGCTTCCCCCGAAATCTCTCCGGAGGTATGGACGGAACTTTGGGAAATTTGGTGGTATAGGGGCCCTTAACAAAGGCCCGCACCGCCTCCTTTAGCTCCCTGAGCTTAGGCTTTCTCACCTTTTCCTCCGGCTAACTTTCCTTCCTTATCCTCAGCATACCTATCCATCACGCTCTTCTCCCAGAGTTTCACCCCGGATATGTGGGCCCCTCGGGCCAGGGCATGGGCTCCGGTGGGGGAGGTAATCAGGATAAATATAGCACAAATCAGGGCCTTTATCCCCATAGCCGAGAAGCCAGACCAAAAGAAAACCCCCAAAAGGATAAAACAGGTTCCCAAGGTTACACATTTGGTGGCTGCCTGCAGCCGATTATAGATATCCGGCAGCCTGACCAGCCCAATGCAGCCGAAGAGGTCAAAGAGACCTCCGACGACAAAGAGGACGATTGCCAATGGCTCACTCATCGAGTCCTCTCCCCTCTAAATATTTAGCCAGGGTGATGGTGCCGATGAAGCTCAAAAGGGCCCAGGCAATAGCTATGTTGATATAAAAATCCTTTCCCGTGATCACCGCCCAGACAGCACAGACACCCACCACCAGGGTACCTAATATATCAATGGCTACCGTCCTATCTGGGGGTGTAGGCCCCGCCCCTACCCGATAGAGACAGAGAAAGCAAGAGAAGACCAATGCCCAGATAAGCCAGATCATTCGCATATCCTCCTTAAGAATTTTTCAAACCTGGTCACGATTATCTTAGTTTGCTCCTCTTGATCGAGGGTAGAAATGTTTATCCAATGGACATAGAGGTTATCGTCAACTATATCCACGGTAAGGGTCCCCGGGGTAAGGGTTATGGAGTTGGCCAGGAAGGTCTTTCCTGTCTCCGTCTTCAGGGAGGTCTTCACCCTTACTATCCCTGGGTTTATGGGCATCTCCGGATGAAGGACTCGGTAAGCTACATCTAAATTTGCCTTGATCATATAGTAAAGAAACACTGGGATGTAGAGGCCAAGCCAGAGAAACCTCCTGGGGGCAAAAACCGTTCTTTTCCCCTCTTGGAGGAAGATATCCCAGAAGAGGACACCGACCAAAACCCCTACGGCGGCCCCGGCAATCAACTCCTCTGGGTCAAGGGACCAGGTTAGCAGGAGCCAGGTAGCAAAGCTGACCAGAAATATTATTATCTTCCTTGCCATTAACCCCCTAAGCTAAGTTTAATGTAAGCCGAGGTGTGCAAAAGGGCATCCCGTGCCGAGGCCAGGATGGTCTTGGACATCAACGGATAGAGAAAGCTTAACCCTAAACAGAGAAGGGCCAAAACCACCAGCGAAAAACCCATTAAGAATGGAACCTCCTTGATCCCTTTGAGCCGTTCTGGCAGATCTCCAAAGAGAAGGTGCCTCTGCACTTTCATAAAATAGAGGAGGGTAAAGAGGCCCACGAAGACAGCCACCCCCGCATATATGTATTGGTGAGCCTGCACACAGGCGATAATGACAATCAGCTTGCTGAAAAAGCCATTGAAGGGGGGGATACCGCTGACGGAGAGAAAGCCCGTAGTGGAGACGGCAGTGGTCAACGGCAGCCTCTTGTTCAGCCCTCCCATCTGGCTTAACTTCCTTGTTCCCGTAGAATACTCAATGGCCCCTGAGGACATAAAGAGGAGGGACTTAAAGGTGGCATGGTTGAGGAGGTGAAAAAGCCCCCCTAATATCCCCAATGGGGTGCCCAGTCCCAACCCCAAAACTATATAGCCAATCTGGCTAATGGTGGAATAGGCCAAGAGCCTCTTTAAGTCATCCTGGCCAATGGCCAAAAGGGCTCCCACAACCATAGAGAGCCCACCCAGGGCCATCAGTATGGCCCCGATAGTTGGGGTAAAGCCAAAGACATTAAAGATAATCCTGGTCAGGGCATAGATCCCCAAGACCTTGATCAGAACTCCAGAGAGCATAGCTGAAATGGGGGCAGGGGCGGAGGGATGGGCATCGGGAAGCCAGGCATGAAAGGGAACCAGCGCCCCCTTTACCCCAAAGCCCATAGTAAAAAAGGCCAGGGCAAAGAGGGCTGCACTGTTTACCTTTCCCGAGGAGAATACCTGGGCCATATCGGCCATATTCAGGGTGCCGGTCAAACTATAGAGGATAGCCACCCCTAAGAGGATAAAGGTAGAGGCGGCCCCACCTAAGATGAGGTATTTAAAGGAAGCCTCCAATTCCTCGTGCTCACAGCCAAAGGCCACCAAGGCATAAGAGGAGATGGAGGCTATCTCCAGGAACACGAAAAGGTTGAACATGTCCCCAGTAAGGGCGACGCCGTTCATCCCGGCCAGCATAAGCATAAAGAGGGCATAGTACTTGGGCTTGGCCGTGTAGAGCTCCATATACTTCAGGGAGAAGACTATGGCCAAAAAGGCCACGGTATTGATCACCACGAGCATAAAGCCACTCAACCCATCGGAGACCAAGTTGATCCCCACCGGGGGGATCCACCCCCCCATCTTGTAGATGAATGGGGGTTGGCCCAATAGGCAGAAGGAGAAGACCATCAGGGAGAGAGTGCCCAAAAAGGCAAAGAGACCTCCTGCCCCTCTCCAGAGTTTGGCGATGATCAGGCCCAAAAAGGCGGCGCCCAGAGGGATGGCAATAAAAAGCGGCAGAAGGCTATGCATCACAACTCCTTGAAATTATCATCCCCGCAATCTCCTTATCTCACTCATATCGAAGGTCTTATACTTCTCGTATAGCCTGATACAGAGGGCAACCATCAGGGCTAACACCCCTAAGCCAATGACTATGGAGGTTAAGACAAGGGCCTGGGGAAGAGGATCTACGCTTTGCGTAACGAACTTGGCCCTATCCATCCCTTTAAGGAGGATGGGAGCTACCCCTCCCCTCCTATAGCCCACTAAGACAAGGAAGAGGTTCACCGCATAGTCCATAATCGCCATACCAATTACCTTCTTGACGATGTTCTTTTTGGCCACAAGGCAGTAAAGACCTAGCACAAAGAGGACAAGGGCAAGAAAATAAACAATCATCTCTCCCCACCTCCCTTTAAATCCTTTCCTCCCCTCGCCCGATAAACCGCCCGGCCAAATATGGCCAACGCTATAAACACAGCATAGAGGCAGACCGAGACCTTTATCCCAATGGCGATGTTAGAGAGGGGTATAGTGCCCGCACTGATCAGCCTGAAGGGCTGACCATGATTGATGAAGTTGAGGAAGAAATAACCTCCGGTTATCCCCAAAAGGGCAATGGAGAGAAAGCCCAAGGCCCCTAAGTTATCCAACAGGGAGGCGGACCTATCGCCAAACCTCTTTAAGGCCACCTCCTTCCCATAGGCCAGCATAATGAGGATAAAGGCAGCGGCTATGATTACCCCCCCGGGGAAGCCTCCACCGGGTGTAAGGTGACCATAAAGGATGATGTAGATCCCATAAAGCACGATAAAGGCGCTGACGATGCGCACTACGGTTTTCACTATCAGGGTCATCCCTTGCATATCCTTCCCCCCCTTAAAGATCACCAGGTATCCCCACCCTGGCGGTATCCTTTTCCTCCTTCTTCTTCCTCCCCCTCTTCCTCAAAACCACAAAGGCCCCTAAGATGGAGGTGAAGAGCACGGTGGCCTCTCCCAGTGTGTCATAACCCCGGAAATCAAGGACTATGGACATAACTATGTTGGCTGCCCCGGTCTTCTGGAGACCCGTCTGCAGATAGTCCTGGGAGACCTTCATCAAGGGTTCACCAAACTTAGGCAGATGCTGGAGGGCCGCCCAGCCAAAGGCCAGGAAGATGCCGAAGAAGACCAGGGAAGAAACCAGAGCAAATGTGTCCCTATGCTTCTCTATAGCCGTGTTATCCAAGGAGATGGTTCCCCTGATTAAGAGGATGAGGGCGATTACTTCTACCACCACCTGGGTAATGGCCAGATCCGGAGCCTTCAGGAGGAGGAAAGCGATGCTTAGGGCAAAGCCCACAACTCCCACAGATATCACTGCGGAGAGCAGGTTCCTGGTCTCAATTGCAATGATGGAGCCGATAATCATAAATACAAGAAGAACAATGAATAAAGCCAATTACAACCTCCCATTAAGGTTAAAACACCTAACCCAATCTATTCTAAAACTTCTATCAAGTTTGCTTAACGGTTTCGGGCTATACGAAGCTACCCGAAAGGTAGTTCAGTTGATAACGTAAGTCCGAACCAGATATGCCATGATATACGAAGTATCTGCTCATTTTCTATTTTTTCTTCTCTGCGTTTTTCCCGATTTTCTTCTCTCAGAAAGATTTGTAAACCGGACTAAAGGAATTGGATTATCATCATTCCCCAGTGGAATACTTTTTTTATCTTTGGGAATGGCATTCGTATCTACTATTCCTAAAACTGCGAATTCAACTGAGTTTGAAAATTTACTGAATACCGACACCAGTCGTGCAAACTCATCCCAATCCAAAACCACTATATCGCAATTGGGGCAAAAGTAACCGTCATCATTTCCAGTAATAAAAGTCTCATAATTATTCCTCTTCCGTGTGCCTACTAAATAAGTATGGTATTCCCTTTTTAATTTTGCATTACAGTTGGGACATAGTTTGCTGTTTGTAATTTTATTAGACCAGAACATTTTTCTGGGAATGGATGCATCAAATTTCCTTCTGGTCATAACAAACTCCTAATAAGGCTCACTCTTAATATAACAGGATATTTTAACGGTTCCGGCATAAAAGAAGCCTTTGCTGTAAATAGGAAAAGCTGAATTTTATCTGTTCCCATAAGAAGAGGCTCTTGCGACTATCCTGTATCTTCCGCAAATAAATTTTGATAATACTTTCCAATAGCTGATTTCTGTAAATTATTCCTCCAATTGTCCGGATTTTCAATGTCAGTATCCCATCTCAATGGATTGTTGATTATATATTCCCGAATTCTATTTAATGACTTGCCGTTGCGGATAATATGTTCATAATAATTACGTTGCAACAATCTTCCATCAAATCGTTTCCAATTTTTGTTTTTAACCCCGTTAATATATCCATTTGTTATTAATGATTTGAATGCACCAACAATATCACCTAATGCAACCGTTTTCGTAGGGGCAGGCCTCGTGCCTGCCCTTTGGGTTTGATTAGCTCGGGCAACCACAAGGGTTACCCCTACAACAATTATTCCATGAATATGATTGGGCATAATTATGAATTCATCTAATTCAATATTTGGAAATCTATTGGGCAAATCACACCAGATATTTCTAATCATCCGTTTTACATCATCTCTTTCAAAATACAACTCCCGATTCTTTGTACAAATGTTTACAAAATAATATCCCCGTTGTGAATAATCGTAACCTTTTAATCTTATCGACCTTCTATGGTGCTTCTCTGAATTGTATTTCATATTATGACACGGCATGGCGTACAGCGGGGCGAACTATCCCCTCACTCTTTGTGGATGTTACCATCCACAATAAGACTTCCTCTTCCGTCAGGGCAGAAGCCCTGATGGCATGGCCGTAGTTTTTCCCTGATCCCTGAAAACTAATCTCTGTAAACTGTATTTCACCTTATCAGGAGAAAGAGCAGAAAACCAAGGCCGATTATGCACCAGGAGAGGTAGGTGGAGAGGACCCCATCATGCAGTTTCCTCAGCACCTGAACTATATTATTTCCATACCTTCCCGTCAAGTAATAGAGGTCAAAGGCCCCCTTCTCCGCATCCCCGTAAGCCCCTTTAAACCCCTTGAGATTGCTGATGGTTTCATAGAAGCCCGTCCCCGGAACCCTCACCTCCTCAGGATCTATTATCTCACCACCTACATACATCAGTCCAGTCCGCCTCAGCTTGAGGTGACCAAACAGGTAAATGATCAGCCCCACAATGAGGGCGATAATGATCAAGAGGGTAGCCAAGGTAGGGCTCCAGAAGGCACCGGAGAAGGTGATGGCCCGGGGCAGGTGAGAGAAACTGTACCCTATCACTGGCCCGATGAAGTGGCCGAGGGGAAACTGGGCGAAAACGCCGAAGAATATACAGAGCAGGGCCAGGATCAGCATAGGGACTTTCATAGAGAAACCCACTTCCTTTACCTCCCCCAAGGCCTTAGGCCTCTGCCCCCAGAAGACCGAATACAGAACCTTGACGAATGATGCTAAGGTAAGGGAACTTCCGAACATAGCGGCCACCAAGAATATGGGCTGATGGGATATTATCGTCCCCTGATAGACCATCCATTTGGAGACAAAACCGTTGAAGGGGGGGACCCCGGAGATGGAGAGAGCTGCCACGGTGGAGGCTAAAAATGTATAGGGCATAGCAGAGGCCAATCCTCCCAACTTATCCAACTCCATCTCCTTGGTCTCATGTTCCACTGAGCCGGCACAGAGAAAGAGAAGGCTCTTATATATGGCGTGGTTCACCATATGAAACAGCCCTCCCATTATCCCTATGGGCACGCCAGTTCCAATCCCCAATACCATATAACCCACTTGAGAAATAGCGTGAAAGGAGAGGAGTTTCTTTAGGTTGTGTTGAATCAAGGCCATCATCACCGCCAAGACAATGGTTACCGCCCCGATAATCATCAGAACCATCCCCATAGATTTATCCATAATGAAAAGATCTAAGCTTATACGAGCCAGAAGGTAGATCCCCAGAAGTTTATCCAAGGATGCTGGGAGAAAAGCCATTACTGGCGTAGGAGCTCCCTCGGCAGCGGTGGGAATCCAGGAGTGGAAAGGCATCGCCCCAGCCTTGGTAATTGCCCCAATCATCATCAGGATAAATATAAAATAAGAGGTCCCACTTCCTAAACTTACGGAGATATCGCTGAGGCGCAGCGTGCCGATGAGGCCCCAAAGCAGGACGATCCCCAAAAGCAGGGCACAGTCGGAAAAACCCAGGATAAGAAAGCTTTTTTTGGCCGCTAAGGGAGAGAGCTTGTTTCCCCCCAAGGTCACCAGAAGGTAAAACATTAAAGTAACTACCTCCCAGAAGACCAGGAGCCAGATCAGGTTGTTGGCTAAGACAACCCCACAGGAGGCCCCAACGGTGATCAGCAGATAGGAGAAGTAACGGTTGGGGTATTCCTTTCCCCTCCAATAGCCCAGGGAATAGAGGGCGAGGAGAAGGCCAAAGAGGCCCACAAAAAGGGCCATAAACGCTCCGAAATGATAGGAAAGTAGCTCAAAAGGGAGCTTAACCCTCCCCAACTTCAGGGTAAAAAGCTGATAGCTAAGCTTAGGGGAGAGAAATATCTTCAGCGAACCAATGAAGGTGAAGAGGGTGGCCAGAAGGGCCAGAGCTCCATGCAGAGGCCGCAGCCTCTGGGGCAAGAAGAGGATTATCAGCCCGATGATTATCGGGACAAAAACCGGATATAGAAGATTCACTGGATCCACTCTATCTCCCTAACTCCTTCCTGATCTTCTCTGTCTTCTCCTGGGATAGCCTTACCAGATCCTGCCAGTCATATAGCCTCTTGTCCGAGCCGTCATAGACGGCGGCCATCCTCTCTGTGCAACAGTAGCAAGGGTCAATGCCTGCGGTGATCAAGGCCACATCGGAGACAGTTGCTCCCAGACAGGAGGCCTTAAATGTGGGCAGGTTGTTGTAGGTAGGGGCCCGTATCTTTACTCTCACCGGGTAGTTCCCCCCATCGGAGCGAATATAATGGAAACATTCCCCCCGGGGGGCTTCCTCATGGCCGATCCCCTCCCCAACAGGCATCTGGGGGATAGGGTTCCAGATTTCCCCCTCGGGAAGTTCTTCTAATCTATCGACGCACTGACGAATTATCTTAATGGATTCAACATTCTCCAATAGCCTCACTACTGCCTTAGCTAACACATCCCCCCCTTCCTGCACGATGACATTCCAATCCACCTTATCATAGGCGGCATAGGGTTCATCCCGTCTGACATCTATATTCACTCCCGAGGCCCGGGCCGTGGGTCCCAGCACACAGTATCTGATGGCATCCTCTTTGGTGAGCACTCCCACACCTTTCAGCCGGGCGCTGAGCACCGGGTCATCTAAAATGGCCTTGGTAAACATCTCATTGGCCGACTCCAGGTCGTCCATCACCTTCCTAATTGCTGGCAGGTCCTTCTTATAAATGTCCCGCCGCACTCCGCCTGGCCTGAGCATGGCATAGTCGTTGCGATTCCCCGTGATGAGCTCAAAGAGATCGAGGATGGGTTCCCTGGCCTTCCAGACCCACATAAAGATGGTGTTGTATCCAATAAAATGGCCGGCCAAACCCAGCCACAAAAGGTGGCTGTGTAGCCTCTCCAGCTCGGCCACAATGGAGCGGATATACTGCGCCCTCTCCGGCACCTCAGCCCCGGCCAGATCCTCCTGAGCCAGCACATTGGCTATGGGATGGGAGGTGGAGCAGATGCCACAGATGCGCTCCACTAAGAAGATAACCTGATCGTAGGTTTTGCTCTCGGCGATCTTCTCTATCCCCCGATGGTTCCAACCAATCCTGATGTCCATATCCACCACGGTCTCCCCCTCCACTACCAGCTTGAAAAGTTCTGGCTCCTCCAAGAGGGGATGATAGGGCCCTATGGGAATGGTAGTCTTCAATCCTCCCCCCTGAGATATGGATATTCCCCCTCGGGCCAATCGTCCGGCAGGATAAGCCGGCGAGGATCGGGATGGCCAGCAAACCTTACCCCGAAAAGATCAGCTATCTCCCTTTCTATCCATTCAGCCCCTTTAAGGAAGGGGGCAAGCGACTCTATCTGTGGGGATGGCTTGGAAAGGAGGGTTCGTAAGCTAACCATCAGGGAAAGTTGATCAAAAAAGAAATGATAGAGGACCTCAATCCCACCTCTGGTGTCCACTGCACTGGCCGTGCAGAAACGGGCCTTCAGCTCCTCGAAGAGGAAACGGGCCACTAAAGGGAGATCTCCCTTGTCCACCAAGCAATATAGCCTCTTAGGTGACCTGATAGCCAACTTCACCTTTTCCCCGAACTTAGTTTTTATCTCTTTGGCTACATCCATAGCTTAAATGTAAGAATTCACCACGGAATGGCAATCATCAATGGTCAATTAACAATTAGCAAGTTAAAATGAAATAAAGCCAGAAAATCCTGAGGTGTGTGCCATTTCCCATTGATAATTGTTAATTGCTAATTGATCATTAACCAATTCTTTGTCAGTCTGTGGTTATCAGTGGTGAACTATTGCCTCAAAGCTTGGCCAATCCCTTGACGATCCCGGAGATGATCGCCTCCGGCTTGGGGGGACATCCAGGGACATAAACATCTACGGGGATGATCCTATCCACCGGACCAACGATGTTATAAGAGTCCCGGAAAATCCCCCCCGAACAACCACAGGCCCCCAAGGCAACGACCAATCCTGGCTTGGGCATCTGCTCCCAGAGGTATTTGAGCTTAGGGGCTGCCTGCCTGGTCACCGCCCCAGTAACTATCAGAGCATCGGCATGCCTGATGCTCCCCACCAGAAGGATACCAAACCTCTCCACATCGAACTTAGGGGTAAGGCAGTCCAATAGCTCGATATCACAGTTATTGCAGGAACCGGTACAGACATGGAATATCCACGGGGATTTCTTTAGAGACCAGGATTTAAATCCCATCAGCCACCCTCCTTTAAAGCCCCACTACAGCCAGGACCATTCCCCCGATGGCCAGAAGAGTCATCGGACCCCACATAAACTTTATGGCCTGATCTATCCTCAGACGGGGATTTGTGTTTTTCACTAAGATGATAAAGACCAAAATTGCTAAATACTTTAAGCAAGAGGCTAATATCTGCCAACCGTGAAAGTTCATCCCTCCCCAGAAAACGGTGATCAGGAAGACGGGAAGGACAAAGAGCATCATCGCCCTGGTCAGCCTGAAGATGGCCAAAGGGGCTCCAGAATATTCGGTAAATGGGCCGGCAATTATCTCCTGTTCGGCCTCCGGGATGTCAAAGGGGACAAGGGTAAGCTTGGCCTGGGAGCAGACCAGGGCCACCAAAAAGGCGATTATACAGGAGGGATGCCTAAGCATAATCCCGGATACCTGCTGGTAGCCAATTATGTCCCCAAAGAGGATGGAGCCCACCTTGAGGACAACGGTAAAGACGGCTATAATAAAGGGAAGCTCATAGGCCAAGATAAGCTTCATCTCCCTTGACGCCCCCATTGCACCTAAGGGGTTACGGGAAGCAGAGCCCCCAATGATCACCCCTAAGGAGGGAAGAGTTAAGAGGTAGAGGACTACTATCAGATCGCCGACAAAGCCAGAATCCGGATTGAGGTTTATCACCCATATTATCGTGGAGACCAAGGTGGCCCCGGCCAGCCCTACGATAGGGGCCAAAAGGAAACCGGTGAACCTGCTCCCCTGAGGGACGATTATCTCCTTGTGGAGAAGCTTGATGATATCCGCAAAGTTCTGATACCAGGGGGGACCAACCCTCCATTGCACCTTAGCCGTGACCTTCCTGTCCACCCAGGAGGAGAGCAGACCAACCACCGCGGTAAAGACAAATCCCGGGAATACGAGAAAATATAACAAAGGCTTGAGGCTCAGTTCCATCTAAGACCTCTTCAATAAGCTTTTGGAGATGATCCTGGCCCCCACTTGAAGTTCCCTCTTATCCTCACCAAACACCTTGGATAAGGGGACAAACCTGAGAGCGCCAGAGACACAGGAGGCCACACATCTGGGTTCCTTCCCCTGGCTAACCCTGTCCTGACAGAGATCACAGTTGGGGGAAAGATGCTTGCTCAGCTCCGCCTCCATCACCCCAAAGGGACAGGCATAGACACAGGAGAGACAGCCCACACAGAGCATAGTCTTCCGCCGAACCACACCATCCTCACCCTTTTCTAAGGCATTGGTAGGGCAGGCATTGACACAGGCTGGCTCCTCACACTGGCGACAGTTCAGGGGAAGGAGAGCCAACCCCCTTATCTCCCCGTGGAAAAGCCGTGATTGCTTATGATGTCCCTGCCAGCAGGCCGCGGCACAGGACTGACAGCCAATGCAGTAATTGAGGTCAATTACGACCCTCTTCTCCTCCAACTCAATCCCCCTTAGCCTTGGCAATCTTCACCCTCTGCGGCCGCAAAGAGAACTCCCCCAGGGTTTCCCCCACCTTCCAGGGGAAGAGCCTGCGTAGCTGAGGGAAGTGGGCGGGAACCGTAACCTGATCCTCCTTTAGCCGTTCGTTTATTTCAATGTGAAATGTCTCTTTTCCCACCTGTGAGCTTACTAATGCCCTATCCCCGGCCTCCAGCTTCAATTTAGCTGCCGTAGCTGGGTTAAGCGCAATGGATGGCTCCGGGCAGACCTTCTTTGCCCAACCCAGATGAGAGGTTATCGCCCCATTCCCCAAATGGGCGGGATGAGCAGACGGGATAAACCAAAAGGGCAATTTATCCTCGCTCTCCTTGGCTATCTCCTCTTCCCAGAGGGCCTCGATCCTCTGAGCGATATTCTTTTCTGGAAGGGATTCCCCCTTCACTGCCTCCTTCAGTTTGGCTCCCTCCGGAGAGGAAAGCTTACCATTGGACATATCCCGGAAGATCTGCCCATCAGCTTTAGCCCCACCTGGTGGAGGCAAAACGGGATCCATCTCTCGCAAATCCCCATTCAGATAGAGCAGATTCCCCCTCTTCTCCAAGCCAGAGGCAGCAGGGAGGATCAAATCCGCCTCTTTGGTTGTCTGATTGGGGAGTATGGCAGTCGTCCAAAGAAATTCCAGTTTTTTCCATCCAATATCCTTTTGTTGACCAGGAAGGGAAGAAAGGAGGTCAAGCCCCACAACAAAGAGGCCCTTTGTCTCCCCCTTTTGAACCCCGTCCAGTAGCCGAGGGCCAGTTGTGCCCACCCCTAAGATGAGGCTTGTTCCGAAGCCATTTTGATAGACAGGCAAATGCAGAAATTTTCCGCCGGAAAGGGAGGCCAATAGGTTGCCAAAGAATGTAGCCAACCCCACCGGTCCCACCCTTCCCCAAAGGTTAGAGAGGATAACCACCCCCTGTCGGGCAGAGGCAAGCTGAGTGGTCACCTTCTCCATTTCATCTCGGCCCAGGCCAGTGATCTGGGTTATCTTTTCTAAATTGATCTTCTTAAAGAGGGAAGCTAAATATGAAGGCTTTAACTTATAGAGCGCTTTGGCCAATCCAGCCAGGACAAACCCTTCAGTCCCCGGTTTTGGCTGGAGGTGTTGATTGGCAAACCAGGTTGTCTTGGTCTTCACCGAGTCGAGGACAAGGAGCCTGTTTTTCCTCTCGGCATACTTGGCTCTGAGCACCCTCTGAGAGCCAACCGGATGTTCCATAAAGGCATCACCTACTACGAGGATAAGATCAGCCTTCTCTATCTCCTCCATCCCCACTTCCCCTACCTTCCCCAACCACCGCAAAACCTGAAAGGCCTCCCCATCATCGGGGGCCAGATGGGCAATCCCCTGGAGACCCAAGGAACTTGCCAGGCCCTTAGCCAACCAGGCCTCCTCTAAGGTGAGGTTTGGACCTAAAATAAGGGAGGTTCCCTTCCCTAATTTGGAGGCCATAAGCCTACGAGCTTCCTGCCAACCTATCTCCTTTCCTTGAAAAGAGGGGGCAAGTAACCTTTGAGGATGCTCTAAAAGCTCAATCACCGAATTCCCCCGGGAACAGAGGGAACCCTGATTCACCTTATCATTTGTGTCGTAGTCTAAATGTAAAAGGGAATCCTCACCAAAGAGGGGCTCAAATTTCCCTCCTTCTATCCTCAACCCATCCTGCAGACAGCAGAAGGGACAGATACCTCTTCTCCCGTTTTGCATCTTAACCAAAGACCCCCGGTATATCCTTTATATCCGCATAACACATATCCGGTCCATCCTTACAGAGGAAGTATTTCCCGATGATGCACCTGCCACATTTACCAATTCCACAGCTCATATTCCTGTTCATTGAGAGGTAAATCTGCTCAGGGGCAAATCCAATATCTATCAGCTTATAGGTGACGAATTTAAGCATTACCTCTGGCCCACAGGAGATTACATAGCTGTTCTTCAAGTCAATATCCAGGTCATCCAAAAGGGTGGTTACCAAGCCTACCTTTCCCTTCCATCCCGGGGCCGGTACATCGATGGTCACCGTAAGGTCGACCTTATTCAGCTTCTCCCATTGGGGATAGAGCTTCTGGTAACAAAGCTCCTCTGGTTTCTTTGCTCCATACTTTATGGAGACCCTCTTAAATTTGTCCTGATTTTGAAAGAGATAATAGAGCAGTGACCGCAAGGGGGCTAAACCCACTCCTCCCCCCACAATAAGTATCTCCTTATCAACAAATTTATCTACGGGATAGCCTTTACCAAAAGGGCCCCTCAGGCCTAAGGTTTCCCCTGGTTGCAGGCTGTGCAGAGCATCGGTTACCCTGCCCGTCTTGAGGATGGTTATCTCCATTCTCTCCTCCTCATAGGGGGGGGAGGAGGGGGTAAAGGGCGCTTCCCCCACTCCGGGGAGGGTGAGTTGCATAAACTGTCCGACCCGGAAGGGAATGGGTTGGAAGGGTTTGAGGACAAATGTCTTTATGGTGGGGGTCTCCTCCACCACCCTCAGAAGCTCTGCTTCTACTGGTAGATAGGGATTCTCCATTTAAGCCTTCTCCTTTAGAACTTAGCTCCCTTCGGTTGCTGATTTCTCCATAGGGTCTCACGACCCTCTGGCGCTCCGCAATCTTCCGCTCGCTCGGATTGCAGAGCTGTCACCCTTGAACCCCGCACTTATGCATGCATGAGTGCGGGACTTCAAACATCCCCTGACATTTCAGAATTTTTAAGAAATTCCAAAATGTCCGGTTTAGCCTTTCCCCTCAATTCCTGAAGACATTCCCTGATGTCGATCTTGCCCATACAAGCCTCTATGCAGCGGCCACAGCCGGTGCAGGCCTCCACATCGTAATTCTCCACAAAGTAGTCGAACTTACAGTTAAATCGGTTCTCGAACCTGGTGGTTAGTCTGGGCTTGGGGGTAAGGCCTCCGGCCATCCTCCAGTAACCGGGGAAATAACAACCATCCCAGATCATCACCCTCTCATTGGCCTTCCCTTCTCCCTGATCATAGAGCAGGAAACAGCGGCAGGTAGGGCAGATGTACAGGCAAGCCCCACACTCTACGCATCGTTCGGCCAATTTGGCCCATAACGGGGAGCCCGTGGCCCTTTTTACCAGGTTATGATAGGGTGGCTTTATTCCCCACCTAACATTGTATTCATCCACCTGGCTGGTTATCTCTTTTCTCCTCTTTTCCCTCTCCTTTAACTCAGCGGCGGTCGGCTGACGGAAGAAGGCCTTGTATTCGCCGGTTATCTCCCCTCCCCTTTCTGAACCTATCTCCACTATCGCCCCCTCATTTAGGAAAGAGAAGTTAAGGTCAAATCCAGACTCTGGGTATGGCTTTCCACCCATAGAGGTGCAGAAGCAAGTATCCTCAGGCTTAGTACAGTCGACGGAGATGATCAGGGTCGCCTTCCTCCTGGCCTCATAGAAGGGGTCCTTGTATTCCCCCTCCAAGAAAACCTTGTCTAAAACCTCAAACCCCTTTAAATCGCAGGCCTTCACCCCTAAAACTATCCTCTCCTTCCCCTGAGAGGTCCAATTGGCCGATGAATATTCGGCAACCTTGGAGAGGGGCAGAAAGAAGAGGGCCTTAAGTGGTTCCACCGTCCTCCTCCCCCCAGTTAGCACATCCTCTAAATTACCTCCCGCTAACCTCTCCAGGTGTATCCCCCCATTCCTCCCCACACTGGAGTAGAGCTCCGCTTTATGGGTCAAAGCCTTGCAAAAGGGGATAATATCCTTTTTCTCGATGAATAGGGTATCCATTTTGTGAACTTTTTCACAAACTCAGCTTAAAGATAACAATCAATCAAAGAATGTCAAGTCCTTTTTTAAGGGATTTCTCAAGGTCGGTATAATTGAATCCAGAGCTTATGCCTAAAACCCAGTTGTATCAAGCCGTTCTAAACTCCCCCAACAGGCCCCGCTAAGGGGAGGGCCAAATCTTTAGCCAATAATCTTCTTATTCACCAAGGAGAAGGAGAGGGCCTCAAGCTCGATGGCCATATTCTCATTGCGCACAAAGACCTTGGGGGGTAACTTAAGGGAGACTGGGGCAAAGTTCAGTATGGCCCTCACCCCACATCCCACCACCTTTTCGGCCACCTTCTGGGCCTGATCTGCCGGGACAGCCAAAATCACGATATCCACCTTCTCCCTCTTCAGGTAATCCTCCATCTCCTCCACATCCTTAACTACCAGCCCATCCCGTTTGCTCCCGATCTTCCTCTTGTCATTGTCAAAGGTGACCACAATCTCAAACCCCTGTTTGTGAAATTCCTTATACCCCACCAGGGCGGAACCCACATTGCCCATCCCAATCAAACCAACCTTCCACTTTCTATCCAAACCCAGGATAGAGGCAACCTTTCCCTTCAATTCGGAGACCGGATAGCCCAACCCCTTGGTGCCAAAACTGCCAAAAAGGGAGAGGTCCTTCCTCACCTGCGAGGGGGTAACCCCCTCCACCTCCCCCAAGGTCTCCGAGGAGACGGTATCTACCCCTTCAACCTCCAGGTGGGTTAAGCGACGATAATAGCGAGAAAGCCTTGCTATGGTTGCCGTTGGAGCCTTAGATTCCAAACTCCTCCCTCCTTGTGAAGAAATTCACAATGTATAATAGCAAGCCGACTGCCCCCTGTCAAGCTTTTTCTAAAAAAATCTTTCCCCTTGACAATTGGGTGGGAGGAAATTAAGTTAATTTAGCTGTTGCCTTGCACAAAACCACTCAGTTGAGGTCTGGGGATCTCTCCCACAACCAATACCGAAATCAACAAGATTGCTTCGCTATCGCTCGCAATGACACGAGAATAGAGTCCGTCATTGCGAGGAGTCCCGAAAACTCTTCGGAACGGCGAAGCAATCTCTGCCCTCAGGGCAGGAGCCCTGATGTGGGAGGAACCTCCTGAGGCCTACTTTACCTCTCCATTGAAGGGTGAGGTGAGGGTGAAATTCCATCCCCCCTGGGGGAGAACTGTGGACAAAACTTGGAGACTTCTCCCCTTACAAGTATGAGTCTAATCCGCTCGTGGGGAGACCAGATCTTATCCCATCACCAAGGTTTTTTGAATCCTGAGGAAAACTTGACAATGATGAAGGTGGCAATTCAGGAGAAAAGGGAGGCACTACGGATAGTGGTAAAGGGGGTGGTGCAAGGGGTAGGGTTCAGGCCCTTTGTCTACAACCTGGCCCATTTCTGGGGGATAAGGGGAAGGGTGTCCAATTCCACCCAGGGCGTTATTATTGAGGCCGAGGGCCCTGCCGGGGATATCCGGGTTTTTCTCGAGGAGTTGCAAACAAAGGCCCCTCCCCTCTCCCAGGTGGAGGGGATAGAGGTTCATCCCCAGGGATGGAGCAATTACCGGGACTTCAAAATAGAGAAGAGCCAGGCGGCCCAGGTGGAGCCCACCCTCATCTCCCCTGATATGGCTACCTGTGAGGAATGCCTGCAGGATATAAGGGATCCAACAAACAGAAGATATAGGTATCCTTTCACCAACTGCACAAACTGTGGCCCCAGGTTCTCCATCATCCAGGGGATCCCCTATGATCGGCCGTTGACCACAATGAGGATCTTTAAGCAGTGTCCCCAGTGTGCGGCCGAATATAGGGACCCCACCAACCGCCGGTTTCATGCCCAACCCAATGCCTGCCCGAAATGTGGCCCCTGGCTTACCCTTTTAGATAAGGAGGGGGGAAAGATCTCTACCCCAGATCCCCTGCAAGGGGCCATTAAGCTCTTAAACAAAGGGCACATCCTGGCCATCAAGGGGCTGGGTGGATTCCATTTGGTATGTGATGCCACCAAGAAAGGGCCAGTCAACAGGTTGCGAGAGCTAAAGAGGCGGGAGGCAAAGCCACTGGCCGTAATGATCCCTGATATAAAAAAGGTGAGGAAGGCCTGTATAACCAACCAGGAGGAAGAGGCCATACTGAAAAGCCCCCAATCCCCCATCCTCCTTTTGAGGAAAAGGGACCATCCCGGTCTCAAGATCTCCGATGCTGTCGCCCCCAAAAACCGTTACTTAGGGGTTATGCTCCCCTATACCCCACTCCACCATCTCCTCTTTGAAGGGGGGAAACTGCAGGCCCTGGTGATGACCAGTGGCAACCCCAAGGGTGAACCCATCATTGCGGACAACGAAGAGGCAACGCAAAAGCTCAAATCAGTGGCCGATTACTTTCTGGTGCACAATCGGCCCATCTGGAACAGGACCGATGATTCCGTTGCTCTCACCATCGATGGAGTCCCCTCATTGGTTCGCCGCTCCCGGGGCTGGGCACCAGCACCCATCAGGCTCCCCATCTCCGTCCCCCCTGTCTTGGCCTGTGGTGGCTACTACAAGAACACCTTCTGTTTAGCCAAGGGGGAGAGGGCCTTTCTGAGCCAGCACATTGGAGAGCTGGACAACTTGGAAACCTTAAGGTTCTTTCAGGAGGCCTTGGGCAGGTTCAAATCCTGGTTGAATATAGAGCCCCAGCTAATAGCCTACGATCTGCACCCTGATTACCTCTCCACCAGGTTCGCCCAGGGGTTAGAGGCAAAGGTGAAAATTGGGGTGCAGCACCACCACGCCCACCTGGCAAGCTGTGCAGCCGAAAACGGCTGGCAGGGGAGGGCATTAGGGGTGGCCTTTGACGGAAGCGGCTATGGTTTGGATGGGACAATCTGGGGGGGGGAATTCCTCCTCTTTGATCTAAAGGGGTTCCAACGGGTGGCCCATTTGGCCCCCTTCCCCCTGCCTGGCGGTGAGCTCTCCATCAGGAGAACCTACCGCACAGCCTTAGGTTACCTCCTTCACTTCCGGGGAAGGGAGGCCCTCAGCTTGCCCTTGAGCCTCTGGAAGGGATTTAAACAGGGGGAGAGGGATGCGGTGATCGGGCAAGTGGAGAAGGGGATAAACTCCCCCTTTACCTCCAGTGCAGGGAGGTTGTTCGATGTCTGCTCCGCCCTCCTGGGGCTCTGTTTCCACAACACCTATGAGGGAAGGGCAGCGGTGGAACTGGAATCATTGGCTGCAGGGGGAAAAGGGGAGGGGGCATATCCTTGTGAGATCAAAGATGATGGGGGAAAACTGGTCTTAGAACACCAAAGGATAATTGATGGCGTCATAGAGGACCTCCTCAAGGGGGAGAGAAGGGAAGATATTGCCCTGAGGTTTCACCGCTCCCTGGTCGAGGTCATCGTGCAAACCTCCCTAAGGCTTAGCCGAAGGTGGAAGGAGGAAAGGGTCTTCCTCTCCGGGGGGGTTTTCCAGAACAGATACCTCCTCTTCCAGACGATAAATGGGTTAAGGGAAAAGGGGCTTAAACCTTTTTACCACCACTTAGTCCCGGCAAATGACGGCGGCATCTCCTTGGGCCAAGCTGTAGTGGCCGGGGCACAGATGGCATAGTCCAGCAAAGCCGCAACCAAATAATTCATCGCGGAGTCGCAAAGGACGCAAAGTTTAAAGATTATTATCGCTTTATTTCATCTCTCTTTTGCTTTTTATTTTCTCCGCGATCTTTGCGTTTTTGCGGTTGCTACGAAAAAATTTGCTAAAAAACAAGATCTTGAAAAATTGATAAAAGATGGAGCAAGATGTGCTTAGCCATTCCAGGAAAGATTAAAAATATAGAGGGGGAGTTTGGCATCGCCAACTTCCGCGGGGTGGAGAGGAGAATAGGGTTGATGCTTCTGCCCGAGGCCAAATTGGGGGATTGGGTCTTGGTCCATGCCGGCTTTGCCATCCAGAGGATCGACCAGGAGAGGGCCCAGGAGACCTTGCGGCTTTGGGAGGAGATCAGCTCCTATGAGGAATGAATCTAGGCTGGCCCAGGCCCTGCTACACAGAATAGAGAAATTAGTAACCGGGGAGACAAACTTGATGGAGGTCTGCGGCACCCACACTATGGCCATCTCCTCCTCGGGAATAAGGAGGATGGTCCCCCATGGACTGAAGCTCCTCTCCGGCCCAGGCTGCCCGGTCTGTGTCACCCCCGCGGAGGATATCGACTGGATAATCGAGCTGACCAAGATCCCGGGGGTTATCCTCACCACCTTTGGGGATATGATCAAGGTCCCCGGCTCCCATTCCAGCTTGGAGGGGGAGATGGCTCAGGGAGCGGAGGTCAAAGTCGTCTATTCGCCCTTAGATGCCCTGCAGATAGCCGAGAGGAACCCTGAGAAGAAAGTTTGCTTCGTGGGAGTGGGTTTCGAGACCACCTCCCCTACGGTGGCAGCCACCATCCTTTTAGCCCGGGAGAAAGGGGTAAAGAATCTACTCATCTATCCCGCCTTCAAGCTCATCCCCCCGGCTATGGGTTTCCTCTGCGCCCAAGAGGAGGCCAGGATCGACGGCTTCATCTGTCCCGGCCATGTGAGCACCATCATCGGCTCCCACCCCTACGAATTCATCCCCGAAAGATTCGGCATCCCCTGTGTGATCATCGGATTTGAACCCCTGGACATCCTTCAGGGCATCTGGATGCTTCTCCGCCAGAGTAGAGATGACGATCCCAAAGTAGAAATCCAGTATGAAAGGGGGGTAAACCAGGAGGGTAACCCTAAGGCTTTAGCCTCCATAGAGAAGGTCTTCCAGCAGTGCGACTCCCAGTGGAGGGGGATAGGAGAGATCCCCTCCTCGGGTCTAAGCTTAAGTGAAGAGTTTGCGGATTATGATGCCAAAAAGGCCTTTGATCTTCATCCTCCCCGGGCCGAGGAGCCCAAGGGGTGTATCTGCGGGCCGATAATGATGGGGCTGAAGGTCCCTCCAGACTGTGGCCTCTTCGGGAAGAGATGTACCCCACAAACCCCAGTGGGCCCTTGTATGGTCTCCTCCGAGGGGGCCTGCGCAGCCTATTACAAATATGGCGAAAGTTAAGGAGATACTACTCTCCCATGGCGGCGGCGGCCGGGCCACCAGAAGGTTAATCGAGGGGATCTTCCTAAAAAGCTTTGCCAATCCCATCCTGGCCCCCCTTGACGACTCCGCCGAGCTTCCTCTAAAGGAGAGGCTGGCCTTTACCATTGACTCCTATGTGGTCAAGCCCCTCCTCTTCCCAGGAGGGGATATTGGGAGGTTGGCGGTCAGCGGTACGGTCAACGACCTCTTGATGAAGGGGGCCAAACCCCTCTTCCTGGCAGCGGGCTTTATCATCGAGGAAGGCCTCGATTTAAGTCTCTTGGAAAGGGTGGTGGAGTCTATGGCGGCCGCGGCCCAGGAGGGAGGGGTGCAGATAGTCTGCGGGGATACAAAGGTGGTGGAGAGGGGAGGAGCAGACGGGCTCTTTATCACCACCTCTGGGGTGGGAAGGATCTGGCCTGGTGTAGAGATCTCCGGATCAGGGGCCAGGCCAGGGGATGCGGTAATCAGCTCAGGCACCTTGGGGGATCATGGGATGGCCATCCTCTCACAGAGGGAAGGGATAGAGATAAAATCCTCCCTGAAAAGCGACTGTGCTCCTCTCACCCCCCTCTTAGAGATCATCCTCAAGGAGACCACCCAGATCCATTCCCTGCGTGACCCCACCCGGGGAGGCCTGGCCACAGCCCTCAACGAGATCGCCAACTCCTCAAAGGTGGGGATATTCCTTAAGGAGGAGGATATCCCCATCAGGGAGGAGGTAAGGGGGATCTGCGATCTCTTGGGCTTTGATCCCCTTTATGTAGCCAATGAGGGAAAGCTTATTCTCATCCTGCCTGCCGCGCTGGCCCAGGTGGCCCTACGGGCTTTAAGATCTCACCCTTTGGGGAAGAATGCCCAGGTTGTCGGCCGGGTGGAGGAGGAACCAGAGGGGGTCTTCCTCCAGACCAAAATTGGAGGGACCCGTCCCCTCCTTATGTTGGAAGGAGAGCAATTACCCCGGATATGTTAACCCATAGAGAATTCATCAAATACCACCTACCTGCCCTCATCTACGCCCTCTTGATTTTTAGCCTCTCCTCCTTTTCCTCGATCTCCACCCCGGAACTGGGCCTCTCCTTCCAGGACAAGCTCTACCATATGGCCGAGTTCGCCATCTTTGGCTTCCTCCTCTACAGGTCTTTGGGAAACTGGAAGAGATTAAGCCAACACCGGTATAGTTTCTCCTTTCTTTTTGGAGCCTTCTGGGCGGTAACCGACGAGCTACATCAGTATTTCGTCCCGGGCAGAGACTCCTCCCCTTGGGACCTCCTGGCCGATCTCTTGGGCTTGGCATTGGTTATCTTTATATTTAGATGTTTACACAAACCCTCATCTTGAGATTCGTGTCAGGTTATTGTAACCATCAAGGATAGGTTGAGAAATTGATGTTCCATAGGCAAGAAGAGAGATGAGAGCAATGGATCTATGCCGCAAACTCTGTTGGCTCACTCCCTGACCAGTGGTCCTTTTCATCCCTAAATCTACATGAGGGTAGGAAGGGGAAATGTGCTTTTCGCCGCAGGGTTTGGCAAGAGAGTATTTAGAGGCAACCAAGGGGTGGGCAATTCTCTCCTTATCCCTGAAAGGGATAAAGGGAGAGCGAAGTGGGGAGGGGAAGGGAGTATCCTTACCCACCAGGAGATAAAAAAGGCAAGGTGAGGGCAGATCCCGATCTTTTGTGCTATAAGAGGCTGACTACCGATAAATGTATGATTTTAGTCGTGGAATACTATAGATGGAGGAAGTTACGGAACCGGTAGAGGTTTGGAGATTCTCCCATCCCATAGAGGCCCATATGGCCGTGGAGGCCTTGGAGGCAAAGGGCATTCCCACCATCCTGGCTGAGGGGAACCCGGGAAATACCTTCATCGGCCTGGAACTAACTTGGAGCCCAAAGTCATCTTTCATCTCCCTCTCCGTCCCCGCGGAGAGGAGGGAGGAAGCCCTCTTTATACTGGAAGGAATGTTTGGTCAACCCGAAAAGGAGGACAATGATTCAGGAAGCGGATAAAAACGAATTTGTTCCCCTACGCACCCTTCCCACAAATTACTATGCTCAGATGGTCAAGGAGGTGCTGGAGAAGAGGGGTATCCCCTCCATCATCAAGGGGGACGTTCTCTCTACCGCCTACGGCAGTGGGGGGATGGAGGTAAAGATCTTAGTCCCCAAGGGGAGGGAAAAGGAGGCGGAGGCCGTCTTGGAGGAAATACTTGACCATATTTAAAATATGGCCATACTCTCCATATTCCTCAAATCTTCAAGCACTTTCTGCACACCGTTCTTCATATTCTGTAATCGTTGACCAACTTCTGCCTACCTGGATAAAAGAGAGAAGCTATTCCGGGTGGTAACCCTGTGAGGCCATCAGCCAGATTATAGCTAATCACAACTTGACACAGGGGAAGAGGTGTGCTATCTTATGCATAGATGAGCCGATGCAGCAGGCCAGGCCTATGGTAGAAATCAGCTCCCCTCAGTCGCTAATCTCTCCAGAGGGTCCCTATGGCGCTCCGCAATCCTGTGCTCGCTCAGGTTGCTCCGCTGTCATCCTTGAAGGGGGCTCACCTCTTTCAAACAATTCCGGATACTTCGGAATTCATGGAATTTTCGAAACATCACTAAGTGTTCTGGGGTAACTGAGTGTATGGAAAGGTTAAGTGTATACATAGAAACTTCGATTATTAGCTACTTGGCTGCTAAAACAAGCCGAGACTTGTTCACTGCCGCATGTCAACAAATTACAACCGAATGGTGGGAGGACAAGCGAAACATATATGATCTTTTCATCTCTGAGCTGGTAATTGCTGAAGCCAAAGCAGGAGATCAAGATGTAGCAGCAAAACGACTTAGGTTGCTCCGGGGAATCCCTGAACTGAAAATTACTGATGGTGTCCGGCAGTTGGCTGCTACATTTGTAGCACAAGGTGCTCTACCTGGTAAAGCCCAAGCTGATGCACTTCATATTGCAACAGCTACCGTTCATGGCACAGATTATTTACTCACTTGGAATTGCCGTCACATCAACAATCCTGCAACAAAACCCTTAGTGCGCAGTGTGTGTAGCGCAGAAGGCTACTTATGCCCAGAAATTTGCACCCCAATCGAGTTTATGGAGGTAAGTGAAAATGGAGAAGAATAAAATTCTGTTAGAAGTATGGCGGAACAGGGATGAATTCGCTAAACGACATAATTACGACCTCAATGAAATGGTTGCAACATTGCAAGAGATGGAGCGTCATCCATGGAGTGCTATAGTTGACAGAAGGAAAGAAATCTCCAACAAATCGTTGCAGCGGAGGACGCTAAGGCACCGCCGCTGAGCTCCATCTCTACATACGAGAATGGGGTCAGCCCTCGATGTTTGACAAATATGAGGGGGGTCAGATCTTTACTTTTGACTCTCGATGCCTGATGTCAATATAGGTTATCAGCAAGTCTCCTGCCCGCGAAAAATCGAAAATTGAGCTGTATTCCTCCCGTTTCTCTCCCCCTATCCATCAACCCCTCAAGCACTTTCTGCACCACCGTCCCCTATATCGCCCTTGCGCAACCTGAAGGCTGCGGCTGGCTGATTTTTCAACCTTCTTGCCGCAAGGCAATTAAATCTTCAGTTCGATCCCAATGGGGCAATGATCGGAACCTAAAACATCCTTTAAAATGTAGGAACTCTCAATGTTTTTTAGAAACTGCGTGGGGACAAAGAAATAGTCCACCCTCCAGCCAATGTTTCTCTTCCGGGCATTAAATCGGTATGACCACCAAGTATAATGTCCAGGCCCCTTTTCAAATTCCCTGAAGGTATCGACCCAGCCTTTTGATAAAAACTCGTCAACCCATCTCCTCTCTTCAATTGTAAATCCAGCATTATTTTCATTCTGTTTCGGATTTTTCAAGTCAATTTCCTTATGGGCAACATTAAAGTCACCGGTCAAAATAATCCTTTTGGTTTTTTCCTTTAGCTTTTCGACAAATTTTAAAAAGGCGTCGTTAAATTTCAGTTTGAAATTTAATCTCTTCAAATCCCTTTGTGAATGAGGAAAGTAGGCGTTAACTAACCCTAACTTATTGTATTCTAAGATAAGGAATCTTCCTTCTTTATCAAATTTTCCCACACCTATTCCCCTCTCCACTTTGGTGGGTTCTTCCTTGGTGAAAATGCTCACTCCGGCATACCCCTTTTTCTCTCCAGTATTCCAATATGTATGATAACCCTTCGGCTGTATTAGCTCCTTTGTTAATTCCGCTTCAGATATCTTCGTCTCCTGCAGACATAATATGTCTGGTTCGACCTCATACAACCATTCAAAGAAACCTTTCTTGATACATGCCCTTATCCCATTAACATTCCATGAGACTATTCTCATATTCTCTCCTTTTTGTTGCTACGAAATTAAATTTGAAAATAGGGGGGGTCAAATCTTTACTCTTGACTTTCGGTGTTTGGTGGAGGGGAACGTAGACGTTCATAAAATTATAAAAAACCACTTTCCCGATACACTAAATCCCTTTCCTTTAACCATTAGCTACCCCCCCCTCACAGAGATGCTTACCGTGAAGTTGGAAAACTCCTTTCCTAATTGGTAATTCTATGGATTTCTCCCTCTTCCTAAGATTAACAAGAGCCCTGTAAATCCTGTTATCCTGTCAAAAAGGTTTCCGCCACCTACGGATAAGTTCATCAAATCCTGACCAGGGGGGAGATTAGGGAGATGAGAAAGTAGAGGATCAGGGTCCAGGTGGTCGCGGCCAAGATATCGAGCCAAAACCCATTTCTCACCATATCCCCCATCTTGATAAATCCAGTGCCGTAGACGATGGCATTTGGTGGGGTGGCCACCGGGAGCATAAAAGCCATAGAGGCGGCCACTGCTCCCCCAATCATCATCGTCAGGGGATCACGTCCAATGGCCATACCTAAAGCCACTAAGACGGGCATCATCATATTCGTTGTGGCCGTATTTGAGGTGATCTCGGTAAGGAAATCGACCAGGAGGACGATGGAGAAGAGAAGGAGAATCTGGGGAACGGCCCTCAGAGCAACCAGATTCATAGCGATAAATTCCGCCCCTCCCGTATGATCCAGGGCCTGTCCCAAGGCAATTCCCCCTCCAAAGAGAAAGAGGGTCCCCCAGGGTATCTTCAGGTTTGTCTTCCAGTCCAAGGTAAACTCCCACCGTCGCAGGTTCACTGGAATGAGATAAAAAAGCAGAAGACCGATGATGCTGATCACCGAATCCCCCAGCCAAGGAAGGTGAAGTTCCCGCGAAATGGGTTTCTGGAAGATCCACATCAGGGCGACCAACAGGAATACGACAAAAGTGTTCAGTTCCCCTCCCCTCAAAGGGCCCAGGGACCTTATCCTCTTGGTGATCAGCTCCTTGGAACCCCCAATCCTCAGCTTCTCAAAGGGGTTAAGCTTGAGAAGAATCAGCCAAGTAAGGGGGAGAAGAACCACCACCAGGGGCAGACCAATCCTCAGCCATTCGGCAAAGGTCACCTTGATGTGCAGGAGGGTATCGGCAAAACCGGCCAGGACAACATTGGGTGGGGTGCCAATGAGGGTGCCAATCCCCCCAATGGAGGCAGCATAGGCAATGCCCAACATCAAGGCAAGGCCAAACCTGCTCTCCCCAGGTTTTCCCCCAGCCTGGAGGATGATAGCCAAGCCTATGGGCATCATCATCGCCGTGCTCGCCGTATTGGAGACGAACATAGAGAGAACGGCCGTGGCCACCATCAGGCCCAGTATGATCCGACGGGGGGAGAAGCCAATCAACTTGACAAAATGGAGGGCAATCCTCTCATGAAGCCGCCACCTCTTCATCGCCTCGGCAATGGTAAAACCACCAATGAAGAGGACAACCAAGTAGTGCATATAGGGGGCATAGGCCACGAAATACCCGGGCAGCTTGGCGTACTTGTAGTGGGCAACACCCAAAAGGGGAAGCAGAACAAGGGGAAGAAGCGCGGTGACCGGGATGGGGATGGCCTCCGTTATCCAAAGGATGGCCATCAGCAGGGCCAAGGCTATGGCCTTCTTTAAACCGTTGACCTGCCTTTTGCACACCCCCTGCAGCGATTCCCCGGCAGCGGACAGGCTTATCCCCCGGCTACCCGAGGAGTAGAAGTTCCTGGGAACCTTTACCTTCACATCCCGTGACTTCTCCAGGATGAGTCCGATATTTTGGGCATTGATCGCCGATATTGGCCTCTTCACCCCGGCAAGCGGTGTTCCCTTGAGAAGGGCCGCGACGACATCCTTCTGACAGTGCCTGAGAACTACCTTAGTGGCAGGGATGTACATCTTGGCCTGGGGAGGAACCAACAGAAAAAGAAAGAAGAGAAGAATCCCGCCTACCAGGCCAATCTTAGGTTTCCACCCAACTGATCTCCCCTTATCCACCTCCTTCGCTGTCTCCTGGGCCCTTTCCGCGACATTCGAGCTAAAAAGAGAAGGTAGCCTCCAGGGCAATACGGCCGCCCCCAACAAAGCCTTCGCCCTTATTCCCTCAGCTATACTCCAGCGATAGACGATCCTGAAAACCTGAGCCATCTTTCCCCCTTTATAGCTTTCCAATAAAGGATTGAGCTGACTTTCCCATCGCTCTGGGATGAAGGTCAATTCATATCTCAACTGCAAAACCTATAGGAATAGATGAGCGGTCAGATCCCCTGATCTGATCTTGATCAACCTCAGCCCGATGACCAGCTCCCAATCCCCGGTGAAGTCTCGCTGGCCATGCCCCCACCCCATCAACCTACTCGCCTTAAGTTTTCCTCCCCATCACCACCCTGGCGATACCGTTGAGATCTGGGAAGACCTCTATCCCCTTATACCTTACCCCCATTAAATCCATCACCACCTCTGCCTGGGAGTCTCCCACCTCCAAGGCCAGTATCCCTCCCTTTTTCAGGTAGGGCCAGGCCTCGGCTATTAACCGCTTCTGGACCTCCCTCCCCCCTTTCCCCCCATCCATAGCAGCTTTGGGTTCATACAACCTCACCTCATCCGGGAGGCTCTCCAGCTCATCCTGGGGTACGTAAGGTGGGTTGGAAACCACGGCATCTAACTTCCCCTCCAGCCCCTGGAAAGGGTTTAGGAGATCACCCAAGAGGAGTTCGATCCTTCCCGCAACCCCATTCTCCGCCGCATTCGCTTGGGTCAATTTGAGGGCCTCCGCGGAGATGTCACTGGCGTAGAATCTGGCCTGGGGCAAATCCTTAGCCAGGGATATAGCGATCACCCCGCAGCCCGTTCCTATATCGGCCACCAGAACTTCACCCTCTATGGCCTCCTTCACCTTTTCGACCAGCACCTCCGTCTCCGGTCGGGGGATGAATACCCCTGGGGCCACCCTAAACTTCGCGGAGTAAAACTCCACTTCCCCGGTGAGATACTGCAGAGGGTAATACCTGGCCCTTCTAACCAGAAGCTCCCTATAGCGGGAGAGCTCCCTCTCATTGAGGGGACAGTCATAATTGAGATAGAGGTCAATCCTCTTTAGCCCCAAACAATGGGCCAGGAGGACCTCCGCCGTCAATCGAGGGTTTTCTATCCCCTTCTGGCGGAGATAGCCTTGAGCCTTCTTTAGCAGGGGCATAATCTCCATAGCTTAAATGGCTGGCTTCATATGGCAAGACCTTAAAATTTGTGTCAAGTCTCTGGAGCCAGCAAGGGTGGATTGAGAAATACCTGTTCTGGAGGGCAGAAGAGGAGGGTAATGGAGCCAATGCCCAAACTTGATCGCCACCAGACGATAGTCTCTTTCATTCTTAATTCTACATTCTTCATTCTACATTTGAAGCTTCGCCATATCAGATGGGATAATCCCCGTTAAAGCAGGCAGTGCAGAAGTCAACGGGGGGGAGCGAGGGACAGGAAAGCATGCCCTCAATGGAGAGGTAGCCCAAGCTATCTGCCTCCAAATGTTCCCTTATCCTTTCCACATCCCATTTAGAGGCGATGAGCTCCTCCTTGGTTGGGGTATCGATCCCATAGAAACAGGGGAATCTAATGGGGGGAGAGCTTACCCTGAGGTGGACCTCTTTGGCCCCGGCCCTGCGGATCATCCGCACCAGCTTTCCGCTAGTTGTGCCCCGGACGATGGAGTCATCGACTACCACCACCCTCTTCCCCTTGAGAACTCCGGCCACTGGATTGTACTTTATCCGCACATCTAAGTCCCTGCTTGCCTGGTCCGGCCTGATGAATGTCCTCCCCACATAGTGGTTGCGGATAAGCCCAATCTCCAGCTTTATCCCTGACTCCTGAGCATATCCCAAGGCAGCGGTGTTGGAGGAGTCTGGAACAGAGATGACTATATCGGCCTGAGCCGGTTTTTCCAGCGCCAGTTGCCTTCCCATCTCCCTCCTCACCCGGTCTGCGGCCACTCCGAAGACCCGCGAGTCCGGGCGGGCAAAGTAGATAAACTCAAATATACAGGCGGCCCCGCGATGAGCTGGGAAGGGATGGAAGCTTTCCACCCCTCCCTTCCCTACCCTAATCAATTCCCCTGGTTCCAGCTCCCTCTGGTATTGGGCGCCAATGAGATCGAAGGCACAGGACTCTGAGGCAAAGGCCGTGGCTCCCTGCAGTCTGCCCATAGAGAGGGGCCTGACCCCCCAGGGGTCCCTCACCGCGATAAGGCCATCCGCAGTGAGGATGAGGAGCGAATATCCCCCCCGCACCCTCCTTAGGGCCTCCACAACCATCTGCAGGGTATCTTTTCCCTTTGACCTGGCCACTAAATGGATGATCACCTCACTGTCCAGGCTCGACCTAAAGAGGGAGCCCTTAGCCTCTAACTCCCTGATAAGTTCCTGGGAATTCACCAGGTTCCCATTGTGGGCTATGGAGAACATCCTCCCCCGCAGGTTAGTCAAGAGGGGCTGGGCATTTCTCAGAGAGGATTCTCCACTGGTTGAATAACGATTGTGGCCAATAGCTACCCTCCCCTTGAGCTCCCCTAAGGTCTGGGAAGAGAAAATCTCGGATACTAAACCCATCCCGCGGTGCTCCCAGAAATTCCGCCCGTCAAAGGAGACAATCCCGGCGCTTTCCTGCCCTCTGTGTTGCAAGGAGTAAAGGCCCAAATAGGTCAGGGGAGCTGCCTGGGGAGAGCCCCAGATGCCAAAAAGGCCACACCCCTCTTTAATCTTCATAGTCAAATCCTTGTTTACCTTTTCTGAATTGTCCTGGCCCGTCCGCGGGGACTTTGAGGAGAACCAACAGGCCCGCAGCCACCATCAGGATAAGGGCAACCACGGCAAGCTTGTATCTGATTATCCCCCAGGGGCGAAAGAGGAGCACAACTCCTCCCCAAATGAGGGGCCCGGCTATAGCAGCAAGCTTGCCGGAAAGGGAATAGAGACCAAAGAACTCCCCTAACATTTTCTGGGGGACGAGGTTCACCAAAAGGGGCCTGGATGAGGCCCAGGTTCCCCCTAAGAAAGCCCCGATCAGGGAGCCGATAACCCAAAAGAGGGATGGAGTGGAGAAGAGGGCCAGTGCTGACAAGCAGCCAATCCATCCGACCAAGACCAGGGATAAAGTTTTCTTAGGACCAATCCTATCGGTGAGGTGGCCAAAGCCAAGTGATCCGATGATGGCTGTGGAGATGGAGACCATCAGGAAGGGAACGAGTACCGCGTCACTGAAACCCATCACCCTGTTCCCATAGACCCCCATAAAGATGATCACTGTGGCAATGGCATCCTCATAGAGGTATTTGGCAATCAAGAACCGCAAGACCCCTGGGTATCTCCTGGTGTTCGATATCCCCTCCCAAACCTTTCCCCATACCTCCCGCAGATTGGGCTGAGGGAGGGCTCCCCTTTCCCCACCCTCCCTGACCAGAAGGAAGGCGGGAAGCGAAAAGAGGAGGAAGAAGATCCCGGTGGGCAAGAAGGTGGCCACTCTCCCCCCCCCACCGATGAGGGGGATTGTCCAGCCAAAGAGCCTCCCCTGACTAAAGGGCATAACCAGAGCCAGCCCCACAATGGCCCCTAAATAGCCCATAGCTGTTCCATAGCCGGAGACCCTTCCCATAAACCTGGGTGAACTAACCTGGGGGAGAAGGGCGTTATAGAAGACCAGTCCCCCCTGATAGGAGTAGTTGGCCAGTACAAAAAAGCTGAGGGCTAAACCCACCCTCCAACGAGAGGAGGGGACGGTCCAGCCCACGATGCTGATCAGGGAGGTGAAGAACACACAGGAAAGGGTCAACCCGAAGAGGAAGGGCATCCTCCTTTTGTATCTATCCGAGATCACCCCCAAGCCAGGCAGAGAGAGGGCCACCAAGAGCATAGAGAGCGAATTGGCCAGGGAAACCCAAATGTCCTCCCTGCCATTGTCCACCGTAATCCAGAGGGAGAAGTAGAGGGAGACCACATTCATAGAGTAGATGGTATTGGCAAAGTCGTAGATTACCCATCCCCACACCTGACGGCTTTTCCCCATCCTACCAGGTGGTGAAAATCAAAAGGCCTATCCCAATGCCCAGCAGATCGACCCCCAGATCCTTAAGGCTGAAGCTCTCCCCCCCTTGGGTCCGATCCCTTAACTCTTTGCCCAACCCTAAGGAGAAGGTAAAGGAGGAGGCGATAGCTCTTGAGCGTTTCGCCGGCCAGTCAAGCCCATCAGCACAGAGCCGATAGCCAATTCCGGTGAGGAATACGCTGACCATCAGGTGCTTGAGCTTATCCTCCCCCAACCACCCATCCCCCTCTTTCCCGTCTGCCAGGGCTGAACCCTTCCGCAGATTTATTGGTTGATGTTGGTTGGCCAGGCTCTCATTGGTCTCCAGACCAGCAGCCACCAAGACCAAGCTAAGGAGAAATGGTTTAATCTTCAACTCAGAACTTAGCTCCCTTCGGTCGCAAAGTTCTCCATAGGGTCTCACCGACCCTCTGGCACTCCGCAATCCTGCGCTTGTTCGGATTGCTCCGCTGTCACCCTTGAATCCCGACCTAAGTCGGGACTTCAAACAACCCCCTAAGATTTCGGGATTTCTTAAAAATTCCGAAATCTCAAGACGGCCATTGTTGCCCCCCATCCACCAGAGAGGGGATGGGCATGGCGGAACGACTCCACCAGTGGATTCTTCTCCAGTTCCTCCCACACGACCATTTTCAATCTACTTTTCCCCTTCCCATGGATGATCTTCACCTCCGGCAGCCTGAGCCGATGGGCATTTTGAATAAAATCATCAAGTAGCTGGGGAACCTGCTCGGGAAAGTATCCGTGGAGATCGAGGGTATCGGTGATCACTACCAATTGAGGGATCCCCTCATCTTCATCCAGAGGGGCTGGGGAAGGGAAGAGCTTTCTCCCCCAGAGTTGGAGAAAATAGTTCAATTTCGGCCAGATCCTCACAGCAAAACAGCTCACAGTTTTCAGGGATCAGCAGTCAGGAAATTCTCTCGCTCTTTGTGGATGTTATCATCCACAAAAAATCTTCTCCGGTCAGGGAAGGAACTCTGGCTGCATAACAAAACGCAGCAACCTGCTCATTTTAAACCTTTTTCTGTGCAAATCCGTGCTGATCCCTGTACTACAATTTTGCAAGATCTTGTTTTTTTTTTACAAACTTTTTTAACCGCAAAGCTCACAAAGTAGGTGCAGCAGGGATTCCACCTTCTGGAAATAAATTAAACATTGAAAATGCTAAGATGGTGGCTTCTCTACCTCTATTG